>NZ_LN907858.1:640277-1280554 GCF_001460635.1 Helicobacter typhlonius
TGCGGATTCCAAACCTTGCAATCTTAACCTAAGTTATAAAATCCAAGAGCAGCTTATAAGCGAGGCATTGGCTAGACTTAAAGCCCTTGAAAATGAGGAGCTTTTAGAAGCAAATGCGAAATGCCACGCTTATCTTACGCAGGGTATCCCGCTTGAAGTGCTACTTGATGGTGAAATGCGAGGCATTCTCTTGCAAGTGCTAGATTTTGAAAACCCGCAAAACAATCACTTTTTGTGTGCTAATCAACTCCATTTTGAATCTAAAATGCCCAAACGCCCTGATGTTGTGCTCTTTATCAATGGCTTACCCTTAGTGGTGTGTGAGCTTAAAAATCCCCTAAATCCAAATGCTACCTTGCAAAACGCCTATCATCAGATTCAAACTTACAAGGCGCAGATTCCTATGCTTTTTATCTCCAATGCGCTATGTATGGTAAGCGATGGGCTAAATAGCAAGGTGGGGAGCTTGAGTGCGGACTTCACACGCTTTATGGTGTGGAAAGACGAGGATAAAACCGATACGCAAATGCCCCAAATACCTGATGTATTAAAGCCTCACAATCTTTTGGAATTTACGCGCTTTTTTATCCTCTTTGAAAAAGAGACTTTTTATGATAAAGCAGGCTTATCCACGACACAAATCAACAAAAAAATCGCTGCTTATCATCAATACTATGCGGTGCAAAAGGCAATAGAATCTGCTAGAAGCGCAATGAATGGAGACAAAAGAGGCGGGGTGCTCTGGCACACGCAAGGGAGTGGCAAAAGTCTCACAATGGTATTTTTCAGCGCAAAGGCGATTGCGAGCTTTGCCAACCCCACGCTTTTACTCATCACCGATAGAAACGACCTGGACGAGCAGCTTTTTGGCACTTTTGCTAGAGCAAAGGAGCTTTTACGCACAGAGCCGATACTTGCAACTAGCACACAGGACTTAAAAGCAAAGCTTAAAAGGGCAAGTGGGGGCATTGTCTTTAGCACGATTCAAAAGTTTAGAAGCGAGGGAGAAAGCTTTGAATGCTTAAGCAAAAGAGAAAATATCCTCGTGCTATGTGATGAAGCTCACAGAAGCCAATATGGCTTTGAAGCGCGACTTGATGAGGAGGCGCAACTCCGCTATGGCTATGCAAAATATTTGCGAGACGCGCTACCAAATGCCACTTATCTAGGCTTTAGTGGCACGCCGATAGAAAAGGCAGACGCGGACACAAGGCGCGTTTTTGGAGAATACATTGATATTTATGATATTGCAAGAGCGGTAGAGGATAAGGCGACTTTACCAATTTATTATGAAAGCAGGTTAGCTAAAATTGCTTTAAGCGCAGAGGGACAAGAGATTTTAAGCGCGCTAGATTCTAAACTAAGCAAAAGTGAGGAGCAAGAGAAAATCAACGCCAAAGCCACAAGATTATGCGAGATTGTCGGGGCAAAGGATAGACTACAAACTATCGCAAAGGATATTTTAGAGCATTTTACACAGCGACAGAAGATTTTGCAAGGCAAGGCGATGATTGTTTGTATGAGCCGAGAAATCGCAGTGTCTTTGTATGAGCAAATCGTGCATTTAAATCCCTCGTGGCATAATGAGGATTCCACAAAGGGCAAAATCAAAGTGATTATCACCGCAAAAAGTGGTGATGGAGAAAAGATAAGCAAACACCACACGAGCAAGGCGCAAAGAAGCAAAATCGCTAAAAGGCTTAAAAGCGTTGATGATGAGCTACAAATGGTTATCGTGTGTGATATGTGGCTCACAGGCTTTGATGTGCCACCCCTACATACGCTTTATATGGATAAATTCTTAAGCGGACATAACCTTATGCAAGCCATAGCGAGGGTAAATCGCGTGTATAAAGACAAACCGGCGGGGCTGGTGGTGGATTATTTAGGAATTGCCAATGAACTAAAAAATGCACTAGAATTTTACACTCAAAGCGGAGGCAAGGGCGCGTTTATACAAGAGAAAGCAAAAATCATAGAAAAAATGCAAGAAAACTATGAAATTACCGCGCAAATGCTGCAAGGAATCAACTATTTGCAGTATTTTACGCTTAACGCACAAGAAAAACTTCAGTTTATTGCCCAAGTTTTAGAATGTATCCTAGCCCAAGAAAATGGCAAAAAGCGATTTTTGGATAATGCAATAAGGCTTTTAAAATCCTATGCAATGGCTCTGCCTTGCGAGGAAGCGGAGAAAATCGCAAAAGATGTGGCGTTTTTTGACCTCATCAAAAGGACTTTGCAAAAATACGAAAGAGAGGAGGAGCAAAAATCTCTTGTGCCACAAAGCGCAATTAGGCAAATTATTAATGACGCGATTGTGAGTGAGGGGGTAGTGAAACTTTTGGATAGCGCAGGGATTGCAAAGCCAAACCTCCCTATCCTTTCAGAGGAATTTTTAAGCGAGCTTGCCTCCCATAAACACAAAAACCTTGCCTTGCAGACTTTGCAAAAGCTTTTAAATGATGAACTAAGTGCGCGTCTTAGCTCTGCACTTTCTGCAAAAAGCTTGATAGAGCGACTGCAAAAGACAATGCAAAAATATCAAAACAACCTCCTTAGTGTAGCAGAAGCCATAGAGGAGCTGATTGCCCTAGGCAAAGAACTCGTTGCGAGTGATATGCAGAGGCAGGAAATGGGATTAAAAGACTATGAATATGCCTTTTATGAAGCGATTGCCAAAAATGAAAGTGCAAAAGAAGTGATGAGTAAAAATGAGCTAAAAGAACTTGCCATAGCGATTTTTCAAACTCTCAAGCAAAATGTTAGCTTAGATTGGCAGCACAAAGAATCTGTGCGAGCAAAGCTTCGTGTGGCAGTTAAAAGGGTGCTGCAAAAATATGGCTATCCACCGGATATGCAAAAACTCGCAACAGATAGAATCATAGCTCAAGCCGAACTTGTGGCGAGTAATCTTGTGTGAAGTAAGGAGAATAAAATGTATAAAATGGGGACAAAGAAAAAAGTAGGCTTTGCATTATTGGCAATAATGGTCTTTAATTTATCTAGTAGTTACGCAGATTCTCAACACAAATATTTTCCAAAGACTAGAGAGGAATTAAAGGCTTTTGTCCAAGATGAAAGTATTAATCTAGGAGAAATTGATACTTCTGCCATTACTGATATGGCAAAACTTTTTGAAGGAAGCACAAGGCAAGATTTCAGCGGGATAGAATCATGGGATACTTGTAAGGTAAAATATATACTTGATACTCAAAAATTTCTACAAGAAAATTTTAAAAGCACGAATCATAATGAGCACTTTAGAGCTAAGAAACCTATTAATTTTACATCTTTTTCTACTTCTGTTCTGCAAAAATCTAGCTCTTGTTGTGATACTCAAATGGATAAGAATATGTCTTGTTGCACAAAATCTAAAAATAAAGATTCTATAAAAAATTTATTTTTTCAAAGTTTGAAGGACTATAAAAAACTTGTTCCATATATTGCCATAGGTATGGGTATAGGAGCTTTTATACATGGTTTTGTGCCACAGGATTTTTTACAAAATTATCTGGTGGATTTGGGATTTTAAATGTGATTTTTGCTGCATTTATTGGCATTTTGCTTTATGTTAGGGTGGAGGCAATTATACCTATTGGTGTCGCATTGCTTGGAGTTGGCATCAATGAGGGTGTAATAATGAGTTTTTTAATCGCTGGCGCTGGTTGCTCTTTGCCTGAACTCATATTATTAAAGAGCATATTTAAGTTAAATTTTTTAGCATTGTTTGTTGGGTTGGTTTTATGTATTGCCATAGGATTTGGTATGATTATTTATTTTTTATAGTGAGGCATAAGATGAATAAGGTTGATAGTTTTTTAAACATTGTGGGTGCGCTCAATGATGAGACGAGAATATTAATTTTGAATTTTTTATCTGCAAATGGTGAGACTTGCGTATGTGATTTGCAAAATATGTTAGATATGAAGCAATCACGCTTATCAAGGCATTTGAAAATATTAAAAGATTCAGGCTTTTTATATGTAAATCGCAAGGGTGCTTGGGCGTATTATGGGATAAATAATCATTTAACCCCCTTTCATCAACAGGCTGTGCAAGCCATAGAAGAGCTTGATTTAAGAAGTTTGCCACCTTTTTAGTGTCGGGAATAATTTTGTGCAGTGCGCATTGAATTGCTCATTGCTCATTCCCGCTTGTGCGCCATATAGCGAACACATTTCTATATACTCTTGCATTGAGACTTTATGGATAAATTCACCTCTTTCATAACAATACTTGCAATAATCAACACTCGCGCTTCCGTCCTTTTCTAAGCCCATTTGTTCTTTGGAAGTAAGGGGCATACCGCAGCTTTGGCAGATTGTATTTTGCATTAAGAATCCTTCTTTTTCCTTTAGAATCTATTCTTTATACCATTTTGGCGGATTGTTTTGCAATGGAGAACTTCCAAATATATCACGCATATCCAAAACGTTCTTGACGTTCCAACTATCCAAAGACTGATTGAATGATTTTGCCCTATAAAACATCTCTTTCATATATTTCACGCTGCTTGTATTCCACTTATCCAAAGGTTGATTGAAAGATTCTGCTACAGCAAACATACTATGCATATCTTTTACTTTGGATACGTCCCAAGCATTTATATTTTGATTAAAGCTCTTTGCCTTAGAGAACATATATTCCATATGTATCATAGTGGATAAAATAAAAATAGCAACAAACAAAAAAGCTACATAAATCAATGTGATTTTCAGTCCAAAAGCCACAAACAACATTCCCACAATTATAGGATTAACAAGCGGAGAGGTAAGCAAATAGGCGATACATACACCAAAAACTACATTTGCTTTAAGCAATGCACGAAGTAAGGGAATAGTAGAACAAGAACAAAAGGGCGTAAGAGAGCCCAAAAGAATAGCTTTTATATAACTAAGATAAGAATCTTTGCCTAAATGCTTTTCAAAGGTGCTCTTGTATCTATTGTTTAAAAAAGCAATCAAAACAGATACGATGACAAAAAGGAATGATAACTCAACGAAATAAATGGCAAAAAATTTGAAAAATTCTAGTAATTGACTTTCCATAAAAAATACTACCTTATTATAATATTGATATATGTTGATATTATAATATATAAATCTTAATAAACACTGAACAGATTATTATTAAGTATTTCTAGTGCGAAATGGGGTAAGAAACTTCAAAGCAGCTTGCACCTTTAAATCATCAAATTATTAGGGTAAAATGCAAAGCAAAATTTAAGCCTTTAAAAAGGAGAATCCACAATGCGCACGCAAAAAGAAATTTTCGCCCTTATTTTAGACTTTGCCAAACGCACAGATTCTATCCGCGCGGTTACATTAGAAGGCTCAAGGGCAAATCCCAACATCAAGCAAGATAAATTTTGCGATTATGATATTTCTTTTTTCTTAAACGCTAAAAACTTAGAATCCTTTAAAAACGATGAGGAATGGCTTAAAATCTTTGGCAATATTTTAATGCTCCAAAAGCCCGAAGCTATGGAGCTTTACCTGCCTGATTTAAGGGAGGGTTGGTTTAGCTTTTTAGTGCTTTTTGATGATGGGGTGCGCATAGATTTGAGCCTTATTCCCCTTGAGGACATAGAATGGTATAAGGACAATGAGCGGCTAATGCGCGTTTTGCTTGATAAGGATAATCAATTGCCTATCAATGAGCCAAGCGATAGTGCGTTTTTTATCAAGCCTCTAACCAAACAGAGCTTTTTGGACTGCTGCAATGAATTTTATTGGCGCTATGTTTGCATACACAAGGACATTTTAAGAGGCGAATTGCTCCTTGCAAACGCGCATTTAGCGATGATGAGAGAGGGGCTTTTGATTTTGCTCTCTTGGCGTGTGGCATTAAGACAAAATAATTTTGCTTTTTCTCTAGGCAAGGAATATAAGTTTTTACCCCATTTTTTAGAACCTAAAGAGCGCAAAACTCTCTATAAGTGCTATAAACTAGGGGATTTAAAACAAGCGCGAAAAACGCTTAAAACAATGGAGAAATTCTTTGCCAAAAATGCGCGGGAGCTTATAAAAGTGCATTTTAAAGATTTGCACACTCTGCCTTATGCAAAAGTAGCAAAGCAATATGTGAGGATTCTAAAACATAAAATAGTATAAATCAAACCAAAAGATGAGTTTGAAAAAGATTTTGATACGCACGATAAAATAAAGAAAAAGTTAAATAAATCTCAATTAAAATATAATACAAAATAATATGCCATATAAGGAATCCAAAATGACACAAGAATATAAAACAAAAGGTTATTTTAGCTATCTGCCCATAAGCTTTTTTGGTGCGTGTATGGGGCTTAGTGCAATCAGCGTGGCGTGGGATAAAATGATGCGCTTAATCCAAAACCTCACCATAAATACAGAAAATTTCCTTGCCCCAACCCATAACACAAACTTCTTGCCTTCAACTCTCCTTGCTAATTTTAGCTTTGCTCTTTCTGTCTCTTTTGCACTCCTTGCCCTCATTGCGTTTATAGGGCTAGTAAGTGCCTATGCTTTGAAGATTCTAAGCAGCTTTGAGAGTGTCAAGCTTGAGTTTGTCTCGCCTCTGACGCGTCCATTTTTTGGCACATTTTTTATCTCTTTACTGCTTTTGCCCTTTGCACTCCATAGACTTGGACTTCCTGAATCCTTAAGCCTTGCGGTATGGATTGTAGGAGCAATTTTAATGTTTATCTTTAGTGTGCATATCGTGCAATTTTGGATTTGCAACAAGCTTGAGCTTTCCCATATTACCCCTGCGTGGATTATCCCTGTCGTAGGTTTGCTAGACTTGCCCTTAGCCTTGCCTTTGTTTGTGGATAAAGTATGGGTGCAGGATTTTAGCTTTATCATTGCTGGATTTTGTGTGGGTGTTGGATTCTTTTGGAGTATCGTGCTATGTGTGCTTATTTTTGCACGCATCGTGTTTTTTGAAAAACTCCCTGAAAAGCTAATGCCCACCCTTGTGATACTTCTAGCTCCATTTGGTGCAGGAGTAAGTGCCTATGCAGTATTCATTCGAATTCCTATTCTTAGTAGCATAGATAATTCAAGCTATGTACAAGCTCTTATTAGTCTCCTTAATAGTACAAATAACTTAGACTACGCGCTGTTTTCCATTGGATTATTTTTGCTTTTTGCTCTATTGCCTCAAGTCTTTCAAATCGGCAAATGTTGCCCATTTAGAATCTCGTGGTGGGCGATTAGTTTCCCTTTGGCTGCAATGTGTATTGCAAGCTTTAATATTGCAGAATCTATCGCTTCAAAATCCTCTGCTCTAAGTGGTGGAGCAATATTCTTTTCTGCACTCTCTAGTATGCTCTTAATTGCTGTAACACTTACTTTTATATGGCTACTTATGCGCACATTGAGAGGAATTATCAAAGGTGAGTTAAAAAATCTTGCCTAAACTTTAAAGCTTAGAATTTATCATTGAAGTTTTCAGAAAATTCTGCTGAGAGTGAGAAATTGTGCTTTGCATTGTTGCTCCTTGCAATCTAATATAAAATCAATTTTGGCATTATAAATCCTTACATTTTGTCAAAAAAAGGGGGGGGGGGGGAGGGGGCTAGAATTGAACCCGTATTATTTATAATACAAAATCAATTTTATGAAAGGTGGTTTAATGAAAACTACAAAATTACTTGTAAGTTCAGTAGTGGCTTTAGCATTATCAAGTTCTGCACTTGTAGCTGAAGAAAATGGCATTTTTGTGGGTGTAGGGCTAGGATATGGTGGAAGCACAATGAAAGTTACAAGTCCTGGTGACGGTGGTGGGAAACAAAGTCTAGATGGTTTAAGCTATGAAGTGATTGCTGGTTATAAGCAATTCTTTACTCCAAATTTTGGTTTGCGCTTATTATGCAAACTTTGCATCTACTACAGGAGAAAAGAAAATTGAGGGTATAAAGCGTAAAGCAAATGTGATGAATTTTGGTGTAAATGTTGATGCACTTTATAATTTTATCGCTGATGATTCTCTAAGCTTTGGTGCATTTTTGGGGCTTGGCTTAGGTCTTAATAGCTGGAGTGGCAGCCTTATTACAGGTCTTAAAGATGACATGGCAGGACTTGGCGCAAAAGTAACAACAAGTGGCTTTGGTGCTGCTCTTAATGTTGGTTTGCGCACAGAGATTGCTAAAGCTCACGGCATAGAATTAGCTGCTCGTGTACCTTTTGTCGCTACAACTCTTGTTAATAAAGATGGTTTAAAAGTAACAGCAACACACAACTACAATGTAGGCTTACGCTATATCTTTAGCTTCTAAGAATTTTAGAATCTAAATTTAAGCTTTCTTATATTTATCTCCTCATTTTGTCCCCAAAGGCTTTACGCCCTTGGGGGTTTAAAACTCAAAACTTCCTAAAATCTTTTAAATTTTCTAAAGACTTTTGATACTTTTTTGTTTGGAAACTAACTTTTGAAATTGGTGCAAAATATGGTAAGCAAATATGCTTTTTGTATAGCGACAAAATTTTATTGCAAATTATTCTATGGCAAGACTTGGCGATTTGTTAAAATAAAACTAGGCAAAGCCAAATAGGGCTAACCCCTATCAAGCTTATAAACAATAGGTAGGCGGATTTTAGTCGTTTGTGTGAAAATAGGAAAATCATTTTGTGCTTGTTTAATTGCGTTGAGCGCGGTAAGATTGAGTGATTTGTGAGGGCAAGATTCAACAAGTTGGATATGTGAGACGCCACCATTTTTATGTATCACAAATTCAACCACCACACGCCCTTCTAGCCCTTGCTTTCGTGCCATAGGTGGATATTTATTTTTGCGGTCAATGGCGCGTTTGAGTTTGGAGAAAAGCTCATCTTCGCTCCCATCATTAAAAGTGAGTGTTTGTATCACATCACCTTCCTCTAGATTTTCACTAGGCTGTGCCTTTGGAGGGTTTTGTGGTGGGGTAATGATTTCTTCTTGTTTTGCAAGTTTGCCATCGTGCTTTGTGATTTCTCTATGCTTTTGCTTTTTTACAATTGGCTTTGTCTCACTCACAGAATCTTCATTTGAGGTATCCATAAAAGTAGCAAGGGAGAGTGTCGTGATGCTCTCGCCATTTTGCCGCAAATCCATATTATAAAAAACACCATATAACGAGAAAAAAAGGGCAAGGTGGAGTGCAAGGCTGATTATGAATCCTGCATAATTTGATATATGTTCATTGCTATTGTGGGCATTGGTTTTGTTAAAAAGGTTATTTATTTTTTGTTGAAATACCAAAGTTTTCATGCCCTTTCTCCTTTAAAATATCTATGATTTGCACAAAGCTTTCAAATTTTGAATCTTTATCGCTTTTGAGCTGAATAAGCGTCTTGTTATTGACATTGGCAAGCTCTGTTTTGAGAGATTCTGCATCAATGGGTTTATCGTTAAAATAGATAATATTTTTATCATCAATTGCAATGAGAATTGGCTTTTCATCTTTGCTTTGCTGATTTTGACTCGCATATGGAAGCTCGACTTTTATTTGCCCTTGCGCAATAAAGGTCGATACGCTTAACACAATCGCTAAAAGCACGAGCATAACATCAATGAAAGGCACGATATTTAAACCATCTTTTTTTGGGATTCTCATCGCCTTGTCCTAGTCTTTTTGTTTGTTTAGACGCTTGTAGCGGCTGATTTCGATATCCATTTTACGCACAAAGCAGTTATACACGATAAGTGTGGGGATTGCCACCACTAACCCTAATGCTGTGGCTTTGAGTGCGGTAGATAGCCCTACCATAATGCTTTGAGCGTCCATTCCGCCACTCATACCCATATCATAGAATGTAATCATAATTCCAATAACGGTGCCAAGAAGTCCCACATAAGGTGCATTTGAGTAGATGATATAAAGTGCGGTAAGATTCTTACTTAATGATTCTTCAAGCGCATCTTCGTTTTGATAGTCTGTGAGTTTAAGTTTTGCAAAAAATATAAGCCTTTCACAGCTAAACCATACGCTTAGAAAGCTCATCAAGCCCAAAATAGCAAAAATGATATGGTCGATATATTCTTTTAGAAATTCCATTAATATGCTCCAAGACTTAAAAATGAACTCGCACATATTATAAAAATCATTCTTAAGATAAGTTTATATTTCCTTTTAATTTCACTTAAACTCCATACTTCGCTTTTATGCTTAGTTTTTTTAGGTTACAATTTGGCTTATATTCATAAGCTAAAGGAAGCACAATGAAGCCCAATATTATTCGATTTAGTGTGTCTTTACCAGAGAATTTGCTTGAAAGCCTTGATGAGCGTCTAACACATAAAGGCTACTCATCACGTTCAGAAATCGTGCGTGATATGATACGCGAAAAACTTAATGAGGAAGTATGGAGTAGTGGCACGGAAGACACACAGGGCGTGGCAGTTTTGACGATTATTTATGACCATCATCAACGGGATTTAAATCAAAGAATGATTGATATTCAGCACACAAACACACACAATGGTAGCGTGGAGATTCTATGCAATACACATATTCATTTAGACCATCATAATTGTTTAGAGACAATTATTTTACGCGGCAAGGGAAGCAATATTGAGAATCTTAGCATTGAAATCGGTGGCTTAAAGGGTGTAAAGTTTTCAAAGCTCACACGCGCAAGTCGCTTTGAGTAGCGTGAGTTGCTTTTAAGTAAGCTAAGATTCTATGAGTATTATATAAACATAAGGGCATTGGCAAATGCAGGGCTATGTAGCAATCTATGGTGGGAGCTTTGACCCGCCCCATAAGGGGCATAGCGAGATTATCCGCACATTGTGTGAGAATGTGCTTTACACTCATATTATCCTTATGCCAAACTTTAAAAATCCATTGAAAACCCCGCCGCTCTTTGCTCCGCTTCAACGATTGCAAATGTGTGAGAAAATAGCTAAAGAATATAATGCGCAGTATCCACCTCTTTCATCTTCGTCCCTAGCGTCTCTGCCGCGTGTGAGTGTAAATGACTATGAGATAAGGCAAAACCGCGCCGTGTATAGCGTGGAGAGTGTGAGGGAGATTCAAAATGAGCTAAAGGCAAAATATGCGGATATGTGTAGGGATATGAAATATGCCTTTGTGCTGGGTAGTGATAGTTTCAATCAATTAGCGCGGTGGCACAATCCGCAAGAATTATGCGAAATGGTTGATTTCGTGGTAGTTCATAGGGTGGATTTAGAATCTAGCCCTGAATCTACTTTAGAATCTAGCTCCTGCGTAGATTCTAAAAAAAGTGGAGATATGAAGAAAAGGGCGAGTGCTGTGCATAATGCAGATTCTGAATCTGCCGCGTATTCTAGCCTTGCTCTGCATTCTCATTTTGCCCCGCACGTGATTGAAAACCTCCATTTGCAAGATTTTAGTGCGTTGTCTTCAAGCGCAGTGCGCACCTTGCTGCATAGTGGAGACATCAATAGCGCACTTATGATGATGCCACCTTGCATTCATAGCATTATAAAGGCACATTTTAGGCTATAATGCGCGTTTAAATTTATTAAAGGAGCAGTTTTGGAAATATTGCAGGAGCAAAAAATTTTACGCAATCCACAGGAGCGCTTAGACTATATAAGCGCACTTTTAGCTGATAAAAAAGGCGAGGATATCGAAGTCTTTGATGTGAGAGATAGGGATTATATTGTTGATTATGTGATTATTGTAAGCGCGATGATTGGGAAGCACGCCTTTGCTTTGCTAGATCATCTAAAAAGTGAGCTAAAGCCCTTGAACGAGGTGTTTTACTCCACAGATGAGAAAAGCGAGGATTGGGTTATTGCAGATTTGGGGGATATTATGATTCATATCTTTACGCCTAATCATCGCAAAAAGTTTAATTTAGAGGAATTTTTGCGCTCCCTCGCTAAAAAATAATGCTTTTACGATATATCTTGCAAGGTTTGTTGTCTGTGTGCGCTTTTGGTGCGGACATTATCGTGCCTTTGCAAGATGAGGCATTTTCACCCGATAGTTTGAATCTGCCTTATACGCGTTCTGTGAAATCTACGAATAATGCTGTGGATAAATCTACGCTAGAGAAGCACTCAATCACGCAAAGTCTCTCGTTGCATTATCTTAATTCCTATATGCGTCATCATCAGTTTGGAATCTCTGTGAATGGCGTGGGGCTGGAATATCATAGAATCTTAGTCAATAACAATCAAAGTGATGTGCTTTTATCCGTGCAGACAAATTTTACTAAATCTTCTCTTCAGCCATTTCGCACAAACACACAGGATTTTACCCTTGAATATGATGCAAATTTTCAAATTGGCACATTAGCCCAGCTTGATATTTTATTCGCACAAAGCGATAGGGGTTATCATATGTTGGGGTTTGAGTTAGGTTTTGCCTTTGCCCTCCCTGCGCGACTTGCAGGAGGTGTTTCTGGCGTGGAGTTTGACGAGCAGAGTGTGCTATTTAATGTCGATTATGGATATGGTTTTAGCTTTGGTAAATATACCTTAATGCCCTTTGTGCGCTTAGAGAGCTACGCATTTTTTCCACTTCAAGAGAAGCTCAAAAATCGCCGTCCTGTTGATAGCGGATTTAATATGCTTATGGGGGTAAAAAATATTTGGGATATGCGCTATTTTGAAGGAGCATTGAGCGTTGGGGCATTGAGTGATTTAAATCTTTCAAGCTCGGGTGTGGGCGTGTTGGCAAATGGTGTAATCGTGTATGATAGGCTCGGTATGAGTAATGGAGTCTTTGGCGAAATAAGCATTGGCATTTTAGAAACTAAGCATTTCCACCTTCTTGTGAAGTCGAATTTTTCTTATATGCTGTCATACTATGAGTTGAATTGGCAGAATGGTTTGAGTGCGTTGCTAAGATTCTAAACTCTAGGCTAGATTTTTGAATCCAAGCAAGTATGTGTCATTGTATAGAATCTGCAAAATTCATCAAACTATTTATTTTTTTGTTAGAATCTCGTCAAAGAATTAAGAAAATATTTTAAGGGGGATAAATGAGGAGACTTATTTGTGGTATCTTGTGCCTACTATCTGTGGTGTTAGGGGAAGATGAGGTAGGGCAGAATATCGAGCATTATATGAAGCTTGCTAGGGAGAATTACCCACTCTATCAAAATACCAAGCTTTTAGATAGGGTATTAAGTCTCACGCTTGAAAGATATAATATGCACTTTATCCCACATTTGCGCTTTTCAAGCAAGGTTTCCTATCAAAGCGATGTTACAACCTTGCCTTTTGATAATAATCAAATGCAAGGTATTTTTCCAACTTTCAACTACAAGCCATTGAGTAAAGACCAGTATCAATTTGCCTTTGAGCTTGCCCAGCCCGTGCTTGATATGGGGCTTGTTGCACAAAAAGATATGAGTTGCGCACAATACGCCACGCGCAAGAGTGATAATGTGATTAGCCTCTATAAGATTCAGCAATCTGTGATTAATACTTTCTTTTCTCTGCTCCTTTTGGGTGAGCAAATCGAGTAAAATGAGCTACATATCAAGGAGCTTGATAAAAACTTGAAGAATCTTGAAATCCTCTATAAAAATGGCGTGATAGAAAAAGAAATCCTCGACAAAATGCGTATCGAGATTCTCAACACGCAAAAAAATGCACAGGCGTTGAAAAATGAAAAAGACATCGCAACACAAACGCTTTCAATGCTAAGTGCGACAAAAATAGGTGAGAATTTACTTATTCCAAGCCTAGAGGAACAAAGTGCGTTTTTGCAGAGTGTGCGACATCTCGCGTATGAGGAGAACACAAATGCTTTAGAATTTCGCCCAGAAACATTATATTTTAGCCTCAAAAGCATCGAGATTGAGAGTCAAAAAAAGCTAGAGAATGCTAAGAATTTACCCTATGTGGATTTATTTTTCAAGGTGGATATGCAAATCCGGGGTTAAATTTTTTAAAAGGCACATTCTCGCCTTATTACATTGTTGGTGTGCGGTTGAATTGGGACTTTAGCAATCTCTACACAAAGCACCAGCAAAATGGATTGATTAAAAATAGCCAACTCATCTTGCAATCACAGCAGAAAGAATTTACCCTTAATACAAAATCGCACTCAGATAGAACTAGTAACAATCTTAAATACCGACCTAAACCTAGAATCTTGTGGCATTAGATGTCCTTATAGCCTAAATCTTTTATCTTATCTTTTAATTCTGCATCACTGATTGTTATTCCTTGAAATTCTAAAGCTTCTTTGGTTTTTTGGCGAATGAAGTTGAGTAGTTTTTCTCGTTCTTGATTTGTCATATATTCATCGCATAAAAATACTTTATGATAATGCTTAGGCATAAAAATCAAATTAAAATACCTATAATTTTTACTCGGTGCTTGGTGATTCAAAAAATAATAAACAAAACAATTAGACCTTTCTAAAAATGGTCTTGGAGTATAGTATTTGACTAATCCCACTTCCCCAAATCTAAAGAATCCTTTTTGTATTCTAAACCAATTCCTTCTCTCAAAGCCTATGCCTTGATTGGTAATGTAGATTTTGTTTTTGCGATAGTAAAATACTTGGCGATACGCATCTATAACCGAATAGAAAATGGCAATATAGAGCAAAAATATCAACCAAGACTTTGGGCTATAAAATACAGCAATCAATACAAGAATAGGATTTTCGTCTGCGAATATTTTACTTATCATTATTGGGAATGCTATAAGAATGAATAGAGAAACTAAAAAAATTAATATATAAGAAATCCAATCCAATATAAACACATTATGCCTTATCTCATACAGAATCTCCTCTCCAAACTCATCATATCTTATATCTTGTTTTTCATTCATATTCTTGCCTTATCAACACTTCGTGCTTGAAATAATAGCTAAGATTCTGCCTTTAGTTCCAAGTCCTTTAGTTGATTCTTTGAGTGATTTATCTACCCCATATTTCTCTGCTAATGTTGCCATTGAAGCAAACATTGCACTTATTCCACTCATTAGTGTATCAGTGGTATTACCTTGATATTCTAGCAAATTTGTATTAGATTCTATGACCAAAGTTGAAGTATTATCCTTATTGATAATCTCTTTAGCTGTAATGTTAGAATCTTCATAGGTAAAGGGTTGGATACTATTGCTTTGTGAAGTAGTAATGCTTATTGGAGATTTTGTATTGTTATTTTCAAACATTATAGAATCTTGATTATTTATTATTTCAAAAGGACAATCTACAATACAAACAATAGCCACTCTTTTTGTATTATCTTTAGAATCATAAAGTTTAATATTATTATTTGGATTATAAGGAGCATTGGGGTTAGAATCTATCATACCAGTCTTAACATCAAATCCTTTATTACTAGAGTTAGGTAAGCCTATTTTAATACCTGCTGTGTTGGGTTGGTTACTATCGTGATTCATTGGTTATTTCCTTAGACTAATATATATCAAATTGTTTGTCCAAATCATAACATAAAGTATCTATATTTGCGCCCTGTGCTTTTAGAGCCTCTTTGGTTTTTTTGATAAGAAAATCGTGTAAATAACATTGTTCGGTTATTTCGTTGTAGAGTTTTGGAGATATATAAATATCCCAAGCAGTCAAAGAAATATTATAATAGGGTTTGAGTTGCCAAGAAGCAAAATATTTTTTCTTGAGATTACCTAGTGGAAAAATTATTATCAAGCTAGGCGAGGCAGCAGGAAGTGTCCCTGTGGAACCTAAAGTTCTTATCGCACCCGCTTCCCCAAACTTAAAGAATCCCTTTTGCATTCTAAACCAATTCCTTCTCTCAAAGCCTATACCATTATTTGTAACATAAAAGCGATTTTTGCGTGTGTAAAATAAACGATATGAACTGAGCAGTGTAAAGGGAATGCCAAGAATCAATGATGTGATAAGCAATGGTTTCTCTATTTCATTGAATAAAAAAGCTTCTATGCCACCATATACCATAGCAATGCCAAGAAAAAGTATCATAAAATACATCAAAGAATCCCACCAACTTAAATTATGCCTTATCTCATACAGAATCTCCTCTCCAAACTCATCATATCTTATATCTTGCTTTTTATTCATATTCTTGCTCCATTATCTCTTTTTAATCTCATTTCTCTGCTAATGTTGCCATTGAAGCAAACACTCCACTTATTCCACTCATTAAAGTATCTGCTGTGTTACCTTGATATTCTAGCAAATTTGTATTAGATTCTATGACTAAAGTTGAAGTATTATCCTTATTGATAATCTCTTTAGCTGTAATGTTAGAATCTTCATAGGTAAAGGGTTGGGTAGGATTAGAATCCATTGTAACTTGTGCGGAAAAAGTTTTATTGTTATTTGAAAAACCATTGAGATTATTACCTGTATTATTGTTTATAAAATTATCACAATTAACATAGCATACTATGGTATTTGTGTTGGGAGTGCGATTATATGTATCTTTAGAATCATAAAGTTTAATATTATTATTTGGAGCAAATAGAGTCCTATAATCTACTTCTCCCTTCTTATATGGCAATCCTTGCAGAAGCAATGGGTCAAAGCTGCTCTTAGCATCTTCCCTCACTCCGCCTTTATCTCTCCACCTTTAACGACTAATCCTTTAGAATCTATGACTACTTCTACTCCACCAGCTTTAATAATAACACAATCTCCCTTTATCATCACTCTTACTCTTTGCAACTACTCTTTTAAATCTTTCATTATAGATATAGATTTCTTTTTCTTTGAGTAATTCTGCTTTGCTTGTATCAATACATTTTTCTATATCCAATGTAAGAAGAATAGCGTCTTTTACAGGCTGTATTTTTCTTTCTTGCTTTCTTTGTTCTTTTTCTTCTTCCTCTTGTTTTCTATCAAGGTATTGTGGAAAGCTTAACATTAACAGGATAGTTTTGAAATAGCTTGATTGTAAATTGCTTGCTTCTTTACAAAGTGTCTCTGCTTCATTAGAATGAGCTAAAGGATTGCCAAATATATCTTTATCAAGTTCCCTTAATTCTACATAGTTATTTCTTATAAGATAGTCATTAATGCGATTGATTTTTAAAAGATAAGCTTTCTCTAATTGAGCTATTCTTTCATTCTCCGCTTGAGCAGATTCTAAGGCTTTGTCTTCATCAGAAAACCACCATTTCTCAACCTTGCCAGCTAACCAAGCTCCAGCTACTGCACCTATTATTGTCCCACCAACAGGTATCACAGAACCTACTGCACTACCTAAGATTCTACCTGCCATAGCAATACCGAGTCTAGTGGTTATAGCTTTTGTAGTCGCACCCCCAATTTCAATTGCCGCTGTTTCAAATATAACTTCTTGTATAGCCCTTTCATTATCCTTGCCCTCTACTTTCTTAAATAAATAAGAAAAAATACCAAAATTCCCTATAAGTTTGTATTTATAAAAAGCATTGACTTTATTTGAAACTCCTTGATTTTCCATATATTTACTTAGAATTTCACTTGAACCTGTCCCTGCTACAACCATAGAGTAATTTACTAAAGTGCCTGTATTTCCTAAATCTCTGCGAGTAATTGGATTCTGCGTAAAGTCTTGTTGGCAATAACAAAATTCTAAGGAAGTATAAGGAGATTCTGATTGTGAATGATTAGGCATTGCTTTGTTCCTCTCTTAGTTTGTCTATTTTATTAAAGTCAATTTGTGGGTTAATATTGCCTACTATATTTATTTGCGTTTTTAATTTTGCATAAGCATTATTGTCTAGTTCTAGTAGAGAATCTTCAATCTTGGGCAATAAAAGACTATAAAGTTCATCAAGATTATTTGTTCCAAATGGCTCAATAAATGATTGTATGATAAATGAGAGCTTATTATCGCATTCGATTTTATGAAGCAATATTGCTGAACTCATACCTGTTGTAAAACCCCATATTGTTGAAATTCTATATGTATAGAAAGTTCCTAAAGGCAAAACTATTGTTTTCCCTAGATATTTTTCAATAAATAATTTATCTTTTGTAATATATACATTTTTTTGATTTAATAATCTTAAAAGCCTATAAGGTGGATACAAACAAGCAAGGGAGGCAAACAAAAGTAGTAAAGTCATAAAAAAATCTGCGTCATCGTTATTTATAAATTTTTCTATTCCTTTGAATATTGCTAAACAACAGACAATAGATAAAAAGAGTAAAAGAAATACTGAAATTAAAAACCCCATATAACTTCTTTTATATTTCCAAAGAATCTCACTACTCATTGATTACCCTTTCCCTCTGCTTTTTAAAAAGATAGACTATTACTCCATAATTTACACCTAAAGTAATGGTAGGAATATTTGGAACATAAAAAGGGCGATTTTTAGGATAGATTGTATCACTCATAGCACTTCCAAAACCAGCATTTGCAGGCAGATAGATATTTAAGAAATTTTCAGTAGCATTACCTAAATCATTGAAAGTTTTTTGCTTTTGTGGGAGATTCTTATCAAATTCACATTGTTCGTTAATAGCTCCTGCTATAAGTGTTCCTGCTACTGCACCTATTATTGTGCCAACGATAGGAAAGGTAGAGCCAACAGCTGCTCCTGTTGCTGCACCTGTGGCAATACGAGTTAAAAGGGATACGCCTGTTTTGACTGCAAGTTTGGAAGTAGTAGCTAAACCAATTGAGGTTTCTACTCCCAATTCGGTTAATGCTCTTTGGTTTGACTTACCCTCTGTTTTTTTGTAAAGAAAGTTTAGGATTCCAAAATTCATCATTATGTTAATCTTTGGAATCTTTCTTATCTTTTCTTCTATGCCATTATTTTTAAGATGTTTATCAAGTGTTTCTATAGATAAATTTTCTGTAATTACTAATCCATTAGAAATAATAACTCCCGTTGTTCCAAAGTCTCGTCTGTGGATAGGAATCTTTTCAAACTCATTACAATTACACTCTAAACCTTTATAGATATTTTTATTTTCAACCATTGTTTTTTTCCTTGCGTAAAATATCAATTTCGCAAAAATTTATATAATTATTTGGCAGCCCATCTTTAGAATTATTTTTGAAGCAATTATAATCATTTTCATTCATTTGTATTAAACTATTCTTAATGCATGGCTTTATGATTTCATATATTTCTTGTATATTTGTATTACTAAAATCAATAAAAAAATATTTTGGCAAAATTGATTGGATTGTTAATGGTCGTATCGCAATAATGGTATCAAAACTAATCTTAATAATTTCATCTTCTTCACACATATAAAAAGTCCCCAATGGTAAAACCATATCAGACCCTATATATTTTTGAAGTATAAAATTATTTGTAGTGATTTGTATAGTTTTGATATTGATAGACAAGAAGATACCAAACAAATAATAAAGTATTATCAAAATAATGAGCAAAAATATAAAGAAATTCAATTTATCAAAATATGCAAAAATAATATAAACAAGGAAACACGATACGCAGAATCTAAAAAGAATACTCCATAAAAAATTGATACAAAAAAAGATATTTTTTATCCTTTTTAGCTCCCAGAGAGTTTTATCTTTAGCTTCGCTCACACTTTGCTCCTTATTGCTCCACAAGCCACATCTCCCGCTATTCCTAAATCCCTCCTATCAATAGGGATTATTTCAAATTCATTACAATGGCATTCTAAACCCTTATAGATATTTTTATTTTCAACCATTGTTTCTTTGTTCCTCTCGCAGTTTGTCTATTTCTTTATAGTCTATGCTGTATTGGTCTTTAATGCTTGCACCTCCATAAAACGTTTTAAATTTATTATATGCTTTCTCATCGCATTTAAGTAAATAATCAACAATAAAAGGCTTAAGCAATGTTTGAATTTTATCAACATTTGTATTATAACTTTCAAGAAAAAAATATATAGGAAACAATGAGTGCTTCCTTATTGATTCTATTGAATAATCACCTATAAACATAAAATTAAAATAAAATGGCATTCTGTGAAAAATAATGAAATCCCCTAAAGGTAAAACAATATTTTTTCCTAAATATTTTTCTATGAATAAATTATTATTTTCAATATACATCGTTTTTAGATTTAGCGAATAATAAAAATCCCTTGCTATATAGCAAACAAAAAAAGTTAAAGCTAGAAATGTAAGCAAACCTTTTAGATTCTCAGGTGTAGTAAAATATGTAAGTAAAATATACAAAAAAACACAAAATAGAGAAAAATATGCTGTATGACTATAAAGAGCCAAAATACTCTTTTTTCTCTCTAATTTCCAAGTTATCTCATCTTGTGTATCACTCATCATCTTTCCCCTCTGCTTTTTTAAATAGATAAGCAATTACGCCATAATTCACACCTAGAGTGATTGTAGGAATATTTGGTAGATAAAAAGGGCGATTCTTAGGATAGAGCATATCATTCATAGCACCTGCAAAAGCAGCATTTGCAGGTAAATAAATATTTAAGAAATTACTTGTAGAGTTACCCAAATTATTCAGGATTTCTTGTTTTTGAGGTAAATTTTTATCAAATTCATATTGACAGACATTTAAAGAAGCATAGATGGTATTATTTTTATTCATTTCTTACCCTTTACATAGGATTCCATTTCTTGCATATAGGGAGAAAAATCTATTGTAAAATAATTCAAATTCCTCTTTATGTCCCAATAAGCAAAACCCAATGATACCGCACCTCACAAAGTAGCTCCAAAAAATATTTAAACATATTAAAAAGTTTTTCTTTCTTTCCAACTCCCAAATAATCTCATCATTGTTAGAATCTAACTTTTTAGATTCTGTATTCACTCTTAGATTCTCGCTTATCACATTCTTTCTTTGAGATTCTATCTTATCACTTTCTCTACTCACTCTTTACCTCCCCACCTTTAACGACTAATCCTTTAGAATCTATCACTACTTCTACTCCACCAGCTTTAATAATAACACAATCTCCCTTAGCAGTAATTGAAGTGTCTCCTACTTGGTGAAGGATTTGGTTGCCAGCTTGTATAGCACAATCACTTTGGGCATCTATACCCACAGAATCTGATTCCATATTGGTAACATCTTTTGCTTGAAAAGATAAAGTTTGAGATTCTACATATAAACCTTTTTGGGTATAAATATTACCTTGAGATTGTGAAGTTATATTAAGATTTCCTTCTATATGTTCCTGTTTATCTCCCTCCACCACCTCTCTCTTATTCCCCCCTACATTCCTACTCTCATCTTGTTTGATACTTGTATTGAGATTCCCCCCTATCTCCACCTCCTTATCCTCTCCTACATATTCACTACTCTTCTTTGCAATCCTTACTTTGTTATCTACTCCTACATTTAAAGTATGGCTTAATCCTACAATAGTATCTTTAGATAAAGCTACATTGGTATTATATTCTCCTCCAATACTTACAATCTTTGCTAAGTCTATGGTTTGAGTATGAATCTTTTTAATCCTTTCATTATAAGTTCCCTCTACTTGAGATTCTTTATTGTTATGTATGGTTTGAGTGAAGTTATGCTTAATGAGTTCTTCATAATCTCTTTGTGCTTGAAGATAGATGTGTTCTTGTTCTTTAAGATTGGAGAATATAAGCTCATTACTGCCTTGCTCTATTGGTTGTATGGTATATCTGTGTTGGTAGTGCCTCCACTATGTAATGCTCCACTATTTAATGTCCTAACACTTAAGGAAGTGATATGGTCATCTTTGGTTAAGGTAGCTAAACTTGGGTTAGTTTGGTTATACAGACTTCCTGATATATAAGGTTTATTGATCTCTCTAGGGATAGGTATATTATCTAAACTATGCAGTCTTTGAGTCATTAGCTCACCCTTTGCATTGGATTTTTTGTCATCGTCTGTGTGATATGGTGTAAAATAGCTAAATGCAAACTACTAACAAGAGTATTTCTATAATTTGCATCATTAAGCTTTGCCCTATCGCTATCATTACTTATAAATCCTAACGTTATTAGCACTGAAGGCATAGCAGCAAATTTCGCAAGATACATATTGCTTTTATGTGCGAAATTAGCATTATTTTTATCGTGTTTGATGTTTTCTAGTCTAGCGATGAAATCCTCCTCTTCTCTTGCATATTCTCTAGCATTATAAAAACATCGCATTCCACTAGCTAGTCCGCTTTCCTCACTATCGATATGTAGAGATAATAACAATATCCTGTCATTTTGGATATTATGCTTTATGGCATTTACTATTTTTACTCTTTGTTCTAAACTCTCGTTATTTTGCCCTAGTATGATAGGATATGCCCTGATTTGCTCCAATCTCTTTTTGAGTTTATCCACAACATCAAGGATAATATCCCGCCTTTTCATACTCCCTTGCTCATATCGTGGATGTAATGCCCCACTATCGCCTATATCTAAAATCACAATAGGCTGCATACAAGACATTTTTACATAAGGCGTGTGTATCTGACTATCACAATACCCAAAGAAAGCCACAATCTTATTATGCCACTCCTTTTTTATAGGATAGCTTTCTTTTAGTCCTGTGCCTAGCCTGTTTAATCCAGAGCTTTGGCGGTTTTGTATGCTTATATTAGCGATATACTCATCTATACTAAAATCCATGACATCAAATGTCATATAGGCAAACTGCGTGTATTGCTTATATCTCATATCGCTTGTATTTATCTGTGGTGTGAATGTGATAGCATTGCTTCCTTTTTGTGCGTGCAGTCTTATTACTTCATAATCAGCCTTTAGCTTACTTTGCACATCATTAAATCCTAGATATATCTTATTGGCTGTATATTCTTTAGCTTGTTTATGCTTTACTTGGATATTAGTTATCGTGGCATATTGTGTTTTGCTTAGCTCAAAGTTACTCTCACTCAAATTATCTCTATCTACTATAAAGCTTATTTTATCTATGCCTATTTCTTGTCCCACACTGATAGTATCTATTTGTAGAGAACCTTTAGAATCTGTCCTGCCTTTTGCTACTACTCTTTGGAATCTGTGGTTATAGATATAGATTGTGGTATTCTTTAGTAATGCTCCTTTGCTAGAATCATAGCATTCTTGTATTGCTAATCTCAAAGAGATTGCGTTAGCTATGGGTTGGATTAGGATTTCCTTTTTAGATTCTTCTTTTTGTGTATCTTGAGATTGCAAAGATTTATAAAATTCTGTGTCTCTGTCTAAATAGTTAGGGAAGCTTAACATTAAGAGGATTGTTTTGAAGTAGCTACTATAAATATTGCTAGATTCTTTACAAAGCATTTCAGATTCTACTTCTGTGAGGTCTCGTAATTCTACATAGTGATTTCTTATAAGATAGTCATTGATGCGATTGATTTTGTTTTGGTATTGAATCTCTCTTTGCTTTATGCGTTCATTTTCTGCTTTGTCTTTTTGGGTTTGCTTGTCCTCCTCTGCAAAGATTATATCATTGACAACCCCTGCTATTAATGCCCCAGCTACTGCCCCAATGATAGTTCCAACAATGGGGGCAGCAGACCCAGCCGCTGCACCAGCTGCCGCCCCTGTGGCAATGCGAGTGAGGAGGGATATGCCTGTTTTAACAGCGAGTTGAGCTACTTTGGTCTCCATAGCATAGCCAACACCTATTCCAACACCAACCTCTGTCAATGCTCTTTCGTTAGATTTTCCCTCTATTTTTGCTTGTAGAAAACTCAATATGCCAAAATTCATTTTAATTTTAAGTTTAGCAACTTCTGTTGTGGTGGAGTTAATATTCATATTATTTAAATATTTTTCTGCTCCATATATAGCAAATCCTTCAGTAATTGCCACCCCATAAGTCGCCACATCTCCAGCTATTCCTAATTCCCTCCTATGAATCGGAATCTTTTCAAACTCATTACAATGACATTCCAAACCTTTGTAAATATTTTTATTTTCCATTTTCTTTTTCCTTTCGCATTTTGTCTATTTCATCAAAATATAGAATTTCATTTTTAATAAAAATATCATTGAAAATTTGTGAATATTTCTCTTCACTTAAGCTTAGTAGATATTGTGTGATATGCGGCTTAAAAAGCACATTTAATTTATCAATTAACTCGTGTATATTCTGTGTATTATCAGTATAACATAAATTTGATTCATCAATTACAAATTCCTTATTCTCTAAAAAGGTGGTGAAACACAAATTGTTTGTTAATTTTGGGCTTGTAGGGTTGCTAAATCTCATAGAATGTGCGTAAAAACTTCCTAATTGAAGTATTATTTTTTTACCAATATATTTTTCAATAACAAAATAACTATCAGTCATATATAGCCTTTTAAAATTGAATAATTTTAAAATTCCTGATAGAAAAATATAGAATATAACTAACCAAAACAAAACAAGAAATAGACCACGAAATCCACTAAGTGGTGGTGCTATCCAAAACACTGCATAAGTTACAATAGAACACACTGAAATGCTTATGATAATAAAATAGATGCGATACATTTTGCTCTTTGCTGAAAAATTTCTTTGTAGCTCATAAATAACTTTATCAGCAGATTTACTCATAGCTCTCTCCTATTGCCACCCCATAAGTCGCCACATCTCCAGCTATTCCTAATTCCCTCCTATGAATCGGAATCTTTTCAAACTCATTACAATGACATTCTAAACCTTTATAGATATTTTTCTTTTCACTCATTGTCTTACCTCCCGCAAAGTATCAATTTCGTCAAAATCAATATAATCACTTGGCAATCCTTCTTTGAAAAAAGAATTATTTTTGAAGCAATTATAATCATTTTGATTCATTTGTATTAAGCTATTTTTAATGTATGGTTTTATGGTTTCGTATATCTCTTGTATGTTGGTATTGCTAAAATCAATAAAAAAGTATTTTGGCAAAATAGCTTTGGTTGCTAGTTTTCGTATCGTGATAATGGTATCAAAGCTAATTTTAAGAATCTCATCTTCTTCGCATATGTAAAAACTTCCTAATGGCAAAATTATATCAGACCCTATATATTTTTTAAGAATAAAATTATTATGGGTAATTTGAATGGCTTTGAGATTAAGAGACAGGACAACACCAAATAAGTAATAAAGTATTATTAAAGCAATAAATACAAATATCAAGAAATGTAATTTATCAAAATATACAAAAACAATATAGATAAGAAAACACGATACACAGAATCTAAAAAGAATACTCCATAAAAAGTTTATACAAAAAAAGAGATTTTTTGTTCTTTTTAACTCCCAAATAATTTCATCGTTAGTTTCCATACTCATACTTTACTCCCAATCGCCCCATAAGTCGCCACATTCCCAGCCATTCCTAGCTCTCGCCTATGAATTGGAATCTTTTCAAATTCACTGCAATGGCATTCTAAACCTTTATAGATGTGTTTATTTTCCATTTTCTTTTTCCTTACGTAATCTCTCTATTTTATCAAAATCTATTCTAGAATCCATTTTACCATCAATATTAAGAGATATTTTGCATTCTATATACTCTTTCTCTTGTAGCCCTATCAAATAAGTCTCAATCTTTGGCAATAAATATGAATAAAGTTCCTCTAAATTACCACTTCCAAAAGCTAAAATAAATGATATTTTCTTATGATTTTTAGAGTCAATCCTATTAAAAGTTAGCACACTACTCATACCAAGTATGATAGCTCCCCACATCGATGAGTAAGTACTGATATATGAGACTTCTAAAGGTGCTATTATGGTTTTCCCTATGTATTTTTCAAAAACAATATCTTTTTTTGTGAGATAAAGTGCCTTTTGATTTAATAGCTTAATAAGTCTATATGACGGATAGAGACAGGCAGTAGCAGCCAAAAGAAGTAATAGGGTCATAAAAAAACTTGTATCGTTTTTACTTAAATAGAGGCTAGAACTCCTTATTTTTAATAGCATAAATACTATAACAAACAAGTGTTATACTAGAAATAAAAGTAAATAATGCTAATGACAACATTCACAATTCCACCTTAAAATATGTTTGTGTAGCCTTATCTTCAGGCACTTTTAACACATAGAATCCTTTATGAATTTTATCATTTGTTTTATCCTTAGAGAAGACTCTAAAGTTTAAGCCTTTGTTAAATCTCTTTTTATAGTTTTGGTAGTCTTGGTTGATGATGTAGTATAAATTATATTTTTTACTATATTCAATGGTTCTATTCATATCTTGCTCCATTCTTTGTGTGTCCATACTAGCAAGTTTGGTAGTGATAAAATGTGGCAAGTCTTTGTATGCTTTATACATAAGATTATCTCGCTAATATTCCATTATTCATAATACTTTCTTTAAGCATTGCTCCAAGTATTACAAATGGAGAGCAAGCCATTATATCCACTAGCAATAATCCAATCAACAATGAAGTCATAACAAATATAATAATATTTTGTGTCAATCCAAAATGAATACCTAATGCGTTATTGCATAAATGAAATTTTAATAGCATTCCATAGATTTGTATTCCCCCACCACTTATAAATGTCAGCAAAATCAAAAAAAATGCCCTTATGCCTTCTTTGGTATATATAATGATTGCGTAATACAAACACACAGCTACTATTCCGAATATACAGCCAAATAAAAAACTTTTACAAGCAAAGATTCTATAAAAAAAAGCTATTTGATTGATGTATTTTACTACAAAGAATGCCATAAAGAAATAAAATATCCAGCCCATTAGTAAGATGAAATAATTTTGATAGATATGAAAATAAATAAAACTCATAATCTACCTAACTTCAAAGATAATTTTTAAATCTTCGTTTTTTATTATTTCTATTACCTTAGCATTCTTACTAAAGATTCTATAATCTAGTCCAAATTTAAAATGAGTTTGATAGTCTTGGTAGTTTTGATTGATGATGTAATATTTGTTTTGTTGTGCTGATTGTTTGATGATAGCTTCTGTAACATAGTGCATTGATTGCTCATATCTAGGAATATCATTTAAAGTTTGTGGAGCACTTAAAAAAACAGAAGCAATCGGCACTGCTGGTTTGCCATAACTCAACAAATGCTCCATTGAACGATACTGATTGAAAGCCACTTCATTATAGTCCCACATACCCACAGGCTGATAAGGTTCATCACTAAAATCAAAGCTATCATAGATATAGCAAAGTAATTCATCAATAAAGCATTCTAAATAATTAACTTGTTGCTTATTTCTTTTAATAGTAATTTTATAAGGCAGATAAAAGATACTAAATTTCCCTGTAATTGCATAAAGGGCTATGGTGCTTTTAGAATAGGGAAAATTATTAGTAAGATTTGCAAATTGCTCTTCTGAAGTAATTTTCATAAAATAAATCATTAACTCATACAAACTAGCATTCCTCATATCCACTCCCATATACTTAGCAAAAGTTTCATTTTGAATAGGATAGCTTTGTAGATGTAGTCTAGCAAATTCGTGTGGTTTGCAGTCTGTGAGGAGCTTAAGGCGTTGATTATTATATATAAATTCTTTTTTACTATCTTTTATAATATTTGTATCTATTGGAATAAGAGCAGTGCAATCACGAGCTTCAAGTTTATTTTGATGCAGATTTTCTCTCTCTTGCATCTTATCCAAGATAAGAGCAACGAGAAACTCTTTTTCTGCTAGGTTATCATTATGAAATACATTGGCTATTTCTTGTTTTTGTATGGTGTTTTGGAGAAAATATTTTATTTCGTTTTTAAAGTTTTCTGTAATAATATGCGCAGCATTCTCTTGAATATAAGTTGTGCTATTTTGTCTCTTGCCTAGAATCTTAGATTCTAAATCCTTTATCATAGGAAACTTAAGATAAAGATTATCCCAATCTAGTTCAGCATAATATTCTATTGAATCTCCAATATGTTGTTTGTAGGTAAGCTTTTTTAGGTTTATCTCATCAAAATTACTTAAAATCCCATACAAACTACTATCATCAATGATTATATCTTTGCTGCTTGCATAACGCAAACCTTTATTTGCGGCATACTTATCTTTTGTTTTAAAATTGTTTGGTATTTGGGGATTATCGTGCCATAGCCTTTGTAAAAGGTAACTTGTTCCCCAGCCCAAAACCTTAGCTTGGGCATTTAAGGCTTGCATTTCTTGAGAAAACTTTTGCTCTCCTTGAGTAAGAGTAGTATTTTTATTTGCTCTTAGCACTTCTGCGTGTGTGCCATCAATGACGATTTGAGGATAATCATTTACTTTTATAATTTGGCATACTTTCCAATGAGGATTGTGTTTGTAAGCAAAAATCGCGACACTTTCATTTAGCCACTTCTGCGGTATGTTAAGACTTATACTATCAGTTTTTGGAAGTTGCAGTGTATCGTTTAAAGGTTTATCAAGTTTTTGAGTTGTAGGTATATCTGTTGGCATATAAGAATCCAAATCACTAAATAAAATGTAATCTACATCTGTTGCTTTGCCTTGTTTGTCATAATCATTCATAGTTTGTTTTTTATATCCCCATTTTATTTCGTTGGGTTTTATTTTGTTTGTATCATATTCCGCTTTAAACATTATCTTATCATTTGGTTTATAAAAGTTTTTTGTAATGGTAAGTCCAATGTCTTTTAATAGAAACTTATTATCTATAATGACTTTTTGCACAGCAAAGTCTGATATTTTAGACTCAAATGTAGCGCGACATAAACGCCCATACTCATAACTTCTACATATTCTCCTATAATTATCTTTTGGTTTTATCTGATAGTCTGGATGATTTATTCTAATTTCAAAACTTTGTGTATTTTCTCGTAGTTTTTCTGTTTTGTCAAATACGATTTCTCCATTTATATTTGTTTTTTCATTAAGTGCAACATCATATTTTTCTGTATTTTTTATGCCAATAAGTCTTATTTCCGCATCTTTAATGGGATTGTTTTTAGAATCTATAATTTGTATTCTTAATGTATCTTTGCTATACTCTTGAGTGTTTTCTTTATTTAACATTTGTTATTTCCCGCCAATTCCTCATCAAGCAATATTAAAGGCCTATTTTAAGATTTTTTAAACCTTTCTTCACTCCTCACTCCGCCTTTACCTCCCCACCTTTAACGACTAATCCTTTAGAATCTATGACTACTTCTACTCCACCAGCTTTAAAAATGATTGTATCGCTTGTGGCATAAATAACAGTTTCATTAATCTTTAGATTAATGGCATTACCAGCATTAATAGCGTAATCACTCGTTGCTTCTGATAAAATATTATCAGCTATAAAAGTAGCATTTTCATCTGTTTCAAGTCCCATAGAGGCATTAGATGTAAGTAAGAGATTCCCTTTAGTCCTAAGTGTAGTTTCATTAGTGGATTCTATGTTAATGGAATCTTGAACTTGTAAATGATATTCCCCCTCCACCACCTCTCTCTTATTCCCCCCTACATTCCTACTCTCATCTTGTTTGATACTTGTATTGAGATTTGCTTGTATCTCCACCTCCTTATCCTCTCCTACATATTCACTACTATCCTTTGCTACTCTTAGTTTATTGCTTGCTCCTATGTTAAGAGTATGGCTTAATCCTACAATGGTATCTTTAGATAAAGCTACATTGGTATTATATTCTCCTCCAATACTTACAATCTTTGCTAAATCTATGGTTTGAGTATGAATCTTTTTAATCCTTTCATTATAAGTTCCCTCTACTTGAGATTCTTTATTGTTTTGTATGGTTTGGAGAAAGTTATGCTTAATGAGTTCTTCATAATCTTTTTGTGCTTGAAGATAGATGTGTTCTTGTTCTTTGAGATTAGAGAGCGTGATTTCATTGAATCCAGATTCTATGAGATTGTGATGAGAGTTTGTATTCTCTGCTTGCAATGCACTGCTATTATTAAGAGTTCTTGCACTTAAACTTGTTTGATGAGCATTTAAAGGGAGGGGAGGTAAGGCAGGATTACTTTGGTTATAAAGACTACCGCTGATATAAGGCTTATCTATATCCTCATCAAAGAAACTCACAATCACTTCATCTCCCACTCTTGGAGTATGATAAAAACCTGAACTTGCACTTGCAATAGGAGAGCTTACTCTAAGATAAGGAGAGTAATGATAGGGGAGAGGAGAAATGCTCATTGAGAATCTACCTTGACTATGAGTTTGCCTGAGGGGATTAATAATAACATAGTTGTTTGTTCCTTAAATGTTTTTTACAGCCCATTTGCTCTTTCCAAAATCTTTTGTATTTTTGGCTGATTATAATCTGTGCCAAAGTCAAAAATTTTACTTATAAGATGACAAATTTCTAATTTTTGTTATGATAACCTAATCAAGATTGTATTCCTTTAGTAACACATTAATTTCATCATCAAACCATTCATTGAAATTTGATTGTATTGCTCATTGGTTTTCACACCTATAATCTACTTGACTTTCATGGATTACACCATAGATTGCCTTGCTTGTGTCTTTTGCTTCTGGTGGGATATAAGCTACTTTTAGCCATTTAGGATTGGTAGAATCTTGTCCTAAATTTAGTATTAAACCTTTATTCTCTTTGTATTCACAAGGCTCTAGTATATCAGTTTTTTGAATCTGTGTTAGAATCTTGCCATTTGGAGATTGGCGTAGATTAATGTAGGAGTCTTTGGAGATAGGAAATAAAAGTAACTGTTCTTGAAAATAACTATATGCCATTCCTTTAGATAAAAACCACCTTTTTGAATTGCTTAAAAGCTTGAGAGATTGGGGTTTGATTTTTGCATATACACCATTATCAAAACTTGTATCACCTTCATTCACAGCATAATAGTCTTGTAGCGTTATCATAGCACGAATCGCGATGCCTCCTAAAATATCCTTATCATTTATGCTAATATTATCTCCAAAGATTTGTTTTGCTTCAATAAAATCATCATCTTTCATATCAGCTATTAAGCGGATACCTGTATAATATTCATAATCCTCATCACCATAATATGGTAGAGGACTAGATGCCTGTATATCTGGATAAAAGGTCAAACTTTGAAACAAGTTTCCTTCATTTTCTTGATGCAAATACATTTGTATAACACCACTTAGTGTTATTTCTCCATTATAGTTTATTCTTACTATCCCTCTTTTATCTCTGTCATCAATATTTTTTTGGGTTAAGGCTGAATGATATGCAGTGTTTTGATGTCTCAAGCTATTAATAACCGCTATCTCATCGTTAGCATAAATATAATTACACAGAAGCAAAATCAAGATATATCTGATTATAAAATAAGATATTGTTTTCACTTTATTTCTCCCACTTGGTGATTTTATTCTTAGGATAGATTTTAATGTTTTCTTCTTTGATTTTTACTATAAAATTTCTAATAGTACTCTGTGATTCGCCTTTGGCATAATTTCGGTATGCTTCTATATCGTGTTCAATCAAAAGTTTTATAACTTGCATAGTCTTTAGCAATGTTTCTTGATACAGCCCATTGTTATTTTTGTGTCCTTTAGGCTCAACTTCATTTTCAAGTTCTCCTGGTAATAAACATCCCTCGCTCCAAATTCCATTATCGCCATTGTGTATTAATATACCGCTTCTGCTACCCATATCAGTTCCATTAATGGCTTTAAGTTCGGGCATTATGTGAGAATGCGTATCCCAATCGTGTTGCTTTTTAAAATTATCCGTTTTGTCGTGTAAAAGTTCTTTTCTGTTGTTGTCATATGTTTGATTTTTGCCTTTATTAATGCTATGTGGATTTATTGAAAAATCTCTAACATCATTTTTTAAACAAATACCATTTAATTTTAATAAGTCGATAAACTCTAAATCTATTGCACTTCTTGCATAAACTTGCTTTGTTGAATACTTCCAAAATACCTTATACTCTCCAGCAGGTATCCTTGTATCACTTCCTTCAATTTTTTGTTGTTGCTCTGGAGCTAGATTATGTCCTTTACGATTAGGGTGCGGATTAGTTACCGCTGGTTCCACAATTCCCCCATTTAATAGTTCTACATTATTTTTTAATAGCTTAAATTCACTAATGGTAGCCCATTTGTTAGTATTGTTATCTCCCCTATACTCCCACTTCCTCACTACTTCTAATACCATTTCTCCTTTCCCCACCTCCACCTTTACACCTTGATATTCCTTTTCCTCTGTAAGTTCAAGTATTGTTTTTATTTCTTCTCCAAATTCTTGTGCAGAAACTTTCTTTGTAAAAGTATAATTCCCACCCTTTTTGTCGGCAGAGCTTAGAGATACTACCGCTACATTACCTTTAGTGTGAATTTCACTTGTGCTAAAATCATTACTTAGATTCTGTGTTGCTATAATGAGCTTGGTTGTTCTTTTAAAAAAGTTTGAGTCCTCATCTTGTATGAGGTCAAAGCTGAAATTTACACGATAAGTATCATCTGTGTTTTTTTGGATAGAAGTATTCTCATATATTATTCTATTTTCACAATTATGTAGATAGAGGGTATAATCCTCTGCTATATCAAGATTCTTTCCATTTTTATCTAAAAGTGTAAGGTTATTGATTGTTAGAGCAAAGTTACCATTGTGGGAAGTGGGTAGTTCTTTATTATCTTGCAATTTTAGCTGAATATCTAGCATTTGTGAGGGTGAATCTTTTAAGATTCTATACTCATTCTCTTTAGCAAAGTTATAGAGTTCTATTGCCTGCTCTCTTTTGTCTTTGAGGGATACTTTTAGCACTCCATCATTTTTAGAGATAGTATATAAGATATTATTATGTGAGGCTTTAGCTTTCATCGGTTGATTTGTCCTCATTATTTATTTGCTTATTGCTTTATCTATTTATCTGTCCTATCCACCTAATAACATTACCTTGAGAATCTATTTCTACTTCTAAGTCTTTGTATTTATTATAGAATCTAGGGGATAGGATTTCGTTGAAGTATTTTGTGCCTTTTTGTGTGCGGGTTACCCAAATATTATATTGACTCCAATGCTTTGGAGTATCCCAAGAAGTAGGGCTATACATTGTGCTATAACCACAAGGTATTTTCATTTTTTCTTTTTTATTATAATATCTGGGACAATCTTGCACACTATATTCTTTACCATTATAGATTAAAATGTCCTCATCATCAAACTTTTGAAAAGCATATTTATAAAAATAATTATCCCTAAAATACTTCCAAGCTTCATATTTATTTGCTTTATATTCTGACAAATAGACATCTTTGTATTCTTTTTCTTTAATTTCCTCCTCTGCCACAAAATCTACATATCCAGCAAGAAACAATTCCCCCAAAATACTGATATACTCACTCTCAAAGCTTGGGATAGGCTCATTAAAACAAACTCCATTTTTGCCATATCCTTTGCTATCCTTACTAAGTGGAAACCAAAGAATTTCATCACATTCTCTTAATCTATTTTCGGAGCATATCATACACATCAGCACATATTCCAATAACTCTAAAATATTTGTCTTTTTTGCCTGTGGATAGAGTTTTAAAAAAACATTAATTAAATTTTCCCAACCCTCCTCATAACTTACCTTAAATTCGTAACTATCTTTTTCCATAAAGACTTGATAGCCCAAACCATAAATTAACTTTACTTTCATTGTGATGCCTTGAATTTCAATAATGAATTCTCCAAATAGTTTTTTCTCCTTTTGAATTAAATTTAATATCTATAGTTTCATCACCACTCTTGCCTTGTGAACCACTTTTGGATTTTTGTCTAAAATTAATCTCTGTTTTATCTTTTAATTGTGTCCTATCAATACGCTCTCCATACTTTTTATCGTTTCTAGGCTCTATTTTTTTAGCATATTTTGTTAATCTTTTCCAAATTTGTTTTAAATGCTCAAAATCTCTAGCTTTCCACACTAATCTATAGCCTTGTTTTGGCAACTCCCTCACTATTCTCATTACATCTTTTTGGTTTTTTGCATATTCTGGGGTTTTGGGTGGATTTTTCTTATGCAGTCTTTTAGAGCCTTTAGGTCTATTAAATCTCGGCATAAATCGTGGTAAGGCTATATTATCTATATCGGTTTTTACTTCATTGCCCATTAAAGCTTGATAATGGGATATGGAATCGGACGCATCTGCTATGCTATCACTAGGATAGCCCAAAAACTCTTCAAGCTCTTGCCTTGTCTTATCTTCTTCCTCAATTTCCCTTTCTATTTCCTCTGCACTTTTGCCAAACTCTATCTCTATATACTCCCCACTATTATCCTCTGTTTCTATTCTAATAACATTATCAGGTATATCATCTTGATTGCCTTGCTCTTCTCTTTCCTCTCCCTCCCCAAACGCCACTTCATAAGCTAAACTATCATCATTACTTGCTAAATATTGATTTCTTGTATGTATTGCTTGAGATTCAAACTCTTGGGCTGATACCCTTTTGCCAAAAGTATAGCTTCCACCTTGTTTATCTGCTGAACTTAGAGAGATGATAGCGACATTACCTTTAGAGTGTATCTCGCCTGTGCTAAAGTCATTAGCAAGATTTTGTGTAGCTACAATAAGCTTGGTTGTTCTTTTAAAGAGATTTGATGTTTGCTCTAGGATAAGGTCAAAGTGAAAGGTTGTGCTATAAGTATCACTATTTGGGTTTTTAGTAATAGTGGTGCTTGTATAAACTTGTCTGTTTTCACAATTATGCAAATAGAGTGTAAAGTCTTGCTTAGTTGTTATATCAAGATTTTTGCCTTTAGAATCTAAAAGTGTGAGGTTATTGATTGTTAGGCTAAAGTTACCATTGTGGGAAGTGGGTAGTTCTTTATTATCTTGCAATTTTAGCTGAATATCTAGCATTTGTGAGGGTGAATCTTTTAAGATTCTATACTCATTCTCTTTAGCAAAGTTATAGAGTTCTATTGCCTGCTCTCTTTTGTCTTTGAGGGATACTTTTAGCACTCCATCATTTTTAGAGATGTAATATATAATACCATTATGTATAACTTCATAAAGATTTGAATCTTTAGTCGTTAGAGTTAATTCAGAATCTGTTTTTAATGCTGTGATTTTTGGATTCTCTGTGCTTTCTTCTTGATTTTCATCATATTGGAGGTAATGGATTTCACATTTATCTAAGAGAAGTTTAGAACAATCTAACTTTGCATTTTTACCAACCACTAGTGTAAGAAATGTATTTTCTGGTTGAATGATTTGGATAGGCAAAGGAGTAGCTTTAGGATAAAGGATTAAAATTTGTGTGGGATTTTCTTGTTGTGTTTGAGAATCTGGATTATTGGATTGACTAGAAGCATCATTGGTTTGATTGGTATTGTTGTGAGAGAATCTTTGATTGAGAATTTTATTAAGAATAGCGACATTGTCAAGTTTATGAGCTCCTAATACTCCATAAAAGCTTTGAATACAATAGATATTTTCTAGGTTAAAGGTTTTTTGAGTGAGGGTGTTTAGATAGTCTAAATGAGGCTTAAGGGTGGTAATGATGTCGTTTATGGGCTTCTTGGTGAGTTGTGAAATTGGTTTAAGCTTTTGAAATGTTTTTAAATCGGTAATATAATCTTGGTAGGGTATAAAATTTAAATCATTCTCATACCAAAGTGCTAAACTATATAGCGTATCTTGTTTGTAGCTCGTCCTATTTGTTTTAATTTTGTGTATTCTATATTCAATCATTTCCTTTTTGATATTTAAGTAAGAAAATATATCAAACATAAGATTTATTTTATTAATGTTTGGATTAGATAAATAGATGTCGGCTTCATCACAAGCCCTAATAAGAAATGGAATAAAGCTTCTTGGATTTGTTTTGTATCGTATTAAAAACCACGATAGGAATCTCGAATTTTTGATAATAGAATTTCGAACACTATCTTTGATGTTGTTAAATCTGCCATGATAATGTAAAGAAACCAAAGAAGCTTTTTCTTGGCTACATTTTAATAAGCTATCATTAATATACTTTGATACATACTGCTTGTATGAATCAAAGGTTCTTTCTAAAACTTCTTGAGCCTGTTCCTGTGTAAGCGAAAAATTAAATACTTGATTTTGCAAATAACCTTTTACTGCTTTCGGGTCTGTAAAACCTGTCTCATTAGCTCTATATTTCTCTATGATTCCATAAAAAGTTAATTCCTTGTTTCCTATTTTTAGTTTTTTAGAATCATCTGGTAAATACCCTTTTAAAAGCAACTTTGGATTATTTCCTGTCTTTAAATCAAGTCCATAACCAATGGTTACATTGCCCGCAAGGTGTATGGTATTCTCTTGTTTATAATTCGGATTTTCAAAGGCAATAAGAAGTTTTGCGCATTCTTTCTTGTAATCATTTTCATTTAACTCTTTAATATCATACAACATTATTGCACCTCCTTTTTATACACATCTCCCCACTGAAATATTGTTTGATTCCCACACATTGTGCTACAAAAAGAATCAGGTGAATCAAAGGCTTTCTCATCTCTTGTAAATACGATGCCTTGCGGATTTTTCTTGATATAAATTTTACAATTTACAAAATCCTCGTCATCATAATAAGCTATGGCTTCTTGTTGTGATTTTATCTGCAACTTCAAACTTATATCACATTGGTGCATATCATTAAACTCGCTTTTATGTAACAAAGCAAAATATGAGGCTTCACAAGTATTATTTTTACATTTTTGTATCTCAAAGCTCCCCATATAAAGATTTTTTTGTAACTCATAAGTCCCAAGCCACGCATTGCTTATATACATTGTGTAGGTTTGTAGCTCTTTGATTCTACTTTGCAAAAGCTCTTTTAGGCATTCTTTAGATTCGCACCTCTCTCGTGTTTTAAGCCAAGATTTTTGAGAATCTAAGAATGCTTTTTTGCCATTCTTATCAAGCTTTGCCTTTGTCTCTTGATAACTTTTAAAGATTTGTCTATCCAAATTCTGTAATTCCCCACTAGAATCCTCACATATCATCTTTTCTACTTTTGTAGTAGCCTTAGCACAATCAAAGCTAGGTTTTGCTATTTCGCTTGATTGGGCATTAACTAAACTTATCAATACTGCGATAAAAAAGAGAATTTTAAATATATTTTTATATAGCATAATGGATTCCTTTCATTTCCCAATCACTCCGCCTTTACCTCCCCACCTTTAACGACTAATCCTTTAGAATCTATCACTACTTCTACTCCACCAGCTTTAATAATAACACAATCTCCCTTAGCAGTAATAGAAGTGTCTCCTACTTGGTGGATTTATGGTGCTATCAGTATTGACTAGTCTTTGCCTTTAGATTCTAGTTTTTCTATCGCTTTTATGTCCGCCATGAACGCCACCACTTATTGATAGCTACATAGCACGCTAACAAGATGAGTAGTGCAAAGTGTAGGATTATTGTACAAATCTCTTTAGCTTATCCATTGTGCTTCCTTTCTTTTTAGATGTAAAAGTATGCTTCACAACCTTTTGCAAACAAAACATTTTAGAGTTCAAAAACATTGAGGAATTTCTGTGCCCTTTGGCTTTTGGGTGCAGTGAAAAATTCTTGTGGGGTGGATTCTTCTATGAGTTTGCCCTCATCAAAAAAGCAGATTCTATCTGCGACTTTTTGAGCAAAGCGCATTTCGTGCGTTACAATAAGCATTGTCATACCCTCTCTTGCGAGTTCTAAAATCACTTCTAGCACTTCTTTTACCATTTCGGGATCAAGCGAGGCGGTTACTTCATCAAAAAGCATAATCTCCGGATTCATACACAACGCGCGCACGATTGCCACCCTTTGTTTTTGCCCCCCGCTTAACTCTTTGGGGGAAGATTCTATTTTATGTTCTAGCCCCACGCGTTTAAGCAATGTATGCGCTTGGGCGAGCACCTCTTTTTTATCGCGTTTTTGGACTTTAATAGGAGCGAGTAAAATATTATCAATCACGCTCATATGTGGAAACAAATCATAGCTTTGAAACACCATACCTATGCGCTGCCGTATCTTGCTCCACTGCGCATTGGGGTGATTGATAATCTCACCATTAAAGACAATTTCGCCGCCTTGCGTGGATTCTAATCCATTAATACAGCGTAAAAATGTGCTTTTGCCACAGCCACTCGCACCCAAAATTACCACAACTTCACCTTTTTGCACCTGCATAGAGACATCATCAAGCACAAAATGTGTCCCGTCATAGGTTTTTTTGAGATGAGAAATGCGAAGGAGTGCAGAATCTGTTTTCATTGGTATGTTTTCTCCAATCTTTTACTAAGGTATGAAAGCGGATAGCAGAGGATAAAATAAGTGCAGAAAATCCCGCCATACACCCAAAAACTTGCATTTGGATTTGATTTATTAAGCTCTATGATTTGCTGTCCTACTTTGAGTAAATCCACCGCGCCAAGTAAGGCTACAAGCGAGGTTGTCTTAATCATACGCGTGGAAAGTGATATGAGAGAGGGTAGCAGTCTTTGCAGGGCTTGAGGTAGGATAATGTAGAGCATAATTTGCCACTGCTTTAAGCCAAGAGCCCTACCACTTTCGCTTTGATGTTTAGGCAAAGAAGTGATAGCCCCACGCACCAAGTCGCCCACTTCAGCCACACCCCAGAGGCTAAAGACGATGATTGCGCTCGTTACCGCGTTTAAATTAATATCAAAAAGTTGTGAAATACCAAAAAAGACGATGAAAAGCCACGCAAGGATAGGGATAATCCGCACACATTCAAGATAGAATCTACACACCCCGCGCACAAAGATGTTTTTTGCACTCATCACAAAGCCCAAGAGTAGCCCACCCAAAGTAGCAAGGACAATAGAGACAAGCGCGATTTGTAGCGTGAGGAGCACACCTTGAGCTAATCGTGCGAAGTTTGAGCCAACAAAAAATATTTCCATTATATCACCCGCCTCTTGTAGTATCGCTCAAGGAGTGAAAACATCACAGAGAGCGGGAGAAGCACGACAAGGTAGCTTAGGATTAGCATTACAAGAGCTTCGTTTGTCTTGTAATATTGCGTGATGATATCCTTTGCTACAAACATAATATCTGCAAGGGCAATCACGCTCACCACCGAAGTTTCTTTGAGGAGAAAAATCACATTTGCACACACAGAGGGCAGAGCGACACTAAGGGATTGAGGGAGTATCACATAAAACATCATTTGATGAGATTTTAGTCCTAAACTCTGTGCGCTTTCAATCTGTGAGTGCGCGATAGATTCTAATCCACTGCGGAAGCTCTCGCACATATATCCACCACCCAAAAATGCTAAACCTGCGATAGCACACACATATTCATTGAGATTTGCACCTACTACACTATGAAGTCCATAGTAGAGAAAAAAGAGCTGAATAAGCAAGGGAGTGTTGCGCGCTAACTCCACGTAAGCACCCACAATCACGCGTAGAAAGCGCACCTTGAAAAAGAGAATCCACGCACTTATAAAGCCAATGATAAGAGAGAGTGCTATGCCAAAAAATGATATATAAAGCGTCAAAGACAGGGCTTTAGCAAAGAGTGGCACACAATCTCGCATAAACGCAATATCAAGCATATTTTCCCTTTATGTTTTTAGGCATTATATAGAGAATTGTTAAATTCACAGACAAATGAGATGTAAAGCATAAACGCGTTATGATTAGATTGTATTGCAATGAAGAGTGAGAAGAGCAGAGGTATTTATGGAATATAGCTATAAAGCAATAGATGAACACGGAATGGAGTTTAGCGATCCGGGAGGAACATTGGGTTGGGTAAAATATGATAGGAAAACGCAAGCATTCCAAGATGATGTGCAAGTAAAGGACTTGGTTGTAAATGCGAACCTAGCAAAGAAATTCAATGATTGCTTGCAATATTGCGATTTTTCGCAAAATTTAGCTTTGCAAGAGCAATATAAAGATAAAAATGTAGTATTTGTTATGCAAAATGAAATCATTGGCACACACGCAAAGGAGAGAGCGTATTTTTATTCTGCACCTAATGAAAGGTGTAAAATCAATAATTTATTTTTAATTCCAAAAGATAGATTCAATCTCTTGCAAAATAGAGGCGAATTTAGCTTTGTTGCCTATAAGCGCAAAAATGGCGAGATATTGAAGTTATGGATAAAAAGCGATAGGGTTAAGCGATGAGAAGAGGCATAGTATTTGTATGTATTGCTTTATTTTGGATAAGCTCTCTTGGAATCTTATTTGCTGCTGCAATAGATTCAAGCAAAGGATTTTTGTATTGGTTCTTAAAAGATTTTCTCTTTCAATTCTTATCACTTGTTGGTTTTTTAGGAGTGTTCAGTTTATTTTTAGCACGATTTTATAGAAATATCCATATTGAATATTTTATGTTTTGCTTTTTTGGACTTTCTTGTTGGTTCTTTCTTGGCATTACTTCCCAAATGCTGGGCTTTGATAAAGCACACCCCAAAGCTGAAGTTAGAACATTTGATTGGCTGGTTTTTCATTATTGTATCAATGCTATTTTTTGTTCTCTGTCAGTTTTAGGCATTTATGCTCTTTTTGCCAAATATAAAAAAATCGCTACTCTATGTTTTGCAAGTGCAATGTTGCATTTTTGTTTAATGTTTTTTTTGATGTATGGATTTATAAATTGGGGAGAGCCTATGGAGGAATATAAAGCAGGGAAAATATCAAAGAATGAAAAATACAAATGAAAATGCACAATACAAAAAAGTGCCTAAACCTCAAATACAAAAAATACACCTCACTCACCCATTTGCTCCTGTGTTTGATACCTATTCGCGTGTATTGATTTTGGGCTCATTTCCCTCTGTAATCTCACGCGATGAGCAATTTTATTATGCGTATTCGCGCAATCGTTTTTGGCGTATTCTTAGCGCACTTTTTGCCCCTGAAATTGACATAAGCATACAAATCTTTTTACTTCCTTCATCAAGTCCAGCAAATGCGCGTTATAGTTATAAAAAGCTTGTGGAATCGTGGCAGATTCTGCGAGAGTATGCACTTTTAGAGAATCTAGCCAAAACATAAAATCTAAAAATAAAGTCTTACACCCAGCATTGAAGTGAGATATATCATTTTTAAGCATCTGCACTTTTGCTAGAAGCACGAGATTTTGCTTGAGATTTATACTTTTGAAAACCCTAAGATTCTTTAGCGATATGATAGATAGCTTCCACAATGCGCTTCATCTGCTCTAAGTCATTGAATGCACCCACACTCAAGCGCACACTCCCGCCATTTGCAAAGCTCCCTATACTCTTATGTGTGAGCGGCGAGCAGTGCAGTCCCACACGCGTTAAAATACCAAAATCCCTATCAAGCTTCAATCCCACACTTGAGGGATATTTCCCCTCGATATTAAAGGCAAGATTCCCAATAACTTCTCCCTCGACCTCATACACTTTGACATTATGAATCTGTTTTAGCTCCTCATAGAGATAGTTTCGCAATGTCATTTGATAGGTATGCAAAGATTCTAATCCGCGCTCTTTAATCCAATCTAGTCCAACTCTAAGCCCGGCAATCGCGCACATATTTGGCGTGCCACTTTCATATTTATCGGGCAATATGTGTGGTTGGCTTATCTCCTCACTAAGTGAGCCACTGCCCCCTTGCATAAAACTATCGAGGTTATTTTCATCAAAGAAAGGATTTAGGCTCATAAAGCCAAGCGCACTAGGCGCATACAAGCCCTTGTGGCAGGATGCGCAAATAATATCCGCATCATCTGCGCTTAGGGGTAAATGCCCCACCGCTTGAGAAGCATCAAGGATAAAAATCACATTATGTGCCTTGCAGAGATGATAAATGTGTTTAATGGGTAAGACTGCCCCGCTAACATTATTCGCATACACACATATCAAAGCCTTAGCACCCTCGAGTTTAGATTCTAATTCCTGCATATCAAGCACACAGGTGGGAGAGGCTTTTACCAAATCAAAACACACATTATGTTTGCGTCTTAGAGCTTCAAGCGGGCGCACCACGCTATTATGCTCTAGGTTTGTGCTAAGCACTCTATCACCACTTTTTAGTAACCCATAAAGCGCACTATTAAGCATAGTCGTGGCATTCGCACCAAATATAATGCGCTCCTCCTGCGGCTGCCCTATGAATTCTGCTAATCCTGCACGCGCCTCATAAAGAATGCGCCCAGATTCTATGGATAACCTATGTGCGCTCCTTGCAGGACTTGCGCCCACTTCGCATAAAAATTGACTCACCGCATTTACCACGCATTCGGGTTTAGGAAAAGAGGTCGCGGCATTATCAACATAAATCATTGTTTCACTCACATTCATTCAAACACTCTTATTTTTTTATTAAGGTTTTAGCCACAGCCTTTGGGTAAAATAGAATCTTGTAAGCAAAGGGCTAACTTAGCCTTGAGTTAGAAGCTAAGTTTCATTTAAGATAAAACCTTATCTGCAAAAAAGATTCTAAAATGTATAAAACAGAATCTTATCATATATAAAAATTATATTTTTCTTTGTTGCTTCAAGGGGGAGGGGATAAAAATATGCAAGTGTGAGCTTATGAACCTGCCACTGCGTGAGAATCGCTCCACTTATTTTTGCTATCATTTATAGATACCACTCACCCCAACGCTTAAAACTGCTATGGCTACACTCGATTCTATTAGCTTTCAAGGATTTGCTTTGACTAGATTAGAATCTAACCAAGGAGCATAATCGCCACATCACTCCCCACTTGCATACCCTGCGTGGCATAAATTTCCTTTACTACACCATCAATAGGAGAAAGCACCTCATTCTCCATTTTCATAGCTTCTACAATGGCTAGAGTATCGCCTTGTTTAACTTTATCGCCTACTTTCACTTTAAGTTTTGTAAGTGTGCCGGGCATTGGAGACTTTGCGTGTCCTGGAGCGGTTGCTTGGGGGAGACTACCACTATTTTGTTTTTTTACTGCCTTCGTTTCTCCCGTGGAGCTTGTGCTTTCAACAAACACTTCTTTTAACTCACCATCAACGCGTATAAAGAATGGTCGCACCTCATCTGTTTTTTCGCCGCTACCCTCAATTTTAATCGCATAATGCTCTCCATTGACGACAATTTCAAATTCTTTAGGTAATTTATCATCGCATCTTTCTTCATAAGATTCTAATGGTTCGGGATTAAGCTTGTTCGCGTTGCGCTCTTTTAAAAAGGTTTCGGCGATAGCACCAAATATTGCGTAAGAAATCACATCTTGGGGGCTTTTTGCAAACCCCACACTTTCTTTTTTTGCTTTCTTTAATTCAGGTTCTAGTAAATCCGCTGGGCGCACACTTATCATCTCTTCGCCATCATTTAGCACTTTTTTCACTAGATTTTCGTTGAGTGGCGCAGGTGTGCGTCCATACAGCCCCCGCACGACATTGCGTGTCTCGGTGGTAATCGTCTTGTAGCGCTCACCCATAAGCACATTGAGCACTGCCTGTGTGCCGACAATCTGGCTAGAGGGTGTAACCAAGGGCACATAACCAAAATCTGCGCGAACCTTTGGAATCTCATTCATCACTTCGTCCATTCTATCAAGCGCGTTTTGCTCTTTGAGCTGATTTGCCATATTTGAAATCATACCGCCGGGAATCTGGCTGATAAGCACACGTGTATCAGTTTGATTGTATTGAGATTCAAACTTCTTGTATTTGCGGCGATTCTTGCGTAAAATCTCCGCTGCGGCTTCCATTTGCGCAATATCAAGCTTTGTATCCCATTTTGTGCCTTTAAGTGTGGCGACCATTGATTGTGTGCAAGGGTGGCTTGTGCCTTCACTTAAAGCTGAATTTGCTAAATCTAACACATCAACTCCAGCCTCTACTGCTTTCAAATGTGCTCCAAATGCAAATCCAGCGGTAGAATGCGTATGTAGGCTAAGGCTCACACCGACTTCGGCTTTCAATGCCTTGACAAGTTCATAAGCAGCAAAAGGTGTGAGTAGTCCCGCCATATCTTTAATAGCGATAGAATCACAACCCATTTTAACAAGCTCTTTTGCATAGCTTACAAAGTTTTGTATCGTATGCACCGGCGAAGTTGTATAACAAATCGCGCCCTGTGCGTGCTTGCCATATTTTTTTACGCTTTCAATGGAGGCTTTGAGATTTCTTGAATCATTAAAGGCGTCAAAGATTCTAAAAATATCCATACCTGCTTCACTTGAAAGCCTTACAAATTCCTCAACCACATCATCAGCATAATGCCGATAGCCGATAAGATTCTGCCCTCGTAAAAGCATTTGCAGTGGCGTTTTAACGCATACTTTTTTAAATTCATTTAATCGTTCAAAAGGGTCTTCTTTGCAGTAGCGCAGACAAGTATCATAGGTCGCCCCGCCCCATACTTCTAGGCTATAAAATCCAATAGAATCAAAAATCTTTGCCGCCTCAACGAGGTCTTCTGTGTGCATACGCGTAGCCAAAAGCGATTGATGTCCGTCTCGCAAACTATTTTCTGTGATTTTTATCATAAGCCAACCTTATTTTAGAATCTAAAATCAATTCTAGCGCATTTGGCATTACAAAAGGCAAATTTATCTTAAGAGATAATCTCATAGGTTAATATTGTAGCATTTTGTGTAATCACCACATCACTAAGATTGATAAAATCAAAGCGCAGATTCTCTAAATTTTCAAGGCTTTTAATGTTCTTTTGAGCGAGACTTCGTGCGTATAAGCCACGATAAAATTTCGCATAATGGCTCACTTTCTTGCCATTTTTTAAAAATACGATTTGGTAGTATTGCCTCGCACATTCACATTTATAAGCCTTTATATATGCTTCAGCGCGCAAATCTAGCACTTCCTCTCCACATAGAATCTTATCAATTTTAGCTTTTAAATCTTTATAGAGATTTTTTAAGCTAAAAGCTCCTACACCTTTGCCTTGATGAAGGTTGTAATATGGCAAAGGCTCATCTGCCCTCACTGCACCAAAAAGATTACTAAAAATATACAAATTTTCACGCACATAGCTTTGCGCTTTAGAATCTAGGCTTTCAAAATCAAGGGCTTTATACCCCACGCCACTATAAAGCCTAATCGCTTCTATTTTTGGGGAAGCAAAGAGATTTTGCGAAAGAGCCAAATCGTGCATATCAAGAATCTTACTCCCAAAAAGTGAAGCTATTTCACTCTCGCTTGCAGTTTGCAAAAATGTTATATACTCACGCACTGCTTTAGAATCTAGTATGTGAGATAATGCATTATGCGAAGTCTTTGTTGTATTTTGAGGCTTATTTTTGCCCTCACTTGGGCTAAAGAGGATTTTTATACTCATTTTTTATTATAATCCAAACAAATACGCATAAGGCGAAGAAGGATTGACAAAAGATTTTAAGTCCTTATATGGTATATGAAGTTCTATTTCTCCATAAACATAAGGAGCAATCTCATAAATATGCCATACAAATTTTATACCTTGAGATGTAACAAAAAAAGTCTGTGGCAATGCTTTCAGCGGCAAAGTCTCCTCAAAAAGTTTCTCCTTATATTCTGGCGTCTCTAGTTTTTGAGTAAGCATTTGCAAAAGTGTATTTTTATTTTTCTCATCTAAAAGAAACAAATCCTCTAATTTGCTTGATAATCTTTCGCCATTTTGCAAAGAATAGCTTTCCATTGTTGTGCTATGAACCCCGTGTGCTCCTCCCTCATACACATAAGAAAATTTCTGTAATGATACAATATGTGAATCTATAAATTCTACACTATACATTTTTGCATATTCTGCATCAAATTGCTCTTTTTCTTGGTTATATGCCTTAAAATCCTGCTTTGCTAGATATTGAAGCTGCTTTTGTAGCTCCGACACATCTTTTGCCCCATCTGCAAGTTGCGCATTAAGCTTTTCTACGATGTGAGATTCAAGTTTGGGATTATATGAGGGCAAAATAATAGGTTTTCTGTAAGTAGATTCAAATGAAATAACTTGCCCATCTAGCTTTTTGGTAGAATGTGTATAGTATTCTTGTGTGAAAGTTACCACATTTAAGGGCAAAGAGTCGTCTTGAATAAAGCTAAATTTCTCTCCTTTAAAATAACTTTTTTGATGCCAAAATAGCCTATCGCCGCGAGGATTATCATCTTCCCATACACCACTTACCTTTAAAAATCCTTTTTCATCTTTACTAAAAGTAATCTTTTGAGCATCAAGTGATGATATAAAATGTTCATTGTCTCCCATTGCTTCATTCCACACATTTGGCAAAGTAATAGCAATCATTAAAGGAAAATCTTTGCTATTTTGCTTTAAATAAACTACTCTTCCTTTTTCAGGGTCATTTTCTATATTCTCTATGCTAGATTCTATATCTATATCACGCTTTTTATCCTCCCATATAGATAAATACCCTACTTGCTCCTTATCGCCTACCTTGCCTTTAAGCACATAAAAAGCCGTGCTATTTTCTTGTAATCCTAGCAGCTCTCGCGCAGAGGCAGAATCTTGTGCAATATCTTGCCCTTGAGCCTTGCTCTCTTGCGTTTGTTCTTGAGTAGATTGCTTCTTTTGAGAATCTTTAGAATCTCCACAGCCTAACATTATCGCACACAATACCAATAATGCACATTTCCTCATCTTTGCCATTTTTTGCTCCTTTTTGTGAAAATTTTAAGGGAAGATTTTGCAAATAAGAATCTACCAACTTATCGCGTGACAGCTCACACAGGCAGTTAAGATTCTCCCATATACATCAGCACTTTTTAACATATCATTTTGTTTGATGAATTTCTCCATAAGATCAATATTTTCGCTCGTCCTACTTACGATGATATTTGCTACATTCATATCGCGCCTTTGATTCAAATACACATTTGAATCTATACGCACCAGCTGCTTGTTGAGTTCTTTTAGCTCATTTAGTCCTGCATCAATCCATTCTTTTTTATTATACAAAAACCCTCTTTGCATTTGTTCCATTGCATATTCCATATTTTGCATTAGTTGCGTCATTTGATTGCTCTTAGCAAATACACCAACATAGCACAAAGCCAATATTAAAAATATTTTCATTTTTTCCTCCTTTGCTTGGGATTATTCAAATAGCTTTGAACCAATCCGCACGAGATTTGCTCCATAAGCAATAGCTATTTCAAAATCCCCGCTCATACCCATAGAGAGAATCTTTGCCCCTCTCTCTTGCACCTTATCAAACACATCACGAGTAAGCTTAAAACTCTTTTCAATATCAGCCCTTTTATCGCTATGTGCGCCAATACTCATTATGCCCTCAAGCTTGATGTTTGGGCAAGTGGCACATATTTGCTCATATATTTCTTTAGCAGATTCTATGCTCACACCACTTTTAGTTGTCTCATTTGCAGCATTAACTTGAAGCAATGCCCTTATTTTTTGCTCCCCTAATCGTTTCTGCAAAGCAAGGGCGAGTTTTATAGAATCTAAGCTATGCAAAAGCGCAGGCTTCAAAGAAAGAAGTGTATTGATTTTGTTTTCCTGCAAATTCCCAATAAAATGCCACTCCAAAGGCAAATCATCTAAAGATTCAATTTTTGCGCGTAAATCCTGCACTTTATTCTCACCAAACGCCCTTTGTCCGCATTCATAAAGAGCGCGTATTTGCTCCGTGCTTTGATACTTGCTTACGGCAACAAGTGAGATGATTTGATGAGGACTATAAGCGAGTCTAGCCCTTTCGATTCTACGCAAAATGCGTTCAAGATTTAAAGCTAACATATTCTTTCCTTATGACAATAAACGGAAAATATCATTATACAATCCTAAAAACATTAAAGCCAAAAGTATTGCCCACCCACACAATGTAAGATAATACGCAACATTTTCACTCGGTGGCTTCCTCATAATAATTTCATAACAATTAAATATAATATGTCCTCCATCTAGTGCGGGGATTGGCAGGAGATTAAGAATCCCTAGATTCACTGAAATAAGAGCAGTAAGCCAAAAAAGTATTACCCAACCCTCTTGGGAAGCTGAACCTATTACAGACACTATACTCACAACACCACCCACTTCACTACTTGGCACGACACCACTTATAAGCTTTACAATTCCTTGAGCAATAAGCGTACTTGCCTTAAGCGTTTCCTCAAAACCATACCTTATGCTCTCCCAGCCACGATAGCTCACTTTACCTACAGCATTAGCACTTGCTATACCAATTACACGCCGAGTAATGTCTTCACCAAAAATATTTTTTGCTTCTTTTTCTATCGGAGTGAGATGAAGGTTAAAAATTTGTGAAGGAGCTCGCTCAATGCTTATAAGTAATTCTCCACTTGAAGAAAGAATTATAGAATCTAACTCCTCCCAAGTTTTAATCTCTTCATCATTTATACTTAAGATTCTATCCCCTGCTTTGATACCAGCTAAGTAGGCAGGGTAGTTTTCCTTAACTTCTCCTATCACAGGCAAAAGGCTTAATTTTCCACCTAAACCTACCGCCATATAGAGAAAAAAGGCAAGGAGTAGGTTAAATAATGGTCCTGCCAACAAAATTGCAATGCGTTGATATGGATTCTTGCTTAAATATGAATCTGCCTCATAATTATGTGCTTTTGGATTAGCGTCATCTTGTCCTTTTAATTTCACATAGCCGCCAAGAGGGATAAGTGAGAGAGCATATTGTGTATTGCCTTTGTAAAAACTCGCTATTTTCTTACCAAAGCCTATGCTAAAGACTTCCACACTTACACCGCACATACGCGCTACAATAAAATGTCCTAGCTCGTGAAAGAAAACAAGAAAAGATAAGATAAATAATGCGATAAGGACATTCATCTTTTATAGACTCTTCATATATTTAATTGTGTAATCAGCCCCAGAATATAAAGTCAATACTACTGCAATCCATAATAATATCTCGCCACCGGGGAAAAAATCTGCCAATAAAAATGCGATTGCGGTAATTTGTGCACCTGTTTTATATTTGCCACTTCTACTTGCTGCCACACTTGCGCCACTTCCTGCCACCATTACGCGCAATCCAGTAATAAAAAATTCTCGTGATAAAATCAAAAATACTGCCCAAGGAGATGTCCTATCTAAAATTAAAAGAGCAATAAAAGCAGAAAGAATAAGCATTTTGTCTGCTAATGGGTCAAAAACTTCCCCAAAGCGCGAGTGAAAATTGTATCTACGCGCAATATAACCATCAAAAAAGTCGGTAAAACTCGCTATGCAAAAAATAAGGCAAGTAAGGTAATTTACCCAGCTTTTATCCACATAATCTGGTAAAATCATATCATAGTGCAAAGCCACAAAAAGCAATAAAACCGCCAAAAAAATGCGTGATAGGCTTAGAAAATTAGGGATATGCTTCACTTTTTACCTTTTAAAGACTTTCTATGTAGTATTAGGGCGAGATTCTACAACGGATTATTTAACTTACTTACAAAACTTGCCTAACTTATGCAAACTTGAGCGAGTTTTTGATACAATCACATATTAGTAAGTGTGAGTTTAAGGAGGCAGGAATGATTAATATTTTCATTAGACGCAATGGGCTGATTATGCGCGAAAGTCTGCATTTGAGCGATGAAAAAGTGAGGATGCTCCACGAGCACGATAAGATTCTATGGATAGATTTGTTTCACCCTTCACCTGATGAGGTGCATTATATCTCAAATACTTACAACATAGAAGTCCCCAGCAAAGAGGAGCGAGAAGAAATCGAGCAGTCAGCGAGATATTGGGAGGATAGCAGGACGATAACAATTAATACCTATTTCCTTGTCCGCTCTATTGAATCTGAGTTACTCAATGAAACCATTACATTTTTGCTTTGTAAAAATATTCTCTTAACAATTCGTTATAGTGAATTTAAGGTTTTTGATGAGATTCAAGACATCGTTCTTGCCACTCCCAAAGTCTTTGAAGATGGCTTTGACTTGCTCGGTAAAATTTTTGAAATCCGCGTTGAGAAAGATGCTGACTTGCTCGAAAGTGTAGCTAAAAATACACGCGCTATGCGTAAAAAGGTCTTTAACTCTCATGTAATCAATTACGAGGAAATGCTTGAGGAGCTTTCATCTTTGCAAGAAGTCAATATGAGCGTGCGGGATTCACTCTTTGATAAAAGGCGTGCAATTACTGCTGTGCTTAAAAGCGATAAGGCGGATACTGATGTGAAAAAAAATATTACAATTGTGCTAAAGGACCTAAACTCGCTTGTAGAATTTACCACTGCGAATATGCACGCGCTTGATAATATTCAAACGATCCTTACAAACCAAATCAATATTGAGCAAAATAAAACTATTAAGCTTTTCACGGTGGTAACGGTTGCGATGATGCCTCCAACGCTTATTGGCACAATCTATGGGATGAACTTTGATAATATGCCCGAACTGCATTGGGACTTCTCCTATCCTGTGGTGTTGATTATTATGATACTTTCCACGATTTTCCCTATTATCTACTTTAAGAAAAAAGGCTGGATTTAATGTTTTTTTCTATGTTTGGCTGGGTGAGTGATGTTAATGCGTGGATTGCACTTGGCACACTTGTCTTTTTAGAGATTGTGCTCGGCATTGATAATCTTATCTTTCTTGCGATTGTTATTGCGCGTCTGCCAGAATCCCAACGCGAAAGGGCTAGAATCTTTGGCATAAGCCTTGCTATGCTTTCGCGCATTGCTTTGCTTGTAGGGCTTTTTTGGGTAATGAAGCTCAATAATACGCTTTTTCATATAGGCGATTTTGCAGTGAGTGGGCGAGACATTGTGCTTTTTTTGGGTGGTGTATTTTTGATTTATAAAGCCACAAGTGAGATTCACCAAATGAGTGAGCAGGATTCTAAAGAAGATGAAAATATGCAAACAAGACATATTTCGTTTGGCTTTGCGATTGTGCAGATTATGGTGCTTGATATTATATTTTCACTTGATTCTGTGGTTACCGCGGTGGGTATGGTGGATATTTTGCCTGTGATGATACTTGCCATTGTTATAAGTGTGTGTGTAATGCTTTTTGCCTCTAAGGGCATTTCGCATTTTATAGAATCTTATCCTAGCATCAAAACTTTGGCTTTGTCGTTTTTGATTTTGGTGGGTGTAACGCTCGTAGCCGACAGCGCACATTTTCATATACCTAGAGGATATATTTACTTTGCGATTATTTTCTCCCTTAGCGTTGAGCTGATAAATATTTATATTAGGGGGAGGAATTCTGAGAAATGATAGAATCTAGTTTGGACCCCCTCTTAAAAATAAAGATACATTCTTTGCCTACCAGATTCTAATCATTTCTTTCTAAAAGTAGTTTTACTCGTGGATTTTGTATTTTTGAATCCTAGTGTTTAGGCGGGGTAGGGCTGTTATGCTCGTTGCAGAGTTTTAAAGCTACTTATGCACACTTGCAATCCTTTAGAACACAAAGCGCATTAGTAAATAGCTACCCCATACAAAAGCAACAAAAAGACAAGCAATGAGTTGTATTGCACTTCCCATATCTTTAGCTTTTTTGGCAAGTGGGTGAATGTCAAGGCTTGTAAAATCAATGGCATTTTCAATAGCGGAATTGATAAGTTCAACAATCACAGATAACATACAAGGCAGGATAAGTAAGATGAGCTCTACCCAATTTTGTGCTATAAAAAATGCTGCAATACTCAAAATAATGCCTATACAAAGCACTTGCCTAAATCCCTCTTCATCTTTCCACGCAGCTTTAATGCCATCTAGTGAGAAAAAAAATGCATTATAGAGGCGCTTTAAGCCTTTCTTGCCTTTTTTATTATTACGTTGATAGTTTTCTTGATTATCCATAGTTAAACCTAGCGAGAGATAACTTCAAAGGTGTAATTATCCATAAAATATGGAGAATAAAAATCTAATTCTTCAAATAAGACAAATTCTTCTTCTTTACCTTGTTTGCGTTGAAAGGAAAAACCAATTTCTTTACTATTACCCAATATAAAAGATTCTAAGGCATCACCAAAAGATATAATTTCACTTTGATAAGCTTCTCCTAGCATTAATCTTATGATAAATGTTGTGAATGTGCTGGTATTTTTAGCATATTGTTTAAATCCCTCTTCGTTTGCAGCTGTACCTTGTATTTTACTTTGTGATTCGTAAAATTTATACATATCTTGACTAAAGCCATTTTCTTTGACTTTAAATAAAATTTTATCAAGTGCGTATTTGTATTGATTGGTGAAATTATCTTCTTCGCCCAAGAAAATATTAAAATAGAAACTTTCTAGAATCTGTGCAATATTTTGTGTTGTGAAACTTTCGTGTTGATATGCGGTATTACCTTGTATCTCATAATCTGCATTTTTTGCTGTGAAAGCACATTTGGAATTTTCAAAGAGTTTATTTTCGTTTTGTTTGAGCGAAAGATTACATCTTATTTTGTTGGGGATAAAATGTGAAAGCAAAGTAAAACTTTCCTCGTCAGCTTCATCAAGCTTTTCAATTTTAAGTTGTAGTTCCTTAATATTCAATGATAATTGGAGTGAAGTATTATCCATAGAATCAATATCAAACCCCGTATCTTTAAGAATGAAAGCGATTTTATCATCGCTTCCCATTACAATTTTTGGGCTATAACACCCTATATTTATCAGTCCGCCACAAGAAAAAGGTTCCCATTCTGAGATTATCCCGCTTTCTTGGGCAAAAGATTCAAATCTTTCATTCAATGTTTGCTGCATATGTGATTTAATTTCTTTGCTTTTAAAGGAAAGAAAAATACCCAAACCTATTGCTATAATCGCGCCAGCACCTAGAATAATGCCAATCAACTTTTTATCCATTAATATTCCTTTGAGGTCTAATTGAAAAAATTATAGCATAGTATCGTAATGAGAAGCCACAAAGAGCTAAAAGTATTTAAGTTCAAATAGATTTTAAGAGTGGATTTAGAATCTAAAAAAGAAGTAATGAAAAGCCCTCATACAGAGGGCTTGAAGAGATTATTTTGTGCTTGTAGCACTTGCAGAGATTTTATCAATCGCTCCAAAATTATAGGGCTTAGTATTTTTATCAAGCTCTAGGAGTTCTTGTGGTGCTTCACCATTTACCCTGGGGTCTTCATAGTAGCGTTCGCCCGCAGTATGTCCATCAAGGTCAATTTTATACACAATCTCACCCGGATTAAACTTCTGAATCTCATCAAATCCAAGATTGGAAGTTGTGAAATTCTTAATACCATTTGCAGTCGCAATTTCAACAAGCTTAGTTTGGCCCATTCTCGCCATTTCCACAGCTTGGAGGAGCATTCTGCTTGCTTCGCGTGGATTATGGAATCCTGTAGAGTTTTCTGCTCCTACGAAATCGCCCCTCATTTGTCCCTTGCGGTGAAGCTCAAGTGGCTCTTTTAATGCTTTAGAAATTTTTGCATCATCTGGCTTACCATCTGTTTGATAAGCAGGGAGGTTGCTAAGCTCTGTGCGCAATTTCTTAATATCAAAGATGAGGCTAACGGTTGCATATTCTGCACTTCTTAGGTCAAATGCTACAGATTTTTGAATATCTGCAATTTGATTTTTGAGATATTCTTCTGGTTGTGTATGGCAAGTTTTACACGCAGAATTCACATCAAAAAGTGGTGAAGTGATATTGTGCTGTGTGATTTTTTTACCACCTGCACCTTTGACATAAGGCATATGACAATCCGCACAACTTACACCATTTGCTGCGTGCACCCCACCGCTAAATAGCTCATATTCAGGGTGTTGAATCTTAAGCATAGGTGCTTTTGTTTCCTTATGAGACCAATCCTGTGCGAAAATAGGGCGCACCGCCTCATAGTGCTCATCAAACATCTCGATTCTAAACTTCTCGCCTTTTTTCCACGCACTCCAAGGGAATGTAAGGTTAATACCATCGACTTCGATTTCAGTAGCTTTATTGCCATCTCTCCAATGTTCAAATTCATCATAAGTCTTTTGTGTGCCATTCCACCATTTCTTGCTCTCGTCACTTGCAATACTCTCACCCATAACCTTAACTTTTTCACCTGTTGGCTTAAAGTAGTATTCTACGTGGCATTGAGCGCACACAAGGGTTCTCATTTCTTTTCTATCTGCTTTAATGCCCTGCATTGCATCTTTTTGATAACCTCTATCAACAAGTGCATTGATAAGTGCTGGGCGCACTATTCTTAGGTTCATATCGTTAGGATTGTGGCAGTCAGCACAGGTTACACCCATTCTTTTACCGCCGTGAGGTCCGCCGTGTGCTTCACTTCCTTCTTCTATACCATTTCTTGTAGGAACATTTTTAATCATAGTCCAATACTTTGTGCTGTTGAAAGCAACGAAATCGCCCTTTGCTACATTATTAATGAGCCAAGGAGTCCAGCCGCTATGGCAGTTCATACACGCCGCAGGCTGTCCGCCAAATCCAGCAAATCCGTGCGCGTTAAGAAAATCTTTATTGTTTCGCGCTGTTTCCATTTGATCGACTTGAATCCAAAAATGCCCTCGTTCCTCGTTTGCGTCAATGCTAAATGGATACCCAGCCCACAAAATTGTAAGTTGTGGATACCGAATAAGCTTTGAATACGCCAAATTCCCACCAAAACTTGTATATTTTGGTGCTTCAGTCTCTACCTTGAGATACATATCAAGGTATTCAGGGAAGTTTTTACCCCAAAAATCAAATGTTGGATTTTCATCAGTAAGCTCCACGAGCTGTTTTGACACAGTCCCGGTATTTGCTTGTTTTGACGAAATATCCGAGTTCATCCACAAAAGCCCAACAATTACAATGACGGCTACGACAATAAATATAGGTAGTCCTCTGCCTTTTTTCATCTTTTTCCTCCTTTAATCTCTTGGTTTAGAAACCTCGTTTATGCCCCGCACTCTCGTGGCACGAAACGCAACTTAGGGCGTTGTTATGTCCGGGTATGGTCGTTGGATTGACCGCATTCTGGGCATATTCTATATGACAGCGCACACAATTATCCTGCACGATTTCCTTGCTTGATGCATTTGCACTAAGATTAATAGGCAAATCATCAAGCTTGAATGTAAAAGCATAAGCGTGCCCTACACCGCTTTTAGCTTTTGCAACCCATTTTGAGACAAATCCGTGCGGTAAGTGGCAGTCATTACAAGTGGCTCGTGGCGTTCCTGCGGTTTTTTGCGAGTGTGGCGCACTAAGATAGTCGTTATATACCTCATTCATAATATGACAGTTGTTGCACGCTTCTGGTGCATCGCTAAAGTATGAGAAGCCTTTGGCGTGGTAGAATGTATAACACGCAAGAATCACAATAACAACAAGAAACACAACAACCACATTAAACGCGAGAGAGGACGACTTATTTTGCATGCCTTGTCTCAATAAACCCTCCTTATTTGTGTTTAGCGAGCAAATCTTTAAGAAAATACTCGATAGAATACTACCATATGTGCGCTGGAAAAATATTTAACTTTTATCAAACACTAGGTAAAAAAGGAAAAATATGTTTTTACATACGAGTTTTGAAAGTAGTCTTTTTAGGGAGCAAAATGTGCGTTTTGCACTTACTAATCGCGTTGGTGGAGCGAGTGTAGGGGCATTTAATGCACTCAATCTTGGATTCAATGTAGGCGATATGTTTCAAAATGTAGTGAGAAATCATCAAAAGGTGGCAATGTGTCTTTATGAGGAATGCCATATTGCACAAGAGAAGAGAAAGCCCTTGTATTATATGGAGCAGATTCACAGCGCAGAAAGCATTGTTTTAGATGAGGCTTTAGAATCTCGCCTTTTGGAATCGCAGCATTTACAGAGAGGGGAGCAGGATTTTGCAACGCGAGACTTTAAGGATTCTATTTGTATCGGCAAGACTGATGCAATTATTACGCACCTGCCTTACAGAATCTGTCTCGTATTGGTAGCGGATTGCAATCCTCTTTTGCTCTATGATGCAAAGCATCACGCAATGGCAGTGATACACGCGGGGCGCAGGGGTGTATTTGATAGAATCTTGCCACAAACTCTTGCAAAAATGACTACTCTTTATGGTACAAAAGCAGCAGATTGTCTGCTTTATGTGGGGGCTTCTATCCGCTCGTGTTGCTATGAAGTAGGGCAAGAAGTGCGCGATGAGCTTTTGAGGTTAGGCTTTGAATCAAGCGCAATGAATGGCAATAAACTTGATTTAATTCATTGTATTTACACACAATGTGAGAATCTAGGTATTAAGCAAGAACATATTGAGATAAATCCTCATTGTAGCTGCTGTAATGATAATCTCTACTCCTATCGCAGAGAGGGCATCACTGGACGCTTTGGGCTTTTGGCAATGCTGGTGTAAAAATATTATTTTATCTCATAAATGGCTACTGCTGTGTGTCCGTAAGCATTTGGTGGGATTTTTATGCAGTGTCTGCCTATTCTTCCTAGTCTATTGATTACTTTTCTAAAAAATCCTCTATCCACAAGTGGGGTAGGGAGAAAAAGTTTTGCCCACATTGTGCTTTTGTAAAACTCAATGTGCTCTTTTTGGACACTCTCGTGATACAAGTTAATGAGCTTGAGATTAAAAATATCAGCGATATTATGCAGGGTGTTATCGCTAAAACGAGAGATGTGATGAGGAGGCATATTGAGAATACCATTGACACAATATTGAATGAAGCTATCTTCGCTTGGCACGGCGATCATTAATAAAGATGAGTTATACCCCCCCCCCCCATACTTAGTTGTGAATCTTTTAGGCATTGAATTTGTGCAGAGATAAAGCTATGAGGATTGCTTACGTGTTCTAACACTTGGAAGCTACAAGCAATATCAAAGCTATGTGCATGGCTTTTGGCATATTCTTCAATGGGTATATTTTCAATTAAAATTCCATTTTTTGCTGCTAATTCTTTTGCTTGTGTGTTAAATTCTAGTCCAACATAATGTGCTTTTGCTTCTTGAGGTAGGAAATGTGCAAATGCAGCCTTGCCACAACCTACTTCTAATACTTTAGAATCTTTATTTATAAATTGTTTGGCAAAGCTATATTCGTGTTTTTCACTAAAATAATACCAATCAAGTTCGGTAAGTGTGTTGTAGAAGTTATTATCGCCTGTGGGGATAGTGCCATCTTTGGTAGTAAAAAAGCGCAAATCACAGCTTTTGCAATGATGATAGAGTAAATCACTCGTGATAAGGTAGCTTGTATCCATACCATATACTTTTCTACACAGTGCATTTATATCATCTTGCTTTACTTCTTGGGTAATTTCAGTGTTGTTACTATGACAGAGAATGCAGTTTGTCATTTTGAATCCTTTGTGTGAGATGCGAAATGTTTAAGCACTTTGAGGAGTGGCTTGAGTATGGGTTTGAGAATAGGCATTATTGCAAATAAACATTTGCTCCCCCCCCCCCCCGCTAATTTCGTTGTAAAATTGACACGCGACTTTTTGTGTTTCGTGTAGATTTCTACATATCCCGTGCCCTCTACACTGCCATTATAAGAAACACCCATCATTGTAGCAATATATCTAAAAGTGTAGCGATAATGAAAATGTTTAGGCAAGTGGCATTCAATGACAGGATAAAAGCAGTTGCCAATGAGTGCCTTGCCCCCGATTGTAAGGGTCGCAAGCATAGATTCAAAAGTATGTAGCACATCATCAACGTGCTCTAAAACATCGGTAGATACAAGACAATCATAATAGTTTTCTTTAAGCATAGAAACGAAAGCAATATTACTAAATTCTTCAACACATTTTTTGCCATAAGAGCTAGGGAATGGCTCATAAATATCAATTTGCGTATGTGGGCAAAGTTTGGCTATCTCTTTGGCTAGGCTACCAAATCCACCACCATAATCACATACGCGTTTTGGATTGAGTGAAGCGATATATTGCGCTATTGCCTTGCGTATGCTAAGAGAAAGTTCGTGAGATTCTATAAAAAGCCCATTGAGAATCCACACAGGGTGTGTATAAAATTTGCCTATTTTTTCCCAATCTAAATGTTTATTATCGCAGCCCATATTGCGCCACACTTGATTGAGTAGATACCATATCTGCTCTAAATCATCGCTAATGTTGGGATTTTGCATATTAAGTAAAGTGAGAATCTCTTGCCTCTCACTCGGCTCTAAATTTTTGTTTTCTAAGTTAATATTCATTTTCTTCCTTTGCTTTTGTGCTTTTTTATTTTATCACAAAATTTTATAAATAGCTTAAAGCAATACTAAGGGAATGTGAGAAAATAGATTTTGATTTTTAGAATCCAAATTTTATTTTATTGCTTCAATATAGAGGCTAGAGACACCTTTATATGGAGAGCCATCACTATTTATATCAAGGCAGTATTCATTAAAGTGATCAATGGCAGAGGTATCATACCTCATTTGCTCTATTTCTCTAAAACCTGCTTCTTGTAAGAGACGCGTAAGCGAAAAATTATCGTATGCCCATTTGTGTCGTTCTCCAATGCTTGTGCGGATAAAAATTTCATTACGGATAGAGGCAGGTGTGAGAAAATAGAGAATCTTTAAATAGATATTGAGAAATTTATTTGCTATTTTATCAAGGGTGATTTTAGAGATAAGGGAGATATATTGTGTATTGTTGGTAAAAATATCAGTACCTACACGTTCTTTGATAAATGCTCCAAGCATTTTGTCATCATTGGCTGCTGTAGATTCAAGACAAATTTTCATATCACCACCACCTTGCATTCTAACCATTTGGTCGAATATTTCAAGTATAAGCCAATCATATTGTGAAGTGAGGGTAGCATAAGCTTTATTATACCCCCCCCCCCCATTATTTTTTGCCAAAATTCAATTCTATATTTTTTGCAATAAGATTGGCATAGCTTTTTTTACCTTCACATAGAAGATATGAAACATCATTTATCCCGGTAAGGCAACAAGTATCAAATGTTGCTTCCTAACATCTACCATAGTCAATGCACTTTTTTCATTATAAATGTATTGTGCTATATTGCGAAGCTGCATATCATAGGAGGGGTAACGTTTTGAAAAATAAATATTGTATGAGAAAGTGGCATATAAAATGTAAATCCTCTAAAATGGCATTTGATTGTGGAATTACACACTTTAAGAAGCAAATAGGAGGTAAGCCAAGAGTTTGGATTGAGTATTGAGGTAGCTTTGATAAATTATTTGAGCTAAGAGTGTCATTTTCATCTCCTTGTGTATCTCTATAAAGCAGGGATTATATTATAGATAAAGGCAAGTGAGCAATATTTTCAAGTCGTTTGTCTCCATAGAGGTAATTGAGTGTGCCATTTTCATCGCGACTTTGCCTTGCGTGATGAGAATGGCAATAATATGAAAGATGTTGCACTTTGATAGGAGAGAGTTTAGAAAGAAGTGGATTATACACAAAAAATGCGTTTGTCCTACTTTTATCACAGCCTATAAAAGCATAGCCTTTTTTCTTGCCAAGTTTAATAAGAGCCTGCAGACTTGCACCAAAATATAAACCACTATAATGAGCTTTGAATCTATTGAAATCTTCTCTATATGGCACACTCACGCTTTGTTCGCCAAAAATTGCATTATATTCTACTACCACAATAGCAGGAGTAACGCATTCAATAGCTTCCCATACATAATAATCTACGCCATCAATATCAACACTCAATAGGGCAATATTTGTAAGATTGCGTGAAATGAGGTAGTTATGTATAAGGGTATTGATATTATCTTTTGTGATAAAGGCGCAAGTTGCCTCTAAATCATATCTCCAATAAATTTCATCATTTTTGATAAAGTTGATATAGTCTGCTCCGCCATCAATAACTAAGCCCTGCCAATGACGTTTTTTAAGTAGATAGCGCGTATTAGATTCTGTATAATCTTGCACGCCAAATTCCACAAAGGCTTTAGGGTAGGGGCTATGTTCGCGATCAAGCCCTAAAATTTCAATAAGAAAATCTAAGATTCCATCTTCTCCATTTTGGGAATACGCACTAAATTCCATAGATTCTATACTTACCCCCCCCCCCCATTAATTCTTGCTTATAAGCTTGTAAATGTTGCTGTGAAAGTAAGTTAGCATTGAGGATAGTGAGTTTGTCTATTTTAGAATCTAATGTATAGGTAAAATGTCTTTTTATGCGCTGAAGCAATGAGCGAATGTATTTTTTCATCTAAGATTCCTTTGTGGCAAGAATTTTTATCTCGTAACTAAAAATTTGTGGGCTTGGTGCGTGAAACGCACTTCCTGTAATACGATTCCAAAAAGCGATATTATACCTATAAAGTTTAAGGAAAAATTTATGAATCAATTTTTTAATGCCTTTTGCCCCAGTCATTGCGTCTTTGTCAATTATTTTTATATTGCTAAAACCAGCCATTTGTAAAACATATATCAAGCTTCCAGCAGTGAAAAGGGTGTTATGAGTGAAATCCTCATAAGCCCAATAGCAGCCTGTATGACTTTGGGCATTTGGCACGGCAATAAAGATTTTGCCTCTTTCATTTAAAAAATAATCTTTAAAATGAGAAAGTAGGGGGATAACTTTATCTTTTGGTAAATGCTCCAATGTGTGCGTTGTGATAATCAAATCAAACTTTTGGCTAGGAATAAAATCAAAAATATTTTCACATACCATTGCTTCTATTCCTAAACTCTGCACATACGCAATGGCATTTTTATTAATATCAATACCAAAGAGATGAAAGTTCTTATCACCCCCCCCCGCTAAAATCAAAATTTTTTTCTTTTAGAGCGAGGAGATTTTGTCCAAATCCGCAGCCAAAATCTAGAACTTTACTTTGAGAAGGCAGAGATTCTATAACTTCCTTGAAATATGCAGGAAGTTTAGTGTTTTTATACATTTGAGGATTAACACCTCTAGCTTGAAAATAATCATTCATTTGCAGCTCCTTTTGTCATAATTTTGTCAATAACACCAATAACTTGCTTGGCTGTTATTTCATTAATATCAAGTGTGCTTTGGTAAGCATAAGCATTACTTAGCTCTTCATATTTATCGAAGTTTTCTTCGATAAATGGGTGAAACACCGGGTAGTATTTATCCCTTAGCCCTTTTGGATAAGGGATAAACCTACCTAGGTGGTTGCCATTAGACACGGCGATAACTATCGCTGTGTCTAATATGGCTGCTAAATGTGCGGCACTTGTTTCATTCGAAACAAGTAGGTTGCCATTATATACGATTCCACCTAGTGCATTTAGGCTTGTTTTGCCTACCATATTGAAAACTTTATGTTTTGCATTGATTTTAGATTCTAAAATTTCTGCTTTTTCCATATCTTCTTTACCGCCACAAATAACGATATTTTGATGATAATTTTCTATTAAATACTTACCAATTATTGCAAAATTTTCAATGCTCCATTTTCTGTATTCAGCACTTGCCCCGATAAAAAGCACACTATAATTTGATGTTGCTTCAAATTTTGTAAATAATGTGCCATCGATATAAGGCTCAATATGGATTTGTTTATGCAAAAGATGATTGATAAATTCATTATTCCTATAAAATTCAAACATAATCCCCTCACTACTTTTAAAGAGTTGTGTATAGATTCTGTCATTTTGTGCTTTAATATTTGGGGCTATATTTATGCTATCACCGCTTGGGGCATATTTATAAATGGCATTGATTTTGTTTGAAATAATGATATTGTTTATATCCCTTGAATGTATGGGGTTAATAAATACATCAAATGTATGTTTTCGAATTCTAGCTAAAAAAAGAATGCTATATAGAATGTTTTTTCTAAATTTTTTATTATCAATCCAAATAAATTTATCAATGTAAGCCCTATCAAGACAAAGTGCAAAGTCTTTAAATACGATATTTCCAATCAAGGTAATATGGTAGCTGCTATATTCTTGTCTTAGTATGCGCAAAAAATCTCTAAATAACAAATAATCACCAATGGCATCGTTTCGCAGTATCACTAAGGATTTGTTTTGTCGTGCTTGTTTTGTGGGATAGAGCACATTAATGATTGAATCTATAACAAAATAAATAGGCTTTTTGAATATTGCTTTTGCAGTAGAGGATTGTAAGATACTTAGGCTGCGCATACATCGCCACCTAAGCAAGATAGATTCTGAATCTGTGATGAATAAAGAGAAAAGTAAGGTAAGAATGTGGGAGATATGTATATTACATATCTAAGTTTATCTACTGCCCCCCCCCCAGCTTAATTGCTTAACTTTTTCACTTTCAATCATAATTTCTATAAGTTGTTCAAAACTTGTATTTTTGGGATTCCACCCAAGCTTTTCTTGTGCTTTAGAGCTATCGCCAATACTACTTGCAATATCAAGTGGTCGAAAATAGTTTGGATTAATTTCAATAAGAATCTTTTTGCTTTGTTTATCCCTTCCTTTTTCATTTATTCCCTTACCAAACCATTCTAACTCTATGCCTACCTTGCGAAATGCTATCTCACAAAATTCTTTGATACTATGTTGTTCGCCTGTGGCAATGATAAAATCTTCAGCCCTCTCATATTGAAGCATAAGAAACATACATTCTACATAGTCTTTAGCATAGCCAAAATCGCGTTTTGAGTTGAGATTACCAAGATAAAGCTTTTCTTGTAGGTTATAACTGATAGCTACTGCTGCTTTCACAATCTTTTTACTTACAAATTCATCACTTCTTAATGGAGATTCGTGATTGAATAAAATACCATTTACGGCAAATATGCCATAAGCTTCACGATAATGTCTTACCATATAGAGTGCATATAATTTAGCTATGGCATAAGGGGATTTTGGGTCAAATGGAGTATTCTCGTTTTGTATGCCTTTTGCATTGCCAAAAATTTCAGAACTTGCAGCATTATAAAATTTACAACTAATGCCTGTGCTTCGTATGGTTTCTAGGATTCTTAATGTGCCAAGTGCGATAGAATCTGCTGTATTTTGTGGCATAGAAAAAGATTTTTTTACATTTGAGATACCAGCAAGATTATAAATCTCATTTGGTTTCACTTTTTGCAAAATCTCTATTATAGAGCTTGAATCTGTAATATCTCCATAATGAAATATGATTTTATTATGTGCATTTGTAAAATATAAGTCATCATATTGCACAAAGGTGAGATGTTTAAATTGAGGCAAATGCCTCACCATAATATGCACTTCATAATTTTTGGATAATAATAATTTCATCAAAAAGTATCCGTCTTGCCCACCTGCTCCTATAATAAGTGCTTTTTTCATTTTGCTCTCCTGTTGATTTATGCTTTTTTGCTCCATAAGTTCTTTGTAGAATGCAAGGGTTTGCTCATATGTTTTTTTCCAACTAAAATCCTCTAATCGTTTGTCTGCAAGGGCAACAAGTGATTGTTTTAATTGTGTATCATTGAGTATGAGTTCTATTTGTGAGGCGAGTGCTTTTGGGTTGTGTGGGTCAAAATATAATGCGCAATCTTGCGCTATTTCTCTAAAAACTTCTATATCGCTTAATATCGCAGGGCAGTGGGCAAAAAAGGATTCTAAAATGGGTATTCCAAAGCCCTCGTATAATGAGGGAAACACAAAACAAATTGCGTTAGCATAGAGGCTATAAAGTTCATCATCTTGCGCCCCATAACTTATAAAATGAGATGTAACCCCTAAGGAATCTAAAAATTTTTTTTCATCTCCATCAAAATGAGAACCAACACATAAAGCTTGAATATGTGGATATTTTTCTACAAGAATCTTTATTGCTTTTGCAAAAGTATTAAAATTTTTATATCCTGTTCTGTTGCCTACAAAAAGCACATAAAAATCTGGCAGGGCGATTTTTGTGTCCTTTTTTTCTAAACTTTGTCCAAGATAAATCACTTTTATTTTATGCGGTGGAATATGTAAAAAGCGAACAATATCTTTTTTTGTTTGGTGGGAAATAGCAATAATCCCATCAGCTTGAGTGCAATTTAAGGCTTTTAATGATGAAGTTTTAGTATCGTGTTTAAAATACGAATGAGCATAAATCTCGTGAATCATATCATAGACACTCACTACTACAAGGGCATTTTTTGGTTTTATAAAGTGTTTATAGTAGCTTAGGTGATAAATGCTAAAATCGCCTTTTTTGAGCATATATCGTTCTATACTTTCGTTAAGATACCAAATAATGCGGTTTTTGCCTTTAAAATATCGCTTTTTAGAATGTTTGCCTAAATAGAGATTTTCACTATAAAATAATGGAATTATGGCGTTTGGATTCTGTCTATAAAGTTCGAAAATATATCGCGAGATTCCACCAACAAATTGACTTGAAAATATATCGTGAGAATAGATGACTTTGAGAGGGTTTAGGCTGCGCATACATCGCCACCTAAGCAAGATAGATTCTGAATCTGTGATGAATAAAGAGAAAAGTAAGGTGAGAATGTGGGAGATATGTATATTACATATCTAAGTTTATCTACTGCCCCCCCCCCAGCTAAATGCTGATACATATCTATATAGGAATGTGCGATTTTGCTAGAACCAAAAAGTGCTACTGCGCTTTTGTGGGCGTTATGCGCTAATGCGGCATACTCTTGTGTGTTTAAAGAGAGAATCCACTCTATGCCATTTTTTAAATCTTGCGCTTCATAGCATTTAGCAAGATAACCATTGTATTTATGAGTGATAATGTCTTTAAGTCCGCTTGTATCAAATGCCACCACAGGTGTGCCACAACTTAAAGATTCAAGTGCTGTTTGCCCAAAAGATTCTACAAAGCTTGGCATTATAAACACATCACTTGCGCTATAAAGCAAGGCGAGGGCAATATCATCGTGTAAGCTCCACAAAAGCGGTGCTTGTATAGATTCTAAATCTTTGATATTAAAAAACCCATCCTCTATCCAATGCAAATGCACGACATCGGGGCTAAGTTCCTCTATTTGCTTTAAAAGTAAGCGATTGCTCGGTGTAAAAAATGGTAGATTTGGTGAAAATATGTCTTTGTCTCGTTTAGGATAGAGGATAAGTGGGAGTTGTGAAAGAAAAGGGCGGATTCTTGAGAAAGCCTTTTGGAATTTGCTTTGGGCTACTCGTTTTACACTTGGCAAATCTGTGGTTTTATTTTGCGTAAGGATTATAGAATCTACACCTTCTTTTAATAGTGCTTTGTGGAGTCTTACACAAGCTCTACCCGCTCCACCATTATCTTGTGTGATGAGATGCACGACTTTCATTCTTATCCTTAGTTGCTTTGCACGAGTTTATGTTTTTGTCTTCTTTTTTATTTATACTTATATCTTTAAAGGACGAGTTTTACTATTTGCGCAAATAATGCAATGGCTTGAAAGCGGTAATTATATCTTTTTATTTCTTTGTAGAATCTAAAAGCTTTTGAATACCTTGCGCCTTGTGAAATTCTAATAAGATTCTATAAGTCAAAGCCTTAGCTATTGTATAAGGCTATTAATTGCATCGTGACTAAAATACTTGCCTAACTCATCGGCAAAGAGCGTTACAATTTTTGCTCCTTGCACTTTATTTGCTACTTTGAGTGCTGCACTTAGGGTAGCCCCAGATGAGATACCAGCTAGTATCCCTTCTTGTCTTGTTAAGATTTTAAGCCCATTATATGCCTCTTCATCGCTTATTTTTTCTACCATATCAATAAGCGAGGTATCCATAGTTTTTGGGATTTGCGCATTGCCGATACCCTCGATGTGAGTGCATACGCATTTATTTTCACATTTATATCCGCATTCGTGTCCATATTGACATTTGCCAATCACTGAATCTAGCGGGTCGGCTAACACAGCCTTTATACGAAAATCTTGCTCCTTAAAATACCGCGCACAGCCACTAAAACTTCCTCCGCTTCCAGCTCCACATACAAAATAATCAAAAGGTGGCACACAGGTGGGATTAAGCGTTTGCATATCTGTGTAAATCTCCACAGCCGTGCTAAGATAATGTGCGTAAGGATTGTTGAGATTCTCAAATTGATTGAGGCTAAAGGCGTTTTTAGTGCGAGAGAGTAGGGCATTTGCCTCATCTATTGCACCCTGCATACCTTGTTCTTTGGGTGTGTTTATCACCTCTGCGCCGAGTGCTTTTGCAAGGATTTGCTTTTCTATGGAGAATTTATCAGGCACAACAAGTATTGCCTTGCACCCAAAATGCTGTGCCACAAGGGCGATACCTAGTCCTGTATTTCCAGCAGTAGCCTCAATCACCACCGAATCTTTTGTGAGTTTTCCCTCATCACGCAGTTTTTGAAACACATACAAAGCTACGCGATCTTTTACGCCACCTGCTGGATTATAATATTCGAGCTTAGCAAAAATGCGATTATTGTTTGGAATCTCCACCGCTTTTAGTTCTAAAAGCGGTGTGTTGCCAATGAGTTCAAGGGTTGAAGTAAAAATCATTGCTTAGAGAGTTTAATAGCTTGCTTAATATCATCGAGTAAGTCTTGTGCATATTCTATACCTACTGATAATCGTATGAGTTGTTCGCTTATGCCGAGATTTTCGCGTATATCTTTTGGGATTGAAGCGTGTGTCATTGAAGCGGGGTGGCAGAGGAGCGATTCTACACCGCCTAGACTTTCGGCTAATGCGATAATACGCGTTGATTTAAAGAAGATTCTATAATCATAATTTTCCTTGAGCTCAAAGCTTATCATTCCTCCAGCACCACGCGCTTGTGAGTTTTGAATCTCATAGCCTTCATCATCTTGTAGTCCGGGATAATATACTTTTTTCACAGCACTATGCTCACTTAGGGCATTTGCTAAGAATAGCGCATTTTCGCAATGACGTTGCATTCTTAAGCCTAATGTTTTTATACCGCGTATAAGCAAAAAGCTATCAAATGGTGCTAACACACCGCCAATGCTATTTTGCAAAAATCCAATTCTTTGGGCTAACTCCTCATCATTTACCACCACAAGTCCAGCGATAAGGTCGCTATGTCCGCCTAGATACTTTGTCGCTGAATGCACCACAATATCAATGCCAAGCTCTAAAGGCTTTTGTAGATATGGTGTCATAAAGGTATTATCCACTATGCTAAGTATGCCCTTTTCTTTACATAGGTTTGCCACTTGTGCCAATGGCGTAACATTAAGTAGAGGATTTGCAGGGCTTTCTATAAGCACGGCTTTGACTTCTTGTGTGATAGCCGCCCTTAATGCGTCTAAATCCCTTGTGTCTATGATTTTGTAGTTGATGTTAAAATGTGTAAAGACTTTGTCTAAGATTCTAAAAGTGCCACCATAAATATTATGCGAGATGATAATACAATCTCCGCTTGAAAAAAGGCTTAGAATCGTCCCAATAGCTGCCATACCTGAAGCAAATGCAAAGCCAAACTTGCCGTTTTCACATTCTGCTATGAGGCTTTCAATCCCATCACGCGTGGGGTTTTTCGTGCGTGAGTATTCATAGCCTAGATTCACTCCTAGCGCACTTTGAGCGTATGTGGAAGTTTGGTATATTGGTGTATTTACTGCGCCTGTGCGTGGGTCTGTGGTCGCCCCGCCGTGTATAAGTAATGTATCAAAACTGCTTTTCATATTTATCCTATCTGCAAATGTATTTCACTTGAATTCTAGCTGTAATCTCTTGCTCTTTTGGTATAGGAAGCTCCCAGCTCGTATCCGCATATGCGCTCATATTACTTGCCTCTGCTCTCATTATTTTTGGCTGTATGATGTGGGTATTTGTAGAATCTGCCCCAGCAAGAACGCATTTTGTGTTAGTGATTTTAGAGTAATCTTTTTCTTTCTCTTTTGCGATTTGCAATGCACTTTCAAATGCCTTATCTTGTGCTTCTTGTAAAGATTCAGAAGTGGCGATGATATTTACATTTGGTGCAAGGAAGCTTAAATATTTGTTTTTGTTGATTTTCTTATCAATCTCTGCGATAAGGCTATCGTATTCTTTTTTCTTTTTGCTTGGCACATCGCATTCAAGGTTGAAATTAAGTGTATAGCCCACGGTGTCCCTTGCAGCGCCGTCTTTGTATTGGATATTTGGACGCAATTCGTGGTTGCCACCCTCGCATAAATCTTGTTTTTTGCTTAAACCAATGATGTCATTCAGAGTATTGGCAATGTCTTTTTTTACATTTGATTCTATCTCGCCACCCTTTCGCAATGTATCGCTTTCTGTAATGCGGATACTCGCCTTGTAGGCATTAGGCATAATATTTTGTGAAACCGATATGCTTTTGTTGAGGCAAAGCGCATCTTGTGGACATTCATTTGTGTTTAGCGCAAGTGGTTCATCACTGCACGCACTCATCATAAAAGCCATAAAACCTGCTAACAATGCTACGATGTATTTCATTTATTACTCCTTAAGTTTTGATAAGGCGAGATTATAGCTATTTTGAGTAATTTACTTGTAATCAATAAAGCCATTTTTTGGCAAAATGAGATGAATATTTTTAGGTAGATATTCTAGAATCTTATCAAGGAAAATATGATTAGCGAGCATATCGCCGAGCAAAAGGACTCTATCAATAGCGAGATTTGTGAGGCTATCGCGCACAAGTGTAGCGACAAACTCACTTAATGAATCGAGTACCCCAAAGCTTAGAATCTCATTCTCCACCCCGGCACATTTAAAGCTTATGCACGAGCGCACGACAAGGGGATAATCAAGCCAAATATGATTGCCCTCGCGCGTAAGCTTATAATCAATGCGTGGTCCTCTTTCACGCACAAAGCGATACGCGTGATAAAAAAGCACATTTTTATCAGCTCTTTGCGGTTTGTCCACCTCTGTTTTATCAGTATTTGTTGCGGTGTCTGCCTGAATATTCTTTGGGGGTAGCCCTAGCACAAAGGCGCAAGTATCAAGTATATCAATGAGATTGTTTGTAGGGTGATTTTCGTTTTCAAGGCTAAAAAGAGATGAGAGAATCTGCGGATAGTGCGCACCAAAATTTTTCAAAAGCTCCCCACCGCTTTCATATTTGCGTGTAATCTCCTCGCATATATGAAGTGGATTATTATCAAAGGAAATATCAAGGAGGACTTTTGGATTTTGATTATAGATGAGAAAGGCACTCGGGTGCTTGGAGCTAAGATAGATAACAAGATGAGAATATTGAGAATCTACATCAATATGCGCGTCTATGAGTGAGTGCAAAGAGAGGTTATGCGCGATATGTGTGTCGATAAACATACCATTTTTGGCAATGCTTAGAATCTGCTCTTGTTGCACAGAATGTGCGAAGTCAAAATCTGGCTCTCCTTGCGTATGCGAGAGAAAAAAATAGCCTATCTCGTCTTGTAAAAGGAGCGCACCAATGATTGCTAGAGGCATATCATAGGGCAGGGTTACTTTTACCAAACCGCATTCATCGGCGGGAAAGTGTTTTTCAAATACTTCTTTAGGCACAAGTCGTGTTGAGGGCTTTTCAAAACTTGCGAGAATATCAATATGCGCCTTATGTGTGCGAAAGTAGGTTTTGAGTGAGCCAATATCGCATACAATGGTTGTATGCGTGTGCGCTGTGGGGGTAAGGGAGAGTGATTGCACCCCGCGCGCAGTGCTAAAAACGATATTTTCCCCATTTTTGAGCCTAGCTACAATCTTGCTTAAATAATCTGCGCTCGGCTCTTTTAGGGCTTTGTGCATAGGGGATTGTGTTGGGTTGAGTATCGCAAAATTTGTGCTTGTAGGATTGAGAATCTGCTGTGTCTGTAACGGCGTATAGTAGTGCGTTTTGGGTGTCTTGCAACGTGCTAATATATGATTAGCATCTTGCAAATCACAATGCAGTGGTATCTCTAAGGCAAGGGGTAGGGCGTGGGTCAAAATCTCTATAAGGGAGAGTTTAGAATCTAGTGTATCAAGTGTATCAAAAAAAGCTTGTGGCGGATTTATGGGGTTTAGCTGTAAAAAAGAAAAATAAAGACAGAGTGGCAGAGTAAGAGAGAGGTTATTTGCAAAAGATAGAATTTGCCCTGAATAGTCCATATCCTTAGCAAATTGCTCTAAAATACTTTCTTTATTTTGGGATTGGGTTTGAGATAGTTGCGCGTGAGATGACGCGTTTTGCTTGTGAGATTCTATAAGAGCATGTAAATCTACCAAAAGGCAGTGTGTTTGCTCACTATGTGTGTAAAAAAAAGCCTCTAAGTCGAGGGTTTTGGCTTCTTTGGCTAGGATAGAGAGGAAAAATTCTTCATCTGTGCTTGTATTGGTAAAGCTAAAGTCATAAATCATTCATAACCTCGAAATGAGCCATTAGCCACCTCTTGTAAGTCTTTATTGTCGATTTTTTCCGCGTGGATTCCATTTTGTTCTAGGAATTCTAGGGCGAGTTTCTCCATAAGCTTCGCACCCTCTTTTACAGAATCTGAAAGAGTGAATGCTGTCTCCTCACCGATAACCTCGGGGATAATGCCAATAATTTTTACTGGTGGTAAATCGCCATTAATAGCTGTGAGGCGCAAGGTTTGGAGCATTTCTACTTCGTGCGCACTTCCTGCCCAAGTAATAATTTGAGGGACATTGTCGAAGTCAAAATAATATACCTCGCCCACATTAGCATTATTCGCACTCACGCAGTCAAGTATAAGCACTTTATCATAAGAAGTGATGAGAGGGATAAGCATTGTGGCGAGTGTGCCGCCATCGACAAAATCCACTTCATTTTCGCCACTGAAGCGGTAGTTGAGCTTCAAAAAATTGCTTAAATGAACCCCAATACCCTCATCGCCAAAGAGGATATTGCCAATGCCCAGCACGAGGATTTTCATTAGATTTTTACATCTTCAGTATAACGCATACCACTCACCATCGCATCTACGCCGCCATTTGGATATTTGACAGAATTCCACACTGCCATATAGATATGCACTGGGATAAAAATCATAAAAGCCCAAGTTGAAAGATGATGTATGCTTCGCACATTTGCTAAACCTCCGCAGAGCGCCTCCACCCACTTAAAGCAAAATGCCAAAATCGCGCCAAGTCCATCTCCATAGACATTGTAGTAAAGCACTATACCGGTAAGGGACATTAAAAGCACGAGTATAGCAAGGAAAAAGTATGTTACAAATTGTATTGGATTATACGCGCCATTGATATGTGGGTGAGCGCCTAGGAAAAGATAGGCTCTAATCTGTGCAACCCATACTTTCGCGTCTTTGACTTGAGTGAATGAGATTCTCTCTGGCAAAGATTTTTTATCAAAGAAAAAGAGATAAAGCCTAAAGCAAGAAATGGCGATAAGCACGAAGCCCATAACCAAATGCACATTGCGAATATAGGCTTGCAAATATGATGTGCCTACCACACCCATATCCTGCGTAAGCACAACCTCTCCATTGATGACGCCCTGCAAAGTGGCTTGAGTCATCTCTGGCTGAGAGATGAGAAATGGCGAGGCGATATAAAATCCTGTGGCGATAAGCGCAAAAATACACAATGCCCTTAGCCAATGAAACAGGCGAGTAATCCCCGAAAACTCCTCGTGCATATGGAGTTCTTTTTTAAACATATCAATCTTGTTCATACCGCCTCCTTTAGCGAAGTCTTGCAAATGAGGGTTCTACTTTGTATTGACTTAATTCATTACCTTTTGTATCCATAACATGCACTGCACACGCAATACAAGGGTCAAATGAATGTATGTGGCGGATAATTTCTAGCGGCTGCGTGATATCCTTTACCTGTGTACCGATAAGACTCATTTCATAAGGTCCTTTTTGTCCTTTAGAATCCATAGGTCCAGCATTCCAAGTAGAAGGCACGACTGCTTGATAATTTTCAATCACACCATTTTTGATACGCACCCAGTGGCTTAACATTCCTCGAGGCACATTGCCGATGTATCGCCCTTTGTATTCTTTTTTCTTATCAATAACATAAGGCGCACAAGTGCTTGTATCACCCTTTGCGATATTTGCAGTAAGTGCTTCAAACGCTTTGATACCATTATCAGCCACGACTTTACATTCTATTGCGCGCGCCGCGGTTCTACCAAGTGTGCTAAAAATAGCCTCTACCGGTAGTCCTGTAACGCTCAAAAACTCATCTACAACTTTAACAATCGCAGGATTTCCGCTCGCGTATCCCACCACCACACTCGCAAGAGGTCCAACCTCCATAGGCTCACCCTCGTATCGTGGCGATTTTATCCAAGAGTATTTGCCATTTTCATCAATAATCTTAGAATCTACAAGCTTTCCATCAGCACCGATTGTTTGTGCGTCTCTAAAGCCTGTATATTTTGGATTTGTCTTGCCATCGTATGGGTGGAGAGGCTCACTATCCTTATACCACGAGTGTGTGGCTTCCTCTGTGATTTTGCTCTCATCAATAGGATAGACTTTGCTCAAATCACCACCTTTAACAATGCCGCTACTAAAGAGCCACTCGTCCTCGCCAACTTGCATTTCTTGAAAGCTAATGAAGTTTTTCACGCCACAGCCCTTCAATACCGAATCTTCGGTTTTATACATTTCCGCCGCCATAATCACATCTGCCCAATATGCACGATTGATAAACTTTACCACTTCTTTATACTTGCAGAGCCACTCGCCAAGTCGGCTAGGGTCTAAAATATCCATAACAGAAGTTACTCCGCCAACAGTTAAGCTTTGCGGATGTGGATTTTTTGCGCCAAAAATAGCCATCATTTGTGCCACTATACGTTGTATCTCAAGGAGTTTGAGATAGTGTGAGAGAACGATAAGATTCTGTTCTGGTGTGAATCTATAAGTTTTGTGCCCCCAATACGCGTTCGCAAATGGTCCTAATGCACCTTGTTTTACAAATGCTGATACTCTTTCTTGCACGGCTTTAAGGTCATTTTCGCCTGTATAAAGAGGATTGTTGGTGTATTTGAACGCAAGTTTTGCAGCCTTTTCACAGTCTGCACTAAGTGCCGAAGTAATATCGCACCAATCAAGCCCGTGCAATGTGTAGAAATGCACTGCATGGTCGTGCAAGAAAAGTGAGATATTCATCAGTGTGCGCGTCAAAATCGCATTAAGCGGAGGCTTGATACCGAGCGCGTTTTCCACCGCGGTAATACCAGCCTTGTAGTGAGAGAATGTGCATACCCCGCAGATTCTTTGCACTATGAATCCAGCATCACGTGGGTCGCGATTTTTTACAATAGTTTCTATACCGCGCCATAGCGTTGAGGTAGAAAACGCATCAGTAATAACATTATTATCATCAACAATCACTTCAATACGCAAATGTCCTTCGATTCTTGTAATTGGATCTACTATTATACGCTTTGTCATTTTTCACTCCTTATTTTGCTTTTTGTGTTGAACTTATTACTGCGTGTGCGGCAATACCGATTGCTGCAGCCCCTAATATAACAGAGCCGATGACATCAGCAGTTTTGTCAGCCCCCATTCCGTCAAAGTTTGTAGCATAGAGATGATTGCTAATTGGTTCTTCAAATGGATTCATTGTATCCCAAAATTTTGGCTCACTGCAGCCTATACAGCCGTGCCCTGCGCCCACAGGCCAACTTGTATGTTGATTGAATCTAAGTTTTGAGCAGTTATTGAAAGTATAAGGTCCTTTGCAGCCCACTTTATAGAGGCAGTAGCCTTTTTCAGCATTTTTATCGCCAAAATGTTCTACGAATTGTCCTGCATCAAACCGCCCTCTGCGCTCACACAAATCGTGGATTCTTAAGCCATAAGCCCAAGTAGGGCGATTGTAAGCATCAAGTGTAGGTAATTCGCCAAACAAAATAAAATGCAATACATTACCCACGATGTTTTTCTCGCTTGGCGGACAGCCGGGTACATTAATCACTTTGCGATTTGTAATTTCACTAAGAGGACACGCGTTTGTTGGATTTGGATAAGCTGCTTGCACACCACCAAAGCTAGAGCAGGTGCCAATGGCAAAGATAGCTTTTGCATTTTTTGCTGCTATTCTTGCTTCTTCCGCGCCTGTGCGCCCGTGTGCGCCGATAGTGAGATAAAATTCGCTGCTACCTTTAGGAATACCACCCTCTACCATAAGCAAATAGTTACCTGCATATTTATGAATAGCATTTTCTAAGTTTGCTTCAGCTTGCCAACCAGAGGCTGCCATAACGGTTTCGTGATACTCTAGGCTAATATAGTCAAAGATAAGAGAATCTATGCTAGGTGCATCACTTCGTAGTAAGCTCTCGCTACAACCAGTGCATTCCGCCATATGAAGCCATACGACAGGGAGTCGGTTCGCAAGCTCTGCGGCTTTTGCAGTTAGTGGAGCAAAACTTGCGGGAAGTGCAAGTGCGGCAGTCATCATACCAGACCATTTAATAAAATCTCGGCGAGAGAATCCTTTAGATTCTAACTCTGTCAGTAAATCCCTCTCCGCATTATGTGCCGGAAGTTTTGAGAGTTCCTCAAGTCTTTGAGAGGCTTTACCAAACAACTCTTTATGTGCATCTTGTGTTTTCATAGCAGTCCCCTTTGTTGTTAAAGTCTTCGCAATTTTAATATGTTTTGAATCCAAGTATTAAGTGAAAATGGGAGAAGTAAATTTTTTTGAAGCAAAAGTTACTAAAAGTAATTGATTTTTTAACTTTTAATACGAATTAAAAAATCGTGTGAATTTTATAGGGATATTTGTGATATTTAATTGCGGTGCAAAATATCAAGATTCTTATCATAGTCTTTTGTCTCTATCCCTAGCAAATGAAGCAAAGTATGAAATATATAGTCGTGATTGAGTTGGGTATCTTTTTTGTTTAGCGCAGAAGTAGGCACATCGCCCCATTGATTGTTAAACCACATAATTGAGGGGATATGTTTTTGATACTCCGGGGCGAGGGTATAGCCTAACCCTCCGTGCATATATTGCCCTAATTCTCCTAGGCTTTCTCCGTGGTCGCTCACATACCATAGCATTGTGCGCATATTTGTATTATTTAGCATTTGTATCATCTGCGACAATACCCAATCATTGTAGAGAATCGAATTGTCATAAGTATTGACAATCTCTTCATAACTACATTTTGAAAGTTCTTTTTGCTTACACACTGGATTAAAATGCTCAAAATCTGGAGGATAGCGAAGCGCATAAGAAGCCCCGTGACTCCCATAGCCGTGCGCGATAATAAAAGTATTTTGCTTTGTTTTTTGTGCTTTTTCTATAATACGCTTGACATCAGGGAGCATTGCGCCATCAAGGCTATCGCTAGGATATAAAATGCTATGCTCAATATTTCTGTCGCAACCTCCCACACATTTGCCACCATTATTGCCTAGATACCACACATCATAGCCCACATCTTTGGCTATGTCGAGTATATTGTTTGTGTAGAGTGATAGATTGCGGTGTGTATAGGTTTTATGTGTGTAATGTGTGAGCATACAAGGCACAGAAATAGCGGTAATAACGCCACAGGAGTAAAAATCACTAAAGCTTATCACTTTAAGTGCGCTTGTGTAGGGATTTGTAAGCTTTTTGTAACCATTGAGTGAAAAATTTGCACTTCTTGTGCTTTCACCGATAAAAAAAAGCACGATTTGGGGCGGTAAATCTGCTTTTAAATGTGCGTCTTGAGCTACAAAGATAGGTGTGAAATCCTGCTCTACTTGGTTTTGAATGTAAAGGATAGTGGAGCGAATTGGTGCTATTGGATTTGGCATACTTGCGAGACTTTTTTGTTTTTTGAAAACAAATACAATATCCTTCCCACAGGCGACATAGCTTAGTGCTATAAGCACACCTAGGGTTATGAGTATTATGCTCTTTTGCGCAAAAGATTCTATAAATCTTTGTTTTTTGAATCTAAGGAGTGCGAGAAGCAAACAAGGTAGCACACCAAAAAATAGCACATACGATACAAGCCCGACACTTATCATATCCATAGCCTCGTCCGTGTGTGTCTCTATTACGCTTTGTATAATATCCTCATCAATTACTACGCCAAGTGAATCCATATAGAATCCGCACACGCTACTAAGTAACAAAATAAAGCCCAGCACAAACTTGATACTAAAGCGCAGACATAGAATCTCAAGCCCGAGCATTAAGAAAAATATATGCACGATTTTTCCGCAATAGAGCAGATAAATAAAACCAGCCTGTGTGGCTAGTCTATCAAATGTAGCATTAAAAGTATCATTGAGGTAAAATGCAAGAAAGATTGCACCACATAGCGTTACCCAATGGTAGTTTATATGAGAAGAAAAAAGTTTTTTAAAAATTGTAACTATAGGGCGAAATCTCATAGGGCAAAATCCTATACCTTATTTTTGTGTGTTTTGTGCCTTTCATCTTATCACTCAAATTTTTTAGGTGTAAATAAATAAATCAAAGCTAAGGTAAGCATAATAGCATATTGTGGCTTAGATTCTAATAGAATCATCTTGTTGTGTATTTTGTATAAGCTTAATCATCATAAATTACCACAAGCACTATGAAGCAATGAGCGTTTGAACTTGAATTAACAATGTTGTTTTTATGTTTTTGTCTCGTGTGGTTAGCTTGGACTCTAAAAAATATAAAATCCAAGCAAGGTTTAGAAGCGAGAAACTATACTTAAAATCTTAGAGGAGTGTGTCGAGTTTCGCGCGTATATCATCTTCTGATTTTGCACCCGTTACTTGCTCTTTAATCTCTCCATCTTTAAAAAAGAGGATTGTAGGGATATTTCTAATACCAAATCTCTTTGAAAGCTCAGATTCGTTATCCACATTCACTTTGCAGATTTTTGCTTTTCCCTCATAAGATTCGGCAAGTTTGTCAATCACAGGTGAAAGCATTTTGCAAGGATTGCACCAAGGTGCCCAAAAATCCACTAGCGCAACGCCACTACCCATAACCTCTGCGTCAAAGTTATCATTACTCAATTCTATATACTTACCCATAATAAGCTCCTTATGTTTAGTTTAAACGCCACTAAAGCGCACCTATGCGACATAACGACATTTATACACCTATTATACATTGCATTATTCAATAAAAAGTTTATTGATTTTAGTTTTTAAGGCAATCAGTGGAAATCACCTTTTTATTTTGCATAGAATCCGCACTAATAAAAGGCATTTTCTCACAAAAGTAAAAGGTGTTAAAAGGGTGATTTTAGCATATTTGAGGCGATTACCATTCGATAAAAATTCTAAATAAAGTGTTGAGACTGAAAGAATAGTTGCCCTCTTGTTTATCACCTAAGCATTAAACTTCATTGTCATTACCGAGCGCATAATTTGTATTTATGGAATCTGCAAGATTCCGTGTCTCCGCGCCCCTAAGCAGATTGCGAATATTTTTGCTTGGCTTAGCGATACCTTGTTTTCCATTATATTTAGTCATCACACCATCATAAGTTTTTTTCATCGTATCAATATTGCCCCCAAGCCTTTCTAGCTCATTGTAAAACTTTTCAATGCGGTCAAAAAGTGTTTTAATCTCGTCAAATATTGCATCGGCATACTTATTGCGATGCTCAATCTCCCATAGATTGCAGATAATCTTTAGCACCGCCATAATAGTCGTGGGTGAGACAAGCACCACACCTTTTTGATATGCCTCATCATAAAGCATAGGATTATATTGCATAGCCTCTAAAAACGCTCCCTCAATAGGGATAAACATTAGCACAAAATCAAGTTTTTGTCCTTGTGTGTATTGTTGATAATTTTTGGAGCTTAAGCCTTTGAAATGGGATTTTATAGAATCTGCCAAATCTTTTTGTGCCAAGACTCTTTCCTGCTTATCTTGCGCGTTACACAGCCTCTCATATGCAATTAGTGAAGTTTTGGCATCGACTACCACACATCGCTGCTCATCGCCACTTTTGGGTAATTTCACAATCGCATCAGGGCGGAGCTTGTCATTATTGTTATCACGCATATCCACTTGCAGTTCATACTCGCGACCCTCTTGCAATCCGCTATTTTCAAATACCCTTTGTAAAATCACCTCTCCCCAATTTCCCTGTGTCTTGTTCTCGCCTTTGAGGGCATTTGTGAGATTATGTGCGTCAGTGGAAAGTTGCATATTGAGTTTGCTTAGTTGCTCGATTTGTGTTTGCAAGGCAGTATGTTGTGTGAGTGCAGAGGTATGGTTATCATTGAGCTGTTTTGTAAATCGCATAATCTCATCTTTAAGCGGCTGTAAAGAGAGGCTTTGCTCCTGCTTAAAGTTTTGTGTATTTTGACTAAGAATCTCCGCGCCCAAAGCCTTAAAAGCATTACTTAGCTCCTGCTTACTCCTTTCCTCATTTTTTTGTATTTCTTCTTGTGTGAGTGTATATTGCTCTTGTAGTCTGTGTAGCATATCCTGCGAATGCACCTTTTGTTCTGCTAGACGAGTTTCAAAGCCCTTTTCTAAATCTGCGAATCTTTGCGTAAAGGCAGATTCCAGAGAGGTGATAATGCCCTTAGATTCAGCAAGGGCAACCGATAGGCTTTGGTTTTCAAGTATTTGATTTTGTATTTTTTCATTATGTGCGGATTCCAAGGTTTTCAATGCCTTTTTGTGCCATATCCACGCACCAAATGCGCCACACACTAGCCCCGCAATTCCACAAAACACGGCGATAAGCGTAGATTCAGCCATTTTTGGAATCCTCGCTATGTGAGCTTGAAGCTTTAGATTCTAAAGAGGTTTTAGAATCCTTCTTGGAGCTTTTTCTCGTGGCTTTGGAATGTATGCGTTTATAATCCCCACTTTTACCACCGCTTTTTGATTGCAGGCAAATATCGCTTATAACCATAGACTTATCAATGGCTTTAAGCATATCATAGATTGTTAAAAGCCCGATACTCACACCCGTGAGTGCCTCCATTTCTACACCTGTTTTACCCTCACATTTTACTAAAACACCAAGCGTGATAGAGTGCTTAGTGGGATTTGGGGTTATATCTACATTGATTTTATTTATCATAAGCGGGTGGCACATCGGGATAAGCTCACTTGTCTTTTTGCTTCCCATAATCGCAGCAATAATCGCAGTTTGTGTAATGCTCCCCTTTTTTCCGGTGTGGTTTATCGCTGCTTCAAAGGCTTGTTCGCTCATTGAGATAACACCACTTGCATAAGCCTCGCGCGTAGTAATGTCTTTATTACTCACATCAACCATTGTTGGATTGTTTTGCTTGTTAAGATGTGTAAGTTCCATTTTTATCCTTTATTTCTTATAAGGCACAAGATTCTTAGAATCTACAAGTGTTTATTTTAATTCGCATTGATTGCTTTCATAATCCTTAAGTTGTGTAATGCCATTTGAGCCACATACACGGCAGTTTTCATTGCGCTTTAGCTTGATTTTGCGGAAATTCATTGTGAGTGCGTCAAAGCTAAGGAGCTGATTATAGAGCGGTTCGCCAATACCTGTAATGATTTTTAGCACTTCTGTGGCTTGAATACTTCCTACGATTCCAGCAACACTGCCAAAAACCCCAGCACTTGCACAATTTGGCACACTTCCTTCGCTCGGTGGGCTATCAAAAACACAAGTATAGCACGCGCTTTGTCTTGGCTTGATACTCATATTTTGCCCACTAAAGCGCAAAATTCCACCATAGCAATAAGGCTTATCAAGTAGCACACACGCATCATTGATAAGAAACTTTGTTGCAAAATTATCGCTTCCATCGACAATCACATCATAAGCACCCAAGATACTTAGCGCATTACTCGCATTTAGCATAGCGGAGTAGGTTGTGATTTGGATATGCGGATTAAGTGCGAGAATCTTTGCCTTAGCAGATTCTATTTTTGGAGTGCCTACCTCCGCAGTAGTGTGGATAATCTGCCTTTGCAAATTGCTTAAATCAACATTGTCTTCATCGATAATGCCTATATGCCCCACACCAGCAGCAGCGAGATAGAGTGCCACAGGAGAGCCTAGCCCTCCAGCACCCACGATAAGCACATTAGATTCTAAAATCTTTCCCTGACCTTTGAATCCACACTCCCTCAAGCGAAAATGTCGCGAGTATCTATGTAACTGCTCGTCTGTAAAGTTATACATCACTCATTGCCTTTGAGTATGTCTAATGCTTGAACACAAAGGCTTCTCCACGCACCCTCATATCGTATCGCTTCACATTGCTTGAAGCTCTCTTGTGCATCTTTGCCTTGTGCTTTGAGTAATGAGCCTTTGAGATACAAAGTCTTTTGTTTATCATCATCGCTTATATTCTTTTGTAGCAAATCATCAAGCACACTAATTGCCTCATCTGTACGCTGTGTGCGGATATAACTTTGTGCGAGGGCAAAATCTACATATGGAGAATCCGCATTATCCTTTATGAGCTTTTGTAGGCGCAAAATATCCTTTGCGTAAATATCAATTCCCATTTCGTCTTTTTGTGCCTCCGCATTTTTGAGTAGTGTGAGATTCACAGCAAACATTCTTTGGTCGTCCGCTAGAGCTTGCTTTAAGAAAGCATAGGTTTGTAGCGCACCCTCTTTATCATTAAGTTTTATTAGTGCGTCAAAAAGTGTGAATCCAACATCATAATATTGCGCTTTTTGCAAATTCTTAGCAATCTCTAGCGCGTCTCGCCCAGCCCTTGCAGTGCTTTTGCTATCACCTAGTTTGGCAAAGTTGAGACTATCTCTGTAAAGCCACTCTAGCTTTTTTGATAAATCTTTAGCTTCTGCTGCCATATTGAGCGAGATTTTTGCTGCTTCTTTATTAAGAGCGAGGGCATAGAGGCAGTCAAAGAGTGGCATTTTTTCATCCTCCTTGATACTCACATTTTGGTATTGCAAAAAGATATTAGCCACATTTTTGCAATCTTTTTCCTTGAGGGCAAGGCTTAGCATAGCCTTGTAGCTTTGTGCGACAATACTTTGATCTTTGAGATTATTTTTTAGGGCTAAAACTTCACTATATTTGCCCTCATCAAATAAAGTCTGTGCTTTAAGTATAAAGGCTTTTTCTTGCTCTGGTGTATTGGGGTATTGCTCAATGATATAATCATATTTTTTTATTTTAGAAGCCGATTCCTCATTGCTCACAAGTGCAAAAAGTAGCTTGTCATCCCTATCCTTTATCTCCTCTGCCAAAGGGCGATGCTCAAACTCTTGTAAAAAGATTTTATTAATTCTGTGTGCGTCCTGCACATCATTTGCAGACTGATACCATAGGCTTACATTATTAAGCAAATCCTCTTTGCTTATATCATCACTGAGGATATGCTCGTAGAGATACTCGCCAAGCTTCGCAGCACTTGCATATAGCTGTTCCTCTGCCAAGAGCTTCAAATATTCATAGCTTTTAATCGGGTATTTGGTGATATAGCTTGGATTCACTTTGAGCATAGTTTCAACAAGTTTTTGTGCCTGTGCCTTCTCGCCATTAAGCAAGTGAAATTTACTCCATTCTATGGCTACCGCACTTGCGCTGTCTAAATCCTTTGCCTCTTGGTAGGCTTGTGCGAAAAGCTTAGTGGCGACATTTGCGTCTTGCCCACTATGAAAATATTTTGCAAGGGACATTTTTGCCAAGGGCATATAGTGAGATTGTGGATACTCGCTAATGAGTCGCTCGAGATAATATTTAGCCTCATCTGTGATTCTCATATCCGCATAGGCATTGCCTAGATAGTAGAGCACTTCGGGGACATTTGAATCTGTGGGATACTTTTTAATCCATTTTGTCCCCATATCGACAATCATATCACTATTTTCGGTTGAGTCAAAATGCTCTAATGCGCGGAGGCGGAATAGCAGCAAGTCTTTGGCAAAAATAGTCTTAGGATAGGCAATCAGCGTTTCATCAATCAGTTTTACTGCCTCTATGTGTGCGTGATTTTTCATAAGATTTTTAATCTGCGTGTATGTGGCAAAATCCTCTCCCTCATCATAGCGCAAAGGTCCTCGATTAATATCAAGGTCATTAAAAAATAGTTTATTATTTTTAATAATTTTGATAGGGAAGTTTAGCCCCCTTGGCTTTGCTTGTTGGGTATAGTCATTGAGAAATGGAATCTCATTTTTGTAGCCTATGATTTGCCACGCCGCGCTTTTGGTTGGCTGCTCTTTTGTGATAAGTGTAGCAGTTTTTAGGTCTTTTGGTGTGGCAAAAAGTTTCATTTTATGTACTGGTTCGATATATAAATAGAATCTGCCATCGACTACGCGACTCCAAAAGTGAAAAAAGAGTGTTTGAGTAGGGGAAAAACTCGCAACAGGTGTGCGTTCAATGGTGCATACAACATAGGTTACTTCGTCTTGTGTGTTGCGATTTTCGTTGCATTCTAGTGGGTCGGTGTGGGCGATATTGAGCACAGAGAAATATTCTTTTGACTCTTTACCATAGTTAATAGTAACATCAAGTCCAAAAGCACACAAAGGCAAAAGACACAAAGCCACCACAAATTTTCGCACACGCACTCCTAAAGTGGCTAAAAGCAAAACCTAAAAGCCACTATTTCCTATATAAGTCGCTACAACTTCAAGCAAATTTTGGACCATAAATATACAGCACAAACTGATAATGGCGGTAATGGTTAGGGCAAATATGCTAGAAGTCTCCATTTCTACGCGATAAGGCACAGCGTCTTTGGGCTCTTTAGCGAGGACATACACGACAACTTTGAGGTAGTAAAATGCTGCGAGAGTGCTATTAAATGCCATAAGTAGAGCTAGGATTATGTAATCTGTATTGAGCACTGCCTGCATAAGATACATTTTCCCCCAGAATACACAAAAGGGTGGAATGCCACCAAGTGCAAACATAAGGAGCGAGAGCAAAGCCCCAAGAGTGGGATTTGTCTTTATTAAACCGCTTAAAGATTCAAAGCTATGGGAAGTGTCGTTATTTCTAGAATCTATGTAGAGCCATAAAATGCCAAATACGCCGAGATTTGCAAAGACAAAGAAGAACCAATACAAAAATACAATGCCCGGAGCATCGATAAGAATAGCACTAAGCACAAAACCAGAATGTGATATGGAGCTATAAGCTAACATACGTTTAACATCTTTTTGCACGAGTGCTATGAGGTTTGGTATAGTCATTGTGAGCGCTATCATTACATAGAGCGTATATTCTACAAATGGGTTGTGAGCGTGGATAAAGATACCAAAGATTCTAATCAGCACGCCAAGTGTGGCAATCTTTGGTACAATGGCAATAAACACTGTAAGAAGGGCATTTGAGCCTTCATACACATCTGGTCCCCAAGTGTGGAAAGGCACGATAGAGATTTTGAATCCTAGCGCAACGAGTAGGAATACAAATCCCGCATACACGAGAGTGTGAGGCTCATAGGTATGTTCCTGCAAAAACACACTAATGCGCGAAATCTCTAAGCTACCCGTAGCCGCGTATAAAAGGAGCGCACCAAAAGCAAATAAAGCTGTGGCTAATGCGCCAAGCACAAAATATTTTATCGCCGCTTCAAATGCCGAAGTTTTGTTATGAAGCGCAATCATCGTATAAATACTTAAAGAAGCGCATTCTAAGCCTAGGAGGATAAGGATAAGATTCTCACTTGATACCATAAAGCCAAATCCGGCGATAGCAAAGAGCAAGAGCGCGTAAAACTCTGCGCCTTGTGTCTCTGTCCGCGTATTTTTGTGCATTAAAAAAAGCAAGATAATAAAGCTAGAGAGTAGGATTAGAATCTGCACGAGGATTGAAATACCATCAACAAGCAGGAGATTAAAGAATCCAAGCTGGGGTTGTGGGCTACCCTCGAGGAACAAAAAGCCAAGATTCAAAATTACAAAAAGCATACTAATGGCAATATACAACTCGCGCGATTTTGCTTTATTGAAAATCCCAACCCCTAGCAACACAATGCCGCCAACGAGCGAAATACACATAGGGATAAGAAGTGCTACATTTAGCTGTGTGAAAGAAAAATTCATAGATTCTGGCATTTTAATCTCCTATGTTTGGGATAACAAGTACCCCTTCGTCAAAATCATCGGGGGCGCTTTTGTAAATAAAGATATTTTGCTCTCCCATTTTATTGCGCTCTGTCGTGGTGCTAGGATTTGTCGGCGTAAGTATGGGGAGTAGCGTCTGCACACTCGTGCTAATAGGATTAAGCAGTGGCTTAGGATACACACCAAAGCAGATAATAATAGCCACAATAGGTGCAAACACGATTTTTTCCCTTAGATTAAAGTCTTTGAGGGTGCTATGTGTAGGAGATATATTGCCTAAAAATACTCTTTTAAAGAGCACGAGCATATAAATTGCACCCACAAAGAAGCTACTTCCGGCTAAAAATGCGATGATTGGATTGACTTGGAAAATCCCATAGAGGCAGAGCACCTCGCCCACGAATCCCATAGTCAATGGCAGTCCCAAAGAGCACATCATTACAATACCAAATGTGCTGCTAAGCCTTGGCATACTATGGGCAAGTCCTTGAATCTGTGATATTTGTTGCGTTTGTGTGCGCTCATACACAGCACCTACGAGGAAAAAGAGTGTAGCTACCACGAGTCCGTGTGAAATCATAAAAAATACAGCCCCGCTTAATCCCTCTGTATTGAGCGAAAAAAGTCCTAGCACGATGATACCCATATGCGAGATAGAGCCATAGGCTAAGAGGGTTTTTGCATCTTTTTGCACGAGGCTTAACATTGCGCCATAGACGACCATACCTACACATATAATGCTTACGACAAGAGTAGCCCAGCTACTCGCGTCTGGAAAAAGAGGTAAGACAAAGCGCAAAAGCCCGTAAGTTCCCATTTTACTCACAACGCCCGATAGGAGTGCAGAGCCAATCATCGGTGCTTGCGTATAGGTATGTGGTTGCCACGAATGAAGTGGAAAGAGTGGAATCTTCACTGCCATACCGATAAAGAATGCAAGGAAAAGCCATTTTTGGAGCTGTGTATTAAAAGAGATTTGATACCAATCAAGGAGGTTAAAGCTCCACACACCCATAAAGAGCTTGTATTGATAGGCGAAATACAAAATTCCCACGAGCATAATGATTGAACCGCCAAAGGCATAGACAAAGTATTTAATGGCAGCGTAGATTCGCTTCTCACCTCCCCAAATGCCAAGTAAGTAAAGCACGGGAAGCAATGAAAACTCCCAAAAAATGTAAAAGAGCATTACATCAAGTGCGCTAAACACACCCATAATAATGCTTTCAAGGAATAAAACCGCAATAGCAATAGAGGTTTTGATATATTTAAAAAGCGATAAAGCAAAGAGTGTGAGAAGCGCATTGAGCGTGATAAGAAAGAGTGAAATGCCATCAACGCCCACAGCATAGGCTACACCAAAGGAATGAATGATTTCTATGTGACTATAAAACTGAATCCCACCATAATTAATATTAAATTCACTCCACAAAAGCAATACAAAGAGCAGTTCGAGTGCGGCGACAATAATCGCAAAAACGCGACCTTTCTCGCCTTTTAATACATATAGAATCACCGCGGCAAAAGCCGGAAAAAAGATAATAATACTTAAAAGATAATTCATAACTGCCTCCAAGTAAAATAACACACACATACACAGAGCAAAATACCTAATCCTATAATCATAAGTGTCAGCATACGCGTTAGTGAGCCATTTTGCACGAGTGAGAGTTTGCCTCCTAATGCTTTTAAGAAGTATGCAATAGAATCTGCAAAATAATCAATGCCTAATTCTACTTTTTGCCATAGGAAATAGGCGCATTTTTGATAGGGCTTTATGAAAAAAATCTCATAAAGCTTTGGTATGTAGTAGTTATTAATAAGAATCTTATAGATAAATGTTCGCTCCCAAAAGCTACTAAAGCCGCCTTTGGCGTATTTGATAATACTGAATAGGGCTATAAGGCACACGAGGGTTAAGGTAGCACCAATAAGGAGCAAATGCGTTTGGGCTGGTAATTCTGGCAATTCATAGGGCAAGTGTGTGCTTAAGAAGTTTGAAAGCACCCCACTAAGCCCGGCAATCATAGAGAGAATGGCAAGTGGTAACATTGCAAGGAGCATATATAAATACGCCTCGTGTGGGTGTTGCGCGTGGTTTTTAGGCACGAAAAATACGAGCATAAGCAGTCTAAAGCTGTAAAATGCTGTGAAAAGCGCAGTGATAAATAAAATAGTCCATATAAATGTATGCTGTGAAAAGGCGACTTCGAGGATTAAATCTTTTGAGAAGAAACCTGCAAATGGATAGATTCCAGCCAATGCCACAGAGGCAATAGACATTAGAATCATCGTATAACGTAGCGGTTTATGCAAACCACCCATTTTGGTAATATCAAGCTTATCGTCCATAGCGTGCATTACATTCCCAGCACCAAGGAATAGCAGGGATTTGAAGAATGCGTGCGTGATGAGGTGGAAAAGTGCTATCCAATACGCCCCAAGCCCAGCAGCGACAAACATATAGCCGAGTTGCGAAAGTGTAGAATAGGCGATAATGCGCTTTAGGTCTTTATTTACAAGTGCCATACTCGCGCCAAAAATTGCCACAAATGCGCCGAGTGAAGCGATGAAAAAACCTACATCGGGAATCATTTGATAGAGTGGATTTGTGCGCACGAGCAGATACACGCCAGCGGTTACCATTGTTGCCGCGTGGATAAGCGCGGATACAGGCGTTGGACCCTCCATCGCATCAGCAAGCCAAGTGTGGAATGGAAACTGCGCGGATTTACCCATAGCACCTATAAAGAGCAATGCACCAACCCACATAAGCAGACTTGAATCAAACTGCTCGTTTTGTAATGCGAGAAAGATTTCTCCATATTTGAGGCTTTCGCAATGATATACAATAAGAAAAATACCAATAATAAGGGCGAGGTCGGCGATTCTATTTATCACAAAGGCTTCAATGGAGGCAAAATTTGCACTCTCTTTTTCATACCAAAAGCCAATGAGGAGATACGAACATAGTCCCACACCTTCCCAACCAGCAAAGAGTCCCAAGAGATTATCGCTCATTACGAGCAACATCATCGAAAATACAAACGCACTCAAATAGCTAAAATAACGATTGAATCCTTTATCATTTTTCATATAGCCAATAGAATAAATATGCACCATTGTGGAGATAAAGCTCACCACAACCATCATACTCACGCTTATGCTATCAACCATAAAGCCAAATGAGCTATAAAAATCCCCCGCTTCAATCCAATCTAAAAAATCGATATAAACGATGACTTCGCTTTGATACACAGCAATAAAAAGTAAAAGCGAGGCGATAAAAGACACACAAAGTAGGAGTGTAGGCACGATACCCGCAATCATACATTTTTGCATATGTCCAAAAAACGCGCTAAAAACCGCACCAATAAGTGGGGCAAAAAGTGCTATATACACCATTTGCACGAGTGTTTCACTTGTAGGTATCATTATGCTATCCTTTGAGAGTTTCTAAAGTGCTGACATCAAGTGTGCGATGCTTTTTGTACCAAATCACTACAAGTCCCAAGCCCACAGCGATTTCTGCTGCGGCAATAGCAATAAGAAAGAGTGCGAAAATTTCGCCTTGTAGGTCATTAAGATATGAAGCCACGGCAACAAAGCCGATATTGACGCTATTGAGCAAAATTTCAGTAGAAAAAAACAACATAAGAATATTGCGCCTCCTTAATATGCCAAAAAGTCCTATGCAAAAGCATATAGCCGCTAAACTCAAGTAGTGATTAATACTAACCATTCTCGCTCCTTTTTACACTTAATACAATTCCTGCCACCATAGCCACGAGCAACATAAAAGCGGCAATTTCAAAAGGTATAAGATATTTTGTGAAAAGCACATAGCCAATCATTTGAATATTATTCATATCTGCTATATCGATAAGCTTTTGTGAATCCGCAATAGTTTCGAGATTATTCCCCACAAGTGGCATACCAAATGCCCCAACAAGCACTATGGCAATTCCCACACACAGCACGCAAGCCACCCATTCATTTTTGCGAGATTGCACTACTTGCTTTGAGCTATCAAAAAACATCATTGCAAACGCATATAGAGCAACTACCGAGCCTCCATAGACAACAATCTGCACCGCACCCAAAAATTCCGCATCAAGCACAAAAAATATACCAGCGACAAAAACCATTCCACTCGCAAGAGCTGTCATTGTGTATAAAATCTGCGATGAGCAAACAACGATAAGAAAGCTCACGATACATAATGTGCTAAAGAGATAAAATGCTATACTCTCAAACATCTTTGCCCTCCTGTTTGTCTTGCTTTGTCTCTTGTGCAGGAGATGTTGCACTGCTAGTTTGATTATCTTCTTGTGTAAGGATTTGTGAATCTTGCAAAGCAATTTGTTTTTCTACAATTTCGCTTAGCGGCGTCTGTTTCACGCGCGTATCAGCGTTAAAGGATACAGAGCCAAAGCCGCTAAATTCTATTGGCGAGGAGGTAGATTCTAAAAGTGTGCTTTTGTTTCCAAAAAGTGCCCTCTGTTCGCTTGCGCTCTCAAATCTCCCGCTATGCACGATAGCAAGCTCTGGGCAAACTTCCGCACATAGTCCGCAGTAAATACAGCGTCCAAAATTGATACTATAATTTAGAATCTTTTTGCGCCCGTCCTCGCCTCTATTGGTAAGGATTCGTATGCAGTTGCTCGTGCAGATTTTCTCACATAGTCCGCAGCCAATACACCGCTCATTTTCGGATTCTAAAAGTCTTTGTAATGTATGCACTGCACGGTATCTTGGACTTAATGGTGCAGTTTCTAGCGGATAGTGTATCGTTACTTTTGGAGATAAAAATGCGCCAAAAGATCTTTTGAGTCCAGCAAAAAGATCAAGCCCTAGAGTTGTTTTGATACTTATAGCTACGCGCGTGAGAAAGGCTTGATTTTCACGATTTTTGCGAGGTGCTAAGACATAATAATCTTTTTTCATTCACATCTCCTAAAATAATAAAATGCAGCCAGTGAGGAGCACATTAAGCAACCCGAGAGGAAGCATAATTTTCCAGCACATACGCATAAGCTGGTCGGGGCGCACGTGCGGGAATGTCGCCCTTACCCACATAAATAAAAAGATAAAAAAGCAAACCTTGAGTAAAATCGCAATGCCACCGGGGATAAAGCCCCAGTCGTTAAATCCTCCACAAAATATGAGACTTAAGATAAAGGCAGTGGCAAACATATTTGCATACTCACCGATAAAAAACATTCCCCATTTTAAGCCGCTGTATTCGGTCGCAAACCCTGCAGTCAGCTCGGTTTCGTGCTCGAGCAAGTCAAAAGGCGTGCGGTTAAGCTCTACATAGGCGGCAATAATGAAAAGCACGAAAGCGAGAGGTTGTTTAAAAATGAGCCAATCAAGCATATTGCCTTGCTGATAGGCGTTTATATCTATGAGCGATAACGAGCCAACGAGCATAAGTGGCGCGAGGAGAGAAAGAAAAGTAATCACTTCAAAGCTTAAAAATTGTAGAGCTGCCCTTGCACCACCGATGAGCGACCATTTATTCCCCGAGCTTAGTCCGGCAAGGAGTGGTGCATAGATACCACAGGAGCTCACAGCTAAGATAAACAGAATCCCCACATTGATATCAGAAATAATAGGTGTAATCGTGTGTCCAAAAAGCTCAAATTGAGGGAAAAAGGGTATAGGTGCCATAGCGACAAATGCGGTAATTGCAGCGAGTGATGGCGCAAGGATAAAAATAGGTTTAATGGCATTTTGGGGGATAATATCCTCTTTGGTAAAGAGTTTGATGCCATCAGCAAGCACTTGCAATAAACCATAGGGTCCCACATAGTTTGGTCCTATGCGTCTTTGAAAAAATCCCAGTATCTTACGCTCTAAATATGTGCCAAACCCTGCGAGTGCAGAGAAAATAAGCAGGACAACGATAATTTTTAAGATTGTCTCAATAATGCCACCTGTCAAATCACTCATTTTTAATCCTTATGTGTAATATGTAAATTCGCCCAAGAATGCGAGGCAAAAATCTGCTCTGCGCCACGAAGTAATGGGCTAACAAGGAAGCAAGATGTGTTGAGACGATAATCGACAAACACCACCCCGCGCACTTCATTTACAGAATCTGTGAGGCAAACACACTCGCCCTCTTTGAGCCCAAGCTCCTCTAAAAATACTGCACTTACATAAATGCCGACTTTATTTTGTAAATGCACGCTGTGTGCTGTGTAAGCATTAAACTGCGAGGGAGAATTGAGTGCATACGCGTTGTAGGATTTGATATCTGGCAAGATAAGTGCTTTAGATTCTTCACCCATAAGTGGCGTGATAGATAAGGACTTAAAGCGATAGCCTCGCATATCTGTGCCATCATTTAGGAATCTATTATCAAAATCATCAAATTCACAGCCACAAATAAGGCTCGTGTAATCAATCAAATAATCGCCTTTCATATCAAACGCTTTAGCAATATCGCTCAAATCATATCCCTTGAAAGGTAGGGCAGGTTTAAGAGGTAAGATTCTAGAATCTATGCTTGTGTAAGTGCCCTCTAATTGATTAATTGCTGGGAGGATAAAATCTGGCGCAATTTTTTGCGTAAAATCCTCCGTGTGTGCGTATTCTTTGGGGCTAGATTCGCTTATGTTAGAATCTACGCAAGATGTGGAGCTTTTGCTAGATTGAGAATCTGTGTTGATAAAATTAGATTCACACACAAAATCGCCACTGGTGCGATAACCGACACTAAAGCTATTTTCGCTTTTTTGTTTCTTAGGGCTTAGGTTGCAAATCATCGCTAGTCCTAGCGCATTTGCAAATGGTGGCACAAGAAGCACCTTGATAAAGCCTTTAGATTCTAAAATACCGAGTATTTTGGCTAAAACCTGCGCTTGTGAATCCGCATACACATCTGCACCAATCGCCACTACAGGCTGATTTTGGCATACCAAACTTAAGGCGGCTAAATGTTCGCTGCTGATATTTGCATCACTCAAAGCTTTATAGGTAACTTCCTCTTTCATCTCCTCAACAATTTCTGTGGTTTCTGTGCTTATCTCCTCTCCCACCTCGTTTGTTGTTGTGATTGTCTTTTTCACCTCTTTTTGCACCGGTGTTTGCGTAATGCACTTGCTTTCAAGGATTGGCTTTATTATCTCCTCAAGCGTTTGTGTTTGCGAATCTTTATCTGGATTTGTAAGCAAGTAAGCAAGGGCTAAGCTCCCCACAGCCACATTAAGAGCGTTTGGGTGGTAATTTATGCTACTAAGATTCTTGCTTAGATTTTGTATGAGGCTATCACTTAATGGGTGCATATACACCGCTTGCGAACCTTTAGAAATCCTTAATTTGTTATTCAACATATAACGCAAAGTAGGCACTTCATAGTTTATCGCACTACCGATAATCACCACATTTTGGGCTTCCTTAAAATGTGACAGATTGTTGAGCGTGGCTTTTTGCACGTGGGTAAGAAATGCGTTGATAAAGTGCTTGAAATGTAGCGCTTCCTCATTATGTAAGGTGCAGTTGTGAATCTTGGCGATGTGATTAAGTACAAACGCTTCTTCATTGGTTGTTTGATTGCCCACATTAATGCTTGTGGCTTTTTTGAACGCATCAATCGCAGCTTGGAGATTTTGACTTGGATTCACACTTGAGCTCACATCATAGCCATATCGCCCCGCACCGCAAATAGGGTTAAAGTAAAAATCATTTTTTACACGATAAATATGCGGTGTGCCGAGTGTATCATTATGGCGCACCTCATAGATAACCTTACAGCCCATAGGGCAGTGGATACAAGTAGATTCTATCTTTTTGAGCTCCCACGCATTCGCCTTATATTTAAAGTCATTTGTGCTTAAAGCCCCCACAGGACACACGCTAATACACTCACCACAGTCAAAACAAGGTGTATCGCCCACGAAATCAATGAGTGCCTTTTGCTTACGCGACCACACGCTTAGTGCATCTTTTGGCATTGAATCTTTCCACAATGCGCTATCGACCGCGTTTAAATCAGCTTTTTGAGCCTTGAGATTTGCCTCACCTAGATTATCCTTGCAGGTGGTCGCGCAACGCTCACACATAATGCAAAGATTTGGGTCATAGACTGCCTTTGCCCACGACTTATGTGCTTTATGGTTTTCTTTGATGTGATAGTTTTGTGATTCTACTTTCATTTTAAGCGTGTAGTTTTGTAGCTCGCATTCCCCGCTTTTGTCGCAAACACCACATTGCAAGGGGTGATTCACATCATAGCTTTGCATAATAGCGTTGCGCTCTTTATTAATTTCCTCTGTGTGCGTGAGGATATTCATACCTTCTTTTGCCTTGCTGTTGCAAGAATAATTGCGTTTGCCATCAATATCCACCATACAGAGCTTACAAGCCATAGTGGGCGAGCAGCCGGAGAGATAGCAAATAGTGGGGATTTCTATGCCCTCTCTACGCGCGATTTGCAGGATACTCTCGCCCTCATTGCACGAGAGTGTGCGTCCATTGATTGTGATAGTAATTTTATTCATAGTATCACCTCGACTTTTTTATAAGGATAGCCTATGTTGTTTAGCGTGGAAGTATAAAGCATAGCAATCGTGCCTTTTTTGGTGTTATCACACTCACACACGGCATCAATGCGGTTAGATTCAAAGCTAAGGGTAATGTGCTGCTTGGATTTGAGCTTGAGCGCGGGGGCAAAGAGTGGCGGAAGTGTAAGTGTATTTATAGAATCTTTGCTAACTGCGCTATTTGAATAGGGCAAAACATATATAAAATTTCCATTGGATTCAGGCAAATCCTCACATATTTGCAAAGTATTCTGTGCTTTGGAATCTGTGCTATTTGAGGTGTTTTTAAAATCTATATGAGAATCTAAAATCTCTGGCATAATAATATCAATATGCCTGCTCTTACCGAGTATGCCACATATCAAGGCAATATCCCTTGCATTTGGGTGAAAGGCTAGTTCAGTGCCAAGCACGAGTGCAAGGGTTTTTTTTGAAACTTGTGTGTGTTGTGTGATAAACTCTAGTTCCTCTTCAGCGAGATTGGTTTCAGAAGATAGATAACCCATATCTACTTGCTCTAGCGATGTTTGAAGCTCATTTGTTTTAGAATATTCGCCTTCAAGCAGATGTAAAAGCGTGTGGGCAAGAAGCCACATTACGCCAAATTCCGTGCCAACTTCATAGCGCAAAGATTTTATAGCTTTACTCTCATTGATAAAAAGCGGATGTAGGACAAAAAGTTGCTTATCCGCAGGAAGGGTGTGCCAAAAGTAACCAAAGCTAAGGATTGTATCATAGTCTGCAAAATCCTTTTTTATAGGCTTTTGTGAAGTTTGAAAAATATGTGTAGCAAAGGATTGTATCACTTTTGCCTCCTTACTACGATACTCCAATCCACCTCGTTAAAACGTAGGCTATTGAGCAACTCATCACCACGATTAAGGATACAATCAGTAGCTTTTTGCACATTTGCAAAATCTCTTACCTCGAAAAGAAAAATCCCCACCTCACCACTCTCTAGGCTATCACACAGCTCGTTTAAGCGATTTTCAAAGTCATTTGATAAATGTCGCAAATCATATCGTTTCATTAGAATCCCCTTTATCTATCGACTTCGCCAAAAACGACATTTGTCGAGCCAAGAATAGTCGGCACATCAGCGAGATAATGTCCCACTAAAAGCTCTTGTAATGCACCAGTGTGGTAAAAGCTCGGGGTTCTAATTTTGAGGCGATGAGGAGAGGGACTGCCTTGAGAATGGATAAAGAAACCCAACTCACCTTTGGGAGATTCAGTAGGTACATACACTTCGCCCACAGGTGGGCGCATACCCTGCGTAACAAGCACGAAATGCTGCATTAGTGAGTAGTTTTGCGTCATAATATCCTCTTTGGGTGCGGAGATGTAGCGCGCATCTTTTGCCATAGTTTCCGGACTCGTGCTAGGGTAGAGAGCAACGAGCTGCTTTAGAATCTTTAGCGATTGATACACTTCCTCAATATAGAGCTGATACCTCGCGTAGCAATCACCCTCATTTGCTACAGGCACTTCAAAATCAAGCTGTGAGTAGAGCTCATAAGGATTGTGTTTGCGAATATCCCATTTGATACCGCTTCCGCGCGCCATAATACCACTTAAACTCCATTGCTTGACAAAATCTTGTGAAATCACACCCACATTTTCAAGGCGAATGCGCCAGATTCTATTTTTATCGAGTAATCCACGCACTAAATCAAGTGTTTTAAGCACACTCTGTGTCCATTTTTCTACACTCTCTATAAAATTATGGGGCAAATCAAGTGGCACGCCACCGATACGAATAGCATTGTGCGTAAGTCTTGCCCCGCAATAATCCTCCATTAAATCCAAGCCATACTCGCGCTCGATAAAGCAATATAAAAAAATAGACAAAGCCCCAACATCCATTCCGTGTATGCCAAGGAAGAAAATATGAGAGATAATGCGATTAATTTCTAAAAGCATTGTGCGGATAACTTGCGCCCGAAGTGGCACTTCTACGCCGATGAGCTTTTCTACCGCTGCAGCAAAAGCGTAATTATTGCTCGTAGCAGCGATATAATCAAGTCTATCGGTAGTTGGCATAAATTCATTATAAATCATATTTTCAGCCATTTTTTCTACACCGCGGTGCAAGTAGCCAATATCAGGCGTGGCTTTTATGATTTTTTCGTGTTCTAGTTCTAAAATGAGGCGTAATTGTCCGTGTGCAGAGGGGTGCTGTGGTCCAAAATTAAGCACCATTTTATCATTCTCTTGTTCAAAAAAGATATTTTCAAAATTCGGCTTTAATTTCGTGTAGTTCTGCTTCATCTTCGCGCCTTTAATTTTGTGTTTGTCTTGAGGGATTTGATGAGTGGGGGCGTTTTTTCCTCTTGAAAAGTGAGATTAAAATCAATTTCTGCAAAGTCTTTGCTATTTTGCCTATCAATTCTCGCGCTGTCTCGTTGCTCCGCGCCGATAATCTCGCGATATTCCTTACCAAAGATTCTATCTATTTCATACCATTGTGCGTATTCATCGCCTTGCAAAGGATAGGATTTAAGGAGTGGATGCCCCACCCAATCGTGTGGCATAAGCAGTCTTTGTAGGCAGGGATGTCCTTCAAAGATAATGCCAAACATATCGTAGCACTCACGCTCACTCCAATTTGCACTTTTAAAGAGTGAAGCAACCGATGCGATATTTTGCCCTTTTTTGATTTTTGTTTTGATTTTTAGACGTTTTGAGCTCGTATCTTGGAGATTCAAAAGGAGGTAGAATAATTCAAATTCATTGCTTTCCTCTATCTTATCAATCGCGCTCATCTCTGTAAGTGCGGTATAACCCAATGCGTGAAGCTCGGCAATGAGTGCGAGAAGTTGTGTAGATTCCACCCAAAGTGTTGCAAAGCCATTTTCTATGTAGCTCTCTGTAATGGGTGTGCTGATAGCTTTTAGCTCATTGTCAAATCCCTCAAGCGGGATTCTTGGTGATGTAGGGGTAACATCAAAGCGGTGCGTATAATACACGCTTTTTTGTGCGTTGGCTTTAGGAGGATTTTGTCGTATCATTTTGTCTCCTTGCTATACAAGTCGCTTTGGTACTTTTTGTGGAATGGCTTTATTTTTGCGAATCTTTTGCTGTAAAGCCATAATCGCATATTGCAAAGTTTCCGGGCGAGGAGCGCAGCCGGGCAAATAAATATCCACTGGTATGATTCTATCCACGCCTTGCACGGTGGAGTAGGTATTAAACATTCCACCGGTATTAGCGCAACTTCCCATAGAGATTACCCATTTTGGTTCAGGCATTTGGTCATAAAGTCTGCGGGCAAATTCAGCGTGTTTTTTAGTAAGAGTGCCAGAGATTATCATTAAATCCGCTTGTCGAGGCGAGGCACGAAAGATAGAACCGAATCTATCAAGATCAAAGCGACTCCCACCTGTTGCCATCATTTCAATTGCGCAACAAGCCAAGCCATAGGTTAAGCCCCATAATGAATTGCTGCGCCCCCAATTTAAGAACTTATCCACGCTACTTAGCGCAATAGGTAATCCTGCACTTTGTGTATAATTTACTTGATGTTTTGCCACGATAACGCTCCTTTTTTCCACGCATAAATGAATCCTATCACTAAAAGCGCAATAAAACTTAGCATTTCAAAAAATACGAAGTTGCCAAGCCCCATATATGCAAAAATCTTAAAATCAATAGCCCACGGAATCATAAAAATCACTTCAATATCAAAAAGCACAAAAAGCAGGGCGAAGATAAAAAAATGCGTGGAGATTCTGTTTTGCTGTTTTGCTGGAGTTGGTCCGCACTCATAGGTAGAGACTTTGAGTTTCTCTCTTTCTTTTTTAGCAAGTTTGCGCGAGATAATGCGTTGCAAACGAAGCGTGAGCGTGAAAGCGATGCAGGTTAGCACAAAGAGTATAAAAACACCAAAATATGGGTGCTCAAAGGTAGAATGGCTCATTTTATTCCTTATACATCATTTGATAGTGCGATTGTAATGTGTAGATTCTAATAAAAAGCTTATTTGGTAAAAAAATATTTTACAAAAGCATAACATCGGGTTACTTTTTTACTTTATTTTTTTATTTATTGGATGTTTGTATAAACCGCCTGCACATCATCATCTTCCTCAATCCTATCTAAGAGCTTTTCAATCTCCTGCATTTGCATCTCATCAAGCGTGATGGGAGAGGTGGGAATCCTCTGCAAACTCGCCTTAAGCAGAGGAATTTTTAAAGATTCAAAACCCTCATTTAAGGTGCCAAAGTCCTTATAATCACCATAGGCGATATAATACACCCCTTCTTCGTCCTCTACACTCTCTAGCTCCTCTAATCCATAATCAATCAGTGCGAGCTCTAAATCAGCAATATTTTCTTGTGTGCGAAATTCAAATACACTCTTGCGCGCAAACATAAAATCCACCGAACCATTAGTAAGGATATTTGCATTTGGGGTTTTATTGAAATAACTTTTGATGTTTGCTATCGTGCGCGTGGGATTATCGGTCGTGCATTCGATAAAAATTAGCACGCCATAAGCAGCCTTGCCCTCATAGGTAATTTCACTAAAAGTGCCGTCTTTGCCACTTGCGCGCTTAATGGCGGCATCGATATTATCCTTTGGCATATTTTGTGCCTTAGCGTTTGCAATAGCGGTGCGGAGTTTTGCATTCATCGTGGGGTCAATACCGCTCTCCTTAGCAGCGTAAGTGATTGCTTTTGCGAGTTTTGGAAAAACCTTACTCATCTTGTCCCAACGCTTTTCTTTCGCGGCGCGGCGGTATTCAAATGCTCTTCCCATAGTATTCCTTCTATAAAATCTTGCTTTTTTTTAGAAAAGAGCGCATTATAACCTAAAGATTCTAATACAATCTTTAGAATCTGCTCGTGTTAGTATTCTATAAGAATTTCATTATGATATTAGCTGTGTAATTTATGCAGATTCTAAAAACTTCATTCACAATAAAATTACATAATTAAAAAAATATATAGTTTTTTTGAGATAAAATGGTGCCTTTTAAATTTTTATCACATTTTCAAGGGTAATATAATGATGAATAAATCGCGCGTTGTTTTATCGGGCATTATCATTTCATTGTTGGTAAGTTCTGCGCTGTTTGTGGGGCTGGTGGCTAATGAGACACAAAAAGTTAAGCCAAATTCACAAGAAAATAAATTAGAATCTTTCAAAAAACTGCGTCGTATTATGGCTATTGTGGAGGAAAATTATGTCGATGAGCTAAGCTTTGATGAGATCGCGAATAAGGCAATTGATGGGCTTTTAAGCAATCTTGATGCACATTCTACCTACCTTAATAAGAAAAAATTTGATGATTTGCGCGCCAATATTGATGGTGAGTTTGGTGGCATTGGTATCACGGTGGGCTTAAAAGATGGTGCTTTGACAATTATTGCACCTGTTGATGGCACACCCGGAGACAAGGCAGGGTTAAAAAGTGGCGATGTTATTGTGAAGGTAAATGACAAAAGCACGATTGATATGAGTATTGATGATGCAGTAAATCTTATGCGTGGCACACCTCGCACAAAGGTGGAGCTTACTATTGTGCGTAAGGGTGAAGCAAAACCTCTAAATTTTAGTATTGTAAGAGATATTATCAAGATGGATTTTGTAAAGGTGCGCAAGATTCAAGATACTGATTTTGCATATGTGCGTGTAGCATCGTTTGATAAAAATGTAACGCGGAATGTATTAAGCTCGCTCAAACAAATGGGTAAAGTAAAAGGTATTGTGCTTGATTTACGTAATAATCCGGGTGGAGCACTTGACCAAGCAGTTGATTTGAGTAGATTATTCATCAAAAATGGTGTGATTGTTACCCAAAAAGGACGCAATAAAAATGACAACGTTGAATATAGAGCAACAAATGCTCCTTATGCTTCTGTGCCTATTGTTGTGCTTGTTAATGGTGGAAGTGCAAGTGCAAGTGAGATTGTCGCAGGTGCATTACAAGACCATAAACGTGCCGTGCTTGTCGGAGAACAAACTTTTGGCAAAGGCAGTGTGCAGACCATTATGCAAATAGACCAAAATGAGGGCTTGAAGCTCACAACGGCAAAATATTATCTTCCTAGTGGCAGGACGATTCAAGCTGTGGGCGTTACACCGGATATTATTGTGTATCCGGGTGCTGCGCCGGAGAATGAAAATAACTTCAATATTAAAGAATCTGATTTAAAGAGACATCTGCAGGGGGAACTTGAGAAAGTCAATCAACAAAATACAAAGACAAAAACTGACAATGAAGATAAAAAAGTCCTAAGTGAAAGTGCGATTTATCAAGACATTCAGCTTAAAAGTGCGATTGATGTACTTAAGGCGTGGGATGTGATAGGCGTTACAAAACTAACCAACAAGGGGAAATAATGGCAAAGACAAATATGCTCTATGAAGGCAAGGGTAAAAAACTTTTTGAAACAGATGATAAAAATGTGCTACTTGCGGAGTTTAAAGACGACTTGACTGCTTTTAATGCAGAGAAAAAAGGTTCTGAATCTGGCAAGGGTGCGTTAAATTGTCGCATTAGCACTTTGCTTTTTACGCTTTTGGAAAAAGAGGGTATAAAAACACATTTCATAAAACAAACAGACGATAACAAAATGTTATGCAAGAGGGTAAGTATTATCCCCATAGAAGTGGTTACGCGCAATATTGCCACTGGTTCACTCACAAAGCGCTTAGGTATAAAAGAGGGGAATGTGCTTCCTTATCCACTTGTGGAGTTTTACTACAAAGATGATGCACTAGGTGATCCGCTTATTAACGATGAGCATTGTGAGATTTTGGGCTTAATCAAAGAGCGGGGTGAGATTCATATCTTAAGAGAGCAGGCGCGTAAAGTTAATGATGTGTTAAAGGCATTTTTTGATAAGAGGGATTTGAAACTCGTGGATTTCAAGCTTGAATTTGGACGTGATAATGAGGGGAATATTATTCTTGCCGATGAGATTAGTCCTGATAGTTGTAGGTTCTGGGATAAAAGTACGAATGAAAAGCTTGATAAAGATAGATTTAGACAAGATTTGGGTAATGTGAAAGTCGCGTATGAAGAGGTTTTGCGCCGTATTTTGACATAATGGCGTAACATAAAAGTGATAAATTAATGTAGAGGGCAAATAATGAAAGTAAAAGTGCTTGTTTGTTTGAAAGAGGGGGTGCTTGACCCTCAAGCGAAAGCTATTTTTCACGCGCTAAGTGCGCACGGGTTTGATAGTTTGCAAAATGTGAAGCTTTCAAAAGAGATTATTTTGGACTTGCAGGAGAGTGATAAGGACAAGGCACATTCACTCGTGCAGGATATGTGCGAGAATCTACTCGCAAATGTTGTGATTGAAGATTATAGTATTGAGATTTTGCAATGAATGTGGCTATTATCCGCTTTCCTGGCACGAATTGTGAGTTTGATACGCAATATGCTTTTGATATGCTTGGTGCAAAGACCCATATCGTGTGGCACAAAGATGAAACCTTACCACAAGATTCACATTTGGTAGTGATAGCAGGAGGTTTTAGCTATGGGGATTATTTACGCTGTGGGGCGATAGCGCAGTTTTCACCCATTATGAAAGCCATCAAGGAATTTGCTTTGAATGGTGGCTATGTGCTTGGCATTTGCAATGGCTTTCAGATTCTATGCGAGGCTAGACTCTTGCCTGGGGCTTTAAAACGTAATATAAATTTACACTTCATTTCACAAATGCAAACCCTAAAAATTGTCAATAAGGACAATGCTTTTTTGCGCTCTTACAGCCTCAATCAAGAGATAAATTTGCCCATAGCCCACGCCGATGGCAATTATTTCATTGATGAAGCGAATTTAGAATCCTTGCGTAAAAATGAACAGATTCTGCTTGAATATGTGGATAATCCCAATGGCTCTGTGGCAAATATTGCTGGAATCTGTAATAAAAAGAAAAATGTATTTGGCTTGATGCCCCACCCTGAAAGGGCGATTGAAAACATATTGGGAAGTCGTGATGGCATAGCAATGCTTGATAATCTATTGCAGATTTCACATAAAGGATTGTAAGAGAATGGATTCTAAAAAATTGATTAAATTCTTGGCGATAGAATCGAGGTTTATAGAATCTAAGATGAGGAATGAGATAATGATGTTCAAAACAAGCGGAGCGCTTAAAAATATCGTATGTGCTTTACTGATTTTACTTACTGGTATTAGCTCTGCCTTTGCTACTGGGGAAAATGAAAATATCACTCCAAAAATAGCCTATGTCAATGTCTCCTTTCCTAAGACAGATACAAGTCTCTATGTAGGGCAAAATATTGAGGTAAAATATACTCTCACGCTTCTTTCTGGCGCGAAGCTTGTAAGCACTGATGTGCTTGATATGAGCACAAAAAATAATGTAGTATTGAAAAATAAAAATGCTTCTTGGCAAAGTGACACCAATGGTATGCTTTCTAGCACCTATGTGTATAACATTGTTGGTAAAGATGTAACGATACCACCCTTGAAAATAAAGGTGGTTTCTGCTGACTATGAAGAGGAGCTTATAGCACCGGGTGCGACTTTGCGGGCTGTAGAACTAACGAGCAATGCAAATTATATTTCTGTAATTGCGGATTCTTTTGAAGTGGTAGATTATCGTGCAAAAGAATATGATGAGAATAACAATATAGTGATTTTTCAGTTTGAAAGCATAGGCGCGGTTTTAAACACGATGAAAATCGCCCAATATCCAATGCAAGGTTTAGAGGATAGTAAAGTTGTTGATGGTGTAACTTATGGAATCTACTATGTTGTGCTTGATAAATCCATAAGGCAGCTTTCTTTTGACTATTTTAATATCACTCAACATCAGTTTGTAAATATCAATCTGCCTATTAATATCTTGCAAAACACCATTGAAGAGGGCGGAGACATCAAGCCACGCAACACCATTTTGATGTTTAAGAATCTGCTTGTGGGTGGGCTTATTGTCTTTGTGATACTCGTGTGGGTTGTATTTAAAAAATTGCGTAAAGTAAGTGCGTTTGCATTGCTCGTGCTTGTTTTGCTACTCGGGTATAATGTATTTTTTAGCGCGACTTCGGGCGTGGCACAGGTAGGTGCGAGTGTGAGTATTGTCCCCACACATAATTCTACGATTACAGAGCTTATCAAAGTGCCTACGCGCGTGGCGATTATCGGGGAATATGAGGACTACTATAAGGTAATGATAGAATCTAAAGTTGGTTGGATAAGGAAAGAATATGTTAGCAAAAATTAGAGGCATAGTGGCGACACTCTCAATTGCATTGTATTTGCCTATTATTATTGTGCAGATTTACCTCACGCGTAACAAGGAAAATGGTAGAAAGGCAAGAAGGCAGTGCCGCTGGTTTTTTTCGCTGAATGGCTTAAAGGTAGAGCGTATCGGCGAGTATGACAAGGACGCACAGCTTTTTGTAATAAATCACCAAAGTGTTACAGACATTATTTATTTTGAATCCTATCACCCTGCGAATCTTTGTTGGGTAGCGAAAAAACAGCTAGGAGAGATTCCAGTTTATGGACATGCACTCAAAGCTCCAGATATGATATTGATTGATAGAGAGGATAAAAAAAGTATCGTATATTTGCTTAAAGAAGCAAAAAGACATCTTGCTCAAAACCGCCCTATAGCCATTTTTCCCGAGGGCACGAGGAGTAAGGGAGATGAGGAGTTTTTATCTTTCAAATCAGGGGCTAAGATTCTAGCTTCTAAGCTTAATCTTAGGATTCAGCCCGCAGTGCTTATCGACACGCGCAAATTGTATAATAGCTCACCCATATCAGTGCAGACAAATACTGCAAGAGTGGTGCTTATGGAGGCTTTCACACCAGATTTTAGTGATGAAAATTGGTATGAAAAGCTGCGAGAGAGTATGCACGAAGTATATTTGAAGCATTATTATGAGCTAAATCAGAATCTTTTAAGCGATAACAAGGCAAAATCCTAAGCTTTTTAAGACTTTAGGGGTGTTAGCTCAGTTGGGAGAGCGCAACGCTGGCAGCGTTGAGGTCAGGGGTTCGACCCCCCTACACTCCACCAAATAGTTTATTTTTTTTTACTACAATATGCTTTTATTTTGTCTCCAAATTTTAATTACAGAGGTGCTTTATGTCAATTTATCAAAAGTTATCCCCATATCTTTTTAAGCTTGATGCAGAAAAGGCGCATAATTTTGCGGGTTGGACGCTTAAAAATATCGTGCCTTTACCATTTATACAGGATTTTGCAGTGTCGCGGTATTGCGTTTTTGATGAGAGTTTGCATACAGAAGTGGCAGGTATGAGATTCTATAATCCTATCGGCTTGGCAGCTGGATTTGACAAGAATGCGAGTATGGTAAAGGGGTTATCTGCGCTTGGGTTTGGTTTTTTAGAGATTGGCACTATCACTCAAGCACCACAAGAGGGGAATCTAAAGCCTCGCCTCTTTCGATATATGCAAGAGAGGAGTTTGCAAAATGAAATGGGATTTAATAATGAGGGCTCACTCAAAATTGTGAATAGATTAAAAAAATTTTATCCTTACAGCATACCCATTGGTATCAATGTGGGTAAAAATAAGATTATCGAGCAGAGTGATTCGCTCAAGAATTACGAGAATGTATTGCTTGATTGTATGGAAGTGGGGGATTACTTTGTGTTTAATCTCTCTTCGCCTAATACACCGCATTTACGTGATTTGCAAAATGTGAAATTCGTGCAAGAGCTTTTCAGTATGGCACGCTCCCACATACAAAAACCGATTTTTGTGAAAATATCCCCAGATATGAATAAAGACGAAATGCTAAAAGTGGTAGAAATGGCTATCAAATGTGGCGTGAGCGGGGTGATTGCTACAAATACGACCATTGATTATACTCTCATAGAGGGCGCAAAGCAAAGTGGTGGCTTAAGTGGGGCTGCTTTGAAAGAAAAGTCAAAAGAAGTACTAAAGATTCTTAGTCAAGCATTTTTTGGCAAAGTGGCTATTATCTCTGTGGGTGGTATTGATAGCGCAGAGGAGGCTTATACGCGTATAAAGCTTGGCGCATCGCTTGTGCAAGTTTATACTGCGTTGGTTTATCAGGGTCCAAAGCTATGCAAAAATATCAACAATGGCTTATTGCAGCTTTTAAGGGCAGATGGTTTGAGTAACATCAGCGAGGCGGTGGGATATGATATTGCAAATAAACCTAAGACACGCAAGAAGAGGGCAAGTGATGAGGCAGATTCTACATCTATAGAATCTGCAAAGCTAAGGAGTGGAGATTCTACGCAAGATAAACAGGAAGTGCAGACAAAAGGGCACAGAGGGCGCAAAAAGAAGGATAGCAGTGCGAAGACAGCAACAACATCTACAGAAAAAAAAGCTAAAACGGAAGAAAAAAGCGTCCCTCGTAAGAAGGTAGGCAGACCTCGAGTCAATAAAGAGGATTCAGAATCTACTCCCGCGAAATCGCGCAAAGTAGGCAGACCTAGGAAGATTGTCGAGAAAGATGCAAATCTTTTATCCATAGCAACTAAAGCGAGTGATAAAAATATAGAGTCTGTTTCAAGCACCACTCCTATAAATGTGGTTGTAGAGCCACAAAATAAACCTGTGGAAAATGTAGATTCTAATAGAGAGTTAGTCGGTGCAGACTTTAATGCGGTAGATGCGATAGCAGTTAAGGACAATGTAGATTCTAAAGAAAATAGCACAGATACGCAAAAAGAGTAGTGTGTGAAGTTTATTTTAGGAGTTTTGATGAGTGTTTCTCATATATTAGTCGCTCAAGCACTCGCACAAAGCGCATTGCCTACGCATTTTACAGAGACGCTTGATAATGGTTTGCAAGTCGTGGTCGTGCCGCTTCATAACAAGAGTGGTGTGATTGAAACAAATGTGTTTTATAAGGTTGGTAGTCGCAACGAGGTAATGGGAAAGAGTGGTATAGCCCATATGCTCGAACATCTTAGCTTTAAATCTACAAAGAAACTTAAAGCTGGGGAGTTTGATGAAATAGTAAAGGGCTTTGGTGGCGTGAATAACGCTTCTACAAGCTTTGATTATACACGTTATTTTATCAAATCAAGTGTAGGGAATCTTGACAAGTCTTTAGAGCTTTTTGCCGAGCTTATGAGTAATCTCTTGCTTAAAAATGATGAGTTTCTCCCGGAGCGCAATGTTGTGGCAGAGGAGCGATTGTGGCGCACTGACAATTCACCTATGGGGTATTTGTATTTTCGCTTTTTTAACACTGCATTCACTTATCACCCCTACCATTGGACGCCCATTGGGTTTATGGAGGATATTCAAAGTTGGCGTATTGAGGACATCACCTCTTTTTATAACACCTACTATCAGCCACAAAATGCGATTGTGCTTGTGAGTGGTGATGTCGAGCCAAATCAGGTTTTTGCTTCCGCAAGTAAGCATTTTGGCACATTGAAAAATAGCACGCCTATCCCAGAGGTAGTAGCAAAAGAACCAAAGCAAGATGGTATAAGACGCGCTATTGTAAAAAAAGATTCACAGCTTGAATATCTTGCTATGGGCTATAAAATCCCTAATTTTTTGAGTAAAGACCAAGTCGCTTTGAGTGCGATAAGCGAGATTCTAAGTGCGGGTAAATCAAGCATATTTCAAACCGAACTCATCGACAAACAGCAAATTGCGGCGGGTATTTATGCCTACAATATGGAGCTCAAAGATGAGGGCGTGTTTTTGATTATCGCCACGGCAAAGCGGGGTGTGAGAGCAGAAAAAATTGAGGAAGAAATCTACAAAATTTTGGAGAATCTTAAAGCTGGTAAAATTTCTCAAGAGGAGCTTAATAAGGTGAAAATCAATACAAGGGCAAGTTTTGTTTATAGTCTTGAGGGCTCATCATCGGTAGCTGAACTCTTTGGGAGTTATCTAGTGCGTGGAGACATCTCACCTTTGTTTTCTTATGAGCGAGATATTGACGCTCTTAGTATAGAGCAGATTCAGGAAGTGGCAAAGAAATATTTTGTGGAAGATTCGCTAAGTGTTGTGATTTTAAAAGATACCGACAAGGAGAAATAGGTATGGTTTTTGGAGCAATGAGTGCGCTTATCACACCTTTTAAAAACAATAAGGTTGATTTTGAAAGCTATGAGAGGCTAATCAAGCGACAAATCGCTTATGGAATGGACGCGTGTGTGCCTGTAGGAACGAGCGGTGAATCTGCCACACTCTCACATAAAGAGCATATGGAATGTATAGAATCTGCAGTGCAAATCTGCAAGGGTAGCGATGTAAAGGTTCTAGCAGGGGCAGGGAGTAATTCCACTGCAGAGGCAAAAGAACTTGCGCTTTTTGCACAAAAATGTGGAGCACACGCGCTTTTATGTGTTACTCCTTATTATAACAAACCCACGCAACAGGGCTTATTTGAGCATTATCAAGCGGTGGCAAATGCTGTAGAAATTCCTGTGATGCTCTACAATGTCCCCTCGCGCACCGGTGTAAGTATAGAAATAGATACGATAAAAGCCTTGCATACGCAATGCCCGAATATTTATGCGATAAAAGAAGCCGCGGGGCTTATGGATAGAGTGGTGGCACTTGGCGCAGAGGTGCCGAGCATAGCCATTTTGAGTGGTGATGATGCAATTAATTTCCCCATTTTAGCCAATAATGGCAAGGGTGTTATTTCTGTAACAGGCAATTTAATGCCCCAAGAAATTGCCGATTTGACACATTATGCACTGCAGGGTGATATGAGAAAGAGCTATGAGCTTAATACCAAGCTTTATGAGCTTAATAAGATTCTATTCTGTGAGAGCAATCCCATACCGATTAAGGCGGCGATGTTTTTGGCAGGATTGTTGCAAAACTTAGAATATCGGCTACCACTCGTGCCACCTTCTAAGGAAAATATGGCTAAAATACAAGCAATTTTAGAACAATATGAGGTGAAGAAATGAAAGATGTACAGACTTCTACTACTGATTTTATGAAAGACAAAACGCTTGTAATCAGCGGTGCTACGAGAGGAATTGGCAAGGCTATTTTGTATAGATTTGCTAAAAATGGTGTGAATGTCGCTTTCACTTACAATAAAAACGAAGAGGAAGCGGCAAAAATTGCTCAAGATGTGGAAAGCAAATACGGCATAAAGGCGAGATTCTATCCGCTCAATGTCCTCGAGACAGACCAATACATCGAACTTTTTAAGAAAATTGACGAGGATTTCTCGCGAGTTGATTTTTTTGTGTCTAATGCTATTATTTATGGCAAAAGCGTGGCAGGTGGTTTTGCACCATTTATGAGGTTAAAGCCTAGAGGGCTAAACAATATCTACACAGCAACCGTTCTTGCCTTTGTGGTGGGCGCACAGGAAGCCGCGAAGCGTATGAAAGAAGTCGGTGGTGGAGCGATAGTCTCTCTTAGCTCGACAGGGAATCTTGTGTATATGCCAAATTACGCGGGACACGGCAATTCTAAAAATGCGGTAGAAACAATGGTAAAATACGCTGCCACAGAGCTTGGTGGTTGGGGCATAAGAGTAAATGCAGTAAGCGGCGGACCTATCGATACGGACGCGCTTCGAGCATTCCCTGATTACGCGCAGGTCAAGGCTAAAGTCGAGGAGGAATCTCCCCTTAATCGTATGGGGACACCAGAAGACCTTGCAGGTGCGGTATTTTTCCTCTGTGATGAAACACAGAGTGCGTGGCTCACAGGTCAAACGATTGTAATTGATGGTGGCACTACTTTTAAATAAAACCCTGTTTTTCTTGATATATTTTAAGGTATATTTGTATGTTACATTTTGAAACAAAAAAATCTAGTCAGGGTAGTTTTTTAGATTCTATAAAATATGGGATACTTAATGTCCCATATCGAGCATTCTCCTTGCGTGATACGAGTACTTACAAACCCACACTTATATGGCTTAGCATATCTTTTGTGTTTGCGTTTATTTGTGTTTTGCCTTTTTATATGCAATGGTTTTTGCAAATTTGTGGTGTCGCAGATATACCGCTATTTTTAGCCACCTTGCTTGGTTTATTTAGTATTGCAAGTGTGCTTTTTACCCCTAGAGAGCGTAGATTTAGCGTAGGATTTTTTATCGGTATCTTATGGTTTTATTGGATTACCTTGGGAATGCGCTACTTTGATATGAGTGTGCTTATCCCTGTGGTTGTGATATTGATTGGACTATTTGTGGGCTTTGTGTTTTATATCATTCTTTGGTGTGATTGTTTTATCTTACGCTTTATATTTTTGCTATCCTTAAGCTACCTTACACCTCTTGGATTTGATTGGATTGTCCTTGAGAGCGTGTTTGCATATAGCTATATGGGGGTAGATAAGCTTAGTTTTGCTTTTATTATTCTTGGCTTGTGGTTTTTTGTAAAATATCAATCGTGGTGGCGACTTTTTAGTATCTTATGCCTTGCTATTGCAATCGATTGGCAGAGTTTTGTGAAAGAAACTCCCCAAATACCTTATCAGTTGCAAGTCTATACATCATCGCAAACTTTTGAATTTAACCAAATACCGCTCAAAATTAAACTTATACAAAGTAATGTATCGCAGGATTTAAAAACGCGCAGTGAAGAGATTGTAGCTATTTTTGCGGAACATATACAATCTGTACGTAATGCCATAAATGAGGGATATGATGTTGTTGTATTGCCAGAGAGCGCATTTTATGCGCCTTTGCATTGGAATTATAATGGATTTGTGCCCTACGATGAGCTTTTGGGTTTAAGTAATGAAATTGTGATTATCGTGGGTGCATTGCGTGATGAGGAGAATACAGAGGGCGACCCCTCATATTTTAATAGTACTTTTAAATTTGAAAATGGTGTGGTGAGCTTTTATGATAAGGTGCTTTTAGTGCCTTTTGGAGAGTATATCCCCTCGTTTTTTACTCCTCTTGCGAATCTGTTTTTTGAGGGGCTCGGGGGCTTTAGCGCAGGAAGTGATTTTGGCTATTTTGATATAAAAGGCGTTAGATTCAAAAATGCTATTTGTTATGAGGGCACAAATAAGGGGTTTTACGCAGATAATCCGCAATATGTGATTATGACGAGCAATAACGCGTGGTTTGTGCCTAGTATTGAACCAATCGTGCAAAAAAATCTTATGAAATATTACGCGAGGCTTCATAAGAGCATTATTTTTCACGCGACAAATCGCTCCCCTGCGGAAGTGATTGGGTATTAGAATCTAGGGTTTGCAAACTTTAGATTTAAAATTGAGTAGATGTTTTGCTTGGTAAGTTTTAAGAATTTTTAGCCTATTTTTTATAATATGGAGAAGCTTAAAAGTTAGCTTAGGCATTTGTCTCTCGCTCCTCCTCTTTTTTATGTATCATTTGTGGATATCATTTACCCTGTAATGCTTTAAAAATGTGCTAAAGTATTCTTTCAAAGGGAATGGGGAGGGGATAAACATTTTTTTACAAAAAACTTCTATGGAGTAAAGAAACATATAAAACTTTTTTGTAGTATAGATTCTAAAATTTGTAAAAACAGAATCTTGAGGTTTGTAAAATTAGCCCAAAAATCCTTTTACATACGCACTCACATTATGTGCGACATCACCCCACTCACCCATTTTACTCTGCGTGATACATACTGCGGATTCATACCACGGCGTAGAAATACCATTCCCCCAACGCCAATCATAGCCCTTATGCAATAGCACAAGCGTATGCTTTCCCATACTCGCGCTCAAGTGCGCCACAGCACTATCAATGCTAATCACCATATCCATATCCTTGATGATATCATAAGTTTCTGCAAAGTCATTCATTGTTTTTTGCACAATCGCATACTCGCTTATTTCCTTACACTGCGCCTTATTGAGCGAATAAATCTCTAAGTGCTGAGCGATAGATTCATCACTCAAGGCTTCCATTAGCAGTTTGAGAGGCATACTTTTGCTACTTGCCTCGCTAAATTGTGAATCTGTGCTAAAGCAAATGCCTATTTTTATCGTGTGTTGCAGCCCTTTGTTTAATTCTGTGGTGCGAGATTGTGTATTTTGTAGTAAAAATGGAGTTATATGTAAATCCTCCACACTTCGCACACCAAGTGCGAGAGGCAGGGAGAGGAGCGAGATTGCTACATCGTAATCCCCCACTTCGTCCCTGTGTGCCACACACTCGATTCCAAATTTTGAAAAAAGCGGCACAAGCGTTTCTTGCACGATTACACGCACTTTTTTTGTGCATTGTATGAGAAGTGGCAAAAACCGCGCAAACATAATGCTATCACCAAAGCCTTGCTCGTGATAGACAAGCACAGATTTATCTGCAAAATCTGCTTTCTCGCCATTATATTCCCAAAACGATGTAATACCCTCTGGTAGCATATTTGGAAGCTTTTTGCGCTCCTCATAGATTCTAAATCCCTCTTCAAAATGCAGATTCTTAAGTAAAAAATGCGCGTAATTCGTGCGATAATGCACATTTGCGGGGTTGAGTGCGCTCGCTTGTAGATAGAGCATAAGTGCGTGTTGTGCGTTTGTATTGGCGTAATTAAGCGCATTTGCGTAGTTAAACAAGAAATCACCCTCGTCTTTGTAATACTCATAAATCGCGCTATACACCTGCACCGCTTCATTAAACAGCCCTATGTGTATGTAGGTATTTGCGAGATTCACACCTGCATCAAGGTAGCCCTTACCGAGTGCGTGGAGGTATAGCTCTATGGCTTCACCAAAATGTTTGAGGCTTACTTGCGCGTTTGCGAGATTAAACATCGCACCCAAATCATTTGGGTCAAGCTTAATAGCGATTGTGTAGTGATAAATGGACTTTTCTGAATCCTCTAAATCCGCATAGGCTTTAGCAAGATTAAAATGCAAATTTGGATTAGAGACATTTCCCGCATTGAGTAACCACTCAAGTTTTTCAACACATTGTGTAGGGTTGCCACTGCGGCGGTAAGCCTCCGCAAGATTGATTTGATAGTCTAAATCCCTTTGATTGCACTTCGCAGCTTGAGTAAAATACTCAATTGCCCTTTTATATATTTTAAGCTCTAGCATAACAATCCCAGCTAGATTCCATATATCCGCGCGCGTGTAGTCGATAGCTAAGATTTGGATACAAATATCCACACATTGATGATATTGTTTTTGTTGATAAAGCTTATACGCCATTTCTACGGCGGTAGCAATATCAATTTTTTTTTGAGACATAAAAACCCTTTACCTTTTCAAAGGGCGAAGCAAAAAAAATGCCACTCTCCCCACACACGTTGTGCGGGAGGTGGAAGAGAAAGGGGAGAAAGCTAGAATACAACACCAAAGATGACAGAGAATCTTTGATAATTGTTTTTGAAGTCTTTGGTGCGAACTGCAGTAGTGGGAATTACTGCACCGGGGTCGCGGTCAGAGTTTGTAAGCTCACCCATTATGTAGCGCAAACCTACGCTAAACACATTTTGAAACTTAAAACCAGCACCTACACCATAGACTAAGCCGTGGTATGTGTTGCTAAGTGAAGTATCGTTTTGTGTATCGCTTACAAAGAAATTATCTGTAATGCTATGATATGAGTACCCCACCATACCTTGAATGTAGAACGAATTCATTTGCACACCTACAATCACAGGCACTTGCGCACCCCAGCCATTGAATCCTAAGTCTGTCATAACTTGTCTGCCGCCGGGCAAAGGCAAATTAGTATCAGCATAAAAGGCGTTTGACTCGCCGACTGATTTAAGATAGATAGGCACCGTTATTTCTGTCCCTAAATAAGGGCGTATGCCACTTGCAGCCTTGATAGAAGCTATATAGATAGAATAGCCAAGGTCGGCAGAATGTAGATTCAAATCGCCTAATTTGCTGTATGAATATCCCAAGTGTCCCTCATTGAAAAGATACCAACGTGCGACATTTCCAGCTTTGTTAGAACCATTAAGGATTGAGCCACTTGCAAAATTACCCAAAAGCTTCTTTTGTGTATTTTGCAGTGAGTTTTTGTTTGTAGTGGTGGGTTTAGCTGGTGCGCCAAAAGCCATACCACCAGCTATTGCCAACATCAAAAACACTCTTTTTAAAGAAATCATAATCCAACTCCTTTTTGCAAAATAAATGGTATATCATACCATAAGTAAGGTAATATCGGCTTTTGGGGCATTGTTTAAAATGATTTAGGCTTTGGGGTGGAGAATTTAAGCATAAAATATGTGTCGAGTCACGCAATCTAAGAAGTGCAAGTTTTACTTTATTTGACAAAAGCCTTAAATCGTGTGGATTTTATCCTCTTAAGAAAGGGATTAAGAGGAATGGGGAGGTATAAACACTTTTATTTTTTTGCGCGAAAAAAAGAAATAAGTTTTTAAGATTCTAAAGCGTTTATAGGTTTGCTTGAGATGAAGGATTTTTAAGTTTCTAAATTTCTCAGTTTTTAAACCATCATTACCAAAAGCTAACTTATCTCTAAAAGCTAAACTGCCCGCCTACACGCGCACTCATATAGTTTGATACATTCACGCCATAAAGATTAATGTTTTGTCCTAGTCCATATTGAAGTGCTATATCTAAGAATCCAAGGAGATTTACACCACCAGTAAGTATTGTGCCCTCACCACTATTTGAGCGTAAATCTCGCATAGCTCCTAATCTAAAGTCTATCGTCTTGAAATTTGCCATTATTCCTCCGCCGATATATTGGCTTTTGGGGCTTGAGAGAGAGAGAGTGTCATTAGGCGCAAGGTCCGCATCAAAGGCAAAGGTAAGAAAATCCATCATATTATAACTTATCCCTGCGCGCACTTGGCGATTAAGCGTAATATCTGCGAGATTATTTGTGCGTTTAATAACAGGTGCATTGAGATTTTTTACAACAAGCCCTACATTAAAATTTTTCATCATTCTTGGCGTATAGAGAAAACCTAAGTCAAAAGCAAAAGTTTGTGCCATATCTGTATCATCTTTATTGAAAGATACATCAGGGAAGCTCCCCACGCTGAATTTAAGATTCTGTCCATAACCTATGGTTTGCATAAATTTTACCGCTACACCGACATTTACATCGCCTAGAGGTGTAAAAAGCGTATGTCCATAGCCTACGGGAATTTCTATAAGAGCTAGGGCATTTGCATAAAGTGTATGCTGTGCTTGGTCATACATAACTGAACCTTGTAAGTCATTTTTATTTGGGTCGTGTGTTAGGGAGACACTATCCCCATTCGCACTTGCAGTATAGTATTTGCCACCTAGGTTAAAAATAAGCTGATTGTTATTTGGATCAAGTGCGACAGAGGCGTTAGAAAATGCAGAGGCAAAAAGCCCTATGCCTACGGCTCCGCGTCCTGTATCTACCTCTTGTATATCGATACTCCCTACAATATCACTCTCTATACGTCTTTGCTTTTTATCTCCAGCAAACTGAAAGACAAAACCATTTTGTGTATTAAGCACGACATCATTGCTTTTCATTGCTCTATCAATAACACCAAAATCATTTAAAAGCTTATCTATAACAGAATCTGCACCTTTTTTAATCGTGAGAGAACCAGCATTTTCTAAAATTTTATCAGCAATATCTGCTGTGCTGCCTGCTTGGTCAAGTCCATTTAACACATCACCTAGATTACTAGCATCAATACCAGAGATAATATCTCCTATCAAAGGGCTACCACCTTTATTTGCTGCATCGGTGAGTCTGTCTTTGAGTTTATTTGCTAAGCTTAGATTGCCACTAATAGTTTGCGCACAAGTAGTGAAAGAGTTGCAAGCGGTAGTTGTAGGGTCAAGCTCTTGAAGGAGATTTGATAAATCGGTTGATGTAATTGTCCCGGGAGTTTGAGGATTAGGAATTAACGCATTGAGTGCTCCACCGAGTGCACCATCAATGGTTGTGTTGCCAATTGTTACGCTTTTGCCAGTGCCGCTTAAAAGTTGGTTATTAAGCGTATTTGGGAGGTCGTTAAGATTATCCACATCAATTGCTGCCATTTGAAGGAGATTTTGCTCTTTGAATTGCAAGCCAAAACTATACCCAGCCTTTGTGCGCCTGTCGGCTCCTAAAAGTGCGGGATTATAATATAAACCCCACGCAGAATCTTTAAGTGCTACCCCAGCTCCGCCCATACCAGCAGATACTTGCCCCATTGAGCCAAATTCTAAGCTAAAGCTGTAGCTCACAAATAAGACCACATACCCTAGTGGAAGTGTGAAATGTTTTAGCATATATATTCCTCATTCTTTGATATAAAATAATGTAAGAAAAAATCGTGCCATTTTTGCATAATATTAATGAATTAATCACAAAAGCAAATTTTGCTTATCTCGCACTTTTGCAAACATTCATACAAATATTTTTAATTTTATAAAATCCTTATTACATTATATAAGGATTTTATAAAATTATATTGTCAAGAATGTGTAGTTTTGTGCTTTTTTAGTGCAAAGCTTGTGCGAAAATTGATAAAAATTGTAAAAAAGGAATGCTTTTAGCATACAAAATCTAATAAAATATTGTAAAAAGGCTAGACAATGAGGAAGATTCATAGTCTTGTATTGATTGTGTTATTTGGCTTAGCACAGGGTTGTGCGAATAATGCGAAAGGGAGCAGGGCAGATTCTTATCCTTTAGAATCTATGGTAGAAGTCTCTCAAAATACGCAAGAAGAATTGCAAAATATGCAGAAAACACTTCAAAATGCATATGTCGCACAAAATACGCAAGAGGAACTAGAGAAGGCATATAACGCGTGGCAAAATGGTGAGTTTAGCAAAGCCATAAGGCTTTATGAAAATGCTTGTTATGATGGCAATATGGGTGCGTGCCACGCTATTGGGACTTTGTATTTTCAAGGGAGCGGTGTCGCACAAAACTACTCTATGAGTGCGAGCTACTACAATAAGGCGTGTGAGGGGGGATTTATGATGTCGTGTAGCTCACTTGGAATCTTGCATCATTTTGGCTTGGGTGTGAGGCAGGATTATGCCTTAGCACTTGAGCTCTACACAAATGCGTGTCAAAGCGGCTATGGTAGGGCGTGTAACAACTTGGGTGTGATGTTTGAAGAGGGCTTGGGTGTCAAAACAGACTATAAACAGGCGGGGGTGTATTATGCAGACGCGTGTTTAGCAAGGGACGATAGAGCGTGTTTCAATCTCGCTGATTTGCTATATGAGGGCAAGGGTATGAAAAAAAATATACACAGGGCAATGGAATTTTATGGTTTGGCTTGTGATTTTGGTATGCAAGAGGGCTGCGAGGCGTATAAGCATATCAAACTTAAGGGGGGTGGCAAATGAGAATCTTAGCAATACTTTGTGTAGCCTTAAGTATGGGTTTTGGCGCATATTTAGCCGATGAAAATATGAATGAGTATGAAAGTATGGAAATGCGTCAAAGACTTGCGCCATATCTTTCTAGTTGCTATGAGGGCATACCCGGGGATTGCTATATGGCTGCGCACGAGTATATGAAAGGTGAAAATGGTGTGCAGTGGTATTCTAAGGCGGCTATTTACTACAAAATGGCGTGTGATGGCGGTGTGCTTAAAGCGTGTAGCAATCTTGGGATTTTATATCAAAATGGACTTGGCGTGAAGCAAAGCTATGATGTGAGTGTACAACTCTACCGCTTGGCTTGTTCGCGTGCGGAGGCTGATGGCTGTAATAATCTCGGGGTGTTAAGCGAGGAGGGAATATTTGTGAGTAAAAACTACACAGATGCTCTCACTTTGTATCATCGCGCGTGTATGGGCGGAAGTGTCGCCGGGTGTATGAATCTAGGAGAGATGTATGAAAAAGGCAAGGGTGTGGCAAGGAATAAAGAAGTGGCACTTGAATTTTACGCACAGGCGTGTTATATGGGCTATCAACCCGGTTGCGAGATGTATAATAGCAAGAGATAGGATTTAGAATATTCTTAGAATTTTGGCTTTTTAGATGCTTTGTATTGTATTTAACAACTTGTTGAGAATCTTTCAATAGGAGTTTTGTGTGTGGGGTGGCAAACCACAAACACATTTTGTGTATTTTTTCTCCCCTCCCTCCTAAATAAAAAACAAGGATTCTAAAAATTTGCAAAAACTCTCAAATATGCCAATAAAAAAATGAAATATAGAAACTTTATTTACAACAAAAGCTAAAAATACATTCTTAATCCAAACATATACGCAGGTCTAAAATATTGCGCGGTATCATTTTTTAGTGTCCTTACACTTGCTAGAAGCGCGAGATTTTGCACGAGATTCACACTTATACTACTATCGAGCTGGTGGCTAAAATGTCGCGTGTCATATGCCTTAAACTTATATTCAAGCGTGGCTTTGAGGCGGTTATTATCGCTCAACACGAGTCCCACGACTTGACTTAGTGCAAAGTCGGCTTGTTTAGAGGTATTGACAAAAAATGTTGGTTCAAGGAGGTAATATCCATAGCCGAGATTCCATAGGTTGACAGATGCGCCACCGCCAAATGCCGCAAAGTAGTGCAAAGCATCATCATTAAATGTGCGATTGAATCCTGTTTCAATTCGATAAGAAAAGGGCTTAAAAAACTTACTCATTTGTGCGATTGAGGCGATTGAGAGGATATTAAATTGATAGAGGGTTGGTGCGCTAGAGGCGGTTTTGCTTGTATCATAATAGCCTAAGACACGCATAAACTCGATTTGTGCTCCCTTAAGATAACCCTTGTCATTATCAGTCAAATCGTGAAAAGTTATCCTAAAATCAAGTGCGGGGTGCGCTCCCTGCGCATTTGTAAGAACCATAGGCGTGATTCTTAGGCTTTGATTGCCCTCAAGCGGATTTGGAGGGCGTGTGGGGATAAAGGGCGGTGTATTTGCGCCAAGTGTGGAGCGCGTGGAGGCAATATTATGCGCGATTTGCGTGTAAGATTCTTTTTCCAACCTACCCTTTAGGAATCTATACTCGCTAAATTCAAGCGCGGATTCTAAAATGTATTGCTTTTGCTTAAGTGAAAGATGAGAATCTTGGGTTATATCCTCTGGGACTTTTTTGCCCTTTGCAAGGGCTTTGCTTAGACTCACTTGTGAGTGATTCATCACTTTTTCATAGGCGAGGAGTTTGGCGCGTTTGCTTGGACGATAGGCTGCCTTAGTAATGAGATTTGCATTTTTTAGGGCAAAAAGAGTTTCTGGCGGATTGACTTGATAGACAAAAGTATCACGCAAATGCAGGCTAGGGCGTGCGACTTCGAGTAGCCATAGGATATTGTAAGAGCAATTTTTGTCGAAAAAATAATACCAGCTAAATGCATCGCTTAACTCCCAAATATGATTGTAAAGCCGTGTGATTTCTTCACTACTTAGGTTAAGCTCATATTCCCACATATCACGGGATTCTACATTGGCGTATTCTTTGATTTTATCATAGTAGGGTAGGATAGAGTAACTCCCAGTATAAAATCCAAAGAGCCCACTAAAAGCGAATTTAATGGGATTTTCTTTATTTTGGTCGGCGTCTGCTTGGTAGTTTATCGCAAAGGCGAGTAGGCGCGAATTAAAACTTGAATCGAGGAGTAAAAATGTATGTCCAAACATTGAAGCAGGTGAGTTGATATGTGCGGAGGGGAATACGATACTTGCCTTTGAGGGCGCGATATATTTGCGCGTAACCTCATAATCCACGCAATTCACTTTGGGTAAATCTGCAAAATCAAGCTTAGAGGCTAAAAAGGCAAATCGCGCGGGGAAGCGACATAGCGCGTGGTAGTCCTCCGCGTCAATGGAGCGTGTGGGGAGCTTAATATCATTCTCCTCATACTCGATGATTTGTTTGAGACGCTTTTGCCTAATTGCTTCGGGGACGACAATAGATGAGATTGGCTGATAGAATGCGCGGATAGTAGATTCTAATTCATCTTGTGCGATATTTTTAGATTCGCCAAATTGTGGTGTGAGGAAAAAATAGGGCGAGACAATTTCGCTTTTATTGCCATCAATATGTAGCAAGTCTCGCCACTCTTTAGAATCTGCGATATTTAAAGCTTTGGTTTTGGCGATAAGGCTATCAATGATTAGGGAAGTTTGAGCTTGTGTATCTTGGGCTAATTGTGTGTGTTTCTCTTGCGAATCTGCGGTAAATTGGGTATTTTGTGCGTTTTTAGATTCTGAATCTGTGCTTACTTGGGGTATGTGTGAATCTTGTAGTGTTTGTATTTCTTGTGCTAGAGTAGGGTATGCACACATAACAATAATAAAAAAGAGTTTGGAATAAGTCGAGCTAAAAGACATAAAAGAAAGGGGGCAAAGCTCCTAAGAGCTTTGCGCGTGGGATTATAAACTCGCTACGCCATCAAGCACATCTGTGCTTTGCGCGTCTTTGCTTGTGTAGAGTTTGTGATAATTTTCTTGGAGTGCTACCTTAAAGCTTTCTTTGTCGCTTACATCAAGGAGTTCTACAAGTGTGTCAAGGTGTTCACCTCTGCCTTGAGCAATCTCTTGAGAAAGAGCATCCATATTTGCAGCTACAAATTCTTGTGTGCGGCTATCCATTACGATTTTGCCAGATTTACAGCCTGATGTTCCAGAAGTAATACCAAAAGTTTGAGTTCCTGTTGAGTTATTTGTTGTTATTTGAAATAAATTCCAAATAAGACCTTGTTTGTCAATAAGGAGAGAACCAAGACCACAACCTGTATTGCTATTTGCTGCGGCAAATGCACCTGTGGCTAGACCTGCGCTAAGAGCCAAGCTAACGAGAACTTTTTTCATCGTCTGTCCTTTGTAGAAAAATTCGTTTCTTTAAGAAACGCGTCATTTTACCTAAAAATAATCAATCAAGTGTGTTTGAAAACAGAAAAGATTTGCAAGTAGTAAGCCAAGAGAGCAAAATTTTGATGATGTTGTAATATCTAAAGCTAGATACAAAAATCTTAAAAATACTTAAAAATGCAAAAAGCACTTAAGATAAGTAAGCAAATGCGAAATACTCTCGACCCGCGAGAGTATTTGTTGTGTAAGATTTATAGCTTAATCCTACAAACAGAATCTTTTTAAAATGGACTTGTAAGATTCTATACGCCTATCGCGCAAGAATGGCCACATTCGCCGCACTTCCTCGCTTCTACTTAAGTCAATATCCACAAGCAGTAGCTCCTCACACTCACTATCTGCCATTGCCAAAAGCTCACCTTGCGCACCAAAGGCAAAGCTGCTTCCCCAAAAGCGTATGCCACTCTCCACACCGCTGCTATCTTTTTCAAAGCCCACGCGGTTAATCGCCATTGTCGGCAGTCCATTAGCAACGCTGTGTCCTCGCTGCACCGCTATCCACGCTTCCCTTTGTCGCGCCCTCTCTTCTTGTGAATCTTCATCAAACCACCCAATCGCTGTGGGATAAATCAACATATCCGCACCTTTAAGAGCCATAATGCGTGCAGCTTCGGGATACCATTGGTCCCAACAGACTAAAACCCCGAGCTTCCCCACACTCGTTTGTATTGGGTCAAAGCCCAAATCGCCGGGAGTGAAGTAGAATTTTTCATAAAATTGCGGGTCGTCAGGAATGTGCATTTTGCGATATTTTCCGGCTATTTCGCCATTTTTTTCAAAAACTACCGCAGTATTGTGATATAGCCCTGCGGTGCGCCGCTCAAAGAGTGAGGTAAGCAGCACAACATTATGCTTTTTTGCCAACGCGCTAAAAAAATCAATATCTTTTTCAAAATCACTCGCATAGTCAAAAAAGGTAGGATTCTCACTTTGACAAAAGTATTCTCGTGTGTGGAGCTCCTGCAAACACACGAGTTGTGCGCCACTCTGCTTTGCCTGTGCTATCATTGTGGCGGTTTTTGCTACCATACTTTCCCTATCGCCTGTGTAGGATTGCTGCACTAGCGCGACTTTGAGGATTCTATCATTCATCATAGTCTCCGTCATATTCGCTATCTGGGCTTTGATAGTCATCATCGTCATAGTTGCTATACGAGCTATCATCACCCTCATCTTCAAAGTAGTCTATATCCATATCATCATCTTGGGTGTAATCGTCCTCAAAATCCTCGTAATCATCTTGCATTGCTCTCTCCTTTGAGTATATTTTGTATAATTTCGCTTGCAATTGTCAGTCCAAAAGCCGCAGTTACGCCACTAAAACTCCCTAAATCTTTACATTGTGGCACTTCTGGGCTAAATACTGCCTTAAAAGGCTTTTTAATATGAGCCTTTTTGAGATTTTCTCTAAATTTACGCGCAAATTTATCGCCATAAGTTTTCCAAATATTTGCCACTTGAATATTAAGAGGGTTTAATTTTTTCGCGCTACCTGTGGAGACGATATAATGCCCCAAAGGCTTATGCTGGGCGATTTTAGCAATCTCCACCTTTGCATTAATATCATCAATGGCATCAACAATATAATCAAAACTCATTACATCAAATGAATCTAAAAAATCCGCATTGACACTCGCTCGTATAGGCGTAATGTCCTCATAGATTTTGCCTAATACCTCGACTTTTGATTCATTGATATGCTCTGCGCCGATTTGTCGGTTTTGATTTGTTATATCAAAAGTATCTTTATCAACAATCGTAATATGTTTTATTCCGCTACGATAGAGGCAATCCACCACGAAGCCACCCACACCGCCCACGCCAAAAACCACAACCTTTGTGTTTTGAATCTTTTCAAATTTACTGCCAAAAATAATGCGTGAGCGCGTGTATCTATCGCATATTTCAGTCATTACAAATCCTTGCGTTGCACATTTGTGTATGGTAAATCCTCATATAATGAATCTTTGCAATGCAGCGCACAAAATCCGCAAGATTCAAAAAATAGCATTTCATTTTTTTATCCATTCATCTAATCGCGCGTTGTCCTCATAGCTTGTCATATCAAGCTTTATGGGTGTTATGGAGATGTATTTTTCATTCACAGCTTTGAAGTCCGAGCCATTTGGATAAGTCGTATCGCTCCGCTCCTCCCACTGCAGTGGGTGAAGCCCAAGCCAATAGTATTCTCTGCCCCACGGGTTGCGGTGCAAATGCGCATCATTTGCGTAGATTCTATATCCCATTTGTGTAATTTTGTAACCCTTGCATTCATCGATTGAAACAGGTGGGACATTGATATTAAGGAGTTTGCGCTCTCCCAAAGGAAAGCCCTTGTTAAAAATCATATTCACTATATCCACAATGCAATGTTTTGCAAGTGAAAAATCAAAATGCTTCGTGCGATTGACATCTGTCATAAGCTGTGAAATCGCAATAGAGGGAATGCCTTGGATACACGCCTCCATAGCTCCAGCAATCGTGCCAGAATAGGTAATATCCTCGCCCATATTCGAGCCTAAATTAATCCCAGAAATCACCAAATCCGGCTTAAAGCCCTCTGCGTATAATGTATTAAGCGCGAGATACACGCAATCACTTGGTGTGCCGTCTTCAAGCTTATAAAAATCATCATCGAGTCGCACAAAACTAAGCGGACGCGTGAGGGTTATCCCGTGTCCGCAGGCGGATTTTTCGCGTGAGGGAGCGACTACCATAATCTGCGCGATATTACGCAAAGCGTGTTTAAGCGCGAGTAGTCCGCTTGAATCAAATCCGTCATCATTGGTTAATAGAATGCTTTTCATCACCTCTCCTTGTGTTTATATTTTAAACCTTTGCGCTTTTGCCTTAATTTTTGCGTTGTGTTTAGAATCTAAATACATCTCTAAAAGATTTTGCATTTATCCTATCTCCTTAAAATAATCCTCTAAAAGCGATGTGAGGTTATATGCAATAGATTCACCAAAGAGCGCGATTTGCTCCTTGAGTTGCGCTCTTTGTCTCATAAACTCCGCCTTTGCACCCTCTAAACCGAGCAGATTCACATAGCTATTTTTATGCGTATCATTTTGCGTTGTTTTTCCCGCCTCTTGCGTATCTAAGCACATATCGATAATATCATCGCGGAGTTGAAAATACACGCCAAGTTCCAAGCCAAAGACATAAAGCTTCTCGCATAGCTCACTACTCGCACAAGCGATAATGCCTCCGCATTGCAAGGAAGCGGCGATGAGTTTTGCAGTTTTGTTAAGATGAATAATTTTTAATTGTTCAAGCGAAAGCTTTGTGTTTTCAAACTCACAATCAAGCACCTGCCCTAGCACCATACCACCGATACCGGCATTTGTGGCGATAGATTCTATAAGCGCGAGTTTTACATTAGAATCAAGTCGCGCTTGAGCGAGGAGCGAAAACGCATAGGTGTTTAATCCATCTCCAATAAGCAGGGCTAAAGTCTCATCATATTTTGTATGCAAAGTCACGTGTCCGCGCCGCAAGGGAGCATTATCCATACAAGGCAAGTCATCGTGTATGAGCGAATAGGTATGAATACACTCTATGCTAAGCGCGGGGAGAAAGGCATTTTTTATCAGCTGTGGCGCAAGGGCATTGACAATACAAAAGAGCAGGGCAGGGCGGAATCTCTTACCGCCATTTTTCATCATCTCCCAAAGTGCGCTTTCATAATGCGTATGAAAGCTCGGGACTTGCGGGGCTTGTGCGGTAAGAAAAGATTCAAAATCTTTTAGAATCTCTGCGATATGTTGTGCCATTTGCTATCCTTGTTTTAGAGCTTGATAAAAATCTCAAGATTATTACGCATAATTAAAAGCTGTATTTCTCCATCAAATCGCTCATCAAAACGCGTTTGTGAGAGCAAATCCCTAAATCTATCAAATTTTTTACGAGCAGTATTTGTGCTTTCTGTGATGATTGGGTGCTTATTAATCCACAGGATTGTATCCCCTACGCGTAATGGTGCAAATCGCCCGGCTCGATTTGGATTAATGGATTTTATAAGCATATTTTCATCAATATGTATGCCAAATCGTTCTAAAAATGTCTCCCCGAGCAAGAAACCGCCATATCTTTGCCCCACTTTAGCGTTGATTTGCATAGTTTTGCCATTGCGTTTAATAAGCACCTTTGCAAATGAATCTTTTTTGAGATTGCTTATAATCCACTCCGCCTCGTTTGCATTAGCAATCTTGCTTCCATTTATGGAGATAATCTCATCATTTGGAGAGAAAGCATTTTGTGAAAATGGGTCAATCGCGCCCACAATGGCTTTGCTTGAGCTAAAGCGAATGCCTATATCACCATAGTAGGGCGTTTTTTGCGATAAGAATCTATCGATATATTTTTTTTCTATAAACTGCCCATTGCCTACACCTATGCCATAGATTTGATAGCAGATATTGCCTAAAACTCCATTTCTTTGCGTGGCAGATGAGAATCTTGCATAGTCCAAAAAGCCATTTTGTCGCTTTGTGATATGTCCTACATTTGCTTTATCTGCGCTTATAAAGGCGAGATTTTTATCGTTTAATGTGCGTGAATCAAGCGGGAGTAGCTCATAGCTTTGCTTTGTGTTGGGTGCGGAGATGAGGTAAAGCCCGATGAATGGGTCGGCTTTTAGAATCTTCACTCCGCTTGGCGCACTCGGCGCATACATAAGATGATATTGCCCTCCTCTAGGGTTTTTTAGGCTAATAGCATAGCTTTGATTCACAGGTGTGCTAGCGGCTTTAAAATATCTCTTGCAATGTGAATAATCATAGCTAAACGAGCTTGTGGCACAAAGCGTGATAAAAAGCATAATAAGTGCGAGAAAAGGCAAAGGTGCTAGATTCTGTCTTTTTTTGTGAATCTGCTTTGTGTTGGGGCATTGAATGTATACAATCCTGTAAATCCACATTATAAAGGCATTGTTATATTGCAAAAAAAAGGCTTTTTTATGAATCCATAGCCTTAAATTTGTGTAAAAATGTAGCATATTATTAGCCATTTGGTTTTCCGCCAAAGATATTAAATCCTCCGCCTAGCCCATTAAGAATATTTAAGGCACTTGATTGGCGATTGCTTTCTATGCTCTTGCATAAATCATTAAATGCACTCATTAGCAGAATCTGCAAAGATTCTTTATCTTCTAACAAACTATCATCGATGTTTATATCTATGATTTCCCCTGCGCCATTAGCAGTGATTTGCACCAGCCCACCGCCACTTTTTGTAGTGAGGGTGGTTTGCTTATTTTGCTCCTCTAGCTCCTTTAGGGTATTTTGCATAGAGCCGAGCATTTCCCCGAGTTTGCTTTGGTCAAACATCTTACACCTCGTTTGTTATAGATAGAATCTCGTTATTTTGCCCCACTTGCACGATTGTAGGCTTATAATTTTCTAATTCCTGTGTGTCATATGAGGCATAGGCTATAATGATGATTATATCATTTATTTGCACCTTGCGCGCTGCCGCGCCATTGAGGCATATTTCGCCTTCTTTATCACCATAAATCACATAGGTGCTAAATCTCTCGCCATTATTGATATTAAGAATCTCTACCTTCATTCCCGCAAGGAGATTTGCGCTTTTTGCTAAAGTCTTGTCAATTGTGATTGAGCCGACATAGTTAAGATTTGCGTCTGTTACACAAGCGCGGTGAATCTTTGAATACAGCATTTGCATTTGCATAGGATACCTTAAAGTGTTAAGCTAAAAGGCGGATTCTAGCACAAAAGTGCATAAAATCATAATCGAAGTTTTGGCATTCCTGCTTATAATGGAAAGTTTTAAATGGATTTTGTTGTAAAGTTTAAAAAAGAGGTTTGAAAAATGTGGGGGCTAGAATCCTCTTTATAAAAAGAGGATTCTATTTTTAGGCTAAATGCTTAAAGAGTGGGATTAGAAATTCCACATAACGCGCACAGCACCTACTGCACTTGTTACTTTATCTATATTACTCGCGACTTTTGCGCCATCTTTACCTGCTGTTTGGAACCAGCCAACTACAGGAGTTAATACAAAGTTTGCACTTACTTTATAAGGCACTTGTGCGAAGACACCAATAGAGTTGTAATATCCTTGGATATCGCCAAATGTTTGTTGATACCCAGCTCCAAGTGTGAATGTCGCATCTTTAGAGAGACCTATACCAAGCTCGGCTTTCACACCTGAACGTTTAACATCTCCATTTGTAGAAGTTACTTGCACTCCTGAATGGTTGAAGTTACCACCATTGTAGAATGTGCCTGTTTCGCCATAGAAATGTTGGTTTTTACCATAGTGGGCAAAGAGTGAAATGAAGTTATTACCAAATGTAGGCTTTGTGCCAACAGAGATATGCCACGCATCTTTTTCAGTTCCAAGGGGTAGTCTTGTTGCTATTCCATTAGTATAACTAGTAGCAGCACCTGAATTAAATCTCTTATATGTTCCAGCTACTTGAAAGAGTGGGCTACCACCATCTCCATAGAGAGTATAAGACAATGCGATACGAGGCATTGTTGTATTTGCACCAGTTCCATTGCTTTGTCCATTACTAAGACCGATAGATTCTCCCAAATAGTCAGAGATTAATGCTAGGCTTAGTCCAGCGATATTGTATTGAAGCTGCAATCTTCTTGTGCTTGTGCCTAGACCACCAAAGCCATTAAGCGCAGTATCGGCATTAAGCACACCTGTTGAGAAAATATCAGTTGTAGGAGTGTTTGCCTTACCCACGAGGATAGTTCCTAGACCTGTATTATAAGATCCCCAGAAGAAGCGGAGAGGAGTAAGAGTCGGCACACTATTATCTGGCTCATTTGCACCAAACTCAACTTTTGCTTTGAATTTATCCGCTGATACATTGAAACCAATGTGTGAGTTTCCTTGCACACCAAAGAGGAAGTTTCCACGATTGTCTGCGTAGCCTGCATTTTCACCCATACCTACATAACCACGGATAGAACCATATACATCAAGTGAAGTGCCATCATTTTCATACACCTGAAGAGCCGCCGCCGGTAAAACCAAAAGTGCGCTAAGCGCAGAGCTTACAAGAATTTTTTTCATTTAAGACCTCCATAATTTTATCCACTAAAAGCAGAGCTTGTAGGGAATCGGGGGCATATTGCCAAAAAAATGCGCTTTTGTCAATATGGTAAAGGGGTTTTATGGGTTAAACACGCGCAGATTGGCTATTTTGAAGCATAATAGCGAAAAATTTTGCCTCTAGTGTTGTATGAGCTGCATAAATTCTGCGCGTGTGCGTGAATCCTTTTTGAAAAGTCCGCGTAATGTAGAGGTAATAACAGGCGATTGGGGTTGCTTATTCCTCATCTCAAGGCAGAGATGTCGTGCCTCACAGACTATCATTGCTCCTTTGGGTTTTAGCTCTTCATCAAGCGCATTAGCAATTTGTGTCGTAAGATTTTCTTGAATCTGTAGCCTATGCGCAAAAACCTCCACTAATCGCGCTAAGCCACTAATACCCACAAGCTTTTTATCCGGGATATAGCCAACAGAGATATGCCCGAAAAATGGTAATAAATGATGCTCGCACATAGAGTAAAAATGTAATTTTTTTAGCACAATCATTTCATCACATACATTCTCTTCAAAAATACTCCCGAGTGCTTCTTTGGGACTTTGACTATAACCATTTAGCATAGTAGAGAAGCTTTGAGCTATACGCTCGGGAGTGCGGAGCAATCCATCTCGGTTAGGATTCTCCCCAACATTTTGGCAGAGTGTTTCAAAAAAAAGCTGTGTATTTTGCTTTAAAAGGGGAGATTGTAAGGGTAGGGATTGGTTTTTTGTGTGCTTTGTCATAGTGTGTCCTAGAAATGTTGCCCAAGTAATGCTTTTATACGATTTTGTATGCTTGGATGTGTGCTTAGAATCTCACCTATGCCGAAAAGATAGGCATTTGCTCGTGTGGGATTTGGCTCTTGATAATTATTTTGCGCATAATCTTGGCTAATTTTTTGTAATGCCCGAACCATTGGCTCACTTTCTTTCATTAAATATGCTGCTCCAGAATCCGCCATATATTCACGATTACGAGAGATAAAAAGGCTTAGCACAAGTGTAAAAAGTGGGAGAATAAATTGTAAGATAAGCAAGAGAGTGCGTGCGCTCTTTGCTCCTTGAGATTGGGCAGAGCTAAAATAAAAGGCAAAAATATTCACACCTAAAAGCATAATGTTGCTTAAAATCCCTACACACATCGTTAATCGCACATCTCCGTGCCGAATATGGCTTAACTCGTGGGCGACTACCGCTTTTAGCTCACTCTCATCTAATCGCTCTAACAACGCTGAAGTAACAGCAATCATAGAATTTTTTTCATTCCACCCACTTGCAAAGGCATTCATATAAGGGGCTTCCATAATATAAAGTGCGGGTTCAAAAGAACAATTTGCGCTTTTAAGCAAATCTTGCAAGATTCCATAGAGACGAGATTCTTTGCGTGAGAGGACATTATTAGGATTAATGCGTTTATATTCATTGCCACTTAGCATAATGCGTGAAAATTGTCCTATGCTAAAGAAAATTATACAAAGGGCTACGAGTGTCATACCAAAAGTAATAAGAGGAAATTCATATAGGCTAAGGAGCATAGCAAATCCCTCTTGAAGACTTGGGGCGTCAATGCGGATAATATCTGCAAGCAAACCAATAAGTATAAAAATGATGATATATATAGCCAAAACCGCATAAGTTTTAAGCTTATTTTGAGCAATAATGCGTTCAAAATGAGAAGTCATAACACCACTCCTTTAAGATTTTTAGTATTATGACAAATTTTTGCTAACTCTCTTGCTTAATGCTTTGACTGAAAGTTTTTTAAGATTCTATAACAATCATAGATATTGATGGGGGCTTGTAAGATTTGTAATTAAAAACTATAGCCTAATCCACTCATAATATATTGATAATCTTCTTTATAAAATGCGATATTGCTGCCACGCTTTTCTTTTTTATAGCTTGCAAAAATCAAAACGTGTGGGTGTAGGAAGTGGGTTTTATACATAGAAAAACTATATTGTGTAACCACTCCGCTTCTTATTTTATTAAAGATTGGATTTATTGCTTGGGTAGTGTATTTAAAATAGCCAACACTCGGTTTCAATATAAGCTTTGTATTCATTAAAGGTATTGTAATGCTCGCTTTACCGCCATAAGCACGATAGCTTTCTGCTTCTCCCTTTGCCTCGCCATAATCATAATGTCCCACAATCTTAAGAAACATAAATTGATAGCCAATTTCTCCCTCGTGGATAGATTTATTGCGCCTAAGAGATGGGTAAGGTATGCTCTCACCCTTATAATCGTGATGTTGAAAGATATAATTAATAAAAAAATTATGATGAGGTGAAAACATATAGGTTTGAGTGAAATTAAAGCCATATTTATTTAACGCCTTCTCTTTACGATTGCCCTCAATATAGGGATTAGCATACGCTCTCTCATATATGGAGCTAATAATGGCAAACTCGCTTTTATGATTCCCATAAGTTATGGCATAGCCGAGTTTAAGTCCTCCTAAATTTCTCCCGCTAAAGCCTTTTAGGAAAATACTATCTTTTGCTTTGGTAACACTATTGTAAGTTACATCTAGCCCGATTAAAGGAATAGGCTGATAATACACATTTGGTTTATCTTGGCGGCTTCCTAAATAATCTTTTGGTTGTGGAAAAAGATGACTTTCTATGATTCTTACTCCTCCACCAAGTATAACCAAACCCTTTAGCTTTTGCTCATCTGCAAATATAGCATAAGGGTTAAGTAAGATTCCTAAAAACAATAATTTTTTATACACACTATTTCTCTCAAATTGATATAAGTTAAAATTTAAAGTCGCAATGTTATCAAAAAAAAAAAAAACGCAAGTATCAATAAAGAGTAAGATTTGGAGTTAAAATAATAAAAATGACTTAAAAATTACAAAAAAGAGTGAGTAAGCTTGGGAATAGCCTACTCAAAAGAAAGTCAATTATTGTTTAAGATTTAGGAGAGTGTTAAGAATCTGGTCTGATGTCGTTACAGCTTTGGAGTTGGCTTGAAAGCCTCTTTGCACAACAATAAGCTGCGTTAAGCTGCGACTTAAATCCACATTACTCATCTCTAGCTTACTGCCCGATACTCCGCCTCTTCGCCCTGTATTTGCCGCACCAATCATCGGCTCACCGGAGTTACCGGTTTGAGAATAGACATTTCCGCCCTCGGCTTGAAGACCTGTGTTGTTCGCAAAATTTGCAAGAGCCACTTGTGCTAGAGCAATAGAGCGTCCATTACTAAATGCGCCAAGGAGTGAGCCATTGGAGTCAAAGCGAATATCCATTAAGTCTCCGGCTTGATAGCCATTTTGGTTGATTGAATAAGTTTCTGAAATCTTATCCACACTTGTTAATCCGCCAAATGTTTCGTTTGCACCAAATTTGAGTTCAAGTCTTTGAGGACCTTTGCTCCCATTTTTTGGGTCAAATTGCAATACTGGTGGATTCATACCTGAAAGGGAGCCATCACTATTAAAAGTCGCCCTTCCGCCTTCAAATACATTTGGTTTCGTTGCTGCACCACCTACAAACTGCGCCGGTTCAGGCACGATCGCTCTAAAACTCCATACTGCATCGCCTGTTTTCCAAAATTCAAAGCGAATATTGTGCTTACTACCTAAGCTATCAACGATATCCACGCTTGTGGCGTGAGTGGCTTTCACAATCTTGCCTGTGGTTACCCCAGAGCCGCCCTCAATGAGCGAGGCAGTATTTAAGGCTTTCATCGTTTCTTTGAATAGCACATTGTTTGTTACGCTGTCGCTAAAGTGGCTTGTAACAAAAAGGCTAAGGTTGCGTTGCTCATCGTCCGAATCATCACCATTTGTGATTTCAAACATACCCCATTTATTGAGTGTTACGGCTACTGACGCGGTGCTTTCATAGTAGGTTTTTTCAGGATTCTTAATCATATTTGCGTCATATTGAATCAGTGCGCGCAAATCCTCGGTAGTCCTAAATTGTCCTGTGGTAGAATCTGCATCTTCGGATTTTGTATAGCGGTATCTAAAGGCGGTAATGTCTTCTTCGCCTTTGACGAAGTTTTGAAATACACCTGTGCCATCTGCGGTAACTCGGACATTTTTCACTTTTTCACCACCATCTTTTTGGTTGCGGTTTTCGATTCTTAGTTGTCCTGCATCGACATATGCACCTACTCCTGTTTTATCGCGTAAAGAGTTGATCGCATTTTGTGCGGCAGTAATTGAGCTAACACCGGTAATTGCGGAGTTATTTGCAAAACTAACAATCTCACCATTAATACCAATTGTGCTTACTTCATCTGTATTAACTGTTTCGTGGCGAATCATAGCGGTTTTATAACTCATCCAAATGCCTTGATTTTCATTGAGAGCGAATGCGTCCCCGTCATCGTTGAATAGCACACCCAAATCCTCACCTACTTGCGTAAGCACACCGCGAGAATCATACACAGGAGCTACACCATCAGCTGCAGTGCGCGCAGTAGAATCTAGTGCAGCAACATCTTGCATTTGGTCGATATGGCGTCCGGCGTTGAGATTGGCGCGCAAGGTAATAGTTTTTGTTGCACGAGCAGGCATAACCATACCAGGGTCGATTTGGATATTTCGCACAGGTCCTGTGTTATCCACTCTAAAGAAATCAAAGTCACTCATTGATCCAGATTCTGCTGCCTCTAATGGTGGGCGCACCCAACCTTGCACAACATAACCACCGGTAGTTACGAGGTTACCATTTGCGTCAAAGAGGAATTCACCATTACGCGTGTAGTTGTGCGTAGTCCCTCTATCTGGGGAGATAATAAAGAAACCATCTCCTTCAATGGCGATATCTGTTTTTACATCGGTATTTTGTGTATTACCTTGTGAAAAGACTTTTGTTGTAGCATCAATCCCAACACCTAGACCGACTGAAAAGTCATTTTGCCCTCCTAGTCCATTTTTGTAGGGAGAAGTTGCGATGAGTTTGATTTGTGAAAGCATATCCACAAAAGAAGCTCTCGAGTATTTAAATCCCACCGTATTGACATTGGCAATGTTGTTACTCTCCACATCAAGCGCAATTTGATGTGCTTGCATACCGCTAACACCTGACCACAAAGACCTTAACATATTGAATCCTTTCGTGTAAAATCTACAATTTATCACAGATGAGTAAGCAATATATATTCCAAAACTAATAGAATTCTATTTTTTTTGTGATAAGGCACTTTGTATGTAGCATTTTGGGTAGGTGGGGATTTTGTAGATATGTGGAAGTTTCTTGCGAGATTGTCTTGATGTAAAGTCTAAATACCACTTAAACTCCTCGCTTTTGGCGAGGTTTGGGGTGGGTATTTTTGTGAGATTGTATGAATGTAGATTCTATATTTTTGCTAAGGCTACTTATCTCACGCTACCAACTGATGTAACGCGTGTTTTGGTTCTAAAGGCTGGAATGGCATTCCAAATAAAGGTTAGGAGTAGCGACTGCGCGTCCTCGACACGCATCAATTTATTTTTCACAAGCACCCTGCAAGCGAGGAGTTCATAATATGATTTACCTGCACCGCTGTCATCAAGGTATGCCTTTTCAAAATCTCCCCCAAAGTATCGTGCGAGATTGCTAATGTTGATTTCTTTTGTGGCTAGGGTTTTGAGATAGTCATCGGGTGATGTGTTTGCTGGAAGCTTACTCACGCGTGAGTTGATGAAAGTGATTATTTTTTCTTCAAGCCCTTTCATAATATCCAAAAACTGCACGCTGGCTGCATCTATATCCTTGCGCACACGAATTGCTTTTTCTAGCATTTCTGGCTTAGCATCTTTAAGGAGCGTAATAGCGATTTGCGTGATTTTTGGCTCGGAGAGGATATTAATCACATATTGCTTGTTTGCCGCACCGCTGGTGTAGGAGCGTTTGATACTATCGACTGCCTTGTCCACATTGTCGTTTTCAAACATTGCTAAGAATATGGCAAGTTCCTCTTTTGAAAGGATATTTTGCAAGTCATCATTGTAATTTTCATTAAGCACAAAACCCTCTTCCTTGAGAATATAGAATCTACGCACCAAGGTGTTAATCATATTAAACTGCATAAAAGCCTCCTTTAAATAAAAAAATCTCGCTTCTAAATCGGCAAAAAGTTATATTTTTTAAATTTATTTGTGAAATGTTTGAGTTGCATACCGCGTAAAATTTGTATTTTGCATCTTTAAGAAATCTTAATGCACGATTGTATATGTGAGAGGCTTTGCCTCTCCTTTGTTTTGTTTGGTAAGATTTAGAATCTCTTAATGCAAGTTATCTAGGGCAACCCTCATTTTTTGCTTTACTCATCGTGTGTTTTCTCGCTTATTCCTCCTTTGGGGAGGGTAAGTTGGCTTAGGCTTATGCTATATCTCATTGTCTTTTGCCAAAAGTAGTTTTCTTAAAGAGTCTTGAAACTATCCTAGTATAATAGCCTTTGTGCTCCTTGGGATAATCTCGCCAATGATAATTGCAGATTCTATACCATTTCTACGCAGTTCATCTACAAATTGATCTGCATCTCTTGCAGGGAGGGCAAAGAGCAAACCGCCAGAAGTTTGCGCATCATAATAGAAAATATCATCTTCTAGCGCACAATGCAAGGCGACTTTATCCTGCAAGGCTTTTTTATTTTCATATGAGCCACCCGGCACGATGCCAATTTGTGCGAGTTCTTTAGATTCAGTAAATAATGGAATCTGCTGCGTGTAGAACAAAAGACTTTTTGGGCTTTGTGGATTTGTGTTTAGATTATCAGGCTGTGCATTTTGTATCGTAGTCTCCGCACACATTTCAAGCCCGTGTCCAATAAGTCCAAAGCCTGTAATATCGGTGCAGGCGTGAATCTCATAGTTTTGAGCGATATTTGCCGCATAGAGATTGAGGGCTAGCATAGATTCTATAACTTGCTGTGGGTTGTGGAGCATACGCGCCTTTATGGCGGTGGTGAGTATTCCGCTACCTATGGGTTTTGTCAGCACAAGCTTATCGCCAATCTTCCCCGCATTATTGCGCCATAAATGATTTTTGTGTGCTATGCCATTAACCGATAAGCCATACTTTTGCTCATTATCCTTAATCGTGTGTCCGCCAAGGAGCAATGCTCCAGATTCGGTAATTTTGTTGAGCCCACCTTTTAGAATCTCATTTGCGATTTTGCTATCAAAATGTGTGCTATCCCACATAAGCAGATTGAGCGCACTTGTCGCCCTACCACCCATAGCAAAAATATCACTAAGTGCATTTGTAGCGGCAATTTGTCCATATATGTAGGGGTCATCTACCACAGGCGTGATAAAATCCACGCTTGAGAGTAGGGCATACTCATCGGTGGGGGAAAGGAGCATAGCCCCGCAGTCTTCATTGCTATCAAATCCTGCGAGTAAGAGAGGATTTGGGCTTTGGCTAAGTCCGCTAGAGATTTGTGATAAGTCTGCCAGACCCACTTTAGCGGCTCAACCAGCGCATTGAATATGTTGCGTCAAATCATAATCTGCCATTAGTTATCCTATTTGGAATCTTGCCTTATAGCATTCAACTTAAAGCGAAATGAGACTATCGCTTGTAAGCATATTTTGGATACTCTCTAGCGCATTGCCTATCACGCCGACTTTGAGACGCTCTGTGAGGGCAAAATAGCTTAAGCACGAACCGCAAGAATAAATCTCCACACCTTGTTTTTCAAGCTCTTTAAGCACCTCGACAATTTCATCATTATTGACTTCTTTGTTATCCGTGGTAAGGAGCACGCCACGATTGATAAATAGAATCTTTTGTGGCAACACATCAGCGTGGAGGAGAGATTTGAGAAAGCCATTTGCTAACATACCGCCTAATTCGCCCTCACCCACCTTGTCGCTTTTAAACAGCATCATTTTGGGAATGATTTTATCTTTGCCTTGCTTTGCCTCTTTTTCTGCCTTGCCTTTGAGGACAATCATAAACTGCCCATCTCGCCCAAAGCCTATATCAAACTCGAAACCTTCAGCTTTGAGAAAACGTGAGAGATTTTCCTTAGAAGAGGGGGTGTTGCCGATAATTTCATAAGTGTGGAGTTTGAGGGCGTATTCATTTACACCTAGTAAGGCTTGTTTTGCTTTTACAACAGGTTCAGGGCAGGGCAAATCGCGCACATCAATTTGTATTGTATTATCCATTGTGTTCCTTTAATCACAAAACGTATTTTTAGAAAACATTCCAAAATGAGGGGATTATACAAATCCTTATAAAGCCTATGATAATACACTCTTGTGGATTAAAAACTCCTTTAAGCCAAGATGTAATGAGACGGGAGGAAACTGCTAGATTCAAGACTTTTTAAATCAATGCTTCTAAAGTTTATAAGAAAGATTTTATATCATTTTTTAGAATCCTCTTTTGTAAAACCATTTTGACTTTTTTATTTCGCAAAAACAAAGAGGTTTATTTTTTATTCATAGATGTATTACTATTCTCTTACCCCCCCCCCTTTTTTTTTGAGGGCAAGAGGAGATGTTGTTATTATGGAAAATTGAAAGATGTAGATATTGTTAAGTAAAGATACATTTTTCCTTACACAAATAAATGAAGTGTGAAATATGCAAGCTTCGAAAATATCGCAAGGGGTAAAGGATATTCTCATAAAATGATATAAAAAATTAGGATAAGTAGTTTGTGTGCAGTAGCAAAGCCACAAATTCACGCTTGCAGATTTTTGCTCAAAAGATTCTTAATCTTGCAAAAAGCTTTTAGCTTTGTAGATTCTATTTGGAGTTACAAGAGTGGATTTTAAGAATCTAAGGCTTTGAGGTAAAGCCTTAGATGAGTTTAAATTAAGCACTACGCTTTGTTTGATTAAAGCGTGAAATTTTCCATAAGATTAAAGTTAAGATAAGTGTAGATATTATCCTTTTTGGATTCAATCTTTTGAGGAGCGATTTTAAGATATTCTTCTGCGGTTGGGATTCTGCCTAGCATTGCACATACACCGCCAAGCTCCGCACTTCCTAGATATACCTGCGCACCTTTGCCCATACGATTATCAAAGTTTCTCGTAGAGGTAGAGAATACCACCGCATTATCTCTTACCCGTGCTTGATTTCCCATACAGAGACTGCAACCCGGAGCTTCCATTCTCGCACCTGCTGCACCAAAGAGTGAGAAATATCCCTCTTTTGTAAGCTGTTTTTCGTCCATTTTAGTAGGCGGAGCTATCCAAATTTGTGTTTTGCTTTGTCCCTCGTTTTTGACGATTTCACCAAATGCCCTAAAATGCCCGATGTTTGTCATACAGCTACCGATAAAGACTTCATCGATATTTTTTGGACGCTTGGCATTAGCGTGAATCTCGCTCAAAGTCGCTACATCATCAGGGTCGTTTGGACAAGCAAGGATTGGCTCTTTAATCTCTGCTAAGTCAATTTCAATCACAGCCGCATATTCCGCATCGCTATCTGGCTCTAAAAGCACAGGATTCTTAATCCATTCTTTCATTTTGTCTGCGCGTCTTTGCAATGTAGCAGCATTTTGGTAGCCATTTTTAATCATAGATTCTATAAGCTTGATATTTGAGCTTAAGTATTCAATAATTGGCTCTTTATTGAGACGCACACTACACGCCGCTGCGCTTCGCTCTGCACTCGCATCGCTAAGTTCAAAGGCTTGTTCTACTTTTAAGTCTCCTAAGCCCTCAATTTCTAAAATCCTACCGCTAAAGATATTCTTTTTACCCTTCTTTTCAACGGTGAGAAGCCCTTGTTTAATCGCATAGTAGGGAATTGCATTCACTAAATCGCGTAGTGTAATGCCCGGATTGAGTTTGCCTTTAAAGCGCACAAGCACAGATTCTGGCATATCAAGCGGCATAGAGCCTGTAACAGCGGCAAAAGCGATAAGCCCACTTCCTGCTGGGAAGCTAATACCAATAGGGAAACGCGTATGTGAATCTCCACCTGTCCCCACCGTGTCAGGCAAACACATACGATTAAGCCACGAGTGAATAACACCATCTTTTGGACGCAAAGCCACGCCGCCACGATCAGATATGAAGTTTGGCAAAGTCGCGTGTAGGCTCACATCAGCAGGTTTTGGATATGCTGCTGTATGGCAGAAGCTTTGTAAAACAAAATCCGCCCCAAAGCTCAATGCTGCAAGTTCCTTAATCTCATCTCTTGTCATCGCACCTGTGGTATCTTGGCTACCCACGGTTGTAGTTTTTGGCTCACAATAGCTGCCCGGGCGCACACCCTCTACGCCACAAGCCTTTCCTACCATTTTTTGCGCTAAGGTATAACCTTTTTGGCTACTTGCCGGTTGTTTTGGCTCTTTAAATACATCACTCTTGCCGAGTTTGAGGTACTCTCGTGCTTTTGCAGTGAGTCCTCTACCAATAATGAGTGGGATTCTACCACCTGCACGAATTTCATCGGCGAGTGTGATGGGATTGAGATTAAATGTAGCAACGACTTTTCCACCCTTGCTAATCTCACCTTTGCTTGTATTGACCTCGATAATATCGCCGTCTTTGAGTTCGCTCACATCAGCTACGATAGGTAACGCACCGCTATCCTCACAAGTATTAAAGAAAATAGGTGCAATCACGCTACCAATGACAATACCGCCACTTTTCTTATTAGGGATAAATGGAATCTCCTTACCAAAATGCCACAAAATAGAGTTACAAGCAGACTTTCGGCTACTTCCTGTTCCAACAACATCTCCTACATACGCCACAACAGCATTGTTTTCTGCAGCTTTTTTCTTAGCAGATTCAATACGAGATTCAAAATTTTCAATTCTGCTTTTTAGCATTGCTTTAGCGTGAAGAGGAATATCACTACGTGTGAAAGCATCTCCTGCGGGGCTTAAATCATCGGTATTTGTTTCACCATCAATCTTAAATACGCAGACCTTTATTACTTCGCTTAAGTCCTCTTTGTTTTTAAACCACTCCGCATTTGCCCAAGATTCTATAATCTCTTTTGAAAGTGGCGTATTGAGCGCGGCAATTTTTTCAAAGTTGTCATAGATTAAAAGTGTGTGTTTAAGGGCATTCGCACATTCTTTTGCGAGTGCGCTATCACTAAGGGAAAGTCCTTGAATGAGCGGAGATACATTGTATCCGCCAAGCATTGTGCCAAGATACTTTACCGCTTCAGTTGGGCTAAATCCCCAATCCTGTTTATTATTAAGGAGAATCTCTCCTAAAAATGCCGCCTTGAGTTGAGCTGACGCATCAACGCCCGGATTCACTCTATGCACCAATAATTCTTTCGCAAATTCCTTGTCTTTGGCACTTACGCTAGAATCTTTACACATATCAATTACACATTGTGTTTGTGCTACATCAAGTGCTAATGGTGGAACGCCCTGTGCGGCTCGCTCACTCTTGTGCGCTTCATATTCTTTGATGAATTGCTCGTATTTGCTCATTGTCCTCTCCTTATGAGTTGCGTTTATTTTGTTATAGAAACCAAAATCCTATATAATGGTTTGACTAAATTGTATAACAAAAATACTAAACAACAAAGAAAGTAAAGTGAAAGTTATCCAAAATACTACAACGAAGCTTTACAAAATGCGTGTTTATGTGATTTTAGAATCTTGCTTGATAGCAGAAGTTCTTGCATTAAATGCGTAAAATGCGCCCAATCAGTGTTTTTTGTGCTTGCATAAAGCCATAGCGATACATAAAGTAACAACATTTTCAAGGAGGAAAAGAATGCTCCCACTTAAAAATCTAACAAACAATGAAAAAAAAATTGCACGTTTTTTTGCACCATTGCTTCATAGCGATGACGCCTTTAGCGCACTCCGAGCACATACAATCCTCGCACCAAAGCAATATTATTTTGACTTTACGGCTTCGGGTCTTGCGTATAAGGCGATTCAAAAGCGTATAGAATCTATTTTACCCTATTATGCAAATACGCATTCTTATATCTCCTCTCACGCGGCATTTATGAGCGCACTCTGTAAGGAGGCAAAGAAACGTATTGCCTCTAGTTTGGCATTAGAGAATGATTTTGTGCTTATTAGCGGAGGGAGTGGGGCGAGTTTTGGCATTAAAAAATTTCAAGAGATTATGGGGATTTATGTGCCACCTCAAAGCCTTTTAAGCCTGCACCCTTTGCTTATGAGTGAAAATATAGATTCTAAAAATGCTAAAAACTCTCGTAGTAAGGTAAATAAGGTAGATTCTAATGTGCGAGATTGTGAATCTATAAATAGACAAGATTCTAAAAAAGTTACAGAATCTCGTACATTCTCTGCACTCCCGCTCCTCACAGAGCTCAAAGAGTATGACTTACGCACGAATGCGATCAATCTCCCGCATATCATTATGAGCGGATTTGAACATCATTCTAATGAGATTAGCTACAAAGAGGGGCTGTGCCATATTCATAAAATCGCCTTTAATAAACAAGGGTTACCTGATGTGAGTGATTTAGCGCGGATATTACAGAATCTTAAGGGTAAAAGGATTATTGCGAGTTTGAGTGTTGCCTCCAATGTTACAGGGATTCTCACACCTTTAGAATCTTGTGTGAAACTCCTGCGTGAGTATGGGGCGATTATCGCGCTTGATATGGCAAGTTCATCAGCATATATGAATGTAGATTCACATCTCTTTGATGTAGTATTTCTCGCGCCTCATAAACTTTTGGGCGGTGTGGGGTCTTGTGGAATACTCGCTATACGCAAAAGTCTGCTTGATAGCACCTTGCCACCGAGCTTTTGTGGTGGGGGTGTGATTGAGTATGCAAACGACTTTACCCATTCTTTTATCGATGATGTGGCGATGCGTGAGGAGGTAGGCACGCCACATATACTCGGGCTACTCTATGCGGCATTAGCATATCAATTACGCAATGAAGCGGGGCTTAGTTTCATTAAAAGGCGAGAGAGGATTCTTAAAGAAGTGTTTTTGTATGAACTAGCCAAAATACCTGCGGTAAGCATTTATGGGGATTTATCACTCGAGCGATTAGGCATAGTAAGCTTTAATGTAGGCTCGATTTCTCCACTTGATTTATGTGCACTTTTGAGTAAAAAATATGGAATCCAAACACGTGCGGGTTGTAGCTGTGCTGGTCCTTATGGGCATTATCTTATACCTGAAGGCTCTTTGAGCAAGAAGCCGATGTGGCTTCGCGTAAGTCTCCACTATACGCATAGTGTGGCTGATATAGAATATCTTGTGGGCGCGATTAAGGAGTGTGTGCAAATCTTGCGCCATTAGTGTTGCACAAAATGTAAATTAAGTTTCGCGTAAGATTCTTTTAAAACATTGATTTAAAAAAAATAGATATTATTCGCGCTTTTATTCCACAAATCCTTTTATGAAAGCAGAGAGATTCAATGCAAAATATTAGAAACATTGCTGTGATTGCCCACGTAGATCACGGCAAAACAACTTTAGTTGATGGACTTTTGACACAATCTGGCACTTTTGGCGAGAGAGAGCAAATTGATGAACGCGTAATGGATAGTAACGATTTGGAGCGAGAAAGAGGCATCACAATCCTTTCAAAAAATACTGCCATTACCTACAAAGGCACGAAAATTAATATTATTGACACGCCCGGACACGCTGATTTTGGCGGGGAAGTTGAGCGGGTGCTTAAAATGGTTGATGGCGTGTTATTGCTTGTTGATGCGCAAGAGGGCGTTATGCCGCAGACAAAATTTGTTGTCAAAAAAGCTCTAGGCTTTGGAATCCGCCCCATTGTGGTGGTGAATAAAATCGATAAACCCGCTGCCGAGCCTGATAGGGTGGTAGATGAAGTGTTTGATTTGTTTGTATCAATGGAAGCGAGTGATGAACAGCTTGATTTTCCTGTGATTTATGCAGCAGCTCGTGATGGCTATGCGATAAAAGATTTAAATGATGAGAAAAAGAGCCTTGAACCGCTTTTTGAGGCGATTTTAGAATATGTGCCATTGCCAAGTGGCTCAAGTGAGAATCCGCTGCAAATGCAGGTTTTCACACTCGATTATGATAATTATGTGGGAAAAATTGGTATCGCACGTGTGTTTAATGGACGCGTGAAAAAGGGCGAAAATGTAATGCTTGCTAAAAGCGATGGCGAAAAGGAAACAGGGCGCATTAGCAAACTCATCGGTTTTATGGGACTAGCACGCACAGAGATAGAATCTGCTGAAGCGGGGGATATTGTGGCGATTGCAGGTTTTAATGCCGTAGATGTTGGGGATTCTATCGTATGTCCTAATAATCCTATGCCCCTTGATCCTATGCACTTAGAAGAGCCGACAATGAGCGTGTATTTTGCGGTGAATGATAGCCCATTGGCGGGGTTAGAGGGCAAACACGTAACGGCAAATAAAATTAAAGATAGGCTTTTAAAAGAAATGCAAACCAACATCGCAATGCGCTGTGAGGAAATGGGTGAGGGTAAGTTTAAAGTAAGCGGACGCGGGGAGCTGCAAATCACTATTTTGGCAGAGAATCTAAGGCGTGAGGGCTTTGAGTTTAGTATTTCTCGCCCCGAAGTGATTGTAAAAGAGATTGATGGCGTGAAATGTGAGCCATTTGAACATTTAGTCATTGATACACCGCAGGATTTTAGCGGAAGCATTATTGAGAAGCTAGGCAAACGCAAGGCAGAAATGAAAGCGATGAATCCTATGAGCGATGGCTACACGAGATTAGAATTTGAGATTCCAGCTCGTGGGCTTATTGGGTATCGTAGCGAGTTTTTGACTGACACAAAGGGCGAGGGTGTGATGAATCATAGCTTTTTGGAGTTTCGCCCATTTAGCGGCAATGTAGAATCGCGCAAAAATGGGGCACTTATCTCTATGGAAAATGGCGAGGCGACAGGATTTTCACTCTTTAATATCCAAGAACGTGGCGTGTTGTTTATCGCACCACAAACAAAGGTATATGTGGGAATGGTGATAGGCGAACATAGTAGGGATAATGATTTAGATGTGAATCCTATTAAGGCAAAGCATTTGACAAATATGCGTAGTAGCGGGGCTGATGAGGCGATTAAGCTTGTGCCACCAAGAGAATTAACGCTAGAGCGCGCATTAGAGTGGCTTGAAGATGATGAGATTTTGGAGGTTACGCCCCAAAATATTAGAATCAGAAAGAAGATTTTAGAGCCAAACCAAAGAAAAAGGGCAAAGGCGAAGTAGCAGCCACAGGCGGTGAGTAAGTAGGGCTAAAGCCTTTTTATTTCATTAATCATAAGGAGGAGTTATGAATAAGTTTTTAGAATCTGTGCATTTTCGCCACGCTTGTAAGCTTTTTGATGAAACCAAAAAGATTCCAAAAGAGACTTTTGAGGAAATTTTAGAAGTAGGGCGACTTGCTCCAAGCTCCTTTGGTATGGAGCCTACACGACTTTTGGTATTGCGTAGTGATGAGGCAAAGGCGGCTTTGCGTCCATTGTGCTGGAATCAGGTGCAAATCACAAGTGCGAGTGAAGTGGTAGTTTTTAAGACTTTGCAAAGCGATTTAGTGCCACCAAGCGAATATGCTAAGCAAAATACTTTGCGGCGCAAAATGGATTTGAGTGGTTATGATGTATTTTGCAATCGTTTGGGCGGACATTTGCAAGCGCGTGGGTTTGTAGATGATAAAATCGCCCATTGGAGCGCGCTTCAAGCCTATATTATGGCGACATATATGGTGGCTTATGCGAGTTATTTAAAGATTGATACTTGCTATATTGAGGGCTTTGAAAAGTGCAAGGTAGAGGAACTCTATGGGCTAGATCCTTTTAAAGAACAAGTCGCGCTCATCGTGTGTTTTGGCTATCGTGGCAAGGAGCAGCAGCCACGTTTTAGAATCTCGCTTGATGAGTTGGTGGAATACAAATAAGGGAGAGTTTATATGCTAGATACAATTAAAGTTACTAAAAGAAATGGGCGCATTGAACCACTTGATATTACAAAGATTCAAAAGCATACATTTGCAGCAGTAGAGGGCTTAGAGGGTGTAAGCCAAAGTGAATTGGAGCTTGATGCGAAACTTCATTTTAGAGATGGGATTACAACAGAAGAGATACAGCAAGCTTTAATAAAGACTGCTGTGGATAAAATTGATGTGGATAAGCCAAATTGGACTTTTGTAGCAGCGCGCTTGTTTTTGTATGATCTCTATCATAAGGTAACAGGTTGGACTGGGTATAAGAAACTCGAAGAGTATTTTGCATTAGGTGAGAAAGAGGGAAAGCTCGTGCGTGGGTTAAAAGAAAAGTATGATTTGGATTTTTTAGATTCTCACATTAAGGCAGAGCGCGATTTGCAGTTTAATTATTTGGGTATAAAGACACTTTATGATAGATATTTACTCAAAGATGTCAATAATCAACCTATTGAATTACCCCAGCATATGTTTATGGCTATTGCTATGTTTTTGGCACAGAACGAAAACAATCGTGATGAATGGGCAGTGAAGTTTTATGATATGATTTCCTCATTTGAGGTAATTTGTGCTACTCCTACGCTCGCAAATGCTCGCACTACGCGACATCAACTAAGTTCTTGTTTTGTAGGTAGCACACCTGATAATATCGAGGGTATTTTCGACGCATATAAGGAAATGGCACTTTTGAGTAAATATGGTGGTGGTATTGGCTGGGATTTTAGTCGTGTAAGAGGGCTTGGAAGCTTTATCGATGGACATAAAAATGCTGCTGGTGGCGTTGTGCCTTTTCTTAAAATTGCCAATGATGTTGCCATTGCTGTGGATCAATTAGGCACAAGAAAGGGTGCGATAGCTACGTATCTAGAGATTTGGCATAATGATGTACACGATTTTATCAACCTACGCAAAAATAGCGGAGAGGAGCGCAGACGTGCCCACGATTTATTCCCTGCTTTGTGGATTTGTGATTTATTTATGAAGCGTGTAGAGGCGAATGAATACTGGACGCTTTTTGACCCATATCAATGTGCAGATCTCACAGAGTTGTATGGCGAGGCATTTGAGAAAAAATATATTGAATACGAAAATACAGAATCCTTGCTGAAATCGCGCGTTTTAGCGAAGGAGTTATGGAAGAAGATTCTAACGAATTATTTTGAATCTGGATTGCCATTTTTATGCTTTAAAGATAATGCAAATCGTGCTAATCCAAACGCACATTCAGGGATTATTAGAAGCTCTAATCTCTGCACGGAGATTTTCCAAAACACAAGCCCAAATCATTATGTGATAGAGGTGGAGTTTGAAGATGGCTCAAAGAATACATTTGAAGAAAATGAAGAGATTACAATAGATAGTGGCGTGAGAAAAAAGGCAAACAAGATTACAAGTGTAGATTCTATAAATGGTAAAAAAGTCTTTATGAGCGCACGTGTGGCTCAAAGTGGCGAAACAGCAGTATGTAATCTTGCAAGTGTGAATCTTAGCAAAATTAATACAAAAGAGGATATTGAGCGTGTGTTACCCATAGCGATAAGAATGCTTGATAATGTTATTGATTTGAATTTCTATCCTAACCGCAAAGTCAAAGTTACCAATCAAAAAAATCGTGCCATAGGACTTGGTGTGATGGGTGAGGCAGAAATGCTAGCGCGTGCGGGCATAGAGTGGGGAAGTGGGAAGCATTTGGCTAAAATCGATGAGATTATGGAGCTTATTAGTTTTAATGCAATTAGTGCAAGTGCGAATCTTGCTAAAGAAAAGGGCGTATATCCTTATTTTAGCGGTAGTAATTGGAGTAAGGGGATTTTCCCTATTGACCTTGCAAACAAAGAAGCTCTTAAGCTTGTTAATAAAAGTCTCTTTACACAGGATCAGTGCGATTGGGAGGCATTGCGGACAAAGGTAAAAACACAAGGTATCCGTAATGGTTATTTGATGGCGATTGCTCCGACAAGCTCGATTAGTATTTTGGTAGGCACGACACAAACTATCGAGCCTATTTATCGTAAAAAATGGTATGAAGACAACTTAAGTGGGCAGATTCCGGTTATTGTGCCACATTTGAATCTTAACACTTGGGAATATTATGTATCAGCATATGATTTAGACCAAAGTCTTATCATCAAGGCTGCGGCGGTAAGGCAAAAGTGGATAGATCAGGGGCAAAGCACAAATATCTTTGTGCGCATTGATAAGGCAAGTGGTAAGATGTTGCACGAGGTATATATGCTTGCGTGGAAGCTCGGGCTAAAAAGCACATACTATTTACGTTCCCAAAGTCCAGAGACAGAAGAAGTAATGAATAGAGATATAGAGTGTTTGAATTGTCAATAATTGTTTTTCAAATTACACCAAATACGATTTTTGCTGAAAAAGACGAAATGTTTTGAGGTCGCACAGATAATATAGATAAAAGATATTTTTTAAAGTGTGCAAAGGTAACCCCTTGCATAAAATCAAAGTCATTTCGCATTTGAAATTAAAGTGAGAGATTTTACTTTGATTTCAAATATTTTAAACACCCGCTACACATACTTTAAAATATTAAAAACTCTTTTAGAGTGTCTTTATCCTCTTAATAAAATTTAAACTTACGCATTATTTTTTCTCATATTCACGACACAAACCAAAGAAAAACCGCAAATATTTTATACATTATGCTATAATACACGACTTATTTTGCTTTCTACAACTCTAACAACAGGATATAGAAACTTTATGGGTTTACTTATCACTTATTTTTTATTTGCTATTTGCATTTCTTTTGTGTGTTCGGTGTTAGAGGCGGTGCTTTTTTCAGTTACGCCGCCATTTATGGAGAGTTATCCTAAGATTCACCCAAAAGGTGGCAGGATTCTGCGCTATCTCAAGGCAAATATAGACAACGCTATTGGCGCAATCCTTATTGTAAATCTTTTTGCAAACACGGTGGGTGCGGCTGGTGTGGGTGCACAGGCAGTAAAAATCTTTGGCGAGACTTGGCAGGGCGTGGTTGCATTTGTAATGACTATTAGCATTCTGTATATTTCCGAGATCGTGCCTAAGACGATTGGTGCAACTTATTGGAAAAGTCTTATCCTTCCCGCATCTTATGCGATTATGGTGCTGTATATGATTACCCTTCCACTGGTGTATGTCTCGCGCATTATCACTCACCTTTTTAGAAATAACGCCACAAATCAAATGAGTCGCGATGAAGTCTTAGCAGTAATGGAGCTTGGGGAAAAGAGTGGCTCGATAAATGAGCTTGAAGGTGATATACTAGAAAGTCTCATTGAGCAAAAATCCCTCAGTGTGCAAGATATTATGACGCCAAAAGAGCGCATTTTTGCGCTTAATGAGGAGATGAGTATCAAAGAGGCAAATAAAGCTATAAGGGATCATAAATACTCGAGGATTCCATTGTATAGAGGTGCAGAGGGCAATATCTGCTCCCTCATATATCGCAAAAAGATTTTACAGGCAATGCTTGATAAAAAAAAGAAAAAACCCCTTAAGCATTTTGCGAGTGAGATTGCATTTGTGGATATGAATCTTACCCTGTTTGACTTACTCAAGCTGTTTATTAATAAAAAAGAACATTTGTTTGTAGTTATTGATAAGAGGAAGAATCTAGTGGGTATCGTAAGTCTCGATGATGTGATAAGTGCAACCCTTGGTGTGGTGTATGTGCCAGAGCAGCAAAGTGAAACACAAGGTGTTGCAGAAAATGTGCCGCTAGATTCTAAAAATGTAGAAACGAGCATTGAAAATTTTGAGATAATGACTAAAGATGCGGATTACACAGAAACTAATGATATAGGCGCAATGGAAAATACAGAAATAGAGCTAGATTCTAAAGATATAAAATTTAGCCTCGCACAAAAGGATTAGCAATGGGATTGCTTATTTTATACTGCACAATCGCCATTGTCGTGTGTTTTGTCTGCTCGATTATGGAATCTGTTTTTTTATCTATCACACCATCATTTGTGAAAAGCTACGAAAAGAAAAACCCAAAAATTGGCGGTTATTTAAGATATTTGAAAAATAATATCGATGACGCGGAGGGTGCAATTTTGGTGCTGAATACTTTTGGTGTTACTGCGACTTCTACTGGTGTAGGTATTGAGGTGGCACGCATTTTTGGTTTAGAGTGGCAAACCTATGGGGCAATGCTACTTACGATTGTGCTGATTTATGCGTGCGAGATTTTCCCCAAGACGCTCGGTGCGACTTATTGGAAAAGCTTCGCACCTACTGTTACCCTAGGTATTCACTATCTACTTAAAATCACCTATCCTTTTGTGTGGGTGTCGAAGTTTATTACGCGCTTTGTCAAGCCAAAGAAAAATAGCAATCCTATAAGTCGCGAGGAAATTCTAGCCGCTAGTCAGATAGGCTATAAGGGCGGTTCAATCAGTATGCAAGAGCAAAAGATTATTGAAAATCTCTTTGAGCTTAAAAAATATCAAGCCTTTGATATACTCACGCCTCGCAGTGTTGTTTTTGCCTTGCAAAACGATATTGAGGTGGGCGATGCGTTGGAGCTTGATGGGATCTACCATCACTCGACTATTCCCATTTATGGGGAGAGTCTCGATAATATTATCGGTATTGTCTCTGCGACAGATATTTTAGAAGAAGGGATAAGAAAAGAAAAAGATAAAAAAATCTCTGAATTGATGCGTCCGGTGCATACGATTCCATTTGATATATCGGTTTTATATCTGCTTAATCTCTTTAGACGCAAGAATGAACGTTTTTTTGTCGTGCAAGATACTTATGGGCAACTCGTAGGTGTGGTAACACTTGAAGATGTGATTGAAACGCTTTTGGGCGAGGAGATTATCGATGAATTTGATGCAGCGGCAGATATGCAAAATTTTGCAAGAGAAAAAATCAAAGGTTATCGTTTAAAATATTTGAGCAAACAGCATGGTTAAAAGTAATATGCGCTTATCATAACAATCCAAACTCGCACAAAGTTTATGAATAATTGACAAAAATATAGAATTGAGTCTTGTGAATATGGTGAGTTTGGATTAACAAATCGTGTGGATTCTATCTGTGCAGATTCCAAATCACAAATTCACAACTTGTCCGCAATCAAAGTGGCTTTAGGGTGGGTTTAAAGTGCTGTTTCATTAGTTAGAATAAGAATTTTGTTTTTTTGTCGCGTCTAAAAATACATATCCAAAAGCGAGTGAGAATCCTATAAAAAGATTACTCCCTTTTTCCCTGATATGTCGCCCCTGTAGCGCGTAGTATTTCACATATGGAGCGATTGATAGCTTTTTGTAGAGATTGGTATCAAGGCGTATTTCTACCTCGAGCTGATAGAGCGGATTGTAGGTCTCCGGCGCGGAGCTATAAAGATAATGTCGCAGGTTTGTAAAGTAGTAAAACTTTGAATTTGTATTGAATTTATACTCTAATGTTATACCACCCTCCCAGCCGTAATTCTCACTCGCAGTGCTTATAGCAAAGTCTCTCTCGCTAAAAGCATTGATATGTAAATCTTTCAAATACACGCCATCAAAGAGCTTCATTCCTGTATTAAACCTCACAATTTGTCGTCTATTTTGGAATCCACTTTGATAGTTTGCCTTCACAAATGGACCTATTTCAAAGCCCCCGGCAAATGTGGGAACATACCAAATCCTGTGCGTATAGTCTGTGGAGATGAGGATTCTATCAAGGGTGGTGTTATTAATGTGTACATCATCACGTATAAGGATTGTGCGTCCATATTCTGCAAGAGCGGAGTTAAACACGACATAGCGCGGCGCGTAAAAGTCAAGCCCCAAGTCAAAATGCCCTTGCGCAATGAATTGAGAATCCCCGCTTACGCGACTATCGGAAAAATCTACATATTGGTCTTGCCCTTTTATCGAAGCGGAGCTGATATTTGTCGAAATGCGTTTTAGCTCGATGTGCCACCCACGCTTATCAGGATTCACATCAATCCCTGCCCCATAAGCGTTTAGAATCCACAATGCAAGACTTATAAGATAAAATTTAATTTTCATCTGTTTTATCCATATCTTGCTTGTCTTTTTGTGTGATTTTTGTGTGCCACTCATTCAAAGTCTTTTCAAAGCCCTTAGTGGTAGTTTCTACAAAATGTATATCTTTGAGCTCCTCGCTCAAATAGTTTTGCTCGACATAGCCCCCAAACTCGTGCGGATAGAGATAATTTGTAGAATGGGGCATAATATTTTCTGGCACTTCGAGTATAAGCCCATTTTTGATTGCTTCCATTGCTTGGTTAATCGCCTTGTAGGCAGTATTGCTTTTGGGTGAACTTGCGAGGTAAATCACACATTGAGAGAGGATAATGCGAGATTCAGGATAGCCGATTTTCCCCACTGCTAGTAATGTGCTTGTAGCGAGATTCAGTGCATTTGGGTTTGCATTACCAATATCTTCACTCGCAAGAATCACAAGCCGTCTCGCGATAAACTCGGGATTTTCATTCGCGCTCACAAGTCGCGCCAAATAGTAGATACTCGCCTCTATATCACTTCCGCGTATGGACTTGATAAGCGCACTAATAAGGCTATAATGACTCTCTGCCTCACTCGCACCATCATGCAGAGCAAAAGGACGCAGGGATTGGAGTAGCTCGAGTGTAATCTCATCCTCTCCCGTGGAAATTCCCGCATCAAGGAGATTTAATAATGCCCTCGCGTCCCCTGCACTTGAAGTGATGAGATAAGTTTGTGCTTCTTGCGTGATTTGCACCTTTATGCAAAGATGAGATTCTATATATGCTAGTGCGCGGGTTAGAATCTTGTTTAAACTTTGATTTGTGAGGGGCTTAAGCTCAAAAAGAAAGCTCCGCGAACGAATGGCATTTGTAAGGGAGATAAAGGGATTGTAGGTGCTTGCGCCACAGACAATGGCACTATAAGATTCCATAATCGGCAGTAATACCTCTTGCTGTGCGCGGTTGAGGCGATGCACTTCATCAATAAAGACAAGTGGCTGATACAGACTTCCCTCATAGCCTTTAACAAATTGGCGCAACTCCTCGATTTTAAAGGAAGTTGCATTATAGGAAGCAAATGGTTTGTTGAGTGTCTCCGCGATAATTTGGGCGAGTGTGGTTTTACCCACGCCGGGTGGTCCATAAAAAAAGCAATGTGCCAAGGCATTATTTTTTAGCATTTTTAAAAGAGTGCTTTGAGGCGAGAGGATATGCTCCTGTGCGATAAAATCCTCTAGTGCAGTAGGGCGGAGTAAAGAAGCGAGATTTAACAAGAGACAACTTTATTTTTTTTGAAATAAAATGATTTCATACGAGCTTTGGTAAGTTTGCAAAACATTGCTTCTACCTTGATGTTTGGCGAGGTCCTCGCGTAAGTCGCCGGTCATTTTATCAAGCTCATCAAGTCGTTCTTTAAGTCGCAAGATAATATCTACTCCTGCGAGATTCACACCCATATCACGCGTGAGTTTTAAAATCGTCTTGATTTTATCAATATCGCGTTGGGAATAAAGGCGCATTTTGCCATCAGTCCGCCCGGGCTGAATAAGTCCTTCCTTTTCATATTGTCTTAGTGTTTGTGGGTGAATCTCTAGAATCTTTGCCACCACGCTAATAAGATAAACCGGCTCATCATAGCTATACATATGCCCTCCTTATGTAAGTTGTTGTTTTAGCATTGTCTGTAATTCTTGGCTAAGGCTGTCTGTGTGAGGTAAAATGATATTTGCCTTCACATATAAATCCCCTAGAATGCTTGTTTTGCGATTTTTGATACCCTTACCTTTAATGCGAAATTTTTGGTTGTTTTTGGTATTTGCTGGAATGGTAAGTGTTATGTCGCCATAGAGCGTAGGTAGAGTGATTTTACCACCAAAAAGTGCCACAACAAGCGGCACATCAAGATTCTTATACAAATCATCTTCATCGCGCGTGTATTCTTGTGATGAAGCGACTTGCACCTTAAGGAGTAAGTCTCCGCTGCGTCCATTGTGTGAATTTCCCTTGCCTTTGAGGCGGATAGTCTCGCCATCTTTTATCCCCACAGGGATTTTTATATCAAAGTTACCACTACGCCCATTGTAGTGGTAACTTCCGCCGAGTGCGGCACTCTCAAATGGAATCTTGATATTATCCTGCAAATCAAGGCTTGGTGTGCTAAATCCAAAGTCATCACCGCCTCCACTGCCAAAACCAAAGTTGCCAAAGTTGAATGCGCCTCCATTGCCTTTGCTAAAGCCACCCATACCAAAGATTGAAGATATTAAATCATCAAAATTGACATTTGCACCTTGAGCGCGTGAGAAATCGTGGAAATTTTGTCCGCCAAACATCGCATCGCCAAAGCGGTCGTATTGCGCTTTTTTATTTTCATCGCTTAGCACTTCATAGGCAGCATTGACTTCTTTAAACTTTTCCTCTGCACCCGGCTCTTTATTGATATCTGGGTGATATTTGCGCGCAAGTTTGCGATAAGCTTTTTTAATCTCCTCGCTTGAGGCATTTTCATTAATTTCGAGTGTATCATAAAGACTTTTTGACATATATAGCTCCTCATAGATTGTATAAAAATAAATTTAAGCGTTATTGTATCATAAAAGTTTAGTAAAGTGCAATCAAGGTTTGGTTTTTGTAGAATCTTATGCTTCTCACTGCTTTCTTTAAGATATAATTACCCCTCACAAAGCTTACAAAGGATAAGAGAGTGCAACATACACAAATAAAGCAAGACCAAACCAAACTCGCACAAGCACAATTTCTAGCCCTCAAGGCTTCAGCAGGGAGTGGCAAGACCTTTAACCTTGCTCTGCGCTTTATCTATCTACTTTTTTGCGGGGCAAATCCTCATCAGATTCTTACCCTTACTTTTACCAAGAAAGCTTCAAATGAAATGCGACACAGAATCTACGAGTATTTGCGCTCACTTAAACAATCAATTGCGGATAATACTTACCAAAATAACATTATCTATCAGGATTTATGCGAGAAAAGGGGGCTAAGTTATCAGTTTATTAGTCAAAATATCAATAAAATTTATGCGGAGTTTATGCAGACTAATCCGCGTATTACGACTATTGATGCGTTTTTTCATAATGTGCTTAAAAAATTTTGTTGGTATGTGGGTGTATCGGCGTATTTTGAGATTGGCAATGTGGATTTAGGGGCGATAAATGAACGCTTTTTAGGCTCTTTTAGCACGGAGGATATGGATAAAATTGTGCGATTTTGCTTTTTTAATCGCATAAAAATAATGGATTTTTTGAGATTTTTATCCTCACTTTGTGCCTTTCCAGCAAGGGATATAAAACACGCGCTGGGGGAGGATTTAGAATCTATAAACTTAAGCTATGAGGACATTGATAGTGCAATCAAGGAGAGAATGAATCGCATTTATGAACATATAGATTCAATTATGAGCGAGACCAAACGCGCAAAAACATACTTTGCGCAAAAAATCACCGCGCAGAGTATCGCCCAAAGCTCGAGTTATCTTCTTAAATGGAGCACACATAATGAGCTAAAAAACTATAAACTAGATACTTTAGACCAAACGCGCAATGAGATTCTAAGCCTTATCAAAATTTATTATGTAAAGAAAGAACAAGAAGTATTGAGTTTGATTAAAAACTATATTGTGCGCTATGATAAGTCTAAACAGGCTCAAATTCGCTCCCAAAGCTTTTTGGATTATAATGATGTAACGCTTAAGAATTATGAACTTTTTATGCGTAATATTGATAGAGATTTTTTCTACTTTCGCCTTGATGATAAAATCACACATATTTTGCTTGATGAGTTTCAAGATACGAGTATTATGCAATTTCAGATTCTAAAGCCAATTATTGATGAAATAAAATCAGGTGATTCGCGCAAAAAAATTGATGAAAAAAGCCTTTTTGTCGTGGGCGATGAGAAGCAAAGTATTTATGGATTTCGTGGGAGCTTTTCTGCGGTATTTAAGGAGGCTACGAAAGGTTTAACACAAGAGAATCTCCCCTATAATTTCCGCTCAAAACCGCGCGTGATTGAATTTAATAATCGCTTGTTTAAAGAATGTTACAAGGATTATATACCGAGTAAAAGCCCCGATGAGAATGCACAGGGTGGATATGTGCGCGTTCTTAAAGCCGTGCAAGATTCTGAATCTTTAGGCGCACAAGTCTATACCGAGCTAGAAGCGTTAGTGCAAAATGGTGCAGATGAAAATCAAATTGCGATTTTAGTGTTTAAAAACAATGACGCTACATTGCTTAAAGACTATATAAACGAGCAAAATCCGCGTATAAGTATCGTTACAGAGGCGAGTTCCTCGCTTTTTGCCAAAAAAGAGGTGGTATTAATCCTCAATGCTTTGAGATATATCAGTCTTCTAAAATTGCAAGCGGATTCTAAAAACTCTAATAAGGATTCTAAAAATACCAAAACGAGCGCAGATATGTGTGAGATAAGTAATGCTCTGCGATTATATGAAAAACAGATAGGCAAATTGTGGGGTAGGGCTTATATAGAATCTGCCGAGGTAGTAGCAAGGATTAGTGCTATAGATATTGCCTCATCTCCCGCTAATGTCGTCCTTTCTATGATTGAGACTTTTAACATCGCAAATAGCGTATCCCTACGCTTTTTGGAATTAGCAAGTGAATGTAAGAGTATTAATGAAGTGCTGGATTTAGAATCTAAAGCCCAATGCAATGCTCCTGCCCAAAGCAACAAGGGTGTAAAAATTATGACGATTCATAAGTCAAAAGGTTTGGAGTTTGAATATCTTATTGTGTGTGATAGAATCGGTGGCACTAAAGGTGATATGGATAAATTTATATACGAGTATGACAAGCTCAACATCTCTCGCATATATTATAAAAGCAAGGCGCGTGAAAGCTTTGATGAAGAATATAACAAGGCATTGCAGGAGCATAAAAAGCGATACGAGCAAGAAAAATATAATGTGCTTTATGTGGCTTTTACCCGCGCACGATATGGTTTAAGCGTGATAAGAAAAGAAAAATCAAGCGAGTTTGAGATTTTGAATCTAAGCGAAGAGATAGACGCACTTCCTCGTTTTGAGGCTTCTTTTCAGCAGGATTTGCAGATGTCTAAACCCATTAATGTGCTTCAATCTATGCAACACTTTGGGCGACAAAATGACTTTATCAGGCAAGAGCGGCATAGTAGTGTTCTTGAATCTGCAAAATGGCACAATATCCATTTTGGAGAGGCTATCCACAGCGCGTTTGAGTTGTATTTTAGTTTTGGGCTAGATAGGGAGGATATTGGGCATATTTTGTTTAATCGCTATGGTTTTGGGCTAGATAGGGAGCATATCAAAGAGGTAATAAACATAGTTTTTGCGTGTATCAATAATCCTCGCTTTGCTGCACTTATGAAGAATAAGAAGATTCTGTGCGAAGTGGGATATATCGTGCAGTCCTGCCTGTATCGCATAGACGCGCTATTGCAAGATGAGAAAGAATGTTTCGTGCTTGATTACAAAAGTGGCACAAGGGAGCAAGAAGCGCAAGAAGCGCAGGTAAGAAACTATATGCGATTTTTAGTTTCGTTTTATGGCGAGAGCAAAAAAATTCGCGGTTTTATTATTTATCCGCTAAAAAAGCAGGACGAGCAGATTCTTGAGGTAAGTTTGGGAGAGAAAGTCTAGTTTTTTAAAGATTTAAATATTTACACTTGTCATAAGTTTTGGATTTCTGTATCGCATAAAGATTTTTTTGATTTTGAAAAGGTAGATTCTAAAAACATACAATTTTTGTCTTGCTAGATGATTTATCTCACACAAATATGTCGCATAAAAGAGAGATTTAGCTTCTTAAATGCACTTACTTAATTGTAACATTTTGTCAGTATAATGCGCGATTTTAACCCGCTCACGAAAAAATCAAGTCTATGTTATAAAAAGGAGTTTTTAAGATGGCTATTGAAGCGGCAATCACACCGAGCCGACATTCCTATGTCAAAGATAAATTGCAAGAAGGCTTAAATCGCTTTATTACACACGAATCTTTTGGTGGAATCTTACTCGCCTTTTGTGTGATAGCGGCTATGCTTGTTGCAAACTCCTCTTATGCGGAGATATATTTTTCATTTTTTCATAGCGAACTCGGCGTGTTTTTTAGTGATTCCACGTTAAAGATGAGTTTGCAGGAGTTTATCAATGATGTGTTAATGTCGTTTTTCTTTTTATTAGTGGGCTTAGAAATGAAACGTGAAATGCTTTATGGAGAACTTGCAGGATTCAAAAAAGTGAGCTTCTCTTTCCTCGCGGCGCTTGGGGGGATTATTTGCCCTGTAATGATTTATCTATACTTTAATATGGGCACGGCGTATCAAAATGGCTTTGGTGTGGCAATGAGCACAGATACCGCCTTTGCACTGGGGCTGATTATGCTCCTTGGTGATAGAGTACCTAAGATTCTAAAGATTTTTCTCGTAACTCTCGCTGTGGCTGATGACTTGGGCGCGATTTCTGTAATTGCAATTTTTTATTCTGATTCTATCAATATGGAGTGGATTTATGCTTCGCTCGTGTTGATTGCGCTGCTTATCTACCTCAATTATCGTGATACAAAATACATCTCTTTGTATGTTTTGGTGGGTATTTTGCTGTGGATTTGTGTGTATCACAGCGGGATTCACGTAACCATAGCAGCAGTTATTCTCGCTATGGCTATCCCCGGGCGCACACGCGTGAATAAGCGATATTTTATCAATATGCTAAAAGAGTTTGATCATATGAAAGTCGTAACAAACGATTGGAATGATGTGATACACGCGAAAGATGTTGAAAAAACGAGCTTTTGGAAGGGTAGTATAAAAAATATCAAAAATTTTATGTCGAGTGCGCAAGATGTGGAAAAAAAGATTGATATGGCAAAGACTTCTCAACTCGTCCATATGCTCGATACCATAGGGACTTATTCACGCTACGCGCAGAATCCTCTTATACGTCTTGAAATAGCTTTGCAGCCATTATGTGCGTATTTTATTGTTCCGCTTTTTGCCTTTGCAAATGCTGGTGTGGCTATCAATGGTGGAGTTGATCTTAATAGCGTTATGCTTGGCACGACTTTGGGTTTAGTAGTAGGTAAGCCTATTGGTGTGCTTTTGTTTTGCTTTTTGGGCGAAAAACTGAATCTTGCTACGCGTCCTAAGGATTTGAATTACGCACATATATTCTCTGTGGGTGTGATTTCTGGGATTGGATTTACAATGTCTATTTTTGTGGCAAACTTAGCGTATAAAGATGATGTGATAAGTGTTGATATGTCTAAGATTTCTATTCTTATTGCGAGTTCTATTGCGGTCGTGCTTGGGCTTTTAGCAGTGTATTTGAGTACATCTAAGCAGAAAAAGCAGGCAGAAAATATTAGTGTACAAGACGAGCATCAAAAAGTGCAAGATGAAATTCAAAAGCTCAAGGAGATGTGATAAGTGTTGATATGTCTAAGATTTCTATTCTTATTGCGAGTTCTATTGCGGTCGTGCTTGGGCTTTTAGCAGTGTATTTGAGTACATCTAAGCAGAAAAAGCAGGCAGAAAATATTAGTGTACAAGACGAGCATCAAAAAGTGCAAGATGAAATTCAAAAGCTCAAGGATATGCAGAGCATTATCTAATTTTACAAAAAGGAGTAGAAATGAAAAATAGAGTAAACAAAGTCTCGGATGCCCTCAATAGCTTTATCCGCGCAGAATCTTTTAGTGGGATTTTTCTCTTTTTTTGTGCAGTGAGCGCAATGATAGTCGCAAACTCACCATTATCGCATATTTATAAGGAATTTTGGGAGCAACCCTTTGGCTTTAGCTTTGCTGGGGGATTCTATGGATTTAGCATACACGATTGGATTAATGATGTGTTGATGTCGATTTTTTTCCTTATGGTGGGGCTTGAGATTAAGCGCGAATTACTCTTTGGGGATTTGTCAGGCTTTCAAAAGGCGGCTTTTCCGGTTATTGGTGCTATTGGTGGTATGATTGTCCCGGGCGTGATTTATTATGCGCTCAATATGAATACTCCCTCATATCACGGCTTTGGAATCCCAATGGCAACGGATATTGCCTTTGCTCTGGGTGTGATTTTATTGCTTGGAAAAAGAGTGCCTTTGGCTCTAAAAGTATTTCTCGTAACTCTCGCTGTGGCTGATGACTTGGGCGCGATTGCTGTAATTGCAATTTTTTATCCATCGCCCGAAGGATTGCATTTATCGTTTTTGCTCGCTGGAGTAGGGATTGTTGGCATATTGGGTTTTATGAATTATTTTGGTGTGCGCCATTTGGGCGTATATATCGGTATAGGTATTTTGCTGTGGTTTTGCGTGCATCACGGGGGGATTCACGCGACTATCGCCGCTGTGATATTGGCATTTTGTATCCCGGTGAAGCCAAAGATTGAGAGCAAGGAATTTGTTGAGGTCGTGCAGCAGATGATAACAATTTTTGAGAGTAAAGATAAGGAGCGCAAAAATATTTTGCTTGATGCAGAGCAGATGAGTGCCATTAATAAGGCAGGACAGGACTTTAGTAAGGTGCAAAATCCGCTTCTGCGCCTAGAGCACGCCCTGCAACCTTTGTGTGCTTTCATCATTATGCCGCTTTTTGCCTTTGCAAATGCTGGCGTAGATGTGAGTGCGGAGGTAAATTTCAATATTGACAATATTATGCTTGGTATTATGCTTGGGCTTGTAGTAGGCAAACCTGTGGGAATCTTGGGACTCACATTTTTGTGTGAGAAATTCAAAATTGCTGCTCGTCCTGAAGGCGTAACTTGGAGTCATATATTTGGTGCGGGAATGTTGGCTGGTATTGGATTTACGATGTCGATGTTTGTATCAAATCTTGCCTTTGATAATGTGCATTCTGCTGATGTATCAAAGGTAGCGATTTTGCTTGCTTCAAGTATTGCAGGGATTCTTGGCTCGTTGTATTTGATTATTAATCATCAAATCAGCAAAGCTAAATCTTAACTATTCTAAGATAGAATCCGCGCTTATTTTAACATAAAGGATTACTATGCAAGGGCAAGGTGGAGCACAAGAAGTGATGATGTCATTACTTCCTATTGTATTTTTTATTGCGATTTTTTATCTACTTCTCATTCGTCCAGCGAATGTGAAGCGTAAAAAACATCAAGCGATGATTGATGCATTGCAAAAGGGCGATAAGATTATCACAACCGGTGGTCTTATTGTAGAAATTGTAAAGCCCGAAAAGACTTTTTTTAGTGTGCGTTTAAATGATGATACAATTGTGCGCCTTTCGCGAGAGTTTATTGCCTATAAACTCGATGAAAATGATCTCGCACAAGAATAAGTGATATTATCTTAAAATGGCAAAGCAACACATCAAACCCACCCCAACCAAAAGCCTCAATTATAGGCTATGGGTGCTCATTATCGCCAGTGTGCTTGGCATTGCTCTTAGTCTGCCTTCTTTTACCGATATGGGTGGGCGTAAAATCTCACTCGGGCTTGATTTGCAAGGTGGTTTGAATTTACTTTTGGGTGTAAAGACAGAGGAAGCGATAAGGGCGCGGCTTTCATCTCTTGCCTCACAAATTAGTTTTGATACTAAACGTGAGAAGATTCTTATCGATAATCTTAAAGCGACCGAGCACGACGTGAGTTTTGAGCTTTTCGATAGTGATGAAAAAAATAAACTCAATAAGATTCTATCAGGTATCAACGGACTACGCATAAGTGAGAGTAATGGCACATATACCCTTAGTTTCACACAAGAATATGAAGAGGAAGTTAAGGAAAATGCGCTAAAACAAGCCATTGACACAATACGAAATAGACTTGATGAATTTGGCTTAAGTGAACCGAGCGTTACGCAGCAAGGAGTAGATAATATCCTCGTGCAGTTGCCGGGCATTAAGACATTGCAAGAGGAGCAAAGAGCGCGAGACCTCATCGCAAAGCCTGCGCATTTGCAGATGATGGCAGTTGATGAGGAGCGTAATGCGCGCGTTAGCACAATGAGTGAGCTTGAGGCGCAAAAATATAATGATATTATTTTGCCTTTTGTGAGCTCAAGAGAATTACAAAGTCTTGAAAAAAACCTCTCTACATTGAAAGAAGATGTAAAAAATCTAAAGCCTGAATCTACGCAATATCAGCAGTTAGAGGATAAAATCACTTCACTTGAACAGGAAATCCGTGCGAAAAAGATGCAATCACAGCAGGTCATTTTACTTAAAGCCGTGCCTATTCTTGATGGCGAAATGCTTACAGATGCACGAGCCGCTTTTGACCAAAACAATCAGCCAATCGTGAGTTTTAGTCTTGACGCGAAAGGGGCAAAAATCTTTGGCGATTTTTCTAGCACAAATGTTGGTAAGCGTATGGCGATCGTGCTTGATGGCAAAGTGTATTCCGCGCCTGTGATAAGAGAAAGAATCGGCGGTGGGAGTGGGCAAATCAGTGGTGGATTTAGTGTAGAAGAGGCAAGCGATTTAGCCATCGCCCTAAAAAGCGGGGCATTACCCGCGCCTATGGAGGTGCTAGAAAAGCGCAGCGTGGGACCAAGTCTTGGAGAAGATTCCATAAAAGCCTCGCTTATCGCGCTAGTGAGCGGCTTTTTGCTTGTGATTATTTTTATGATAATGTATTATTCACTTGCTGGTGTGATTGCCATCATTGCACTTTTTGTCAATATTGTGCTTATCGTGGCGGTTATGGCATTTTTTGGCGCGACTTTGACTTTACCGGGTATGGCTGGAATTGTGCTCACCGTTGGTATGGCAGTTGATGCGAATATTATCATTAATGAGAGAATCCGTGAGGCTCTGCGAGAGGGATTAAGTATAGCAAAATCCATAGAGGTGGGCTATGCAAATGCTTCAAGGGCAATTTTTGATTCTAATCTTACCACACTCATTGCTGCAGTTTTGCTTTATGCTTTTGGTTCTGGTGCAATTAGGGGCTTTGCCATTACTATGGGAATTGGTATTAGTGCCTCAATATTAACGGCGATTATTGGTACACACGGCATTTATCAGGTGATTGTTTCGCGTATAAGTAAGAGTGGAAATATTTCTTTGTGGTTTGGTATAAAATTAGAATCTCCCCAAAATACAGCATTGCAAGATTCACAGCCAAAACAAGCGAAAGCGCTAAAGGGGGCAAGGTAATGGAGATTCTAAAAAAAGTTAGAGTGTATGACTTTGTGAAGTATAGCTCCTATGGATTAGCAATATCTATAGTGCTTATCATCGCTTCATTCGCACTTTTAGCAGTGAAAGGATTTAATCTAGGGATTGACTTTGCTGGGGGGTCTGTGGTGCAGCTACAATACAAGGAAGCCGCACCATTAGCGCAGATTCGCGCACTTTTAGCACAAGATGAGAGATTTAAAAACACACAGGTAAGCGAGTTTGGCTCAAAAGAAGAAGTGCTTTTGAAGATTCCATATATTCCCACAAATGTTGATGAGGATATAGCGCAAGATATTCTTAAACTTTTAGAATCTAGTGGCAGCTTTGAGCTGCGTAGAATGGATTCGGTAGGTCCAAAAGTGGGTGATGAGTTGAAGCAAAATGGTATTATTGCGCTTATATTTGCCCTTAGCGCGATGATGATTTATATTTCGTTTCGCTATGAATGGCGCTTTTCTCTCGCTGGAGTTTTAGCACTTATGCACGATGTGATTATCGTTTCTGGTGCAGTAATACTTGCCGGAATAGATTTTAATCTTGATGTTTTAGCCGCGCTCCTTACGATTATTGGCTATTCTATCAATGATACGATTATTATTTTTGATAGAATTAGAGAACAGATGATGAGTAGGCGACAAAAAGATATGCGATATGTGATAAATGAAGCGGTTTCTTGCACGCTTTCACGCACAATTCTCACTTCGCTCACGGTGTTTTTTGTGGTGCTTACACTTTATCTTTTTGGTGGGGAGATTATTATAGGATTCTCGTTTCCTATGCTTGTTGGCGTGATTGCTGCGACTTGTAGTTCAATGTTTGTAGCACCTCGTCTCGCCTTGCTCTTTGGCTTTAGCCTTGATGAATATTACAAAAAAGAGAGCAAGAAACTCAAAAGGCAAGAGGAAAAGAAACGTTTGCGTGCAATGTATGAGCAAGGAACATTATAAGGAGTAGGCAATGGATTGGGGTAGAGTATTATTTGTATTTTTTAGTTTGATGAGTTTGACTTTCACATTGGGGTTTTTGTTTGAAAGCAATATTATTATACTTTTTATTGCTACTGCGATTAATTTTATCGCCACGACTTTGCGCATAGGCGTGAAAAGCTCCCTTGCACCTGAACTTCTCGCAAGTTCCCTCGTAGCTGATTTTCATTTGATACCGGCTTTTATATTTTTGCAAATTTTTGGCGAGATTGAGATTGCCACTTCACTTGTGATAGGTGCTGTGGTTGCGAATTTATTTTCTGTGATTTTGCTTTGTATCGGTGGGGCAAAAAGCAAGGAGAATGATTAGAGCTTCAAGGCATTAGTATGAGGCATAGCGTAAGTATTTATTCTATTCTTGGCTTTATGTCTATGTGCTTTTTTGCCGCTTGTGCGAGTTATAAGCTAGAAGTAGCTAATGTGTCGCTGTATAACGAGGGTGTGCAGATTGTGGATTCTGTAAAATCACAAAGCAAGGTGCGCCTTGAGGTAGGGCAGCAGATTGTCGGCGGGGTAAATACTGCTCCATTGGCACTTTTTGTTTCAGCCCTTAATCTCTCTAGTCGCAATGTGATGTTTGATAGGGAGAGTGTGTCGCTTTATCAAAATGATAAGCTTGTCGCGACATTAAGCGATAAAGAGGTTAAAAGTGCTAATTTTGATTTTGGCTACATTATAGAATCTTATCATCTTTTTGTGCCTCCCGTTCCTGTACAAAGCCAACCTATGGGGATACCGCTCATTTATCGGGGATATTTTACTGGATTCTATATTTATGATGAAATGATTTTTTCCGCGCGTGAGCGAATGCGCCGACAAATTGAGCTTGATGCCCAGCAGTTAAAAAGGTCAATCATTGTTTCAAGTATGCTACAAAAGAATACACTCGAGCCAAAAAGTCCGCCAAAGGGTGGATTTATACTCTATGCGCCCTCTACTCTAAAGACAGGGGAGCTAAAGCTTTTTGTGCGCGTGGGCGAGGAAGTGCATACTTTTATCCTAGAGCTTAAAAAATAAGGGGGAGAGATGAAAAAAGTTTATGTGTATATGATGATATTGCTTGTGAGTGTGGGATTCGTGGCGTGTAGTGATAAGGTGGAGGAGCAGCCGAGTGAGCATCACATTCAAGCACCGCTGACATTTGATAAAGATGAGGATATTCATAGTTTGATGAGTAAGATTCTAAGTTTCTACGCACCAAAGAGGGAGAGTTTAGAATCTCTCTTGCCACCGAGTGAGCAAAAACACAAGTTTATGCCTGTGGAGCAAAAAAAGGACGAAATTACCAATTTGCTTTGGAGTGCTTATGAGCAAAACGAAGCAAATAAGTTTGAAGTGCCTATGCTCGAAAAAGCATTGATTTTAATGCAGGAGTGGAATCTGCTATACGCCTCTGCAAAGCCCTATATGCAAATACCCCTACTTGAACAATATGATACGCAAATTTCTCTTTCCCTTGCGCTTTTACTTTTGAATAATGAAAAGGGTGATAGCGTGCAACTAAGCGAATTGCTGGATTGGCAGTATCAAAGTGCGAAACAGAGCGGTGAGCTCAATAAGATTATAGAATCCCAAATTCAAGTGCGTCTTTTAGCTCTTCACGGCTTACATCATCTTAATTTTGTAAATCAGAGTATGTCGCATTTGGCGAGTCATAGGGTGCGTTTGGGACTTGAGCAGGAGCTGGACGATTATAAGGATTTTTTGCCAATTGAGCATTATGAAGTGTATCAAAAAGCCCTTACATTATTGAAAGCAGAGATTCTCACGCATCAAGCACCAATTGATAAAATCTTTATGAAACTCGTGCAGTATCATCAGCGATTTGATACATCTCTAGCCGATAGTGATGATGTGCATTTGCACCTTGAGCGTATATCAAACGCGTATGAACTACTCAAAGCGCACAATATCCGCTCCACAGAGGCACAAGATATTATACTCGTGGCGCAAAATCCACTCAAAAATATGTATAACGACACGCTTATGGCGAATTATCTCTATGGACTTGACTATCTTACTTTGGCATTTTTAGGCAGTAACACACAGGAGAATCTGCCTTTAGCACTTCAGTATCTCCAGCAAGATTTTCAGTATTTTCAAATCACCGAGCACCGCTTTGACGCATCTTTGTATCAAAACTACTTAGCTTCTATCGTGCTTGGGGCTTATATTTTGTCTTCTTTGTATGAGAATGAAGCATATTTTAATGAGCTCTTACGCACCGCTAAGAGTGAGTTGGCATATTATCGAGATGTGATGAGCCACGATGATATTGAGACTTATGAGGACGCGATTTTTATCTTAGACCAAGTGGATAGGAGCAAGTTTTTGCAGATTAGCATTGAGGATTCTAAGCCAAAAGATGAGATAGGGTATGCTAAAGTCCCGCTTATCCTTTCCCCGCAAGAGATAGCACAGCTTAATGCCATAGCACAAAAAGAGCAGGTGGGCAAAAAGGAGGGAAAGGCGGTAATGCTTACACCACTTGAAGTGAAATTTATGCTTTCTCTTACTTATCAAGCTTACAAGGCGCAGGGCTTTCGCGGGGTGGCACCGGAGATGTTTAAGATTCGCTTGGGCGAAGTCTTTGACATAGAGACTTTTAACAAAAGTCCGCTTGTGAGACATTTGATTGATTTTGATGTATTTATGCTTTTAGGCGTGGCAGATAGGCAATGCTATGTGCAAAACGAGCATATCAATACTATTTTAGGTGAGCTTGAACGCAAGCAAGATATTTATGGCTACAATGTGTTTTTTGATAAGGAAAATGGCTTTATAACGGACAAGATTTTGCCTTCGCAGGTCATAGAGCGCACCACTGATGGTAATGTGTATTATCGCTTGCTTATGGCGGATTTATATCTCAATAGTTTCATTTTTCACAATGATGAAAGCGCGTTTGTGAAATTTAGAGATTCTGTGTATTTGGGAGAGCTTTTGCCTACACTTCTTGCATTTTTTCCATATATCAAGGAATATTTAGAAAATCGTATATCGCCAAAGGATACAGATGAGATTCTAAGCAGACTTAAGCCAAAATCTTGTGATAATTAGTAATAGCAACCCTACCTTTGTAGGAGTTTTAGCGGGTGGCATATAGGGGTGTGAGGTGTAGGGATTCTAATTGCGAAATAAAAATATTTGAAAAAGCTTTTACACGGCAAGATTCTAAAACTATTATTTAGAATCTTGCAAATTCTTGTTTTATAACTCTTAAGTCTTAAAAATTTCACTTTATCAAAGCTTGGGGATTGTATTTTTTTTAAGGTTACGTGCAGGTTTTAGTGAGATTCTAAGCAGTCATATATTTTTAGAATCTCGCCAAGATTATTAGGATTTTGGTTTTACGCTTTCATTTTTAAACGCAACTCTTTGCGCTTTCTCGCGTCTTCAAAACGTTTTTTTTCATCTTCTGTTTGTGGATTAAGTGGTGGAATTTGCACCTTTTTTCCGCTAGGATCTATTGCTACCATAGTGAAGTAGCAGCTATTGCAGTGAGACACAAAGCGATTTTTAATATCCTCACTAATCACTTTAATACCCACCTCGCAGCTACTACTTCCCACATAATTTACAGAGGCAAGAAAAATGACGAGTGAGCCAATGGGAATTGGATTCTTAAATATCATACCATCAACACCTATGGTTACCACACCACAGCCACAATAGCGCGTAGCACACGCATATGCTACTTGGTCGAGTAGCTTCATTAGCTCTCCGCCGTGCATCACGCCGCTAAAGTTTGCCATACTCGGTGAGGCGAGCACACTCATTGTCAAACATTTGGGGTCAAAAATATCTTCCATAATCTCCTCCTTTAAGATTCTAAAAGTTTCAAATTGCACGAGATTTATACAGAATCTATGCACCTTTACACACTAAAAGACAAGTTTTACTTTAAATTTCTCGAGGCGCAATTATACAATGATAAAGTTATTACTTACTTAATTAAAGCAAACTTTGCAGATTTTAGAATCTGCACTTTGCCAAAAGCAAAATGAGACAAAAGATTCTAAGATTCTAAAACAACTTTAGAATCTAGGCTGTTATTACACCTCTGTGGTGCTTATACCATATTTTTCCTCGAGTGTTTTTCCAAAATTTGTGCCAAATCCTTCACAAAAGCGCATTCCATAGAGTATAATAAACCACGAAACATAAATCCATAGCATAAGAAAAAGAAAAATGGAGATAGAGCCATATACGCTTTTATAAGTTTGATTATAAAATACATAATACACAAAGCCCCATTTTGTGAGAAGCCATATAATTGTAGTAAGTATACTCGCGCTAAGGAGTGATAAGAGCTTTAAGGGCTTGTTTGCAGAGAGTTTAAAGAGTAGAAAAAATATAGCCCAAGTGAGGATATAGGGTATCAAGTCAAATACAAGATTGAGATTTGCTGTGCCTTTAAGTGTTTTTTGCACTTCACCACTAAAATAAATCGAAAAGGCAAGTGCTACGGGAAAGAGTGTAATCATTGTCCAATACATTAGGAGAGAATCAAAAAATTTACGAGGTGTTGAGTTAAACATTTTTGCCGCGATGTATTCATAGTTGCGAAAAAACATCACAGAAGCTATAAGCGCATAACCAAGCCCCATCATACCAAGTGAAGAGCTATTTTGCATAAAAGTGTCAAGGTATTGTGAGATAACTTCTGTATGTGTGGGTAAGATATTCGAAAGGATAAAGTCGCGAATCCGTGCAATTTGAGATTGAAAATTAGGCAAGTTAAGAAAGATAGAAAATATAATAAGCAAAAGTGGCACGATAGCAAAAATCGTGTAAAAGCTAAGTGAAGCCGCATAAAAGCTTAGCTCCTTATCAGCTACAAAATCCAAAATGCTTTTTATTTTATTCCATAGGATAAAAAATGTTGCGCGAACTTTGATGAAAAAGATTTTAAAAAATTGCTCTTTACTTTGGGAATCCATAGTAATCCCTAATGGCAGTTTGTTGCAGGCACATAGCCATAAGATTCTATCATTGCGACATCATCTTTTGGTGCTTTGCCATCTGTTGTAAGATAATCACCTAGCACCACGCCATTAATACCTGCTTCAAAGAGAGGCTTTTGATTATCACCAAAGACAGCCTCTCTCCCTCCTGCAATCATCAAGCGCGTATTTGGGAGATATTCGCGCGCAAGGGTTACACACTCTAGTGCTTCTTCTTGTGTAAGCGTTTGCATAGGCAAAGGTAAAGATTCATTAGCGATATAAAAATTAAGAGGAGATGTATGAGGGGAGAGGATCTGTAAATGTTTAAGCAGTTCTATTCTATCTCCCCAACTTTCACCTAAGCCGAAAATGCCTCCAGATAATAATCCTAACTCTGCTTTAAGAGTGTTTTCACAAGTTTCAAACCGCTCTTTCCAAGTGTGTGTGGTGCAGATATGCGGAAAAAACTCTTTAGATGTCTCTAAATTGTGATTATAGCTATCTACACCATTGGCTTTAAGATATTTAAGAGAATCTACATCAGCACTTCCACAACACGCGATAATATGCAAACCTAGATTCTCATTTTTAATCGCAGTGGCGGCTTTGGCAATGTATTCACATTTATCGTTTTCTAAACTGCGTCCTGCTGTTACAAGGCAAAATCCTAATGCACCATATTCTTTTAATGTCCGCGCTTCTTGCACAATTTTATCAATACTTTTGTTTTTGTATCTTTGAATCTGTGTGCCATAATGTGCGCTTTGAGTGCAGTATTTGCAGTCTTCTGGGCAATCTCCGGAGCTAACATTACAAATAGAGCAGAGGAATATTTCATTATTAATCTTTTGCATAAACTTACCTTATTGTGTTGAAATAAATTGTGCTATTGTAGCAAAAAGTCTTTAAAAGTTCTAATATGATAAAATCCCCATCTTTATATCATTTTTTAAATCTTAAGGGGAAAAATGAGGGCTTTAGCAGTAAGTGAGCTTAATGCACAGATTAAGAGTATTTTAGAATCTACCTTTATGGATATTTGTGTGCAGGGTGAAATAAGTAGTGTCAAAATTCATACAAGTGGGCATATTTATCTCACGCTTAAAGATGAAGATTCAAGCGTGCGTTGCGTGATGTTTAAAGGCAATGCACGCACTCTAAAAATAAAGCTTGAAGTAGGGCAGAATGTGATTATAATAGGCTCACTTAGCGTTTATGCGCCCAAAGGAGAATATCAAATTTTATGTAAGAGCATTACATTTGCAGGATTGGGTGAGCTATCTAGGGCATATGAAGCATTGAAAAATAAGCTTAGCGCAAAGGGTTATTTTGAATCTACTCATAAAAAACCTCTGCCGCGTTTCCCTAAACGCATTGCCTTGCTTACTTCTGCCACAGGTGCAGCAAAAGAAGATATGTTAAAGGTTGCAAGAAAACGATGGGAGAATATCCATATCACGCTTTTTAATACGCTTGTGCAAGGTGAGGGAGCAAAAGATTCTATTGTGGCAAATTTGCAAAAGGCTGATGGTTTTTTTGGGAGTAAAGAGGGTTTTGATGCTATCATTCTTGCAAGAGGTGGAGGGAGTATGGAGGATATGTGGGCGTTTAATGAAGAATGTGTAGCTGATGCGATTTATTCCGCACGCACGCCTATTATTTCTGCTGTGGGACACGAGGTTGATGTATTTATAAGCGATTTTGTCGCTGATGTGCGCGCTCCTACACCTTCGGCAGCTATGGAGATACTTTTGCCAGATAAAAATGAGTATTTGCGCACGATAGATGAGATGATGAACGCACTTATTTTTGCGCTTAAAACTCATATCACACATAAAGAAAAGATGTTGCAACAAATGCTTGAGTATTTTTATCATTATAATTTTCAAGTCCAATATAATGCAAAAAAAGAGCAGATTTATAATCTTAGAATGATGATAAAGCAGCATACCTTGCGAATCTTGGAGGATAAGGCTTTGCAATGTGAGAATCTACGCGCTCTTCTTACGCATTCTTTGCATTCTCAAATCCGCACCGCACAGAGTAAATATGAGCGTCTTTATGAAGCATTAAATGCGCTTAATCCTCGCAAATTATGCGAGCATAGTTACGCACAAGTGAGCAAGGATAATATGCTTATTACTCTTGCAGATTTAAATAAGGGCGATGAGTTTTATCTTACAGATTTGCAGTGTAGCATTAAGGCTTTGTGTGTGGAGAATGAAATCAAAAATGAAGTAGATTCTGTATTTGTAAGAGGATTTAAGGAGTAAGAGTGGAAAAAAGTAAAGATTTGGGCGTGTATGATGTGGCGATTATTGGTTTAGGCGTAGCAGGAAGCAATTTAGCAGCAAATCTTAAACCTCATCTTAAAGTTATTGCTATTGACAAGAAAGATAAAGAGGGCGATTGCTTTGATGATAATTTTCATAAACCTTGTGGTGGGTTGCTCTCCGAGGGGGGGCAAAAGGCTTTGGCAAAGCAGGGATTAAATCTCCCTAATGAAGTTTTGGTTAATCCGCAAATTTTTGCTATTAATACTATTGATTTTGGCTTTAAATATGCCTCATACATACAAAAAGGTTATGTGAATATGGAGCGGCATAAGTTTGATTTATGGCTCAAGGGACTTATTCCCTCGCATATCCATAGCTTTCACCGAGCATATTTCAAGTCTATACAAAAAGAGGGAGCATTCTATCAAGTGCATTTTAAGCAAGAGCAAGATAGCTTAGAATCTAGCACACAATCTTATACTTGTAAAGTGCGTATCGTGGTAGGTGCAGATGGGGCAAAAAGTCATATCCGCCGATTTCTCTATCCACATCTAAAGACGCAAAGCCTCGTATGTATTCAGCAGTGGTATAAAGAGCATAATAAACCTATGCTTTCGTGTATTTTTGACAAAACACTCACGCCAAGTTACAGCTGGAGTATGTCAAAAGATGGTTATTTTATTTTTGGAGGGGCATATCCTCACGCACATTGTAAGGCTGCGTTTAATACACAAAAAGTGCGTTTAGAGGGATTAGGATTTATATTTACAGAGGTGCTAAAGCAAGAGGCGTGTTTGGTATTACAACCCCAAAGGTGGCGCGATTTTGTGCGTGGGAGAAATGGCGTATTTTTGATAGGGGAGGCAGCGGGATTTATTAATGCAAGCACATTAGAGGGTATTAGTGGGGCATTGCATAGCTCAAGGATTCTAAGTGAGGTGCTTAATAGCATAGTATCTTACAATCAAGGAGAAAGTGGCGTGAAGTTAGATTCTAAAACTTTAGAGAATCTGCATAGTGTCTATACAAAACGCACACGATTACTCGTGCTAAAAACGCTTTTTAGGCATTATGTGCGCTATCCTTTTATGTTTATCACAATTTTAAGGCGCATAATACTCTTTTGCGGTATTTTGCGCGTCCGTTCGGGAATGATACGAAATAAAATTATTTAAAAAAAGATTCGATACAATGCTTAGCTAGATTTTGGGAGTATTGCAATGAAAAAACATATTTTTGCATTTGTAGTTGTAGCTGTGGCAAATCTGCTTAATGCCGGAGAAAGCGGGGTATTTATAGGTGGCAGCTTAAGTCTTAACAACACTTCTTATAGTGGCGTGTATAGCACATTAGAAAACAATATTACTACTGATTATCCGCATAGCAACTACTCTCACAACGCTTTTGGTGCGTCTGCACGAATAGGCTATCAAAAATTTAGCTCTGATGCGCGATTTGGTGGGAGATTCTATGTGGAATACGATAATAATGGCTATGCGACATACAGAGATGAAAATGGTGCAAAGCGCAAAATGGATGCTTATAGCCTTGCTCTTAATGCTGATGTGTTATTTGATATTAAGCAATTTCAAAGTGCTGTGTTTGGGATATTTGCCGGTGGTGGCTTGGTACTTAGCACACACAAATTTCCAAAATCAGGATATAGCATTTATAAAGACTCAGATAATAGCCCTGCTACATTAGAAGGCTATGGTCTTAGCGCACAAGCAGGGCTTTCGCTTACATTTTTGCAAAAGCATAGGGTGGAACTTGAGGTTAAATATGCTAATTTTGTAAGTAGCTATGATTCAGATTTTATTCACTTAGGCACAAAAGCAGAATCTTTAAAGCTAGAAGCGCAAGGATTCTTAAACTATCGCCTTAATTACATTTATGTCTTTTAAGGGGCTATGATGTTTAAAAAATCTTTGCTACTTATGTTTGTGGTAAGTGCACTTTTGGGCAATGAAAAAAACGGCGCATTTTTTGCCATAGGAGGAGGATATACGCCTCAAATCCCATATCAAGTAACAACACCAAATAATAACACAGCTACATCAAGTGTGCCACTTTATACAGGCGGTATCAAGTATGGTGCTAAGCATTATTTTAATAATAATTTGGGCTTGCGTTTATATTTGCCTATACAGGGTGGATTTAGTCAATTTGATGAGGGATATAGCCCGGCAAAAGCGCGATTTGTATCCGCTGGTATGGGAGGTGATATACTCTTTGACATCGGCTCATCACAAAGTAGCGTGGGGATTTTTGCAGGAGGCGAGGTGAATTACGCATATTATTGGCTAGATAGCGCAGATTCTAAAGGCATACAAACTCAAGTGCATTTTGGTTTAGCTCTCAATTTTACCCCGCGCTTTGGAATCAATATAGGAGTGAGGCAATACATCAATCGCCCCGCACAAGAAAAGATACCGTTTAGCTCGTCTATGCGCGATTATGGCGGATTTGTCAATTTTGTCTTCGCACTTAATAATAGCAATATCTCCTCAAGCGCACACGCTCAAGCTAAGGCAAGGCAAGAGAGGGAAACAAATGCTAATGCTAATATAAATAACAGCTATGATAGGACATATAGTGGAAGCTCAAGTAGTGGCAATGGCTTTATGAGTGGTTTCTTTGGCGGATTAGTAGGAAGTGTATTATTTGGCAACTCCGGTGACAGCTCTATGCGCACTCCACAAAACACGCAGCCTAGCCTAAAATTCCGCTAATGCAGCATTTTGATACAAGCCGTTTTGCTCTTCCGCAAGATGTGCTTTTTATCTTGGATACTTTGCATAGTGCGGGATATGAGGCGTATATTGTGGGTGGCTGTGTGCGAGATATGATTTTATGTGAGCTGCATAATACCTCTAAGCCCCCAAATGATTATGATATAGCTACTTCAGCCTTGCCCGATGATGTGATGAGACTTTTTCCATACTCTATCCCCACAGGCGCAAAATATGGCACAATAAGTGTGATTATGCAATCCCATAGCTATGAAATTACGACTTTTAGGCTTGATGGGACTTATAGTGACGCACGCAAGCCCGATAGTGTGAGATTCACAACCTCTATAAGTGAGGATATAAAAAGAAGAGATTTTAGTATGAATGCCCTTGCTTATGCGCCACATATTGGACTTGTTGATGAGGTTGGGGGAGTGGAGGACATCATCAATAAGCGCATAGTATGTGTGGGTGAGGCAAAAGTGCGATTTAGCGAGGATTCTTTACGCATTTTACGCGCCTTGCGTTTTAGTGCTACTCTTGGATTTAGTATAGAATCTCACACGCAAGAGGCTATACATATGAATGCGCCCTTGCTTTGCTCTGTGGCGAGAGAGCGTGTGCGCTTAGAGCTTGATAAATTACTTAGCGGAATGTATGCAGAGAGTGTGCTTAGTGCGTTTTTATCTATTATCCGCATAGTTGTGCCGCAGCTACCGACACAATGTGATTTTAGGGTATTTAAAGCTTTAAGAGATACTACGCAATATGTTCGCTGGGTGTGTTTTTTGTATCCTTGTAAAACTTATGCGAGGGAGATTCTAGAATCTTTAAAATTTGACAATAAAAGCAAGGAGCATATCCTCACTTTACTTTGGCATTATGATATGCCTTTGTGTGTGGGAGAAGTGGAGCTAAGACATATTGTTGTGAATCTTGGTGGGCGCGAGAGGGCGCAAAGCATACTTGAAGATATAGCGCGTATCAAAGAGGCGCATATCAAGGTAGGGATACAAAAAGCAGACACACAGAATCTCAAAACCTTTCATCACATTGTGCAAAATGTATTGGGGCAGAGCATACCTCTAAGTCTTAAAGAGCTGTGTATAAATGGCGAAGATTTAAAGCACATAGGCATAAAAGAGGGGAAGCAAATAGGAGCAATATTGGCATATCTTTTAAATCAAGTGTTAGAGGATAAACTCCCTCATACGCGTAGAGATTTGCTCCAAGCAGCGCGTAATAAGCTGCAAGAATTTAAGGTGTAGGGCAATGCGTTTTAAGCATTTGGCTTTAACATTAGGCTTTTCTTTGTTTTTATAAGCTCATAAGCAGGGAGATTCTCTTTAGGGATACAAAGTATCAAGCTTGTAATACTGTTTGCTTTTTATTTTAAGGAGCAATGTAAAACTCATACGAAAAATGTGTAGAGTGCTTCATCAAAAGCTTTTGGAAATCTTAGGGCTTATAAGCTTGTTTTTAAGCATAGGGGTATGGAGAGTGCTTAAAAACCGCCCTTAGATTCCTAAATAGCGACTTTTTATTGTGTGAAATTGCATACATTATCGTGCAACTAGCCAATGCGTGCAATCTCATCTTGAAGGAATTTTTTCCATTTCTCTGTGGCAAGGGCTTTTGTAGTGATAAAAATATCTTTATCGCCGCGTCCGGAAATATTAGCAATAATTTTTTTGCCTTTTATATCTTTGCATAGGCGTATAACAGCAGCGAGAGCGTGGCTAGATTCTAAAGCGGGAATAATGCCCTCATATTGAGCAAAAAAGCTAAGTGCTTCTAAAGCCTCTTTATCTGTGGCAGATTGAAATTCCACACGTCCAACCTCATACAAATGTGCTAATTGAGGTCCAATCCCCGCATAATCAAGTCCAGCCGAAATAGAATGTGTGAGGTTAAGCTGCCCATCATCATCTTGCAAAAAGAGACTTTTATAGCCTTGCGCAATACCCACACTTGCATTTGGGTTATGAATCCTCTTGGCATTTTCTCCGGGATTATCCCCTGTGCCGCCTGCTTCTATGGCGATTAGGCGCACCTTTTTTTCATTGAGATAATGCGTGAAAAAGCCTATTGCATTGCTTCCGCCACCTACACAAGCTACCATAATATCGGGCAATCCGCTGAAATAAGCTTTTGTTTGTTTTTTAATCTCTTTGCTTATTATGCTTTGTAGCTCACGCACAATGTCAGGATATGGGTAAGGTCCAAGTGCGCTTCCTAGCACATAGAAAGTATCATCACTGCGTCTGCTCCATTCTCGCAATGTTTCATTTACCGCGTCTTTAAGTGTTTTGCTTCCACTACCTACGCTATGAACCTTTGCGCCCAAAAGCTCCATATTGAATACATTAGGATATTGTCTTGCGATGTCAATCTCACCCATAAAAATCTCACACTCTAGCCCTAGTCGCGCACACGCTGCCGCTGTGGCTAAGCCGTGTTGTCCTGCGCCTGTTTCTGCTATTACGCGTTTTTTACCCATATATTTTGCTAAAAGCACTTGTCCTAGTGCGTTATTAATCTTGTGCGCGCCTGTATTTGCCAAACCTTCAAATTTTAAATAAATATCATTTTTGAGAATCTTAGAGCTATTTTCTGCATAAATAAGAGGAGTAGGACGCCCGACAAAGTTTTTAAGTGAAAATTTTAATTCTTTTCTGTATGTCTTGCTTTTAAAAATATCACGATAGGCAATTTCTAGCTCCTCTAATGCAGGGAGGAGAATTTCTGGAATGTATTGTCCTCCAAAGGCGTGTTTGTTGCCTTTTTCTTCACCAAAGTAACCATTCTTCGATTCTGTAAAGATTGTAGCCATTTATGCTCCTTTTAAAAAATAGCTGAAATTGTAAGCAAAAAACTATTAGCTTCACTTTAAAGTCAAGCACTTTATAAACAAAATATGATAGAATAAACATTTATTTTTTGGAGAAGTCATTAAGGATGAGTAAAAGTAAAAAGCAAATACCACAAACGCAACTTATGGGACATATCATTGCAGGTTATCCAAGCTTTGAATCAAGCTTATATGCGGCACTTGGTATTTGCCAAGCCGGAGCGAGTTATCTTGAAGTGCAGTTTCCATTTTCTGACCCAAACGCCGATGGAAGCGTTATTGAAGAGGCGTGCAATAAAAGCATAGCGCAAGGATTCAAAGTTGCTCAAGGTTTTAAGCTACTCCACACGCTCTCCCAACATATAAACCAAGACAACAAGCAGCCCACACGACTTATTATTATGACTTATGCTAATCTTATTTTTCATTATGGCATTGAAGCATTCATCAAAGAAGCTAAAAAATGCGGTGTATGGGGTATAATTGCACCTGATTTACCTATAGAATCTGATGAATCTCTCCGCATTTTAGCCAAAAAACATCATATCCGCATTATCTCTCTTATTGCTCCAAAAGTAAGCATATCACGAATTAAAAAAATTGCAAAAATCAGCGATGAAATCGTATATGTCGTGGCACGTGCTGGGATTACTGGGGAAAAAACACATATTGATAAAGCACTTTTTGAGTGGATAAGGCTTATTCAAAAGCACTGCAAAAAACCTATTGCACTTGGCTTTGGGATAAATTCCTACGAACAAGTAGCAGTACTAAAAGATAAAGTAGATATTATTGTGGCAGGAAGTTATTTTGTGCGATTTATTAGCGAGCTTAGCACACAATCTCAACTTAGCCCACAAGATTATATGCACAAACTTCAAGCACACGCACAAATGCTAATGGGTTGGGATATAAATGAGTAAAAAATGACACTTCTTATTCTTTTGACAATCTTATTTCTTATTCTCTTAGTATGTGGGAGTATTGCCGGACTTATAGCATATTTTTCTACAAAAAAACTACAAGAGCATTTAATCACACTCAATGCACAAATTACCACCCTTAAAGCTGCTTTAAAACAAGCAAAAAGAGATAATTTTAAAAGCCAAATCAAGCAAAAAATAGAATCTGCCCCAACTTCGCAGATATTTTCACAAAGTCATTTGAATGCTCCTGTGGCGGATAAAGTAGTGGAAAAATCTTTGCAAACACATACGCAAAGCCCACAATCTACTTTTTGCGCAGATTCTCAAATATCTCAAATTCCCCCAACTTCTCTAGAATCAGCGCAATCAACACAATCACAACCTTTAAAGCAAAAAGATTTTTTTGACTTTGAATGGCTTTTTACGCAAAGAGTGATGGTGTTTTTAGCGGGAATTTTCTTTATTTTTGCAGCCTTTTTTCTTATCCGCTATTCTTTAGAGCATAATTTACTTACCCCTGTGGTGCGTATAAGTCTATGTATATGTTTTGGAGCGATACTTTTTGCAAGTGGCATATCTTTACACTATCTCCAACATCATAGCATTTTTTATAGAATCTATAACCTTGCACTCCACCATTTAAGGCGCATTGCTAAAATACAACCTCAACCTCTCAATACCTCTACTTCATATTTTTCTTTGCCTCATTTAACATTGCAAATAATTGCTCAAACACTTGTTGGTTCTTCACTCGTAGTGCTATTTTTTAGTTTTTATGGAGGCTTTAAGATTTATGGCTTTTTTGGTGATTTTTTTACGCTCATAACTTTAAGTCTCATTGCACTTATAGGATTGGGCTTAAGTGTGCGTTTTGGTGTGATTATTGGTATTTTTGGATTACTTGGAGGCTTTGCAACGCCTATTTTGCTCTCAAGTGGATATTATAACGCACCTTTTCTCTTTGGCTATTTAGGAATATTTTATATCATAAGTATGTATTGTGTGCTACGATATGCTCAATCTAAGCCTCAACTTATATACTTAATAGTGCTTGCAAATATCCTTATGGCTCTCTTTAGCTTACACTTTATAATATTTTACACTATGAGCAAGAGTGATTTGTTCATAGCATTTTTGCTCTGTGTTGGTATGTTTTTAGGCAATATACTCTTACTTGCAAAATTTCACACCCTTAGAGAATCTCCTGCGTATAATAACTTTATTGCCTTTAGTATTCTCTCTCCTGTATGCTTTGTGGTCTGTCTTTTTGGGCGAGATGATATGGCTATAACTTTTTCTTTTGTAGAATACGCTTTTTTAGCTATGCTTTGTGTATTGACATTACTTATCCCTTGTATGCTAAAAAATCTGAGTTCATTTGTGCTCCATACTCCTTTGATAGCGACTTTTCTTTCAGTCGTAGCTCTTTTTATTAAAATAGACAATGCGCCATTTTTGCCCTTTTGTATCATATTTATGAGCTTTATCTCTGTGTATCTCTTCATATTTAAGCATAAGATTCTTTATCTGTGGCTGCAATTTATGGTTGTATGTGGATTTAGCATAATGATGGATATACATAACAAAGATGTATTGTATGTATATAGCGTATGGTTTGCAATGATTATTTTTGCATATAGCTATATTTACAAACATATCAACACAGAATGGGCAAAGGCAAAAAGCCTTGATTATCTTTTGTTGTTTTATAGCATTTTATGTGTTATAGGGGCACTTAATTTAAGTAATATGCCTTTTGTGATATGGGTAAGTAGTGGGCTGATACTTGCATATCTAGGTGGGCAGATTCTCAAACGCAATATTGCATATTTTGAATATATTTTTATCACTCTTGGGATATTAGCAAATGTATTCTCAAAAGAGGGATTGTTTTATATTGATTCGGTAAGTATTTACTCTCCAAATCCAAATATATTTATTACATTATCCGCCTTATTTGGAAAAACTATGCACTATCATTTTAGCACTCTTTTACTCTCTCTTGGCTCTTGTGCGATTTTGCTTTTTATTTTAAAAAATAAATCTTACGCATTTCACACTTATGTTAATATTATCTTGCTCGGTATTTGTTGCATAAGCGCAATTTTAATGGTGCAAAACCTATGTTCTATGTCTCTTTTTGGGAATCATCTTACCTCATATCCTCTTAGCACATTGTGTATTGGGCTTTTGGCACTTATTATGGGAAAATATTTATACGCAATCAACACATTAAGCACAAAGGCGCAACAGGCTTATATTTTTATAGTAGGCTTTTTGTGCGTGAAATTTTATTATGATGTGGTTATTCTTGGTATATTTGCGTATAATCCACTTATAATGCTTATCCCTCATTGGAATCTTTATGATATGGCTCTTTTACTTGTTGGATTAATAGGTTGCCTTCTTATCGCGTGGCACTTCCAAAGCATATTTACATATTTTCAAACACAAGATTATATGTTTAAAAAAGATTATAGGCACATCATTTCTGCTATCCTTTATGTAAATTATAGCCTTATTTTCGCACTCGGGCTTATAGTGCTATTTTTTGGAGTAGCTTACGGATTCTATGTATATCATTTTTTAGGAGATTTGATACACATACCCGATAGCACAATAAATTGGGATTTTTGGCTTATGTTTCCTTTGCAAAACTACGCTTATTCGGTAACTTTAGTGCTAAGTGGAGTAATACTTTTATACTTCTACATCAAAAAGCATATAAAGATTTTTAGAATCTACTCCCTTCTCTTATTTATCCTTGCTACCTCAAAAGTCTTTTTACTTGATACAAGCTCTTTTGGTGGAATTGCTAAGATTGTGCTTTTTATCTTTATGGGCATTGTTTTTTTACTCCTCTCTTATGTCTATTCACGCTATATTAACAAAGAACAAGTCAAAAACAAAACAATATAAGCACATAGATTCTCTATTGCCTTATGAGTTTTTACGAAAGCTAAGCGAGAGCGAATTAACACAATGGCGCGTATTTTTTGGCGTGAAACCTTCACCCTTAAAAATATGCCCTAAATGTCCGCCGCAGTTGGCGCATATAATTTCTGTTCTCACGCCATCGCTATCGGGTATGTGCTTTATTGCACCTTGAATCTCATCATCAAAACTCGCCCAACCACAATGACTAGGGAATTTTGCACTTGATTCATAAAGAGGTGTGCCGCATTGCCTACAAAGATAGCTTCCATTTTCAAAATAATCAGTATAGATTCCGCTAAAAGGTGCTTCTGTGGCTTTATGCAAAAGAACCGCGCATTCTTGTTCGTTTAATGGTGGCATTTTCATATTAATCCTTTCTTTGAGATATAAAGACTTTTTGCACTGCTTTGTTTATGTTTTCTTCTTCATATCTTGGAAAAGGATAGTCTAATTCACCAAATCTCTCCTCCATAACATTTTTTATACATTTCTTATCATCGCTGCAAGATTCTCTGTTTTTTAAATACGTTCTTTGAGTATTTAAAAGCTTTTTAAGCAGAAGGGATTTTTGTGTCTCTAACTCTTGTTGTAGAGTGTTTATAAGCTTTGAATCTAGCTCATTGATAGATACTTCATTATTTTTATCTGTGTATAGCGTTAATTCTTCTAAGGCGAGATTCTTTATATATTCTCTTGCACCAAGATACAAGACATTATTTATCCTATCGTCATTTGCTAGAGAGGGGTCAGAACAAATGCTCTTTTCACTCGCACTTCTTGCCTTTGTGCAGTCAAATCCAGCTTTAAGCTTATAATATTTATCAGTGATATAATATTCTTCACCCACATCAAACTCACATTCTTGCTCTAAAAACGCACAGGCTTTATTTACCTTTTGCTTCTCTATATTAATATATAAGTATTGAGCATCTCTTTGTGCCATAAGGGCGCATTGTGGAAAAGCAGGGAATAGAATCTGTGCTTGCGTAGGGCTTAAAGGCTTTAAAAGTGCAATGGGCTCATCTTTGCTCTCATTATCTCTATAACAAGAGCCTTCATTCCCCCATTCCCTAAGCCTTGCCCCGCCATTTATTGCTTTTTCAAGTAGAAAGCCTAGTTGTAAAGTGTTTTTATTGTGCTTTAGAATCTTTATACTAAAAAAGTTGCTGCTTAGCCTTGATGTGCCAGAAAGTGGCGCATAGAAATAATCACTTGCAAAAAATTCCCCTATGTCGCTCCAAGATTTTAAATAAGGATTTGTGTGTGTTTGTTTTGGTGTGTCCTTTTGACTTGCGAGGCTAGAAGTTGCTAAAAATACCACTGCAAACAAAGAGATTGTTAAAAAATAATGCTTATTCTTTATAGGAACTCCTTTTAGCTCTATTATGCTTGCGCTTTTTGAATAGTATTTTACCAAAAAATAGTTACGATTCCTTTGCGCATAACTTTCAAGTTTATTGTAAAATACGATGAGGCAAAAAGAAAAAGGACAAGGTTTGGAACAAGATTTAAAGCCAGAGCAACAAGCAAGAGAAGAGATTGATAAGCTTTTATCACTAGCGGGATTTGAGCTAAGAGATTTTAAGGATTGCACTTTGGGAGATTCTACACCCAATGTGGCACGCAATTTTGCCATAAAAGAATTTATCCTAGAAAATGGCACAAAGGCAGATTATATGCTTTTTGTCGCGGGCAAGGCGTGTGGAGTGATAGAGGCGAAAAAATTTTCTTTGTCTCTAAGTGGGGCGGAAAATCAAGCCAAAAATTATGCTTATACTCTCCCCGCGCATATTCCCTCTTATCAAGATATTTTGCCCTTTGTTTATGTCAGCAATGCGAGTGAAATTTATTTTACAGATTTGCGCGAACCAAGCCCACGCGCAAGGAGGATTTTTGCCTTTCACACACCAAAAGAGCTTTTAGATAAACTTAGCTCCACTTCTTTGCGTGATAGAATCCAACACCTCCCAGCACTAAGCAGCCAAGATTCTAAAAAGCTAAGAGATTGTCAAAAAGACGCGATAGAGGGCTTAGAAAAATCTTTGAAACAAAACAAACAAAGAGCCTTAATCCAAATGGCAACAGGTGCGGGCAAAACCTTTACCGCTTGTAATTTTGCGTATCGTCTGCTAAGCATAGCAAAAGCAAAGCGCATTTTGTTTCTTGTGGATAGAAACAATCTTGGCAAACAAGCAAAAAAAGAATTTGATAATTTCAGCCCAAGCGCAGACAAGCGGCATTTTAGCGAGATTTATAATGTGGTGCATTTAGAGACAAATCACATTCCCACAGAATCCAAAGTCGTGATTACGACAATTCAGCGGCTGTATTCTATCTTGCGTGGAGAGAGTGAGTTTGATAGCGCAGAGGAGGAACACTCCGCCTTTGAAAATGAGGATAAAGAAACAAAAGAAGTTGCCTATAATCCCCAAATTGGCATTGATACCTTTGATTTTATCATCATTGATGAATGCCACCGCAGCATTTATGGGCTATGGCGACAGGTGCTAGAGTATTTTGACGCGTTTCTTATCGGGCTTAGTGCGACACCCTCTAAACACACTCTAGGCTTTTTCGCTCAAAATATTGTGGCGCAATATGATTTAGAAAAATCCATTCTTGATAAAGTCAATGTGGGCTATGAAATCTTTAGGATTAAAACGCGCATTAGCGAGCAAGGAAGTATTATTGAAGCAAATGCGGAATTTCAAGTGCCATTCCGCGATAAAGACACGCGAAAAATCGGCTATGAGAGCTTAGAGGAGGATTTAGAATATTCCAAAGCAGATTTAGACCGCTCTGTGCTTGCTCCTAGCCAAATCCGCACGATTTTAGAGACTTATAGAGACAAAGTCTTTGACCTACTTTTTCCCGAACGTGAGCGAAGCTTCTTGGCCAAAACTTTGATTTTTGCCAAAGATGATAATCACGCAGAGGAAATCGTGCGCCTTGCGCGAGAAGTGTTTAACGCAGACAATGAGTTTGCGCAAAAAATCACCTATAATATCGGCAATCAAAACCCACACGAGCTTATCAATGCCTTTAGGCATTCCAAAAAGTTTAGAATTGCGGTTACGGTGGATATGATAGCCACAGGCACAGACATTAAGCCCTTAGAAGTGCTGATTTTTATGCGTGATGTCAAATCGGCGAGTTATTATGCGCAAATGGTTGGGCGCGGGGTGCGGAGTATCCATAATGACGATTTAAGGGCGGTTACGCCAAATGCGGACTGCAAGACGCGTTTTTATGTGATTGACGCGGTGGGTGTGAGTGAAAGCCAAAAGATTGATTCGCGCCCCTTAGAGCGCAAGAAACGCTTAAGTCTAAAGGAGATTTTGCAACTTGTGCGCGAGAGTGTGGCAAAAGGTGAGTATGACAAAGACACGCTTTTAAGCCTTGCTTCAAGGCTTACGCGTTTAGAGCTAAAGTTAAGTGATGAGGACAATACGAGTTTGCAAGAACTTAATTTTGACAAAAGCCTTTGCACACTTGCAAAAGAGATTTTAGAATTTGCGGATTCCTTACAAGCGTTAGAGAGGGCAGAGATAGCGCACAACCCGCTAGAGATTTTCACAAATGACACATTTTGCAAATTGCTTTTAGAGTTGGCAAAAAAGAGCAAAATCTATATTGATGAAATCTCGCAAGATTCTGTGCTTAGTGCAGAATTTGACACGCAAAAGGCGCAGAATCTCATCGCGCAATTTAATGAATTTATTTTACAGCATAAAGATGAAATCACCGCCCTAAGCATTATCTATGCGCAAAATTACAAAAACCGCCACCTAACTTATGAGGTAATTAAGGAGTTAGCGCATAAGCTTAAGCAGGATTCTATGGATATTCCAAGCTTATGGAATGCGTATAAACTGCGCGATAAGGGCAAAGTGAGTAAGAATCCTAGCAAAAACCTAACCAACCTCATCTCCCTTGTGCGTTATGCGCTCAAAATGGATAATGAACTGCAAGATTTTGCGATTGGGGCGAATGCGCGTTATAATCTGTGGCGTGGGCGATGTAAGAAAAAGGGCATTGCATTTAGCCCCGAGCAAGAGGCATTCTTGGAGCTTATCAAAGAATACATTATCGCAAATGGCTGTGCAGAAGTCAAAGATATTCAAGAGATTTGCGCGGACTTAGGCGGGATTTATAGAGCAAAAGCGATTTTTAACGATTCTTTGCCTAGTCTTGTGGAGGAGCTAAGTTTGGCATTGGTGGGGTAGGGTTAAGTAAAAAGAGATATAATTCATTCATTTTATTGAGGTGGTGGAGTGGTGGAAAGAAGGCTAATTAACAAAATACAAAGAGTAATGGGCTATGGAATGACTTGCCCGTTGCATATTGTTGCAGATGATGGAAAAGATTATATTTTAAAGACAAGAATAAAAACTTTTGATTCAAATGATGAGCCTTTCACTTCCTCTAAAGAGCTTTTTGCTGAAATTTTTTCTTATCTTTACCTAAATGCTTTAAATGCCTCTTATATTCCAAAGTTTTGCCTCCTTGAAGTCAATGACGAGACACTTAGCCTAGCACAGAAATTCGCAAATAGTCAAGACGAGAGAGAAAAACAAGCTTATGAAAACCTTAAAGTTTCAAAGGGCTTGAATCTAGGTGTGGAATTTATACCTAATGCAAGTAAGTCTCTCCCCCCAAGGAACTTTACACAAGAATTTAAACGCTTAACTATTCACTATGACGCAAGATTGATGAATACAGACAGAAGCACAGAAAATCCTAATATCTTAAAAGATTCTAACGAAAAATATTGGTTGATTGATTTTGGTTTAGCATTAGATTCACTTTATCTTTTTGATGATTTAAAATCAAAAACCAAAATGTTTAATCCAAATGAAATCTATTTTGATAAATGTTGCTTTAGAGATTATCTTTTTAACGAAATAGAGAGAAAAAATATCAAGCACTTGCGTTCAAAAGTTGATAAGGTTGCGTTAAATAATATTATCCAAAATATTTGTAAGATCACGCATTTATTTGAGGCAAAATCACAGGAGAAAGAATATTTAGCACAAATCATTGCCAAAAGAGAGCAATCAAAAAGGATTTTTAATGCGTAAAATCTATACTTACAGGGTGATAAAATACTTTCCACATATAAGAAGTGATGAGTTTTTTAATGTTGGCATTTGGCTATGGGACGAGCAAGGCAATAAAAAACAAATCTATATTGATAAAAGCCAAGAGCATATCAAGCACCTTTTTAAATTCCCCTCCATTGATAAAAAAGCCTTACCTTTTTTCTTAGAAAGCATAAGGCAAGAGATGAACGCACAATCTTGGTATGATAATCATTTACGCTTTAGCGAGATAGATTCCATAGTAAGCGAACAAGATATAAATGAGGTAGCAAATATTTTATATGAGGATTATATCGGTTATAAGTTTCACATTAGAGAGCAAAAAGATAGATATGCACAAGCCAATGAAACAACAAAAATTGTCTATGAAAAGAAGTTTCAAAATAAGCTTTTATTGGAATCTTGTAATGATTTCTCTTTTTCTGTCATTAATAAAATAACAAGCAAGAAATATTATAGTAGATTTGGCAGTGTAAATGATAAGGCGGACATACAAGAATTAATGTATTTTAGCTTAAAAGACAAAAATTATACAAAAATGAATATTAGCCTTTTAGGTATTGTCTCTGCTGATGAAGAGGAGATTCAATCGTGCAAAGAGGATTTTTTGAGTCCCAATCATATTGCTTATGCTTCCTATCTTAGTGATGAAGAAAGCGAAAAATATTTTGAGAGCATTTCACAAACTGCGTAATAAAAGCAAAATGAAGCACAAAGGCAAAGCCCTTATACACAAGTGGTGGTTTTGGTAGAGAGGTTGCAAGAGTTAGCGGAGGATAAGAAAGGTTAAGCTTGGCATTGGTGGGGTAAGAAGATGAAAATGATTAAGCAAAAAAAGGTATAATTTCTGCTATGGAAAAAGAAAGATTAATCATCAAAAATTTCGGTCCCATTGTTAAGGCAGATATTGAAATCAAGCCTTTTATGGTTTTTATAGGCGAGTCTGGAAGTGGCAAAAGTGTAATTTTGAAGCTTTTATCGCTTTTTCGATGGATATACAAAAAACTCGCCCTAAAAGACTTGTCAAAGAGTGCTGGCATCACAAAAGAACCTTATAGATTCCGCATAGAGAGAATGCTTAAAGAATCTGGCTTAGAGGATTTTTGTGCTAAAGGGAGTGAAGCACATTATTATATGGGTGATTTTTGTGTTTCTATTACTCGCAATGGTAAGCCACATTTAAAAACCTCAAAACAAACTTTCAATAAAATAACCCTTGAAAAAATTTCTTTTATCACAGATGATAGATTTGCCATCCCCCTACTTGTAAATAATCAAATTCGTGGAGTATCGCCTTACCATTTAGAAAAAACCTTTGAGGATTTTGAGGAATCTTTTGAGCATTTGCAGACAAATAGAAAAGCAAAAACGAAAGTTTTTGATATTGAATTATCACTTGAAAAATATGGCATACAATATCGTTTTTTTCTTAATTTTAAAGATTCTAAAACGCAATTACACAATGCCTCATCGGGTATGAAGTCCGCTTCTATCATAGAGCTTATAGCTACCTATTTTGCTACCGATAAGGAATATATGCAAAATAAATACACTGATTTTGTCATAGATATTTTTTCAAGGTTTAAAACTAGAGATACAAGCATTTTTTTAGAGAACTTAAACAATGTTAAATTCAATAAAGAACGATTTAGTCTTTTTATAGAAGAACCAGAGCTTAGTTTGTTTCCAAACGCACAAAAACGATTGATAGAATATCTTGTTGATTTATGTTTTTATTTAAATCCCAAAAAAACCATTCAAGTAGCTTTCTCCACACATAGCCCTTATATTTTAAGCACCTTAAATTGCCTTTTACTTGCTCATCAAGTGGGCAATAAGACAAGAGTAGTTGAAAGCATAATCCCAAGCAGATTTTGGCTTGACATTAAGAGATTTGATGCCTTTAAAATTAAAAATGGAGAGGTAAAAAGCATCATAGATAAAGAAACAAAATTGATTTTAGCTGATGAAATAGACGAAGTCTCCGAAGAAATAGGGGAAATGTTTGATAGTCTTTTAGACTTGGAGTATAAATGAGGGAAGATTTTTTAAACCATTCTAGACTATACTTAGAAAATCAAGTTTTATCCTGCGAAGAAAAGAGTAAAAAATTTCAACTAGAAACACAGCAAGCAAGATTCTATCTCATTAATATAGATGGCGAAATAGAAAACAATACTGAAGATAGAAAATGTGATTTCCTTGTTATAAAAGAAACAAGTGAGGATATTTGGATATATGTAGAGCTTAAGGGTAATAAAATCAAAGATGCTTGTGAGCAAGTTCAAGCAACCTATAACAGATACCAACCACCTAACGCTTTAAAATATATTGCTATTGTTGCCTCACGATTTCCTAAAGGCGATACAAGCATTCAAAGGCTAAAAGCTTATGCTAAAAAAATGGGTTTTAAAGAAGTTTTTTACAAGGAACGTATTTTAGAATTAGCTTATGACACAAACGATTTAAGAAATCCCATTAAGAAAACAAATTAATGCCAAGCAATCCATTTCAGAATCTCCCGCAAGGTTGGGAAATCAAAACACTCGGGGAAGTGTGTGAGATTTTGGATAATATGCGAAAGCCAATTAATGCAGATGAAAGAGGGCAAAGACTTAAGAAGGCAGAAAATAGATACCCATACTATGGTACAACAGGGCAAGTTGGTTACATTGATGATTATTTATGTGATTTTGAAGCTATTTTACTTGGTGAAGACGGCGCACCATTTTTAGAATTTATGAAAAACAAAGCTTATATAGTTAGTGGGAAATATTGGGTAAATAATCACGCACATATTTTAAAAACAAAAGAAAATATAGCAAACAATAAATTTATATGCCATTTTCTTAACATTTTAGATTATACACCCTATGTTTCAGGCACAACTAGACTAAAACTTAATCAATCATCTATGAAGCAAATCAAAATCCCTCTCCCACCCCTTGCAACCCAAAATCAAATCGTGCAGATTTTAGAATCCAAATTCACTCATTTAGACAATTTAGCGCAGTTTGTGAATGAGAGCCTAGAAAATCTCCAAAAACTCAAATCCTCACTTTTAAACCAAGCCTTTAAGGGTGAGCTGATATGTTAAGTTTCCACTTGATTTTTAACATATTTTGTTATAATGTTAAAAAATTTTATATTTTTTAACATATCAAGGCAAGGCGAATGAAAGAATTTATCCCAAATGAACTTCCATTAGAAATTCCTATAAGTGAAAATATGTATAAATTACTTGTAACTGCTTCAAGGGCTTTGAGTGAGCTAAGAGGTATAGCAAGGACAATTCCCAACCGCTTTATATTGATTAATGCATTAGTCTTACAAGAAGCAAAGGATTCTAGTGAGATAGAAAATATTATCACTACGCACGATGAATTGTTTTTATCGCAAGTTGATAAGAGTAAAATGGCAAAAGCTACTAAAGAGGTGCAAGATTATGGTAAGGCTCTACAAATAGGATTTCGGCTTATTAGTAGGGATAGGTTGTTTAGAAACTCTCATATTTTGGCGATTCAAAAACGACTTGAACGCAATGATGCGGGGTTTAGACGACAAAGTGGCACAATGCTTAAAAATCCAAGCACAGGAGAAATTAAGCATATTCCACCACAGCATTATGAGGATATAGTGCGTTTAATGAGTAATTTAGAGCAATATATAAATGATGATAGTATGCAAGACTTAGACCCGCTTATCAAAATGGCAATTATTCATTATCAATTTGAAAGCATACACCCATTTTATGATGGGAATGGGAGAAGTGGGAGGATTATTAATATCCTATATCTTGTGTATAAAGGGCTTTTGGACTTGCCTATACTCTACCTAAGTGGTTATATTGTGCGGCATAAGGCAGAATATTATGAACTTTTACAAAAAGTGCGTGATGAAAATGCGTGGGAAGAGTGGATAAGCTATATTTTAAAAGGAGTAGAATATACTTCTAAAACAACGACTACAACAATAAAAGCTATTCAAAGCCTTATGCAACATACAAAAGATTTATTAAAAAATCAAACTGAATTTTACACAAAAGATTTTTTAGAGACTTTGTTTATACACCCATACACTAGGATAGAAACGATTGCAAGTAAGCTTAATATCACAAGGCAGACCGCTTCAAAATATCTTAAAATTTGTGAGGAGCTTAAAATCATGCGATGTGTAAAAATAGGTAGGAATCATTATTATGTCAATATTGGCTTATTTGAATTGTTTAAAAAAGGAGTATGTTAAAATTCCGCTTGATTTTTAACAGAATGGGAGATTGTGTTAAAAAAATGAGAGAAAATTAACATATTGTGGAAATAGGTTGAAACTTTAAAAATAATACAAAGGGGCAAAAATGAGTGAAAAGGCGATTGTTGCAAAGGTGTGGAATTTCGCAACGATTTTGCGTGATAGTGGTGTGAGTTATACCGAGTATGTCGCGCAGTTAAGCTATTTGCTGTTTTTGAAAATGGAAAGTGAGAGGGAGAGTATCGGGGAGAGTAGCAAAATCCCTACAAGCTGCAAATGGGAGAGATTGATACGCTTAGATGGGTTGGAGCTAGAGAGTGCGTATAATGCCGCGTTAGCGCAACTTGCAAAGAGTGAGGGCGTGATAGGGCTTATCTATAATGATGCGCAAAACAAAATCAAAGAACCCGCGAATCTCAAAAAGCTTTTTGTGCTTATGGATAGTGAGACTTGGCTAGGCTTGAATGTAGATGTCAAAGGTGCGATTTATGAGGGATTACTTGCCAAAAACGCCACAGAGACAAAGGCGGGAGCGGGGCAGTATTTCACTCCTAGAGTGCTGATAGATTCTATCGTGGGGTTAATGGAGCTAAAGCCCAATATGGAGGTGTGCGACCCTGCGTGTGGGACGGGTGGATTTTTGCTAAGTGCGTATGAGGTGATGAAAGCACAGACGAAAGACAAAGAGGAGCTCAAATGCTTACGAAATGAGAGGCTTTGTGGCAAGGACATCACGCCCTTAGTGGCGTCTTTGTGCGCGATGAATCTATATCTGCACGGAATCGGGGGCGAGGGAGGCATTATAGAAATCGGGGATTCTCTAAGTGAGTTAGGCAATCGGCGGTTTGATAGGGTGCTAACCAATCCGCCCTTTGGCAAGAAGTCGGCGACTAAGATTTTAGCCGAAAATGGCAAGGTGAAAAGCCAAAAGGACGAATACAACAGAGAGGATTTTTTCGCCACGACTTCTAATAAACAGCTCAATTTCTTGCAACACATTATGAATCTTTTAAAAATCGGGGGTAAAGCGGCAGTCGTGTTACCCGATAATGTGCTGTTTGAAGCAGGAGCAGGAGAGAAAGTGCGTAAAAAGCTTTTAGAGGATTTCAATCTGCATACGATTTTGCGACTGCCCACAGGGATTTTTTACGCGCAAGGGGTGAAAGCAAATGTGCTATTTTTTGACAAAGTGGCAACAAGTGAGGATTCCACACAAAAAGTATGGGTGTATGATATGCGCACGAATATGAATCTAAGCCTTGTAACAAGTCCTTTAAGTGCAGAGCATTTAAGGGAGTTTGAAGCAAGTTTTTGTGTGGGGGCAATGGAAAATCGCAAGGAGAGTGAGCGATTTCGCTCGTTTGACATTGGGGAGATTAAGAAGCGCAACAAGATGAATTTAGATATTTTTTGGCTAAAAGATGAGAGTTTAGAGGATTTGGAGAATCTACCAAGCCCAAAAGAATTAAGCGAGGAAATCTGTATAAGTCTTAAGAATGCGCTTAGGGAAGTGGAGGGTCTAAAGGTGGTAGAAAAGAATATATGAAGCTTAAAAGAGAGGAAAACCAACACATAAGCTGCAATCAGGCAATATATCCTTTTGCGATGGATTTGAACTGCGTTTATTAGAGTGGCTTTAATTAAATATATTGTTATTTAAAAATATTTAAGCATATAAACTTGTGTATTGCTTTATATATTTATTTTTCATTTTGTTAAGAAGGTAAAATGCAATACGAATAGCTACAATCCAAAGCATAAATGCGATGGCTAGTACCAAACAATTCGGGTATGTGCTTTATTGCACCTTGAATCTCATCATCAAAACTCGCCCAACCACAATGACTAGGGAATTTTGCACTTGATTCATAAAGAGGTGTGCCGCATTGCCTACAAAGATAGCTTCCATTTTCAAAATAATCAGTATAGATTCCGCTAAAAGGTGCTTCTGTGGCTTTATGCAAAAGAACCGCGCATTCTTGTTCGTTTAATGGTGGCATTTTCATATTAATCCTTTCTTTGAGATATAAATTTTTGCAATGTTTCGTCTATATTCTTTACTTCACCTCTTGGGCTAGGATAATCTAGCTCATTCTTAAATTTTAAACTTATTTAAGTAAGGCATAATATGTTTTTTTGCATAATTCACCCTTTATTTTACAAAAAGGACAGAAATGAAAGGTAAGATTTTAGGCGCTGGTGCAATTAGTGGCGCAGACGGCAATCGTTATGATTTTGATATTGCAGATATTGAGAATCTTAATGGCAAGACACAGGAGCAGCTTGTCGGGGCTGAAGTAGATTTTGAGGTTGTAGAGGATAGCAAAAGTGCAAAGTCGATTTTTGTTACAAGCACAAATCTTTCTGTTAATCTTGATGTGAATGATATCAAGGAAAGATTTAGTGCAAATGACGCGCAAGGTGTGCGCTTCAAGTTTCTAATGGCTATTGTGCTTTATGCTGTTGGTGCTTTGTTTGCATTTATACCATTCCTTGGTTTTATCGTAACGCCTATTTGTTCGATTGCGGCGATTGTGATTTTTGTTTTAGCGACTTTGCGGCTCAATAGCCTTGCAGAAAGTAGGACTTTATTTAAGAATTTTCTTTATTCTATCGTTATCGGTATAGTCGCGTCCGTTGTAGCTGGTGCACTTGGTGGCGCTTCTTTGATTCGTGGTAGTGCAGATGATATGGGTGTGCTATTCTTTGTGGCAGTGGCGATACTTGTTGTTGGGTTTATTGCTTCGTTTGTATTCTATGCTTTCTATATGCGCGAAATGGCGTTTGTGATGCAGCAAAAATTCATTCTTTACTCATTCTGGTGCAACCTTGTTGGTGTTGTGCTTGCGGTGCTTTTTATCGGCTATATTTTGATTTTTGTTGCTTTTGTGTTGTTTGTGATAGGCGTGTATCAATTCCGTGAGGTGCGCAAACGCACAGAAAACGATGTAATACCTTGGTTCTAAGAGGCATTTGCGGTGGGCTGCCTTGAAAAGCCTATTTGCCCCTTTTATGCCTCTGTGCTTTAATGAATGATACTTGAAGTAGAGGGTGTAGGAGTGATTACCAAATCCGATTTACTTCATTCTCCTATCATAGGCTGCACGAAAACAACCGCAGGGATTCCTACTCCTTGCATTAAAGTCTCTGTTAATTATCATTGGAGCATAGAGAATGCAGCATAAAAGGCATAAAATGATATATATTGTTTCGGGCATATTTGGAATCTTAATAGTATTTTTTATGATAAAAGGTTGTTCTTATCCTACAAGTTATCGTGCCTTTATCCCTAAGGCTTTAGATTCTGAATATAAGGAATATCAAAGACTTTGTAAAGAAGAGATAGGCAAGGTATTGTATGCAAGACCTGCAGGAGAGGGGGCTAGATTGGAGGATATACGTCTTTCTTTTCCTAATTCTCTTGTGAGTGATTCTATTAGATTAAACATAGTGAGCGTTTCAGATGGAAAAAAAATTATATATATATACACACAAGCTTTTGAATATTATACAAGCTGGACAAAAAAAAGCTTTTCAATGCACAGCGACCATAAACAACGTATCCGATGCAGACCTTTTAAAGATTTGAAAGAAGAATATGATATAATAGAGAAAATAGCTCTTGAAAATAAAGAATATATAGGAGATGAAATGATTATCAAAGAAAGGCATAGAATATATCATATGGATTATGCTTCTTCTCAAAAATATATCTCACAAGTCTTTAAAGAAGCTATTAATGCAAAAAGCTCCCACTACATTGATTTGAAGGAATTCCAATGACCCACTCCTATAAATACTCTCTTGGTATTTATGCCAATGCAAATTGGGCATCTCTTGGAAGAAAGGGTAATCCTTTTATGTTAATAATGGATTACCTTTGTAGTTGATTTTCAGTTTTGGGAACTAAAATAAAAAGGAGGATATAATGAAAAAAATAAATAGATTGTTTGTTTTATTAATTCTTTCTTTTTATATTTCAAATGCAGGGGAGCAAGAAAGATTCTTGGATTCTTACAGAAAAGCCACAGAGCTTGGTTGGTTAGGATTATCCCATTGTATGGGCATAGATGATAAGAGTGAAATTGAAAAAGAACTTTATCACTTATCACTTGACCCCACTAGAGATAAAGTAAAAATAACGGATTCAAAAGCAGCTTTTAATGAATTAAAACAATATATTGATGAAGAAAAAGAATTTTATGGCATTAGCAATGAAAATATAAAATTAAGTTATAAAAATTTTAAGGGTTATATGAAAATGTTTTATTATGGCACTAGATATGGTTCAGATTACGATTTCAAGGTTGAACGCATTGTCAAAAAATACTGCAAGGAATGCAAATAATCTAAATTCTCTTAATTGTTGCATTTTAAATGAGCGTATTACTCTTATTTATGTTACTTACAATGTTTCTTAAAGCAACTTTTGGCTATGATTCCGCCAAAAATTAACAAATGCAAACCTACTTTGTCAAGGATTCTTTATGCAAGCAAATAATGTCCAAATTTTAGTGCTAGATTTTGGCTCTCAATACACACAGCTCATCGCAAGGCGACTGCGTGAATATGGCGTTTATACCGAGATTGTCCCTTACTTTGAAAAGCTAGATTCTATTAAGAGCAAAAATCCTAAAGGCATTATCCTAAGTGGAGGACCTGCAAGCGTGTATGAAAAAGACGCTTATAAGCCTGATAGTGCGATTTTCACGCTTGGGATTCCCATTCTTGGCATCTGCTATGGTATGCAGCTCATTGCCCAACATTTTGGCGGACGCGTCATCAAGGCGGACGCGCAAGAATTTGGCAAGGCGGTGCTAGAGATTATGGAATCTTCTCAAGATTCTAAAGATTCATCTTGTTTCGCATTTCAAGGTGCTTCTCAAGGCATACAAGCACCGATGACGCTCTCTTTTGATATTTTTTCTCATCGCAAGTTTCCTCAAATGCTCACAGCCCTGCTTGATTTATGGGAAGATTCTGTGCAAGCAAGCCATATTTTTTTAACTAAGCAACACATTGCAGAGATTAGACCAGAAGTCAAAGCGGCATTGCAAAGCTCCCAAAACATCATCACTGCGACAGATAAAAAGGACTTTTTGGGCTTTGTTGGTGTGGAAAAGAATAAGATTGAAATGCTTTTTGTCGCATCAAGTGCTTTTAGAAAAGGTATAGGCAAAGCACTACTCAAAGAAGCATTAGAGCGATATTTGAAAGACTATCCTTGCATTTTAGTAGATTGCAATGAGCAAAATACGCAAGGTTTGGCATTTTATAAGTCTTTAGGCTTTGAAAAAGTAGGAATGAGCGAAAAAGATTCCGCAGGGAGAGACTTCCCCATCGTGCATTTAAAGGTGAGCAAAGCGATATTAAAAAAAGCACTTGAAAGAGAAACTAGCGATTCTGTGGCAAATGCTTTTGTGTGCGAGAGTGAGCGCGTCTTTTTGCGCCCTTACACGCAGGCAGATTTTGCGGCATTGCATAAAACTGTGAGCGATAAGGAAACAATGTATGCGTGGGGGCAGGGCTTTAGCAAAAAGCAGAGCCAAGAATGGCTGGATAAGCAATTAGCGCATTATCAACAATATGGCTTTGGAATCTGGGCGATTATAGAGAAGCAAAGCGGCGCAATTATCGGCAATGCGGGGCTAAATCATACGGAGATAAGTCTAAAGGGAAAAACTCAAAAAATTGTAGAAATCGGCTATCTTTTGCACCGCAATTTTTGGGGCAAAGGCTATGGAAGCGAAGTGGCTAGAATGTGTGTAAAATATGGGTTTGAAACTCTAGGATTAGAGGAAGTGTATTGCCTCATCAAAGAGGATAATAAAGCTTCAATCAAGGTAGCAAAAATGCTTGAAATGGAGCTTATAGGGAAACACATCAAAAACTATAAGGGCAAGGAATTACCCCATTGTGTCTTTAGGCTTGAAAAAAAAGTATGGCAAGAATTAGGAAATAGCGCCACGCAAGGTTTTAAATCTTGCTCACTTTTTAAAGGCGTGAAGCAAGATTCTATCGTGTGGATGAGCCACGCGGACAAGGTAGAATCTATCCCGCAAGGATTTAGAGAGCTTGCAAAGTCTGGAAATACGCATTATTGCGCGATTGCGGATTCTAAACGCAAGATTTATGCCCTGCAGTTTCACCCTGAAGTTGTGCATAGTGAATGTGGTGGGCAAATGTTGCAAAACTTTGCAGTAGGGATTTGCGGTGCAAATACTTGCTGGAATATGCGTCATTTCGCGCAAAATGAGATTGAAAAATTGCGCCGTATCGTCTATGGAGGCAAGGCACATTGTGAAAATCCTATGAGTTTTATGCAGATTCAAGAAGCCTTTAAGCACATTGGCAAAGCACAAACCATACAAAGACTTGTTGAAATCTGGGAGGAAGGTGCAAGGGCTACACACAAAGATTTAAGCGAAAATGAAATTGCGGGTATGAGAGAGGAAATACGGGAGGCTATATTAAAATCTAAAAATTTACTTATAGCGCAAAAAAATGAAGAATGGTTAGGTTTTATTGAGATAGAAAAAAATGAAATTGCAATGCTTTTTGTCGCTCCAAAAGCCTTTAGAAAGGGTTTGGGCAAGGCACTGCTCAAAGAGGCATTTATGCGGTATTTAGGTGCATTTGAAGTGATAAAGGTTAATAGTCTTGAGTGGGCTTTAGGATTCTATCAGGCTTTGGGGTTTGCAAAAACAGGAAAAAAGCCTATCCCTGCGGGGAGTGCTGGTGCATTTTCACCCGAACTTATCCCTCTAAGCATTGCGCGTGAGAGTTTGCAAAAGTCTTTGGGGCTTGAGGCGCAAGATTCAAATGAGGGTGTGCGTGAAAAGGTGCGTTGCGCTTGGGCTACCGATAAGGACGAGGCGGCGCGTAAGCTCTATGAGGACTATCACGACACAGAGTGGGGCGAACCACTGCACGAGGATAAAAAGCTCTTTGAACATCTTGTGCTAGAGGGCTTTCAAGCGGGACTTTCTTGGATTACAATTCTTAAAAAACGCGAGGCTTTTAGGGTGGCATTTGATGACTTTGACCCTCACATTGTAGCCAACTATGATGAGGACAAAATCAAAGAGCTAATGCGAAATGAGGGGATTATTAGGAATCGTGCCAAAATAGAAGCAGCGATTATCAATGCTAAGGCATTTATGGCGGTGCAAAGGGAGTTTGGGAGCTTTGATAAATATATTTGGGGCTTTGTGGGAGGTAAGCCGATTATCAATGCCTTTGAAAGCATTGCGGATTTACCCGCTTCCACGCCGCTATCGGATAAAATCGCTAAGGATTTGAAAAAGCGCGGGTTTAAGTTTGTCGGCACTACGACTATGTATGCGATGATGCAGAGTATTGGAATGGTGAATGACCATCTTACCTCGTGCTTTAAGTGCAATTCGTCTCTTGCGCAATCTTCGCAGGAATTTCACAAAAATACTTCACTCTCAAGGGTAATGACCGAAGCTGAAGCGAAGCAATCGCCATTTTTAGCCCAAAAGCCAACGTCATCTAAGGTTTTGTGTGCAGTGAGTGGTGGGGTAGATTCTAGTGTCGTTGCAGCGTTGCTTTATCGTGCCATTGGGGAGAATCTTATTCCGGTGTTTGTGGATACCGGACTTTTGCGCAAGGGTGAGAGAGAGGCAGTGGAGAAAATGTTTAAAGAAAACCTCAAAGTGCCACTGATTACTGCGGACGCAAGTGAGTTATTTTTAAGCCGCCTTAAGGGTGTGCTTGACCCCGAGATGAAGCGTAAAATTATCGGCGAGACCTTCATTGAAGTCTTTGAAAAAGAGGCGAAAAAGCATAATACAAAAGGCGAGATAAAGTTCCTCGCACAAGGCACACTCTACCCTGATGTGATAGAATCTGTGAGCGTGAAGGGACCCTCTAAGACGATAAAGTCGCATCACAATGTCGGCGGGCTGCCTGAATGGATGAAGTTTGAGCTGATTGAGCCATTACGAGAGCTATTTAAAGATGAAGTGAGGGCATTAGGGCGAGAGCTAGGAATGCCCGAATCTATGCTAATGCGCCACCCATTCCCGGGACCAGGACTAGCCATTCGCATTATGGGTGAGGTAAATAAGGCGGATTTGGATTTGCTGCGTGAGGCGGATTCTATCTTTATAGACGAGCTACATAAACAAGGCTACTATGATAAAGTGTGGCAGGCGTTTTGTGTGCTGCTCAATGTGCGGAGTGTGGGTGTAATGGGCGATAATCGCACTTATGATAATACGATTTGTGTGCGAGCGGTGGAAGCGATTGACGGAATGACTGCAACTTTTGCGCATTTACCTCACGATTTTTTAGAGGGCGTAAGTAATAGAATCATCAACGAAGTAGAGGGCATTAATCGTGTCGTCTATGACATCACGAGCAAACCTCCGGGCACGATTGAGTGGGAGTGAATACTAACAGAATTCAAAAAGGAGTAAAATGACTTATAAAGAATTGATTGTAGAGGCTTTAAAACAAACAAAAGAGCCTTTGACAAGTGAGCAAATTTGGTTAAGGGCTTGTGAAATTGGGCTTGATAAAAAGCTTTCAAGCGTTGGAAAAACGCCTATTAAAACTATTGGAGCTGTCATTTATACTCGTATTAAAAGAAGAGAAAATTGTTTCATTGTTGCCTCTAGAAAGCCTACAACTTTTTGGCTCAAGGCTAGAGAGGGTGAATTAGCTCATTTAAAAATTAATGATGCATTGGCAGATGAAAAAGACAAACAAGAAAAGAATCCATTTCACGAAAGGGATTTGCATCCCTTACTTGTAAAATTTCTCTATGAAAATTCTAATTTTAATCTCCAATGCAAAACTATTTACCACGAAAAAAGCAGAAAAGCAGCAATGGGTAAAGACAAATGGAATTACCCTGATATTGTAGGCGCGTATTTTCCTTATGATGATTACAACAAAGAGACTTTGACACTTTTGCATAATATAGGGCAAAATAGTTACAAATTTTTTTCATTTGAGCTTAAAATCAGTCTTGATTTTTCAAATTTAAAAGAAAGTTATTTTCAAGCCGTGAGTAATTGTAGCTGGGCAAATGAAGGATACTTGGTAGTTTTTAAAGAAATTGATGATGAAGTTTTAAGTGAATTGAGGCGACTTAATCAAAGCTTTGGTATAGGGGTGATAAAACTTGAGTGTGACATTTTAGACTCTAAAATTTTGCTTAGTTCCAAAGAAAGAGATCTTGACATACAAACACTAAATATGCTTTTAGAAAAAAATAGCGATTTTAAAACTTTTATTGAAGATATAAACAAACAAATCAAAGCAGGGTTTGATACAGAAATAAAAGCAAAATTTGATAAAGTTTTTGATGATGAAGAAATGCAAAAATATCTTAAAGAAAATACATTGGAGTAGGAAATGAAAAATAATCTACCTTTTGATGAATTTTTACAAAGCCTTCAAACAAGCAATAGAACTTTGGATTTTTTTGTAGATTGGCAAAAATGTCTCAAAAATAAAAATGAGATAAGCATAGCTTTAAATCATTTGAATTTTTTACTTGGAAAAGATACACAAGAGCTAAAAATTTATATTAAAAGCCTTTTTGAAGAATATCCCAAAGCTTTTAGTGTTTTAAATATTCTCATTGCTGTGAGAGATAGAAATGATTTGGTGCTTGATGTTGATGGTAATTTTTACCCTTTAAATTCTTATTTTGAAAATTGTGAAAAAATTTATGAGTTCATTTGTCAAACAGGTTTGGAGCAAATTTTTTGCAATAGAAATATTAAAGATTTAAATGATTTCGTTTTTGGTATAGAAGTTGGGCTTGATAGTAATGCGAGAAAAAATCGTAGCGGAAAGGCTATGGAAACTTATCTTGGCAGTCTTTTTGCTAATGCTCAATTAAGTTTCGAAGAACAAGTTGATATTAGAAATTTTAAGGATTTACACCAAGCTTTTGGAGATGATATTAAAAAGTTTGATTTTGTTATTTTTGGCAAAGATACAAATTATTTTATAGAATCTAACTTTTATGCAGGTGGTGGAAGTAAGCTTAATGAAGTAGCGAGAGCCTATCAAGATTTAGCTCCAAAATTTGAAATATTTTCAAATTATGAATTTATTTGGATAACTGATGGCAAAGGTTGGTTGAGTGCCAAAAACAAACTTCAAGAAGCTTATAAATATGTAGAAATCTATAATTTAAGCAATATAGGTAATTTTATACAAAAGGTTAGAAAATGAAAACACCATATTCTAGCAAAGTTTTTCACCCTATTTTTATGAGTGAAGATAAACTTTTTAAGCTTTATCAAGGAGATTGTAATGAGATTTTGCCTCAATTTGAAAATAAATTTGATCTAATTTTTGCTGATCCTCCCTATTTTCTCTCCAATGATGGTTTAAGCATACAAAGTGGAAAAATTGTAAGTGTGAATAAGGGCGAATGGGATAAGGGAGAAAATATCAGTGATATTGATGAATTTAATTTACAATGGATAAGCAATGCAAAAAAAGCTTTAAAAAATACGGGGAGTATTTTAATTAGCGGAACTTATCACAATATTTTTTCTTTAGGTGGCATCTTGCAAAAACTTGATTTTAAAATTTTAAATATCATCACTTGGCAAAAGACAAATCCTCCTCCAAATTTTAGTTGTCGTTATCTCACACATTCAACAGAACAAATCATTTGGGCAAGAAAAAGCTCTAAACATAAACATATTTTTAATTATGAAATTTTAAAAAAACTTAATGGAGACAAACAAATGCGTGATGTGTGGAGTTTTCCAGCCATTGCACCTTGGGAGAAAAGCTTTGGCAAACATCCAACACAAAAGCCTCTAGCCCTTTTGGTACGATTGCTTTTAATGGCAAGCGACAGAGATTCTGTTGTTTGCGATCCTTTTAGTGGAAGCTCTACCACAGGAATAGCCGCTAATCTTTTAAATAGAAAATTTATTGGCATAGAAAAAGAAAATGAGTTTATAAAAATATCTATAAACAGAAAGAGAGAATTAGAAAAAAATCTTGAAATAATAAAAAATAAAATTAATGATTTAAAGATTTTGGAAAGTATGGGGTTATTTACAATAGATATTAATCGTGTGTAATATAAGCGGTATCACTTTCAAACTTTATTAAGCAAAATCAAAGTTAGCTTTCACATAGAATTTCCACACACTTTTTATAAATATCAGGATTATTAATAATAATCAACTTAAGTCGTTTTCTTACTCTTGTTAGGGCTTGAAATAGTGTTTCTAAGGGATTATAATAAGCTCTAGCTTTATAGCTTAATCTACCTTCTTCTGTATAGTAGAAATCTTCAGTAATTATTATAACAATATTGTCCCATTCTTGTCCAATAGCTTGATGAGAGCTTGTGTCTGAAGAAAATTGAACTTGGCTTAATTTTTCTTGTGTATGCAAACTAGTGGAGAGATAAATATATTTCCATTTTTCTTTAATTAAAAAATTAACATATTCTTGCGTATCTTGTAAGTTATTTGCGTAGTATAAGGATATATTTTTAAATTCCTTTGGTTTTGAATCTTGAGATTCTTTATTTTTTGGATTAAATATTTTTTTAATGAAATAAGCAATTTCTTTATTGTGTCTAATTTTATTCTTTAATTTATAATCAGCTCCCTTTGCGACTTTTTGAATTGCTTGTGTTACTTCCTTTGCTTCGTTAGCTCTGTTAAGTCTTTGATGAACATCGTGAGAAAAAATTAATATTCCATTTTCTTTTATTTGCAGTATTTCTTTTAGCTGTTTAACGCTTATTCTTTGAGATTCATCAACAATAATAATATCGGCTTGAATTTGTTTAATATGATTAAAATCTTTGATTGGGTAAATATTCCACTTCAAATCTCTAAGTTTATATATTCCTTCATTAAGACTTGCACAATGCACAATTACAACTTTATAGCTTTGTTTCATTAATTTTTTTGCAATGTGATATGTTAGCAGAGTTTTTCCTGTTCCAGCTTGACCAGATATTGAAAATATATAATGACTTTTTTGATGAATCTTTTCTAATATCTCCTTACAGATTTGTTCTTGATAGTTAGTTAAAAAATATTGTTCATCGATAAATGATTGTGTATTGTTAAAAGGAGAGATTAAATAATTAATTGGGGCAAATAAAGTATCTGGATGTCTTTGTTCGCTTTCAAACTCTCTAAGTTCTTGGAGTAAGTTAGGTGTTTCAATTTCTTTCAATTCTCCCTTGAAATATTTATAGAGTTTCTTTTGAGTAGCCACAAAGGTATAACAATGAATCTCTTTGTTAAGAGGAGAAAAATAGTGGTAGTTGCGCTGAAGTTGTTTAAGAATTTTATCGGTTGCAATCTCCTCAAATTTTAACTCAATATTAATAATTTTATTCTTTTCAAATCTAACTAAATCAAATTCTTTTCCGATTTGTGGAATAGTGTAGTTAATGTAATAGCCCTCAAAAACATTAAAATTTTCATCTTTTAATTTTCTAAACTCTTGACATAAAAGACATAAACTTTGAATCTCGTGTTTTTTAACATTTTGAATTTGTAGAAATTCTTTAATATGTTTGTCCGATAGTAATTCTTCTTCTTTAAAAAGATTGCAAATTTCTAAAAGATTTACAGTCCTTTGCATAAAGATTTTTCCTCACTTGGTAAAATGAATTTTTATGTGTGATTGTATCATAAATGTTTCAGATACAGCTATGCAAAAATTTGCAAAGGAATATTAAGCTATACTCGCCTAAAAGGCTTAGATTTTATCGCAAGATTTTCTAAAACTCCCATTGAGTAGAGAATTACAAGGGAGTTACAATCAAAAAAATTTACTTATTTTTGATGATAACCTCAATGCTATGCAAAATCTCTTGCAAAATCAAGCTAAAAGCTTCAAAAATAGCATTGATTTAATCTATATTGACCCTCCTTTTGCCACAAATAATATCTTTAGACTAGGAAGCACGATGAGCGCAAGTTTAGATTCAAAAATTGCATATAAAGACAAATTTAATTTGGAATCTTATTTGGAATTTCTCTACTATCGTCTAATTTTAATCAAAGAATTAATGAGTGAAAAAGGGAGTCTGTCTTTACACATTGATGATAAGGTGGGACATTATGTCAAAATCCTCTGTGATGAGATTTTTGGGAGAGAGCATTTTATTAGTGATATTGCGCGTATTAAATGCAATCCCAAAAACTTCAAACGCAAAGCCTATGGAAATATCAAAGATAGAATCTTATTTTATGTAAAAAGCAATCAATATGTTTGGAATGAAGTTTGTGAGGAAATCACAAAAAATGATTTACATAAACGATTTAAAAAGCAAGATGAAAGAGGATACTATACTACGATTCCGCTTCACGCACCCGGAGTTACGCAAAAGGGAGAAAGCGGACAAGAATGGAATGGCTTAAAACCTCCAGAGGGCAGACATTGGCGTTGCTCTTTAAACGAGTTAGATAAGCTAGAAAAAGCCGGACTGATTGAGTGGAGCAAAAATGGAGTGCCTAGAAAAAAGGTGTATGCAAAAGATTGCAAGGGTAAAAAGATTCAAGATATTTGGGAGTTTAAAGACACGCAAAGCCCTATGTATCCTACACAGAAAAATAATGCGATGTTAAAAAGAATTATTCAAATGTCCTCCAATGTGGATTCCTTAGTAATGGATTGCTTTTGTGGAAGCGGAGGATTTTTGAGAGAATCTTTTTTGCTTGGGCGAAACTTTATAGGCATTGATGAGAGCAAAGAAGCAATTAAGATTAATCAAAAATGGATAAAAGAATATAATAAACAACATCTTATCAAATGCAAATGTAGCTTTTTGGAATGAGCATAAAATCAAATTGATACAGCAGAATCCAATAGAATTATCATTAACAAAATAATCAACGAGGTAAAGGGCATTAATTGTATAAGCCTTGTGATATCATAAATAAAACCTCGGGATAGATTCAAATGGAAGTAGTAATTTAACACCTATAAACTACTTAAGTTACTTTTCACTTAGCTCCTCAAGTCTCGTTTTAATTCGCTCTTTATAGCCTTGATAATATTCATTTGGCTTATAAGATTCTCTAAAAATGTCAAGTGCAGTTTTCCCCTCTTTATTTTTAAGATTTACATCTGCACCATTGTCTAAAAGATAGAGAATAATATTGCCCTTATCACTAGTATTTGTTCTAAGAAATTTCATTAATATTGTTTCACCTAGGTGATTTTGCACATTGAGATTAGCACCTTTTTGATGTAGAAATTCTACACGCTCTTTGGCATAATATTCACCTATAAAATGCAGCGGATAGTCTCCATTTTTATCGGGCATATTAAGATTTAGCTTGGAGTTATTAAGCACTTCTTCTATAAGTTCTTTTCTAGGTGTATCATATTCTTTTATTGCCATAACAGCGGCGATGAGATTATCCATATTATATTCTAAGCCAAAGGAGCGAAAAAACTTAAGTCGCTCAAGTGTGCTAAAAGTAGATTCACGACTAAGTATTGCATTACTTATATTATCATTAGTTGGCACTTTACCATAACTTTTAAGAATCTCTAAAATAGCTTTTGCTTTTTGCTTTTCTTTCTCTTTATAAAAACGATAAAGTGCATTATCAATCACATCGCCATATTCATTTTGAACATTAATATCTGCGCCATTTTGAAGTAAAAATTGCATTTTATTGATAAGATGATGTTTTGCAGTATTAAGCAAAGGCGCATTGCGCTTATCATCTGCCTTATTGATATCTATGCCATATTCTACAAGTAAAGCAAGAATCTCTACATCATCATTATAATTATTTGTTGCATAGTATGCGAGATTGCTTGAGTGGATAAGCTCTTTTGTAGCGTGTGAGAGGACAATCCTTGCTATCTCTGCATTTTGCATTGCTGAATGCAATGTGTAAGCATTTTGAATATCAAGCAAATTTTTTTCTTCTAAAAGTTGTAGTATTGGGAGATTTTGCACCTCAACAATACTCTGTATGCTTGTTTCGTGAATCTTTGGGGTTTGCCCCGAGTTTAAAAGGAGCAAAAGTATCTCTGTATTTTGATTGTAGAGGGCAACATCAAGTGCATTAGCATTATTTTTAATAAAATCTTTTTCATATTCATAAGAACTGCTAATGAGCGGTTTTGTATAGTTTCTATTAATATCTGCTCCTTTTTTTAGTAGCTTTTCTACTCTTTGAATGTCATTTTCATACACAGCATTGACAAGTGCATTCTCGCTCCAATTGCTTTTTTCATAGAATTTTATGCCATTAAAAAGAAGGATTGCAAAAAGTATAACGCCAAGTAGGATTTTAATAATTTGTATAGATACCTTACTCGTGTATTGTGCTTTAAGGGTATAGATAGAATTTTGTAGGGTTGTATTCATATTATTTTCTATAAATGGTAGGATTTGTTGATTTTTTATAATATTAAGAATCTTTTCATTAGGACTAAGGATAGTAAAAGATTCTATATTATTAGAATCTAAATGTAATGAAGGCATAGAATCTTGCATAGATTTTGTATCTTTTTTAGGGTTTTTAAGTTGTAATTGCAAATCTTCCATATCTGTTTGTAGCTTTAAAGCGGCTTTTAAAATACTAGGAGAGAGCTTATAATCACATCTTACCCAGATTCCGTTTTGATACATTGTGGTAGTGATATTTTCACTTTTTTCATTTTCATTCTTTTTATTTTCTATGGTAAATTGGACAAGATTTGACATATTAGATGGAGAATATGAGGCTAAAATAACAAGTCTCTTTTGGGAATCAATAAGCACAAGATAATCTTTTAACGCATTAAAGGGATTTTGTTTGGAACTTATACTCACAATAATTTGAAAAAATATGCCCAATACAAGCCCAACAGCAGTGCAAAAGGGTATGCCAAAGAGAAAAGAAAGTAAAAGCGGTATCCCACTTGCACCGCCTGTTTCCATATTAAGCGTAAGACCAAGCACTACTAAAAACTGAATAATCCCAATAGCGACACCGATTAAAGAAGTAACTATAAGTGTTTTCAATCTCTACTCTTTTAAAATCATAATATGCGGCTTTACCTTTAAGACATTTTTTTGTCTAGGCTACTTTAAAACTATTCAAAAACCAAATTTCAAGCGTGGGAGCATTTTAGAAAAGATCACTTTGCAAATTTTATTTATCATCTCACCTAAAATCTCATTACTACTTGCATTTGTAAGCCCGTGCCATTTTTACCGCCAAGCGGCACAATTATACCCTGCATATCATTTTTGTTTTGCACACCAAAGGCGCGCGTCAAGCCGGTATTTTGTATTAAAAACCCCACTGGATCCATAAGGAGCAGGGTAGTTTTACCAAGTATCCTCGAGCCTAAAAGTCTATCTTGATTTCCGTGTATGTGGAGTGTGGCACGATAAAAAAGTTCCCCAAAAATCGAGCCAATCGCAGGGGTAACAACTAAATCCTGCCAAGAAGGCACTTCAGCGAAAGCTTCCACGCCATATTCCCAAAAAAATGCAGAGGCGAGGACGCTATATAGGGTAGATTCAGCCCAGCTAAACCCTGCTACACGCGGCTGCATATAATACACCGCACCCCAATACGGATGTGTAATCCAATTTAAAAACCAATCATCGGCATCAACAACTGGTCCCTGTGCGGTTTTTCTACGCCAATTTGCGCTAAGATTTACAATTTCAGACCTATCCCAGTTTGTGAAAGACTCGGGCATAAGATAAAGTGCGCCAGCCCCCACCAATGTGCCACCAAGCACTGCACCCGTGCTAATAGTTAGATATGCTGCTCTGTTGCTGGGCTGATAAAAGTAAGATTGTGTGCTTTGTGGTTCTAGTTGAGTATAGTCAAACTCATCGGCAAAAAGCTCAATAGACGCTAACAAGGCAAGAATTAGATGCCATTTGTGTATGTGTGCAAACATCTCTAGTATCCAAAACACTTAAAATGAGAAATTTTGAAGTGCGAGAGGAGAGAACCGAAGCCCTTAATAGAATTATCTTGTAATTGTTTCATTTTTATAGCCTTTTATGGATTTTAAGGGGCGTATTTTCGTATCTTTTTACTTTAAAATTACTAAAGTTGCACTAGGTTTAGAATTTTTGTGTATTTGGGGTAGTATTTCTATAAATTTATTTCTCTTTGCTATTCGTATATTCTCTTAAGATTCTATAAAGTATAATCCTGCTTAATTTTGTATTTTACCCCAAGGAGAGAAAATGAAAAAATTGTTTCTAATCATCGGTGCGCCCGGCTCTGGTAAGACTACAGATGCGCAATTTATCGCAAAAAATAACACAGATTCTATTGTGCATTATTCTACAGGAGATTTGTTGCGTGAGGAGGTCGCAAGCGGTAGTGAGCAAGGCAAAATTATTGATAGCTTCATTAGCAAGGGCAATCTTGTGCCACTTGATATCGTGGTAAGCACGATTGTGAATGCCATATCTCACGCGCCAAAAGATGTAATTATTATCGATGGCTATCCGCGCAGTGTGGAGCAGATGACAGCCCTAGATGAAAAGCTCAAAACCCAAACTCAAGTGCAGCTTGTGAGTGTAATAGAAGTGCAGGTAAGCGAGGCTGTGGCGCGTGAGCGTGTGCTGGGACGCGCAAGAGGGGCTGATGATAATGTCGAGGTGTTTAATAATCGTATGCAGGTATATCTCGCGCCACTGGAGGATATACGAGCCTTTTACACAGGGACTAAAGTGCTTCATAATATTAATGGTGAGCGCAGTATCGAGGAGATTGTTAGTGAAATGGAAGCCTTTGTAAAAAGCAAGATGTAGGGTTGCTTTAGCAAGGATTTATAAGCGAAGCAAATTGTGAAATTTTGACACTTGCGCGGAAGCTAAGGGTGTTTGAGTGAAGATTCATATACGAATAAAAAGCAAGAATAAAAATGGCAAAAGACATACTAGAATCCAAGTAGAATCTTAAGCTAGTGCCATTAGATTCTATAAATATTTATGGGGCAAAAGATTAGAGTGAGATTCGATAATTCCTCGCTAAGCCTATTCTTTTTGCCGATTTTGCAATGTCTCTAAATGGCGCATAGTTGGCAATTGACACACTTCTAAGAAAAGTATCACAGAATATACAGAATAAAATCTATACACGATTTTAAGAATCCAAATTGTTTTGCTTTTGGCTTTAGACTCGGTAGATTTTAGGCTAGGGTTGCAAGTTTTAGCGGACTTTGTGTTTGATAGGGTTTAAGGGCTATTAGGCATTTTGGGAGGCGTTTTAGGCTTAGCCAGAATTTAGGCGTTTGGGCTAAAACTCCACCCTTATCGCCTCTTTTTGCTTAAAATATACAGCCTGTGTGTAGCCCACTTTCTTAGCGAGTGCGCATAAGGTTTCATACCTAAAGCCAATATGTTCTAACGTATGGGAATCAGAGCCAAAGGTAATTTCAATGCCCCTTGCAAATGCCTTTTGCAAAATCATCTCGCTAGGATAGCATTCATTGATTGGTTTGCGCCACCCAGCGGCGTTTAGTTCGATTACTAGATGATTGTCGGCAATAGATTCTAAAGCCCTATCAAGTTTTGGCAGAGCGGACGCGGGAAGCGTATGTCCAAAGATTTTTAATAAATCCAAATGCCCCACGATTTGAAACAACCCGCTTTGTGCCATAGCAGTAATAGAATCCAGATATTCGTCCCAGCATTGTCCTATGTTGCGTTTAGCATATTCGCCGATAAAGGTGGGATTATCAAAGCCCCAAGTATCCAAAAAATGCACCGAGCCAATCAAATAATCAAAAGGGAGCGTTAATAGCCTAGATTCTATTAAGTCCTCCCTATGCAAGATATAATCCATTTCGAGTGCGCTTAGAATCTCAATGCAACCCTTGTATCGTTCTTGCAGTTCCCTAATATTCGCGCAGTAAATATCTACCTCCGCCATACTCATACGATATTTTTCATCAAATGCCATAGGCGCGTGGCAAGAAAATCCAAAAACATTTATATTTTGCTGTATAGCGTGTGCTATGTAATCGTCCATCGTGCCTGTGGCGTGGTGACAAAGGGTTGTGTGATTATGCAAATCAATATGCACTTAGGAGCCTTTAAAATGTGATATTTTCATCAAGTTTTATTTGCTGTTTGCAATGAGATTCTATAATGCTTTTCTTACAAACAGCTTAGAATCTAAGTGCTTTAGAGTCCTCAAGTTTGTAAGAAAAGCAAAACCAAAATCACAAAATGCGATGAGGCAGATTAGGGCGGAGAATGGAAAAAAATAAGAAAATAATATTTAAAAAAAGTTTAATTTGTGTGTTGTTATTGGTGTTTATGAACGGCTGCTTCCTTGAGGTTTTGCAGCGGGAAAATGAGGAGCAGCTTTTAGGAGATGAAAAGTGGTATGTGTATAAATTTGTCCTAAAAAATGGGCGCGAATTTGAGCCTATTTGGGAGGGAGTTCAGTCCTCAATGATTTTTGATATTGATGAAAATCGTATTTTTGGCGTGAGTGTATGTAATAATTACTTTGCGAGTTTTACACTCAAGGGCAAAAAGCTCAAAATGAGTGATAGTGGCTCATCTCGCCGTATGTGTAGCCCTGCTGAAAGTATGTCGTATGAGTTTTTCTTTACTCGTGGGTTAAATGGCGACTTTGTTATACATAGGAAAGGTAAGTTTATGGAAATCAAAGGTAAGGAAATGACCTATTATCTTAAACTTGCAGAATAGAATGCGAATGCTTATTTCCCAAGCAGAGGGTAGTTTTGAATCTAAGGGCTCAAAGTTTTTAAGTTTCATCGTGCCTTTTACCGAATTTATCTCTATAAAAGACACTTTACGCACTAAGCACACAAAGGCGGTGCATTTTGTGAGTGCGAGTAGGCATTTTGATGAATTTAATCACATCGTTGAATCTTTTGATGATGATAAAGAGCCGCGCGGAAGTAGCGGTATGCCTAGCCTCAATGTATTGCGCGGGGAGGAGCTTATCAATGTTGGCATTGTGATTGTGCGTTATTTTGGGGGGCAGCTTCTTGGCGTTGGTGGGCTTGTGAGAGCTTATACTGCTGCTACGCAGAGTGCCATAGAATGTGCTAAGGCACATAGTTTGTTGCAAGATTTTGTGTCTAGTAGCTGTGTGGAGCTAGAAATTGCCTATAATCAACTCTCAATCTGTGAATATGAGGCACAAAAGCGAGGGTTGCGCGTGTATAAAGACGAATTTCTAGCCCAAAGTATAAAGTTACGAATCGAGGGAGACAGGGATATTTTAGAAACATTTTTAGCCCAAGGGTACATAAGAGGATTCTAAAATTAGCCATTATATTAAAAAAACTTGCTACACTGCATCTTATTTTAAACTTAAGGGGACAGGATTTGAAAAAGTATGTTGTTGGCGTTGTGGGTGCGAGTGGAGCAGTAGGAGAAGAGATTTTTCGTGTGTTGGAGGAGTGTAAATTCCCTGTGGGCAAAGTCGTGCCATTAGCGAGTGCGCGCAGTGTAGGTAAAGAGGTAGAATTTGAAGGGAGAAGTTATAAGATTCTAGAGACAACCCACGATGTATTTGCAAAAGAGGGCATAGAGATTGCCTTTTTCTCCGCGGGTGGCTCCGTGAGTGCAGAATACGCAGAAAGTGCGGCAAAAGCCGGTGCGGTGGTGATTGATAACACAAGTCATTTTCGTATGCAAGAGGATATTCCGCTTGTTGTTCCAGAAGTGAATCCGCAGGACATCGCGCATTGGCACAAGAGAGGGATTATCGCTAATCCTAATTGCTCTACAATCCAAATGGTGCATATTCTCGCCCCCTTACACAAGGCATTTGCAATCAAACGCGTTGATGTGAGCACTTATCAAGCGGCAAGTGGTGGTGGCAAAAGCGCAATGGAGGAACTTGTAATGCAAATGCAAGCATTTTTTGCTTTCAAGCTTGATGAAGTAGAATCAGTGAAGTTCCCGCACCGCTTGGCGCTGAATGTGATTCCACATATTGATGTATTTATGCCTAATGACTACACAAAAGAAGAAATGAAAATGATTAATGAAACACATAAGATTATGCACGCGGATTTTGCGGTGAGTGCGACTTGTGTGCGTGTGCCTGTATTACGTAGCCATAGTGAATCTCTTACGATTCAATTTGAAAATGAGGTAAGCGCCAAACAAGCCCAAGATATTCTCTCTAAGGCTGAAAGTGTCGTGCTATGTGATGTTCCACAAGAAAATCTCTATCCTATGCCTATTTTTACTACAGAAACTGATCAAACATATGTAGGCAGGGTGAGAGAGGATAATTTTGATAAGCATATTTTGCATTTATGGTGCTGTGCGGATCAAATTCGCGTGGGTGCGGCAACAAACGCGGTGCGTATTGCGCAAAAATGGATAGAAATGCAAGAAAATGGGAAATAATAAAAGCAAAGCAGAGGAGCAAAAATGATTTTTATCGATGCGTGTTTTAGGAAACCAACGCCTTATACGCCTATTTGGCTTATGCGTCAAGCTGGGCGGTATTTGAGCGAGTATAAAGCGACACGAGCAAAGGCGGGGAGTTTTTTAGATTTATGCAAAAATGTAGAACTTGCCACAGAGGTAACGCTGCAGCCCATCGAAATTTTAGATGTAGATGCGGCTATTTTGTTTAGCGATATTTTGGTGCTTCCTATGGAAATGGGGCTAGAGCTTGAATTTTTGGCAGGTGAGGGACCACATTTTAAACGCACGATAGAATCTTTACACGATGTGCAGAGCCTCACAAACGGAGCGGATAAACTCGGCTATGTGTATGAGAGCGTGAGTAGTATTCGCGCGAGACTGCCAAAAGATAAGGCACTTATAGGATTTTGTGGCTCTCCTTGGACACTTGCGACTTATATGATTGAAGGGCAGGGGAGTAAGACTTATGCCAAAAGCAAAGCAATGCTTTATAAGCAGCCGCAGATTCTCAAAGCACTTTTAGAGCGTTTGAGCGATGAGCTTAAAATCTATTTGGAAAGACAGATTCAAGCGGGGGCAAATGCGGTGCAGATTTTTGATAGCTGGGCTGGGGCGTTAGAGCGCGAGGCGTATGTGGAATTTAGCTGGGCATATATGAAAGATATTGCCGCATATATCAAGGGCAAATATCCGCATATCCCTGTAATGCTTTTTCCTAAGGGCATTGGCACATATTTAGATAAGCTTGATGGGGAATTTGATGTGTTTGGCGTGGATTGGGGGACGCCTATGAATCTTGCTAAGGAAAAGCTTGGTGCAAAGTATGTCCTGCAAGGGAATTTAGAACCCGCGAGGCTTTATAATGTAGAATCTATGAGGCAAGGGGTAAAGGATATTTTAGAAGTGATGGGTAAAAAACCCGGACATATTTTTAATCTCGGGCACGGAATGCTCCCTGATTTACCACGAGAAAATGCCATAGAGCTTGTAAAAATCGTGCGCGAACTCTCACAACGATAAATTTTTCTCTTTCTCACTTAAAATTGCATTTGTTAATTTATATACAAATTTCTTTACCTTTATTGACATTTAAGCGGGGGGTAGTATTCTAAAGCTTTTTTAGCAAAATACTACTTCATAAGGGAGAAATAATGGTTTCAAAATCATTACTTTTTGGCACATTGCTTGGTGCTGTGCTGTTGGCAGGCTGTTCTAATAATGTCGCTCGTTTTTCTGTTGCTACGACAGGTTCGCTTCCTGTAAAAATGGAAAAAACCGACAAGACGGTAAAGGGGAAAGATTGTATCACAAGCATCTTGTTCTGGGATGTTGGTAATACACAAAATCGTATTAGTGGTGCTGTGGCAAATGCACTTGATGTAGCTGCAAAGCAAGGGCTTCCATCTGATGCACTTCAAAATGTGAATATTTCATATTCTACTTGGAGTGTTGTTTTATTTGGACGTAATTGCTACACCGCTACAGGACAACCTGTAACGGTTAAGTAAGCTCAAACTTCTTAATTCTAAAAATATCTAAAGTCCTAAGGCGTTAGTACACTAAGGGGCTTTGGATTCTAAAATCCGCTTTTCATCAAGACAAATCATTCCTTTAATTTGCAGCCAAGTTTCTAAGATTTAAAAAAACTAGATTCTAAAAAATGCCGCATTGTGAAAATTTATAGAATCCTATGCTTATTTTTGCTCTCTTAAAGTGCGTTTAAAGCAGAATGTGATAGAATCCGCGCCTTTATTGACTAAAACTGAAAAAGGATCTATGATGAAAAAAGGCATTCACCCAGAGTATGTTCCCTGCAAAGTAACCTGCGTAACAAGTGGCAAAGAAATTGAGGTGCTTAGCACAAAAAGTGAGCTTCGTATTGATATTTCAAGCTTTTGCCACCCATTCTATACCGGTAGTGATAAGATTACAGACATCACAGGGCGCGTTGAAAAATTTAGACAAAAATATAATATGAAATAATCTCGTGCTGACGCTTGTGCCTACGCCCATAGGGAATCTTAGTGATATTACGCTTAGGGCGTTAGAGGCATTAAAACAAGCTGAAGTTATCTTGTGTGAGGATACGAGGGTTACAAAGAAACTTTTTGAGCTTCTCATCTCGCGCAATCTCCTTACATTACCCAGCGGTGAAGATTCACAATCTTTTATCGCCAAAAAACATTTTATCTCCTTTCATTCTCATAATGAAAAAGACTTTATTATCTCACTAAAAAGCAGTTTTTTTGAATCCAATGTGCTGTATGTGAGTGATGCGGGGACTCCCTGCATTAGCGACCCGGGCGCAAAACTCGTATCCTATGCGATAAAGCATAATGTTCCCTTTGATATTTTGCCCGGCTCTTGTGCGCTTAATGTCGCATTTTGTGGCAGTGGTATAGAATCTACACCTTTTGTGTTTGCGGGATTCTTACCGCATAAAAGCCTAGAGCGTAAAAAGGCAATCGCACAATTTGCTAAACTTCGCATAGGAGGCGCATATAGTGTGATTTGCTACGAAAGCCCTCATAGAATCTTGGAAGCCTTAGATGATATAGATTCTATTTCGCCACACATAGCACTTAGTGTGCAAAAGGAGCTTACAAAACTTCATCAACAACGATTTTATGGTAATGCAAAGGAGATAAGGCAAAAAATAGAATCAAGTTCTGTGCGTGGGGAATGGGTGATTGTCTTTGAGTTTCAAGAATCTAATGAGGAGGTGGGGTTAGGCTATGAGGAGGTGCTTTTACTTGATATTCCACCAAAAATAAAGGCTAAGATTCTTAGTAAAATGAATGGTAAGAGCGTGAAAGAATGCTATGAGGATTTACTACAAAATGGGGCAGGGCGATGATAATCTATGGTAAGCAACCGGTGCTGTATGCGCTAGAGACTTGCGCGTGGCGCATGGAGGAGATTTACTTGGCTAAAGAAGTCCCAAAGGAGATTTTCGCACAATGTGCAAAACTCAATAAGCCTATAAAGAGACTTGATTCTAAAAAGGCTCAAGCTTTGGCACGTGGTGGGAATCATCAGGGTATATTAGCGCGTATCACGCCCCCAAACCCCGCAAGCTTCGAGGAATTAAAGAGTAAAGATTCTCTGCTTGTGCTATGTGAGATAAGTGATGTTGGTAATATCGGTTCGATTTTTCGCACAGCTTACGCACTTGGCGTTGGGGGAGTAATAATTTCTTTGCCTAGTCTTAGTCAAAAAGCCTTAGAAAGTATAGCGCGACTTTCAAGTGGTGCATTTTTGCATATGCCTTATGGCGTATTTTCACATATATTTGATATAATAAACGAGCTGAAAAATGCAAATTTTATGCTTTTGGGCGCGGATATGCAGGGCCAAGAGCATTGTGAAATAGAAAAAAAGTGGGCTTTGTTTTTGGGGAGCGAATCTCAAGGTTTATCAGGTCGGTTGAAGCACAAACTTGATACAATGCTTTCCATCAAAATGGCGCACGATTTCAACTCTCTCAATGTATCTGTGGCGACAGGAATTTTAATAGACAGGATAAATAATGCAAAAAGATTTTAATACTCAACTTGATAATGAGCTTTCTAAACTCAAGGCTATTGGCTTAAAAGAGCTCAGTAAGAATACAAAACTTGCGAGTACAAAGATTGAAGATGTGCTAGAAAAGCGGTTTGATAAAATAGATAAGGTAAGGGCGAAAGGTTTTATCGCGATTTTGGAGCGGGAATACGATGTAGATTTGCGTGATTGGATTATGCTATGGGAGGAAAGTCAAAAAGATAACGTCAAAAGCGTTTCGCAGGTGATTAGTAAGCAGGATGAGGAAGAGCGGGTACAGAGGTTGGTGGAGAATGTCGCTAAGGTGAAGCAAAAAGAGAAGGAAAAGGAGCAGCAAAAAAAAGAGGAAAAAAGTCGCGAACATCAAGTATTAAATCTCGCGCTCAAGAGTGAAAGTGCTACCAAGACAGATTCAGAATCTTATACTTGGTTTTATATGATTTTAGTTATTATCCTTTTGGCTTTAATGGGATATTTTGCATATAAGGCTTTTGTGAAAGACTATAAAGATAATGAAGTAAAACCTAGTGTTGCCACTACAACACAAACGAGTAATGAGGGAGAAGATGGATATGATGGGATATTTTTTGACCCTACAAAAACACAAGAGAGCGAGACAGATTCACAAGGAGAAATAGAATCTACCCCAGAGCATACAATAGGTGATGAGCTAAAGCCTCAAGCAGAGGAGAGCAATGTGGAGCAAAATTTCTTTTTTGGCAATTCACAAGTTACACAAAATGATAATGTGCAAAGCACCCAAGATTTAAAATCTACGCAAAATGCACCAATTACGCATTTTACACAAACACAACTCGTGAAAGACAATATTTTGCATATTACTTCAAACTATGATTTGTGGCTTGGTGTGATAAATCTAGAAACAGGCACAAAAGAGCAGTTTTCTTACAAAAAAGAATATGATATTAAGCTCACACACAGAATGCTTTTTGTAATGGGACATAGCACATTTAATCTTACACTGAATGGCGAGGAGATTTCACATAGCACGAAATATCCGGTAAGAATGTATTATGATGGAGAGAGTTTGAAAGATGTGAATTACACGACTTTTAAGCAGCTTAATGGTGGGTTAGAATGGTAAAAAAATGCCTTTTACTCACGTTATTAAGTATTTGTGCGTGGGCTGACACCTTTGATGATAAAATACGCAATCTTATGGGAGAGCAAAACTATCAAGTCAATGTGAATTTTATCAATAGAATCTTTGCAAATAAAAATATGTATTACAAGGGCGGACGCCTTGATATGGCAAAAATCGTGTATGTGCTTAAGGAGAATGGCTTACTCACATCGCGTTTTGGTCAGCCAAATGAAGTGAAACTAAGCTTAAGCGCACGCACTAGCCCGATTTTGCTGACCAAAATTGGTAATAATGTCCTCACATCAATGGGGTATTCTTATTTTGTCATCAGTAAAGCAGAACTAAGTAGCGGTTTGTCAAGCATAGAATTTTCTTTCAATACAGAGCATAGCCCAGATATGGGGATTATCATCAATGAATTGAGTAAAAGAGGCTTTGTATGTCTTGATATCAATCGGGTAGGCACATATGCGTGGGAATATACTCTAGAAGTGTATGAACCACGCTTGCCGAACACAAAGTTTCTAGCTAAAGGTGCGAATTTAGATCTACGCAATACTTCGGGTGAATATTGGCTTAATATTAATTCGGGCGGGGATTTGTCGATTCAACCCATAAATATGCCCAAGTGGAATCCGCGCGTGGTGCTCTATGATAGGAATCTTAGCATAGTGGATATGGTGAATGATACAGGCTCGAGCGCGAATTTGAAAGTAAAGATTCCGCAGGGTGTAAAGTTTGTGATGATTACAGATTATGATAGCCCAGAGAGCTTAAAGAATGGCATTTCTGTGAATCTGCATTGATAGATGAAAGGATAGTATTATGTTTGATGAAATTGAATTTAATAAAATAAAGCGTCTGCCAAAGTATGTTTTTGCCGCAATTAATGAGATTAAGCTAGAGATGAGACGCAATAACGAAGATGTGATTGACTTTTCTATGGGTAACCCAGATGGCAAGACACCAGAACATATAATCCAAAAACTTTGTGAATCTGCACAAAAAGACAAGAATCAAGGCTATTCTGTGAGTCGTGGCATCTACAAATTGCGTTTAGCGATTTGTAATTGGTACAAGCGCACTTATGGTGTGGAACTCGACCCAGAGAGCGAGGCTTGTGTAACAATGGGGAGTAAGGAAGGCTATGTGCATCTCGTTCAGGCAATCACAAATCCGGGTGATAATGCCATTGTTGCTGAACCAGCCTATCCTATACATTATTATGCGTTTATCCTGAATGGTGCGAATGTTTCTACTTTTGGGCTCAAGTGGAATGAAAATATGGAGCTTGATATTGATGATTTTTTTGCGAATATCAAACGCGTTTTGCGTGAGGTAATGCCTCGTCCAAAATTTGTTGTTGTGAATTTTCCGCATAATCCTACCACGATTGTCGCTTATAGGGAGTTTTACGAGCGTTTGGTAGCTATGGCAAAACAAGAGAGATTCTATATTATTTCGGATATTGCCTATGCGGAGCTGTGCTTTGATGGATTCAAAACACCTAGTGTCCTTGAAGTTGAGGGTGCTAAAGATGTGGCAGTTGAGAGTTATACATTGAGTAAAACTTACAATATGGCGGGTTGGCGCGTGGGCTTTGTTGTGGGGAATAAAAAAATCATTCAAGCCTTGCAAAAGATTAAAAGCTGGATTGATTATGGAATCTACACGCCTCTGCAAATTGCCGCAACTATTGCGCTTGAAGGCGACCAATCTTGCGTGGAGGAGATTAAAGGTAAGTATGAAAAGCGTATGGAGGTGCTGATTAAGAGCTTTGGCGAGTCTGGTTGGGAGATGAAGAAGCCAAAGGCGAGTATGTTTATCTGGGCGAAATTGCCCGAATGCGTGGGTGATATGGGAAGTTTGGAATTTTCAAAGAGATTGCTTAAAGAAGCAAAGATTGCCGTGAGTCCGGGTGTGGGATTTGGCGAGTATGGCGAGGGTTATGTGAGGATAGCACTCATTGAAAATGAAAAGCGTATTCGTCAAGCCGCTCGGAATCTCAAAACATTTTTGAAACAATTTCAATAAGAAGTTTATTATGTCTAAGCTCATTGTGGGTATGATTGGCTTTGGTGTAGTGGGAAGTAGTGTGCTAAAAACTCTGCTTAATAATCACGCTATCATCAATGCAAGAGCCGGTAAGGAAATCGTGGTGAGGCGCGTTGTTGTGCGCAATGAAGCAAAAGCCCACGCAAAACTTAAAGAGCTAAATGCGACTGAAGTCAAAGTTAGCACAGATATAAATGATATATTGCAAGATAGTGAGATTGAGGTTGTTATCGAACTTATGGGTGGTGTGAATCTCGCCTATGAAATCGCAAAAAAGACACTCCTTGCAAAGAAGGCTTTTATCACCGCAAACAAAGCGATGTTAGCCTATCATCGTTATGATATTGCTCCTCTTGCTAAGGGGCTGCCCGTAGGTTTTGAAGCAAGTGTGTGTGGTGGGATTCCAATTATTCGTGTGCTTAAAGATGGCTTGAGCGCAAATCATATTAATGCCATTGCTGGGATTTTAAATGGCACAAGTAATTATATTCTCACACAAATGCAGCAACACAAGCAGGATTTTCAAACCGCGCTAAAAGATGCACAGAATCTTGGTTATGCAGAAGCTGATCCCACACTTGATATAAGCGGTGGCGATGCGGGGCATAAGCTCCTTATCCTTGCTTCTCTTGCGTATGGAATCCACGCTATGCCCGAGGATATTTTAATTGAGGGGATTGAGGGTGTTACGCCTGATGATATAGAGTTTGCTGATGAGTTTGGCTATGTGATTAAACTGCTGGGTATCGCTAAGAAGCAGGGCAACGAGGTGGAGTTGCGTGTTCATCCTTGTATGATTAAAAAAGAAGCGATGATAAGTAAGGTTGATGGCGTGATGAATGGCATTAGCGTGGTAGGAGATTGCTTGGGCGAGAGTATGTATTATGGCGCAGGGGCTGGAGGGGACGCGACTGCAAGCTCCGTGATAAGTGATATTATCGCGATTGCTCGAGGTGAGAGTGCCGCAATGCTTGGCTTTGAGCGCACATTAGACGATAAGCACATTAGACTTAAGCATAGAGATGAGATTTTTGCGCGTTATTATATACGATTGTATGTGAGCGACAAGCCCGGCGTTTTAGGGCAGGTCTCGCAGATTTTAGGGAAGCATCATATTTCTATTAAAGCATTTTTGCAAAAAGAGACAGATTCTAAAAATGTCGCAAAAATGCTTTTCTCTACACATCATTGCTATGAAAGAGATATTAATAGCGCGTTTGCAGAGCTAGGCGAGATAGAAAATATTGTGCAAAAGCCCTATAAAATGCGCTTGGAATAAAAACTTTACATAGAAACTTATAAACACAATACTTCAAAGATAGCCCAAAGTTAGATTCTAATGAGTTTTTATCATTTGAAAATACACAACTAGCATCATCTCTTTATACACAAAAATTGTTACCTTTTGTGTATAAATGTATATTAATATTCTAAATTTCTTTTACTTTTAAGCAAAAGGAGGGGGGGGGGGGCGGCTACAATCTCGGGAGCGCATTTGACGCAAAATAATAATAAAGGTGGTTCACAATGAAAAAGATTTTGGTAAGTTCTGTTGCAGCTTTAGTCCTTACAAGCTCCGCTTTAATGGCTGAAGAAAGTGGATTGTTTGTAGGTATTGGGACAGGTTATGGGCAAAGTGAAATCAAAACTGATAGCACAAAACAAAAACTTGATGGTGTAAGTTTTGAAACTATTGTTGGATATAAATCATTTTTTACTCCTGCTTTTGGTTTGCGCTATTACATAAACTTTGCTTATGCAAATGCGGAAGTAGAAAATGACTTAAAGCCAAAAATTATAATGAATTATGGGTTAAATATTGATGCACTTTATAATGTGATTGCAAATGCAAATGCAAATTTTGGTGTATTTGTGGGTGTAGGAGCTGGTGCAAATACTTGGGCTGCAAAAAATAATGAAGATTTCAAAGCAAAAACAGGCTTTAGTGCTGCCTTAAATGCCGGCTTAAGAACTCAATTTGGCAAACATCACGGCATAGAGATTGTTGCTCGTGTGCCTTTTGTAGATACGAAATTGGAAAATAATAGGATAACAGGTGAAGAACAAACAGGCTCGCATATCTATAATGTTGGTGCACGTTATATTTTGAGTTTCTAAGTCTTAATTTTTTGAGGACGCTCCTTTTGTTTTTTTGAATCTAGCAAGCCGAGCATATGTTAAAAATATCATATTAGAATCAGCACAAATTCACAAGGCTAAAGGAGCGTTATGAGTAGGGAGAAGGGTACTCGGGCGGAGGAGAGAGCTTGTGTATTTTTGCAAGAGAGAGGTTTTGAGATTATAGAGCGGAATTTTTTTGCACGATATGGCGAGATTGATATTATTGCCAATAAAGATTCTATCTTGCATTTCATAGAAGTCAAAAGTGGCAAGAACTTTGAACCTATTTATAACATTACGCAAAATAAGCTTGAAAAGCTTCAAAAAGCCATAGGGCTGTATCTCTCCACGCATAATATCACAAAAGCCTATTGCCTTGATGCGCTGATTATTAAGGGTGAGGAGATAGAGTTTTTAGAAAATATTACCTTGTGTTAAAAATTAAAATTTATAGAATGGAATCTTTTTGTGCTTTAGTCTCGCCTATTCTTCTAAAAGATTGCATTCATTAGGCTAGTCATTATCATTTTGAGAAATTCCTAGCCTAAGTTCCACGCAAAACTATTTAAAGATAATGAGTTTCAATTCTTAGAATCAAGTTTAAAACTCACAAAATAAAATAACTATTTTTGTGAGAAGCGAATGAAGTCTCTGTTGGGATAGGGCATATCTCTATCCACAATCAATATACAAAGCGCAAATTCCTTGAAGGCAAAGAGGGCACGACCTCATTTAATAAGGGGGAGGAGTAAGATGTAATGGCTGATTTTGCTACATTTTAACCCTCTTTTATAAAGTAAAAACTAAAAGGTTTTTTGCAATAGAGGTTTAAAAAAGCTTACAAAATAGATTTATAAGTTTTAAGTACCCTTGAAAATTAAAGATTCTAAAGTTTTTAGTATTTTTTGAATCTACCTTTACGAAACAAAAACAAGTTTTTATTTCGTAAAAAAGTTTAGAACTTTGAAATACTCGCTGCTTTGTGATTTGGGTATAGTTTTTGTCGTGGGGAGAGCTAAAACTTCGTATTTTTTGCTGTATTCGAGGTAATGTAGCTCTATTACATCACCCACGCGCACTTCCTTGCTCGGCTTGGCAACAACATTATTTACGCTTACCACGCCACTTTCGCACATATCTTGTGCAATTGTGCGCCTTTTGAGGATATTTACACTGCTTAGATATTTGTCGATACGCATTAACGAATCCTTTTGATTTTTTTGTGATTGATTTTATACATTTTTGAGCCTTGATTCTCAATAAATCCCCTCTTATCGCGCACAATCACATCGCATACTTTTTCTGCCCATTGTTGATTAAAACTGCCTTTTGTGGGATTTGCCGAAGTAGAATAAAGTGCGCAAAATGGTGCAAAAAAGCGTGAATGTAGGCTATCATATACTACTCTTATAGCTTTTTTGTTTGGATAAACAAAGGTGCAAAGCGTTGATTTTCTTATACGATTTTTATGTAGAGGCGGGATTCTTACATAGTCTTTTAGTGCCTGCAGTGAAGCTACTTGCATAAGTACATTTTGCGAGGCTGGGCGATTTTTAGCGATGTTTAGAATCTGCATATTTGCACTAAGTAAGCCAATGGTCGTATCGCACTGCGCAAGATATATAAGATTTTTTTGCGACTTGCACACTTTTTTTTCAATCTTTTGAAACATTAAATCCTTGCTATTTTGCACTTTTGCCATTATTGCACTACTTCTTGGGCTTGTGCGGTTTGTGGTTCATCTGCGCTAGATTCTATATTTGGCTCTATGGGCTTTAGATAACCGTCCTCTACAAGAATATTCACAATACGCGCAAAAATAGGTGCAGCGGTGCGTGAGCCATAGTAGTCATCTTTGATGTCAGATTCAAAAGCGACAACACCTATTGTATAGGCATTGTTTTCATCCTGGGCAAAGCCAAAAAACGAACCATTATATTTACTATCATATTTGCCATTACTAGCGATACGCGCGGTGCCAGTTTTCCCACCTGTGATGATGCCCTCAATCTGCGCGATTTTAATCACTTTTTTTACCACTTGGACAAGGGCATTATGAACCTGTTGTGTGGTTTGTGGCGAGAGAATGGCGATAGGCTCAAAACGTTTTGGCATATATTTTTCGCCACTGGGGGCGGTTACATACTCACTCACTCGTGGCGTTACAAGATAGCCGCCATTACTAAAAATCGCATAAGAGCGCATAAGTTGTATGAAAGTCGCCCTCATTCCATAGCCATAGCTTACACTTGCGCGATATACTTCGTTATGAAAGGTTTTTGGGCTAGGTACTAAGCCTGTTTTTTCATATGGCAGGTCAATCCCGCTTGGTTCGCCAAAGCCAAAGGCGTGTAAAGCAATGTGATATTCATTGGGCTTTAGGTCTTTGGAGATTTTTACCATTCCTATGTTGCTAGAACGCACGATAACATCTTCCGCACTCGCGCTTTTGAGCGGGTGTGTGTCGCGTATGGTATAGCTTTTGAGCTTGTAATAGCCATTATCTAGCTCGATGATGTCTTCTGGGCTTATCATACCCTTTTGCAATAAAATCGCATAAATGATAGGCTTAATCGTACTACCGGGCTCATAAGAGTATTCAATAGCATTAAAATTAAGATTAGGATAGTCTTTTTGCTGAATATTTTTTGGGTCGAAGCGATTTGAAGTGGCGAGGCTTAGGATTCTACCCGTTTTAGAATCCATAACTCCAGCGATAATCTCGCGCACCTTGTAACGTTTTTTTGCTTCATCAAGCTCATATTCTATTTTCTTTTGTAGTTTGAGTGGAATGCTAAGCGTAACATCAAGTCCATCTTGTTTGCCCTGTGTCATAGCGGCTTTGTTGGCGATGATATTGAATCCTACATCGCGCTTACCGGTGATGCTGCCATCTTGTTTGGGTGAGAGTATATCATTATAGTATTTCTCCACGCCTTTTACACCATCAACGCGCGTGATGTTTTGGCTCTCTACTTTGCGCGTATAGCCGATAAGCGGCTCGAGGATATTTTTATACACATAATTTCTGTTGTTTCCGCTTACTTGAATGCTTAAACCCATTTTTTGGATAATGCGCCCTCTCTTGTCCTCATACTCTCTAAACACATCGTAGCGGATAAGGATAAGATTCAGATTTTTAAGATTTGTAGCCGCGGTGGAATTAAGCGTGTATGAAAGCACGACATAGCCTTTTTGGTTTAGCTTCTTGCGTATTTCATCTTGTGAGATTCCGCTATATATGGAAAAAAGTGTAATAAAAAGCTCTTTTTTATCTGGGTCAATGCTTTGGGTATTCACACTTGCCTTGTAGAGTTTATCACTATAAGCGACTTCGAATCCATCGCTTGTATAGAGGCTACCTCGTATCGAAGTATCACTACGCGTGGCAGTATTTGTGGGGAGTTTGCGTGGGGTTATCATTTTGACATAAACGATACTAAGAAAAATAATAAAACATAAGAGTATAATGAAAAAAACAGAGATAACAACCCCTGTTTTTTTTGCATAATATGCCACACAACGCCTTAGATTTGGGTTCTTAGAATCTCTTTATAAGCGTTGATAGCTTTATTTCTTACCTCAAGCATCACTTTCATACTATTTTCTGCGCGGTTAATCGCTATTGCCGCTTGGTGCAAGTCTTTTACTTGCCCACTTGCGATGTCTGCAAGAGCCTTTTCTGAAGTTTGTTGCTCAGCATTTACATCTTGGATTGAATTTTTAAGCGCACTAATAAAGTCAAGTCCATTTTGCTTGTCCTTGCCCTGCACACTTTTGCTATCTACACCGATAGGTTGAATGTCATTTGTAATCATATTGAATTGATTAGCCATCTATTTCTCCTATGCTTGAAACATTGTAATTGCGTTAGTCGCCATATTTTTAGCACTCTGGAACGCCGCTACATTTGCTTGGTAAGCTCGTGTAGCTTCTATTAAATCGGCCATTTCGACAACGGGATTAATGTTAGGATAGGCGACATAGCCTTCAGAATTTGCATCTGGGTGGCTTGGGTCGTATTTCATCAATGGTTCCCTGTCATCACGTGCAATTTTATGAACATAAACACTCATTATAGCAGGTTTTGGTTCTTTTCCCAAATCTCCCTCACGTAAAGGGTCTTCATATTTTAGTTGTTGGTTATTTTTTCCCAATTTTTCATTGAGTACTTTATCAAAATCAAATGCTCTAAATACCACCTCTCGCCTACGATATGGTCCGCCCTCATCGGTGCGTGTGGTGTTTGCGTTAGCTATATTTGATGAAATAGTATTTACGCGCACTCTCTGTGCTGAAAGCCCATATCCGCTAATATCAAAACTTGATAAAAACATTTTTGCTCCTTATTTAGAATCTATATATTTCTTCCAGAATCTATGGCATATGTGAAGATTCCCTTGTGTCGCTTTAGCGCGCTTGTCAAGGCTTGATACATTGTGCTATTCTTACCCATTTCACTTGTTTCTACATCTAAATCTACGCTATTGCCATCATTTTTTGCTAAATGCCCATCACGCCAAAACATCGTTGCGCTATCTTGTGGTTTGCGCTTTGTATCAAGGTGCATTTGCGAAGTTTGAGCGAGTGGAAGCTCGTAGCTTCTAGGGGCTGTGTTAAAAATCTTTTGATTTTCTCTTGCGAGATATTGCTCAAAATTAATATCCTTAGGGCGATAAAAGGGCGTATCGGCGTTTGCAAGGTTTGAGGCAATCATATCTTGCCTAATTGAGCGATAATCAAGCGCCTTATAAACGACTGGATAAGCCTTTGAAATATCTGCTATAGCCATTTTTCACCTCTTTTTAAATCTATTTTAGAAACTCGTGTAACGCAGATTTTCAAGCAAAATATATTCCAAAAGAGGCTGCTATGATTCTGTGTGTTTATTGCAATATAAAAATATAGATTGATTTTTAAGGGTTTGATTGTGTGGATTAAAGTGTAAGGGCGGTAGATTCTAAAAACAGAGTTAGAGATTAGCAATTATCCCTCACTTATGAGATTATAATCTATCAAGCCCAAATCTCTAAAAAAGTGTATTGACTTGCTCGATGAAGTCCATTGCATCGACATTTGTGCCATTGATAACGATACCAAAATGCAAATGCGCCCCGCTCACGCGCCCTGTATCGCCACTTTTAGCGATAATATCTCCACGTTTTATGGTATCGCCTTGCTTCACATTAAAATCACTCAAGTGAAAATACACACTCACAAGTCCTTCTCCGTGGTCGATAGCAATCGTTTTGCCCGATAAATATCTATCCTGCACAAGCGCGACCCTGCCGTCATTACTCGCCTTTATATCTGTGCCAATCGCCGCGCGAAAATCTGTGCCTCCGTGGTAGCTTTTAATCGTATTGTTAAACACGCGCGCACTTCCATAAGGGCTTGTAATTACTGAATCTAGGGGTTTTATAAAGGGTTTGTCCCATAGTCGCCCTTTTGTGATTGTGCGATAGACTTTTATCATATCTTCCCTTTCTTTTTCAATGCGCTTTGCCACCTCCTGTGAATAGCTCACTTTATCTTTTGCGACTGTGATTTGTTCTTTTTTGTAAGTCTTTTGTATGATGTTAATTTGTGCAATATTTTCTTTGCCACTTTTGATAAATCTTGTATCCTTTTCATAATAGCCAATAGGTACAAAGGCTACAAAACTGCCTTTTTTGCTAGGGTGGGTAAAAAAATGAAGTGATTTTTTGTTGGAAGTGAGGGATTTGTTGCTATTTGTGATATACATAAAAGCTGTGCCATTATAGGCGGTATAGGGCATTAGAGGTTCTTTTGCATTAAGCACGCTAAGGTTAAAATGAAACATCATCGAAATGACAACAAAATAATACAGAATCCGCATTTTTACTCCTTTTTTGCACGAGATTATAACATTAAAAGCTTAGATTAAAGAATTTTAGGATAGAATCGCCCCTTTGTTTCTACAAAAATACTTCAATTCACAAGGAAATGCAAATGTATGCGATATTTAAGAATGGAGGCAAACAATACAAGGTCATTGAGGGAAGCATCGTGCTTCTTGATAAAATGAGCCTTGAGCCAAAGTCAAAGGTTGAATTGAACGAAGTTTTAGCGATTGTCGATGGAGATAATGTCCGCACAGGCACGCCGCTTGTTGCAGGTGCAAAAATTGAAGCGGAAGTTATCAATGAGGGCAGGGGCAAAAAGGTCGTTACATTCAAAAAGCGTAGAAGGAAAGATAGCAAGACAAAAAGAGGCTTTAGGCGGGACTTTACACGCGTGAAGATTCTAAAGATTGTAGCAAAATAAGGAGTAGATAATGGCACACAAGAAAGGTCAGGGAAGCACCCAAAATAATCGCGATTCAGCAGGACGCCGTTTAGGTGTAAAGAAATTTGGCTCACAATTTGTCCGCGCAGGAAACATTATCGTGCGTCAAAGAGGCACGAAAGTGCATCCGGGTGATAATGTAGGCTTAGGTAAAGATCATACGATTTACGCCCTTATTGATGGAATTGTGAAATTTCAGCAAAAAGATAAGAATCGCAAGAAAGTTTCAGTTATTCCCGCTTCTTAGGGGGATGTGGTGAGATGTTAGAATCTCGCCACTACCAGCGGGTGTGGAGTGTATAGGTAAGCATTTATGAGAATCTTTACATATATACTTGAATACACTCTTGCGTGGCTGTGCGTCCTTTGAGGGGTTGGAATGTTTGTAGATAGTGTAGATATTTTTGTTGCTTCGGGCAAGGGGGGGGCTGGTGCGGTGAGCTTCCGCCGAGAAAAATTTGTCATTCAGGGCGGACCTGATGGTGGCGATGGTGGCGATGGTGGCGATGTGTATGTGGAAGTAGATAACAACACCGATACACTTTCAAAATATCGCGGTGCGCGTCATTATAAAGCAAAAAATGGGCAGCCCGGTCAGGCAAAAAGATGTAATGGCAAGAGGGGTGAGCATATCACGCTTAAAGTCCCGCTCGGGACGCAGATTCTAGACTTTGATACAAAAGAGTTGCTCATAGATATGAATACCTATCCAAAAAATGTGTGTTTGCTTAAAGGTGGCAAAGGAGGGCTGGGCAATGTGCATTTTAAAAATTCTACCAATCAAGCTCCTACCTACGCGCAAAAGGGCTTAAGCGGGGAGGAGAAACATATCCTTTTAGAGCTAAAGCTTATCGCTGATGTGGGGCTTGTGGGATTTCCAAATGTAGGCAAATCTACGCTTATTTCCACACTTTCAAACGCAAAGCCTGAAGTGGCAAATTATGAATTTACCACACTCACACCCCATCTTGGTGCGGTCGATGTTGATGAATTTTCATCTTTTGTGATGGCAGATATTCCGGGTATTATTGAGGGTGCAAGTGAGGGTAAAGGGCTTGGGCTAGAATTTTTAAAACATATTGAGCGCACTAGCTTTTTGCTTTTTGTGCTAGATTCTATGCGTGAGCAGAGCTTCAAAGAGCAGTGGGAGATTCTCAATTTAGAGCTTCAAAAGTTTTCATCTATCTTAGCCCAAAGAGCCTTTGGGATTGTGCTTTCAAAAAGCGATATGCAATATTTGGGGGAGGAGTTTAGATTCAAATTTGAAACACAATCTAAAGAGTTAGAGCAGTTTTTAACCCACAAAGGTAATCCGCAAAAATTTATCTTACCTATTTCAAGTCTTAAAAAAACAGGCTTAAAAGAACTTACTTTTACACTTTTTACTGCTCTTAAAGCATAAATCTTACAAGAGCGATTCATTTTCAAATAATCACTCTTGTAATGTAACAATTTTTTATATAAACATCTACTCCTATATTTTGTTTTAAGCAAAAATGAGAAAATTAAATGTAATGTATTTACTTTTTTGGAGGATTTAAATAATATTCATATTAGGTGCATCACTACTCTGCTTTGAATAGCTTTGTGCTAACAAAAGGGTTGTATCTTTGGAAGTAAATGTGTTTTGGATTCTATTTTAGAATCTTTAGGTATTAAACATTCTCTTTAACGCCCCCCCCCACAGATAAGTTTAAGGGTGCTAAAATGACAGAATCTAAGCCATTATTTTGTTTAGGAAAGCTTGGAGGCGCGGAGTTTTTGGGGATTCAAAAATCTCTGTGGGTGTGCCTTGCTCTGTTATGTGTCCATTTTCCATAAAAATAATGCGACTAGCCACTTCTCTAGCAAAGCGCATTTCGTGCGTTACGCAGACCATACTCATACCCTCACTTGCTAAATCCCTCATCAAATCAAGCACCTCGCCCACCATTTCGGGATCAAGTGCGGAAGTTGGCTCATCAAAAAGCATAATCTCGGGTTTATTCATTAGTGCGCGAGCAATTGCCACCCTCTGTTTTTGCCCACCGCTTAGGCGTGAGGGATAAGAATCTTGTTTATCAAGTAAGCCTATGCGCTTAAGGAGCTCCTGTGCTCGTGTAATAGCCTCATTTTGGCTAAGTAATTTTAAAAATGTGGGCGCAAGGGTGAGATTCTGTAACACATTGAGATTGTTAAATAAATTAAAATGCTGAAACACCATTCCCATTTTTGTTCGCGCCTTATTTATGTCCCAGCTTGAAGTATCTTGCGGGAACAAAATCTTATCATCAAGATAGATTTCCCCACTGCTTGGGACTTCGAGGAGATTTATACATCTTAGTAAAGTTGATTTGCCCGAACCACTCGGTCCTATAATGACGACTTTTTCACCCATTTTGATATGTAGATTAATGTCTGTAAGCACTGGTTTATCATCAAAATACTTGTGTAATTGCTTAATATGTATCACTTGCACGCAACCTTTTTTCGTAGAGTTTGACGAGATAGCTCGCGCATATCACGAGCAAAAGATAGGAGAGGGCGAGGAAAAAATACGGAAACATATATTCGTAGTTTGCCCCGCCTATGCTTTTAAAAGCGTAGGTAAGGTCGTGAACGGTGATGTAGTTTGCTACTGAAGTTTCTTTTAGAAGCGTGATAAACTCATTACAAAGTGCGGGTAAGGCATTTTTGAGTGCTTGAGGAAAGATGATATAGCGCATACTTGCTCGTGCGCTTAGTCCTAAAGCCCTCGCTGCTTCATCTTGCCCCCTATCTACGCTTAGAATCCCACTGCGCACGATTTCGCTCACATATGCACCGCTATTTAAGCCAAAGATTGCTACCGCAACAAGAAGTGCGCTTACGCCCTTTAGCCCAAAAGCGGGGAGAATCACAAAATAGATAAAAAGGAGTTGCACGACAATGGGAGTACCACGAAAGAAACCCACATACGCCTTGAGAAACGCGCACAAGATTTTATGCGGGAGTGGAGGATTCCTATAAGTAATAGCAATCGCCACCAAAGTGCCCACAATCACGCCAATAAAAAGTGCTAAAATAGCGAGAAGCAAGGTCGTGCCAAGCCCCTCCAAAACAAGCTTGTATCCACCATTTGTGATGAGCTGATGAGTGAAAAGAGCGTATTTTTGTGCAAATTCCATTCGTTATTTTCCTGTGTAGTAAGCCTTGATAATATTTTCAAGTGTGCCATCTTGTTTGAGTTCATTTAGAATCTCATTAATAGAATCCCTAAGCTTTGGTTTGTCTTTTGTGATACCAATGGCGTATTTTTCATTGGTGAGTGCGATTTCAATAATTTTCGTTCCGCTATTTGCTTTGACAATCTCGTGTGCAGGCATTTCATCAATAATCACAACATCAATTTGAGCATTTTTCATCGCAATCGCTGCGAGTGCGCCATTTGAAAAGCTTTTTGTGGTGGCATTAGAAAATCCTTCAAACCCCCAATCCGCATCACCTTTAGCGTAAAAAAGCCCTGTTGTGCCTACTTGCACACCGATTCTAAGATTTGGAATCGCCTTAAGCGCACTCACAAGATCTTTTTTTGTGGTAATGTTATCAAAGCGCGTATCATCACTAAGCGTGATAAGCATTTGTGAGGCGTTAAAATAAGTGTTACTGAAGTCAATGACTTTTTCGCGTGTGTCATTTATAGTCAAGCCTGAAAGTGCAATATCTGCGTTGCCTCCGGCAAGTGAAGTAACTACCGAATCAAACTCCATATCCTTAATAACAAGCTTTTTATCAAGTTTTTGAGCAATGACGCGCGCCAAGTCCATATCAATGCCTTTAAATTCCTGTCCCTCGACATACTCAAATGGTGTAAAATTCGCTGCAGTCGCCACGACAAGTTCATCATCTTTACACCCATTGAGCGCAAAGATACCGAATATTGCAAACATCACTGCCACTATGACTCTCAAATAAAACCTTATAAAATATGATACGCGCATATTATCCCTTTAGCCAAAAGTAAAAGCACGTATTCTAATCTTTTTAAACTTAAATTAAAATGGACGTGCGGAGTTTAAGATATAGTGTGCCATATAGTGATAAATCCAAATGTGTTAGAATCTGTAAGGCAAAAAAGGAGCGTAAATGTGGTTGGCAGGGATTGATGAGGCAGGGCGGGGCTGTCTGTGTGGGAGTTTATTTGTCGCTGGTGTGATAGGCAAGGCACATATTATTAAATCTTTTGGTGCAAAGGATAGTAAGAAACTCTCACCTAAGCGGCGTGAGATTCTCTATGAGGCGATGTGTGAGGCGCGAGAAAGGGGCGATTTAGCTTTTTTTGTGGTGGAAATAGATGCAGAGGAAATAGATGCAAATGGTTTAAGTTCCGCTATGAGAAAGGGTATAGAATCTGTGATGAGTGCGATTGGGAATTATGCGCTGGCAGGGCAGATTCTGCAAAAAAGTATCTTTAAGATGGCGCAGGATTCACAGGATTGGCAAGTTTTGCAAGATTCTAAAGAGAGTGTAGATAGAGTAGAACAGGAGAAAGCGCAAGTCAGCGAGAGTAGTCAATGTAATGTGGTACACAATAGCGCAATAGGTGCAAATGAGCTTGTTGTTATAATAGACGGGAATACGACTTTTAAGGCGCAGATTCCGCAATATTTGCTGAATGCAGGGCTAAAAATGCAAACTTTGGTTAAGGCAGATTCGTTATTTGAGGTCGTATCGTGCGCTTCTATCGTGGCAAAGGTGCATAAAGACAGGCAAATGTGTGAAGTAGATAAGATTTATCCCCAATATAAACTTGCTCAAAACAAAGGCTATGGGACTTTGGAGCATAGAAAAAGTATTGTTGAATATGGATATTGCCCTTATCATCGCAAGAGTTTTACATTTTCACTTTGATACACTATGCCTAAAGAATGCTCGGTTTTAACTTTGGTTTAAATTAAAACAATATAGAATCCCAAGAAGTTTTAGCAAGATTTAGAAATTGCAGAGGGGAAGTGGGCTTATGTTGCCAGAGTGGAGTGATAAGTTTAGCGTCCATAATGAGATTATAGACGAGCAGCATCAAAGGCTGTTCGAGTTGGCTCATCGTGCCTACAAGGTAGCGAATAGGCATACTGATAGAGAGCAGATTAGGGGTATAATTGCCGAGTTTTTTGACTATATGAAGACGCACTTTAGAGATGAAGAGCAATATATGCACGCTATTGGTTATTCGCGCTTGGAGGAGCATAAAAAAATACATCGTGCGATTGTAGCTGATATGGCGAGTATGGTAAAAAATGTCCGCTCTACAAATGAAATCAAGGACCAGATTCTTATTATTGCAAAAGATTGGCTTTTGACACATATTTTGCAAGAGGATATGCAAATTGAGAGATTTCGCAAGGCACATACAAAATCAACCGATAAGATATATACTTACATTTGCGCGTGTCCGGGCAGAGAGCATAAGCTTACAGAATCTATGCATATTTTTATTAAAAGTAGTGCGCGAAAAGTGCTATGCAAGGAGTGTCAGCAACCTATTGTGCCTAAAGATACATAAGCACTTCATCTTAACACAAAGGGGCAAGAATGTTACCAGATTGGAGCAATGAATTTAGCGTTCATCACGAGATTATAGACGAGCAGCATCAAAGGCTGTTCGAGTTGGCTCACAAGGCGTATCGTATAGCAAATAGCCAAAGCTCTGCCGAGGAAGTGAAAGGCATTCTTACAGAGTTTTTCAATTATATGAAGACGCACTTTAAAGACGAAGAACAATATATGCATACTATTGGCTACCCGCGCCTCGAAGAACATAGGAAGATTCATCGCACAATCGTGGCTGATATGGCTGGTATGGTAAAACACGTATCCTCGCTTGAAGTGATTAAGGAAATGATTTCTACAATCGCGAAAGATTGGCTTTTGACACATATTTTGCAAGAAGATATGCTGATTGAAAAATATCGCAAAGAGCAGTTAGAGAGTGGGGCGACTTGCGAGGTAAGAGAAGTGAGATACTATTACTATACTTGCGCGTGTCCAGGCAGAGAGCATAAGCTTACAGAATCTATGCACCTCTTTGCTGAACGCTCATCAAATCCTATCACTTGTAAGGAATGTCGCCAACAAATTAAATTTAAAGAAACGCGCGTGATAACCCAGCCCTGATGAGCTACTTTTAGATCGTCATCAAAGATGTGCGGTAGAGCAGATTCTAAACTTAGAATCTGCTTTTTCCTTAGCCCGCTTTGAGGCGGTTTGATTTGGGGTAGCCAAAAAGCTACAAATTTAAAAAATTACAGAATCTACAAACCAATCTTGATATCACTTTTTCCCTGCGTGATGATATTCATATATTCTTTGTAGATTGATTTATAGTTTTGTAAAATAGTATTATTTAGCTCACTAAACCACATCAGCTTGAAATTCTTAAACTGCGCGTTGTAGTAGGTATAGATAAGCTCTGCGCGTGGATTTGAAAGCTTGACTTTGCCGTCCTTTACCTTTGTAATCTCTACACTGCCTAGCATACCAATGCGCTTATTTGTGCCTCTCTGCCCCGAGATGAGATTCCCTAGTGAGTAATACACCAATGTATCGCCTATCCATTCCGCAGGTTGCACCACGTGCGGATGTGTGCCAATGACTAAATCCACACCAAGCTCGGATAGAAGCTTAGCATATTGTTTTTGCTCGGCACTTGGGGCAAAGTCATATTCAATCCCCCAGTGCATTGACACCATTAGAAAATCCACTTTCTCGCGCACCGCGGCAATATCTTTACGCAACATCTCTTTCGTATAGACATTGACAAGATATTCTTTGCCCTTTGGCAATGGAATACCATTTGTGCCATATGTGTAGGCTAAAAGCGCATAGGTGATACCATTTTTTTTCAGAATCTGCACTTGATTGCGCTCGTTGAAACTGCCATAACTTCCTGCTGTGAGCGCGTTTTTACCACGCCAAAATTCAAGCGAAGAGAGCACTGCCTTTTCTCCTCTATCAAGTGTGTGATTATTTGCTAAAGAGACGAGATTAAAGCCTAAGGAGAGCATATTATCGCCAAATTCTTGAGGCGAATTAAACGCCGGATAAGTGCTTAAGCCGAGCTTTGTGCCGCCTAGAATCGTCTCTTGATTATAAAAAGCCAAGTCGTATTTTTTTGCGATTTCAAGCGCAGTAAGCATTTTGCTAAAGTCATAGCTGCCATTTTCTTGTTTTGCATCATTATATACAGAAGCGTGCAGTAGCGCATCTCCTGCCATAATGAGCTTTAATGAGCCATTACCCGCCCCATACACACTTCCACATAGGATTGCGTAGCATATCACTAGCACAGAGAGAAATTTTTTCATTGCTATCCTTTTATTTGAGTTGTGGCATTTTACTTAAAATCTAATGAGATGAAGCTTTTTTGGCTTGATAGGATTCTATGGTATGCAAAATCATTTTAATTTTATCTATATCTTTCACACCCGGCACACTCTCCACGCCCGAGCTAATATCAAGCATTGTAGGAGAGAGGGAAAGAAACTCATTGATATTATCCGCACTAATGCCCCCAGCGATACACAAATATCGCTCTTTAAGATGACAAAGCACATTTGTGTCAATCCTTTTCCCAGAGCCGCCGCCTTGCGCACTTTGAGAATCTACAAGACAAAATGCCCCCTCATAATCAGCGATAAAATCCTCTGCCTTAGCGATATTTTGCACTCCATAGAAGCAAAAAGTTGCCTCTTTAAGCGGGATATGCGCAAATGTATGCGGTGTGAGCGAGTCTAGTCCGTGTAACTGAATCGCATCAATATGCCCCTGCTCATAAAGTGTTTTTGCCTCATTGAGTGCATTTTTATCATCTTTTACAACCACTACGCGCAAAATATGCGGATAAAGCGAGTGCAGAGCCTTACTTATCTCCTTTATGCGCTTAGATTCTATAAATCGTGGGCTATTTTGGGCGAGGATAAAGCCCAGCATAAAAGTAATTTTGTGTTGATATTTTGTTGCCTCTTCCGCGATAAGTAGCGCGTTATCAAGATTTGTGATACCGCAAACTTTAAGCAGGATTTGAGAATCCCCCACCTGTGCAGATTCTATTTTTGTAGATTCTATATTATGGCGCGTGAGCGTGGGGAAAGTGTAGCGATAAAAGCGCGGTTGCTGATTTTTACCGATGAGAAAGGCATTTTTGAGTGATTGTAGGGCGCGAGTTGGATTATTGTGAGCGACAAGATAGCTTCCGCATAAAATCCCACTAAAGCCAAAGCTTCCCACGATAAAGGCGGAGTGGGGGGAGTTTATACCAGATTCAAACATCACTTGCGTGTGGGGCAGGGTGCTTGTGATTGCACTTTTGAGTGCGCACGCCTGAATAATATCAATCTCTAGCGTGTGGAGATTCCGCGCATTTATACCTACTAGCGTGGGATTGAGCGGAGCGATAAAATCAATCTCTTTTTGCGTATGTACTTCAAGCAGCGGCGTAATGCCATATTTGAGGCATTCCTCATAAATTGCTTGAAGGTGTATAAATCCTTTATCCTCATTTATAAACATTGCTGCGATAAGTAGCACCATATCTGCTCCAGCGCGATAGCTTATCTCAATTTCTTGGGGATATTGGATAAAGTCCTTGCGTAAAATACACGCATTAGGATATGCACTCTTAACTGCCATTAAATCCGCTAGAGAGCCTTTAAAATGCCGCTCCTCACAGAGCACAGAGATTGCTCCAGCTCCGCCATTGAGGTAGTCTTGCGCGAGTTTGATAGGCTCATCTATCTTGCTTAAATCCCCGTGCGAAGGCGAAGCGCGTTTAATTTCAGCGATAAAAAATGTGCTATCAAGTTTTGGCTTGATAAGCGGGTGGATTCTAGATTGAGGCACATTATGCCCGAGTGCAAAGCCTTTTTGAGTAATATCTTGCGCTCGCTCTTGTGTGATTTTATGCAGAATCTCAATCATTTTTCTTTCTTGCATTTCTTTCCTCGCATTATTGTCTTAAATCAATGTATTGTGTGGCTCTAAAAAGGCGCATTGTAGCATTTTATTAAAAATAATACGAGAGCGAAAGTGTGCCAGAATAGCTCTTAAAGTCTTTGTAGGATTGCGCATAAAGCCCATAAAGGATTAGGGAGAAATTTCGGTGCAGAGGCACAGAGCCGCCTAAATGCAGTGTGTAGCCTAGCGTATGTGCTACATCATTTTCAAGTGCTACATTACCCACATACGCCTTTGTCTGTGGATTCTGTATAAAGGCGTATTGCACATTGAATCCACCAAAAAGTATGTGTCGCTCTCCAAAATAATAGCGCATTTGCGCACCAAGCTGCGCGGCTAGAGTGTGATTTTGTGCAGCATTGCGCGAGAGGGCAAGTGCGCTTGAAGTGCCCTGCTCCTTGAGCGAATCTTGCAAACCAAGCGTATATTCAAGCCCCAAAAATGGCTTCACATAAAGCTTATTCAGCATAAGCGGATAGCCTAGTGTGCTTTGTAGCCCCATTTCCGCATAAGCAAAATTCGATTCAAATGTGCTTTGATTGATAAATATCTCTCGTTTGCTTTTGTGCGCTGTCCTGCCATAATAGCCAAGCAATGTAAGCTCAAGTCTTGAAAGAAAGAATCTATCATACACGCCCACAAGAAAAGTATTTGAATCAAGATGAGTTTGTGCGTGAGAGATCTTATTTGAACTTTGAGAAGTGCCATAGGTGGCAAAGGCACTCAAATGATGAATTTTCCCTTGTATTGAGGCATTGAGACTTGCGCCATAACTTGGAATGGAGAGGTTGGCACTTGAGCCATTAGCGGCAAAGGGCGTAATACTCACACCTCTTGGCTTATTTGGTGCGTAAAGAAGAGGCAAAGTGTTGCTTTGTAGCATACTCCAAAGGCTAAGACTAGAATCTTGTGTAATAAGCGGTGCGCCAGAGTTATATACATCATCGCTTAGTTGTGTGAGATAGGCTCTATTGCCATAGGTATAAACGCTTTGTGTAGAGGATTGCGCATTAAAGCTAGATTCAAGTGCGTCAAGAATTTGATTTTGCGTTTTTGACACACTGCTTAGAAAGTTATTGATTGCGGCGGTGTTTTTTTTGGATTGAGAGGGAATTGCCCTGCATTGTGGTATTGATAAACTCACTTTTGCGTCCATTGGTAAGAATTTCAAAATTTGTATTGCCTGTAACGCTCCCCGTGATAAGCTGATGAGAGCCTAGATTTGCTCCAGCTATATTAACTTGCACTTTGCCTTGATTCACCAGATTGCCTTCAAGCTTCCCTAGTACACCATTATATGCGCCAAAAATGAGCGTATTACCAGCATTATTTTCCATACCACCTCTTACGATGATACTTCCACCATAGATTTGCACACTAGAGCCACGAGTTTGCATATAATGGTTTAAGGCTTGATTATTTGTAAGCTTACCGCTAATGGTAATTGTCCCGCCATAGTTTATAAGATTCCCAGCACCCGGATTTGCCACATCAAAAATGCCATCGGCAGTTGGGTTGCCTCCATTTTGAAAATCCCCTGTGATATTTATCGTGCCATAATTTACTACCGATGAGAGTGTCAAATCTGTCTTTCCTGCACTTTGGTAGCCGGTATTTTCTACTTTGCCACTTAGTTCAATACTGCCATTGTTTTGGATTGCATTATGGAATCGTATTATGCCTGTATCTACGATGAGTCGTGTATTATTGCCAACGATTGTTTTGCTATTTGCAATGAAATAATCGCCATTGCTCACATTGAGCGTAGAGCCATTGCCAAGATATAAGTCATTTGCAGTTCCAATATAAACTTTTGATGAAGGTCCATATTCACTCGCGGGAATTCTTTGTCCTTTTTGTAAAATCACTTCAAGGGTGGCATTTTCATCAAGGACTAAGCCGCGTTGCACGGCGAGTGTGTGAAAGTCTTCTATGGTAAGCTTTGATTGGGTGCCAATGTGGAATCCTCCTACCATAAATACTGAATTTCTAAAACCATAGGGGTTTTGTGGTGTTTTACCAAAAAAGACAAGCGAGGAGGAACCACCATTAGTTGAGTAGCTAAAATCAAAAGCCCTAGGATTAAAAAAGCCGGGTGTGCCAAAAGTGCAGTATTGATTCCCACAAGTTGCGGTGAGATTATCAAATCTTCTTTCTCCATTTTGTAAAATAATTTGACTTGGAAGATTATTTGTATAATCTCGTGCCACAAGAGAAAGAGGCAGGATAAATAAGCACAAGATTAATGAGTAATATAGAATCTGCAATATTCTATTCATTCTGCCCCCCCCCCCTTAATTTATAAGCCTTATGTAATAATGTGTCATTTTACCCAAATAAATGATAATAAGACTTAACAAAGAACAAAGCAGGAAATACCCTTGATGTTACTAATCTGCATTAAGAAGACAAAAAGTTAAAGACTTCTTTAAATTTTAGCGTGGCTTTAAGTTTGAAGTATTTAGACTTTAAGGGCATAAATATTTTAAAAATGCGAAGGAGAGTTATGAATAAGATTCTAAGTATTGGCTTGTGGGCGGCGGTATCGCTGCTTGGTGCGTGGTGTTTTGGCGTTTTGGCATTACACACGGGAGAGACTATCTCGGCTGTATGGATTGTAGTCGCCGCAGTATGTATTTATGCGATAGGCTATCGCTTTTACTCAAAGTATATCGCATATAAGGTGCTAGGGCTTGATGATAATCGTGCCACACCCGCAGTTGTAAATAATGACGGACGCGACTTTTGTCCAACAAACAAAATCGTGCTTTTTGGACATCATTTTGCCGCTATCGCTGGGGCTGGTCCGCTTGTAGGTCCTATCCTTGCTGCGCAAATGGGATATTTACCCGGTATGATTTGGGTAGTAGTGGGCGTTGTGTTAGCCGGTGCGGTGCACGACTTCACGGTGCTTTTTATCTCTATGCGCCGCAATGGTAAGTCTCTGGGCGAAATTATTAAACTAGAGCTTGGTAAGCCTATTGGCACGATAGCGATGATTGGGATTTTAGGCATTATGATGCTTATTATTGCGATTTTGGCGCTTGTGGTGGTAAATGCTCTGGCTGAATCTCCTTGGGGATTATTTACGATTGCTATGACAATTCCTATTGCGATTTATATGGGGCTTCATATGCGTTATATCCGCCCGGGCAAGATTGGTGAAGCAAGTATATTGGGCTTTGTGCTTTTGCTTTTGGCTCTTTACTTTGGACGCGATGTCGCAGCAAATCCTACTTTGGCGGAGATTTTTACACTTACTCCAGTTACATTGACTTATGTAATGATTGTGTATGGATTCATCGCAGCGATTTTGCCTGTATGGTTCTTGCTCGCACCTCGCGACTACCTTAGCACATTCTTAAAAATCGGTGTAATTGTGCTTATGGCTGGTGGAATTTTGATTGTTAGACCTGAAGTGTGCTTTGAGAGTGTAACAAAGTTTGTAGATGGCACAGGACCTGTGTTTAGCGGGCAGCTTTTCCCATTCCTCTTTATTACCATTGCTTGTGGGGCGATTAGTGGATTCCACGCGCTTATTTCAAGCGGGACAACACCAAAAATGCTAGAAAAAGAATCTCACGCAAGAATGGTAGGCTATGGCTCAATGGTTATGGAATCTGCTGTGGCAGTTATGGCTTTGATTGCTGCGGTGATTCTCACTCCGGGCTTGTATTTCTCTATCAATGTCGCTCCTGCTGGGCTTGGCACGACAGGCATTAAAGATGTAGCAGAGGCAGCGGCTGTCGCGGCACAGACGATTAGTGCTTGGGGCTTTGTGATAACGCCTGAAGAAATTTTGGGTATGGCAAGAGAGATTGGCGAGAATAGCATTCTAAGCAAAACAGGTGGTGCGCCTACATTTGCGATTGGACTTGCTACTATTATTGCTCAAGTGCCTCTTTTTAATCAAGGCTCTGTGGCATTTTGGTATCACTTCGCAATTTTGTTTGAAGCACTCTTTATTTTAACTGCTGTTGATGCAGGAACTCGTGCTGGACGCTTTATGGTGCAAGATGTGCTAGGAAATGTATATAAACCTATCGGTAATATTCACTCATTATTCTGGGGCATTGTGGCAACTTTAATTTGTGTGGCTGGGTGGGGATATATCCTCTATCAAGGTGTTACTGACCCACAAGGTGGAGTAAAATCGCTTTGGACGCTCTTTGGTGTATCAAATCAAATGTTAGCAGGTATTGCATTACTCACCGTTATCACGGTGCTTTTCAAAATGGGTAAAGCAAAACAAGCGTGGGTGGCTATTTTACCTGCTGCTTGGGTGCTTATCAGCACACTATATGCGGGTGTATGCAAACTTCTCCCTGCAAATGGTGAGAGAGTTCACGATGCAGTGAGTCATATCGCACTTTGGCAAAACAATAGTGCAAAAGCTGCTGCTGAAACTGACCCTGCGTTGGCTGAAAGATTTGCGACTATTGCTACAAATAACCTCATCAATGCTTCACTCTGTGCGTTGTTTATGTGCGTTACTATCTTAGTGCTTATTCAATGTGTAAGAATCTGTTTGCGTTGCTCTAAAGGCACAAATGATATTCCACTTGCTGAAACTCCTTATCGCAAGGTAAGCGATTTTCAAGGACAACTAGCAAGTTCGCATTAGAATATGCCCCTTTTGGGGTATAAACCTTTCTTGTTTATTTTGTGAGAATCTTTGCATTTTGCGAGATTCTCGCTTTTCTCTTTTATCTCTTAAATATATTTTCACAAGCGCGTAAAATACTAAAAATATGTGGTGCAAAGTAGGCGAGTTTCTTTGAGGAGCCTACCCATTTTGTGTATGGCTCTAATGGTTTTAAAAGTGTGCGGAGATTTCTAGGGTCAGATTCTAATTTAAGTGCTCCAAAAGCCCAATCAATATATTTTGAAATAAATATGTTGAGTTTGTCTCTCATATCTTTTTCGCTCGGCGGTAATGTATCAATAAAGGCTAAAATACCTAAACATATATAAGCAATAGAATAAGAAAAATAGTATTGTTTTATTTTGAGATTGTTATTAAAGGTATTTGCGATGTCTGCTATATACGCAGGATAGGATTTTAGAGACTCACTTTTACTAAAAGCATAGTCCCCAGTAGAATTTGCTCTTATGCGATAAATATAAAGTGCAGATTTTATAACTTTTATAGAATCTGTCTTTACAAATAAAACCATACCAAACAAGATGTCTTCATTTCTCATATTTGGGCTAAAACGCAAGTTATCACAAAGTGATTTGTGAAACATACCGCCACATACAAACCAAAATAGATTTGCTTCTGTCCATATCTGTGTTGTGGATATATAATCTTTTCCAATATATTTCCTTAAGTGCAAATGATCTAAAAAATTGCCATTTGTGTGCGGGGTTATGCCATCTTCATAGAGTTTTTGCATATCCGTGTATAAGCATTTTTTTATCCCCAATTTCTTGCACACAAGTAGCGATACAATCATTTGTGAGCATATCATCTGAATCAACAAAGTATATATAGCTTATATCATTAGGTGGTGTGTTTGTGTGGGAGAAAATAATGCAAGAATTGATACTATAATCAATAGGTTTAAAGGGGATAGATAGGCTTAGGTTTTTTCTATGCCCCCCATTACACATTCTAGTGGCTCTCCTGTAAAGTAATTGATATTATTTGCGCTTAGGGCATTTGGCTTAAGCGTGGCTTTAAATGCAAAAGTAGGTAGCTTGTGAGATTCTAAATCTTGCCCTGATTCTATGATTGGTGTGAAATTAAAGCCATTGCTTATATATTCTAGCCCCATATTTCTTGCGCTTCCTTGCTCTCCATTGCTTTTGCAAATAAGTGTAATGCGATGATCTTTGTTAAAATATGTTTTTGCAATTTCTATGCTTTTATCACTGCTCCCATCATCTACAAGGATAATATTAAGATTCTTATAGCTTTGATTGATAATAGAATCTAGGCAATCTGCAAGATATTTTTCTACATTGTAGATTGGCACGATGAGTGCTACCTGTGATGCTTGCATAAAAGTCCTTGTATTTATATTTAAGCCTACATAATGATAGCACATAATTATTAAAGGAGCTTATGTGTGTAGTTAAACTTAATACACTATCATTGTGCGTGAGATTCTATGAACGCGGTGGGTTATGAAAGAGACAGAAAAAACGCGCGGCGGGAATTTTTTTAGCCTATGGTGGCAGAAGATTAAGTTGCTCTATAAACGTAGCGATAGGTTCTTGCACTTGCTTGTAGGAATGCCAAGCTATGATAAATATGTAGAACATATGAGAATCCACCACCCTGATGAGATTCCCAAAACGCAAAAAGAATTTTTTGCCGAAGCTTTAGAGGCAAAGTATGGTGCAGGCAGCACAAAATGCTGATAGAGAGATGTCGCAAGGTTTGCGAAAACAAATCTCTCTCCTTAGTAACATTTGGGCGAGATTCTATAAAACTTCTAAGGTATAGAATCAAAGGCAAGAGTTGAGTTTGTATCAAAGTAATTCAGTGAGACTTGGCGTGAAATTGAGTGTGGTAGTTAGAAACTTGTAGAATTTTAGAATCTTAAAAATAAGCGCGAGATTCTAAAGATTTTCAATAAAAGCTTCGTTAGGATTAATCAAGTTTAAATTAGACTTGATTAAGTTTGGGTGAAAACTAAAAGTATTGAGTGCGAGAATATGTGAGGTCAAATGCTAGGCTATATACTAAAACGCCTTATTCTTATTATCCCTACGCTTATAGGTGTTATTAGCATTAATTTCCTCCTTATGCAGCTCTCCCCGGGCGGTCCGGTTGAGCAGACGATTGCAAAGATTGAGCGCGCGGGGCAGGGCAGTGAAGCGAGTGTGGGGCAAAATAGTCTCTATAAAGGCTCGATTGGACTAGATATCGAACTCATTGAGGAGATTAAAAAACTCTATGGTTTTGATAAAAGCCTCGGTGAGCGGTATCTGCAAATGCTATGGAATTTTGCGAAGTTTGAGTTTGGAGAGAGTTTTTACGCGCAAACTGATGTGCTTACTCTCATTATCCAAAAGCTCCCTGTCTCTATATCTCTAGGTGTCTTTAGCACTCTTCTTATCTATCTTATCTCTATTCCACTAGGTATCGCAAAAGCCCTACACAATGGCTCTAAGTTTGATATGATAAGTAGCGTGGTGATTATTGTGCTTAATGCCATTCCGGCTTTTATGTTTGGCGTGGTGGCGATTGTGCTTTTTTGCGGTGGGAGCTATTTTGAGATTTTCCCTTTGCGTGGGCTTGTGAGTGAAAATTTTGATACTTTAAGCACTTTTGGCAAGATAAAAGATTATTTATGGCATTTGTTTTTACCTGTGCTGTGTATTTCTATTGGTGGATTTGCAACTTTGAGTATGCTTAGTAAAAATTGCTTTTTAGAGGAGATTCACAAAAGTTATGTAATATGCGCGCGAGCAAAGGGCGGGAGCGAAAATCACATTTTGTATAGGCATATTTTCCGTAATGCTATGCTTTTAGTGATTAGTGGATTCCCCGCGGTGTTTGTGGGAGCGTTTTTTAGCGGGAGTTTGCTTATTGAGATTATTTTTAGCCTTGATGGCTTGGGGCTTTTAGGCTATGAAAGCGTGGTTAATCGCGATTATCCCGTTGTCTTTGGCACACTCTATATTTTTACTTTTATCGCCTTAGTGCTTGGTATCATCACCGATGTGCTCTATTATTTCATCGACCCGCGTATTCACTTTGGGGGTAAAAATGCCTAAAGTAGTGCAAGATTCACATATAAGCATAGCGCGTATGCGTTGGCATATTTTTAGGCAGAATAAACGCGCCTTTTACTCGCTTATCTTATTTTGCATTTTCTTTATATTGAGTTTTGGAGCAGAGTTTATTGCAAACGACAAGCCCCTTTTTATCTATAAGGATTCTCAAATGTATTTTCCTGTATTTGTGGATTACCCCGAGAGCACATTTGGAGGGGATTTTGAAACAAGCTGCGATTATTTGGATAGCTATGTGAGAGATGAGCTTTTAAAAGATGCTTTTGTCCTCCGCGCACCCATTCCATATAGCTATGATAGTATCGTAATGGATTTAAATGCACAAGCACCCACAGGTCCGGATTCTAAGCATTGGCTTGGCACTGATGATAAGGCGCGAGATGTGGCGGCAAGGCTTATTTATGGATATAGAATCTCCATTATGTTCGCGCTCATTTTGAGCGTGTGTAGTGTGGTAATAGGCGTGTGCGCGGGAGCGATGCAGGGCTATTATGGTGGAATGGTGGATTTGGTGGGGCAGAGACTCATTGAGATTTTCAATGCTGTGCCTATTTTGTTTGTGATTATTATCATATCAAGTATGTTTGAGGCGAGTTTTGGCTGGATTTTGTGTGTGGTGTTAGCTTTTTCGTGGATGATACTTGTGAATCTCGTGCGGGCAGAGTTTCTCAAGGCGCGTAATCTCGAGTATGTCCGCGCGGCAAAGGCTATGAATGTAAGCGATATGCGTATTATGTTCGTGCATATTTTGCCTAATGCGATGAGCGCAACACTCACTTTCGCGCCCTTTATTATGGCTGGAAGTATTGTAACGCTTTCCAGCCTTGATTTTCTAGGCTTTGGTATGCCTGTGGGGAGTGCAAGTCTAGGAGAGCTTCTTGCGCAGGGTAAAAATAATCTCTCTGCGCCGCATTTGGGTATCACTGCGTTTTTTGCCCTGTGCGTATTGCTTTCGATACTTGTTTTTATCGGTGAGGGTTTGCGCGATAGTTTTGACCCGCATATCAAATTACACAGAGATTCTATAAATCTCGCAAACATTACACAGCCTATAAGTGCGGATTTTATAGAATCTACAAATGCCACAAGCGCGGATTCTGCAGGGAATTGTGTAAATACAGAATCCATAAAGGCAAACTATGCTAGAGATTAAGAACTTGAATGCGAGTTTTGCGCACTCTGGGCATTTTAGGCTGAAAAATATCGCGCTAAGTATCGCTCTAAAGGAGAGGGTGGCACTTGTTGGCGAATCTGGCTCGGGTAAAAGTATGCTCGCGCAAATGATTTTGAATCTTCAGCCAAATATTGCAATTCAAAGCGGCGAGATTTGCTTTAATGGCAAAAATGTGTTGAGCCTTAGCCCAAAGCAAATGCGCGTCTTGCGTGGAAATGAGATTGCCTATATTCCACAAGAACCGCTTTCAAGCCTCAATCCTCTCCAAAAGGTAGGAAAGCAGATAATGGAGAGTTTCTATCTCCACGCGCCCGCACTGCAGCCACATTTGCGCGGTAGGGCATTGCAGATAAAGGCGCAGGAGAGGCTCGAAGAGCTTTTATGCTTAGTGGGGCTAGATTCAAAATTCGCACACAGCTATCCATTTGAACTTAGCGGAGGACAAAAGCAGCGCGTGGCTATTGCGATGAGTATTATTAATAATCCCACACTTCTTATTTGTGATGAACCAACAACAGCGCTTGATGTGCTGGTGCAAAAGCAGATTATGGGGCTACTCTCAAACTTAGAACTAAGCGCGATTTTGTTTATTAGCCACGATTTGGGCGTAGTGCGGGACTTTTGCGATAAAGTCGTGGTGATGAAAGATGGAGCGGTGGTGGAGCAAGATAGCACGGAGCATATCTTTAACGCCCCTAGCCACGCTTACACGCGCTTTTTAATAGAATCTCTTACCTTGCCAAAGAGAGAGGGTAAAATATCGCAGAAGATTCAAAGCAACGATAAAGAGGCGTGGAATGGGGAGATTCACAATATAGGGATTCAAGACAAAGACACACAAACGCTTTTAGAAGTAAAGAATCTAAGCGTGGGCGTCTCTATGCGGAAGTTTTTCAAAACTTCTTTTAAAAGCCTTGTCTCAAATGTAGATTTTACTTTGCAAAAAGGGGAGATTCTAGGCATTGCTGGGGCTTCTGGGAGTGGGAAATCTAGCCTCTCGCTTGGGCTTTTGGGGCTTTTACAGACACAGGGCGAGATATATTTTCAAGGGAGATTGCACGAACGGACAAAGGATTTTTATATGTTACGCAATGCTATAAGTATCGTGTTTCAAGACCCTTTCTCCTCGCTCTCGCCGCGTCTAAGTATCGGCGATATTATCGCGGAGGCTTTGGGTGAGGCATTGAGTATGTGTAGGGATAAAGTGCAATGGGCTTTAGAATCTGTGGGGCTAGATTCACATTATATGCAAAGATACCCATTTGAACTTAGCGGAGGACAAAAGCAACGCGTGGCAATAGCGCGTGCTATCGTGCGCAAACCTGCTATCTTGCTCCTTGATGAGCCTACTTCTGCGCTTGATAAAAGCTCCCAAAAGCTTATTTTATCGCTCCTTTTGGAGCTTCAGGCACAACTGAATATGAGCTATATTTTTATCACGCACGATTTGGAGATTTTACGCGCTTTGAGTGATGAAGTGTTGATTTTGCATAATGGGCAGGTGGTGGAACAGGGCGTGAGTAAAGAAGTCTTTGCTAATCCACAAAATGCGTATGCAAAAAGCTTAATTGAGACATTTTTTAATAAGATTTTGGTAGAGAAGTGAGGGGTGATGATAGAATCTAGCTTTGATATATTAAGGGTGCTAAAGTCTCGTGGGCTTTTAGAGGGGAAGCCAAGCTGGTGGTGGGAAGGAGCAGGAAGCTTTGAAGTGGTTCTTGGAGCAATTTTAGTGCAAAATACGCAGTGGGCAAAGGTAGAGCAAATGCTTGAATCTATGGCAAAGGCTGGGATTCTAAGCGGGGATTGTCAAAAAGATTTAGAATCTATGGTGCGGGTGGATTCTATGATTTTACAATCACATATTATTGGTTTGCAGAGACAAAAATCAGCATATATTATCAATATTTCACGCGCGATTATAGCGGATTTTGGGAGTTTTGAAAGTTTTAAGGAAAATGTGGATTTTGAATGGCTTATAGCTCAAAAGGGTATAGGGCGCGAGAGTGCGTATGCAATTTTAAACTATGCTTGTGCGCGTGAGGTAATGGTTGTGGATAGATACACTTACAAGCTGCTTTGTGCGCTTGGTAGGGAAATAGAGGATTATGAGGAATTAAGGGCATTTTGTGAGAATGGGGTAAGAGAGAATCTTAGCGATGTATATGCACTTTATGCGCAGGATAAGGATTTGCAAGATATGAGTTTAGCGCAGATTTTTGCGCGATTTCACGGCAAGATTGTAGAGTTTAGTAAGCTTAAATGCGATATAAAGACACTTAAAGATAAGAAAAGATAAGAAAATTTTTGGAGGGAGTTAATAATGAAAACAATGCAAAAATTTATCCTTTTAGCCATAGTATTTGCTACGCAAGCCTACGCAGTAGTGCATAGCCACTCTGAAATGTCTTGCTTTGATAATAAAGGTAATGTTGCAAAGAATATACCACAGAGACAACAAGCATCACAGCTCCTCATTGTGTAGATGTGCGCTATGATGATTATCCTGCTGGGAAACATTGTATATATAAAAATTCATCAATATCAGCCTTAAGTGATAGGTATAATGAGTTAAGAAAAACACATTTGTTTTTGCCATCAAAACTACCTCAAAATAAAACTCAATTTTACAACAAAGAAAACGCAGTTGAAGTGATTATAGAGCAACCTACAAGCAATCAAATTTTTATTTATTTGGGCTTTGATGGCGATGAGGATAGTCATTTGATTACCTATGATGAATAAACTCACACAACCACACATACTACTTGTGTAGTTATGCCTTGATGTGAGGGAAGGAAGCGACAATAAAAATTTTTTTTGCCTTACACTTTCTTTTGTGTGGGCAGAGTATAGTTGCGATGAGCTCAAATGCACAGATTATAAAGTCGGGCTTGGTGCATTAGCTGGGATTCACAACACTTCTTTACACGACATATCAATACTTGGCGGGACATTATTTTTGGCTAGAATTTGGCTTTGGATTCAATAAATGGCTATAATTTAAAGCGTTTTTTACATAGAGTAGGGTAGAATTTATCTGTTTTATTCAAACTACAAGGAGGAAGGAATGAGAGAAGTGCGATTTGAGGATATTAAGTCCGCTGTTGCTAAGCTTGCCATTAATGCGTGCTGTATCCAAACGCCGGATATTAAACGCGCTTTTAGTGCGGCAAAGGGAAGTGAAAAGTCTGCACTAGGGCAAAATATCCTAGATACGCTCATTGAAAATGGCAAGATTGCGGAAAGCAATATGATGCCTATCTGCCAAGATACAGGTATGAGCGTGGTGTTTGTAGAAATCGGGCAAGATGTGCATATCACAGGAGGCTACCTTGAAGATGCCATTAATGAGGGTATTAAAGAGGGCTATACGAATGGTTATTTGCGTAAATCTGTCGTAGAAGAGCCACTCTATGAGCGCAAAAATACGACAAATAACTCTCCTGCAGTCATTCATACGCGAATAATCAAGGGCGATAAGTTGCATTTAAAAGTTTGCCCTAAAGGCTTTGGGAGCGAGAATAAAAGTGTGCTTAAAATGCTTGTCCCAGCCGATGGCATTGAGGGTGTGAAAAAAGTCTTTACCGAAGCGGTGAAACTCGCAGGTCCCAATGCTTGTCCTCCTATGGTGATTGGCGTAGGTATTGGTGGGACAATGGAAAAAGCAGCAATTTTAGCCAAACAGGCGGCTGTGCGCGAAATAGATTCTAAAAATAAAGACCCACGCTATGCCAAGCTCGAAGAAGAATTGCTTGAAATTGCAAATCAAACAGGCGTAGGACCACAAGGATTAGGTGGCACTACGACTGCGTTTAAAGTCAATGTGGAATGGTATCCTACACACATTGCGGGGCTTCCTGTGGCAGTAAATATCAACTGCCACGCCGCACGACACGCTGATATTGAGCTTTAAGGAGGAAAAAATGGGAGAGCCAAAAAAAATCACTGCACCTATAAGTAAAGAAGTGGCAAAAAGCCTCAAAGCAGGGGAGAGCGTTTTGATTAGCGGGACGATTCTATGCGCTCGTGATGCGGCACATAAGGCATTGACTGAAGCATTAGCTCGTGGAGAAAAGCTCCCTGTGGATTTGAGTGGCGAGACGATTTATTATCTTGGACCCACTCCTGCAAAGCCGGGCAATGCGATTGGTAGCGCAGGTCCTACAACAAGCGGGAGAATGGATAAATATACGCCGACAATCATTGAGCAAGGCATTCACGGAATGATTGGTAAAGGCTATCGCAGCAAAGAAGTCATAGATTCTATGGTTAAGCACGGCGTTGTATATATGGTGGCTGTGGGTGGTGCGGCAGCACTCATTTCAAAATGTATCACTAAATATGAAGTCTTAGCTTATCCTGAGTTAGGACCTGAAGCGGTTGCACGACTTACAATAGAAAACTTCCCTGCGATTGTGGCTATTGATGCGTCAGGCAATAATTACTACGAAGTTGGACAAGCTCCTTATAAGAAAATTTAACATTTTTCTCATAGATTCCTTATATTTTAGGGAATTTATGGGTTACTCTACTATTTTAAGATAAGTCTTTACTTTTTTTGAGAATTCTATCATTTTGGATTGTATTATGCTTAAGTGTTGTCTTCTTTATTTAATAAAATTCAAATTTATTTTTATATTTTTTAATATTTTTGCTATAATTCAAAGTTTAAAAATGTAGTGAGGATACAAAATGAGTTTTTTTCGTTCTTGGAGTATTGGTGCAAAGATTATACTTTGTTTTTCAAGTATATTGGTTGTTTGTATGTTTATTGTTACAACGATTACTGTGATAATTTCTCATAATATTCAAGAAGAAGAATCAAACAAAATGCTTATCAATGCTGCTAAACGTGAGGCAAATTGGGCAGAGGGGATTTTTAATGGAATCTATACTGCTATGAATGCATCAAGAGGGTTTATATTGCGTGATGTGCAAAATGGTGCACAGGCTATTTTAGAAAATGATATTATGGATATGTTTGATAGTAATGAATGGGGAAATTTTGCCTATGTTTATATCACTAAAGATGAGCGATATAAAGGCACAAATATCGCTAATTCCAAGCATAAATTGCCCAATGGTGATTTTATGGTTTTAGCCATTGCTGATGAAAATGACCAAAGCCATGTTATTCAATCAAGTGAATCAATTGCAAATTTTAATAGTGTCAAAAAAACCTTAGAGACAGGGAAAGCAGTGATAGGTTCACCTTCGTGGCAAACTATTAATGGCAAAGAATATTTTGGTGTGGGGATTAACCAGCCTCTTATTGACAAAAAGGGTGTTGTGTATGGGGTTTTAGGTGTGTTTATTGATTTAGCAAGTGTTTCAGCAATACTCCAAGACCAAAAAAACTCTATTTATAAGGGCGACTTTAAAGGGATGTATGCGACAGATTCAACCATTGCTGCTCACGGAAGAAAAGAATTCTTGGGTAAATATTTGCGTGAGGTAAATCAAAGTCCTACAATGAATGAGCTTAAACACGCGATTGAAAATCAAATTGAGGGAATTTTTAGCTATATCAATTCATTAGGCGAGATGAGTTACACCGCTGTGTCAAATATCTATATTGGTGATAGTGATGATATAGCAGCAGTATGGACAATAATTGTTTCGGCTCCGGAGAGTTCTATTTATGATTCTGTTTCAAAGCTTAGAAGTGTAATGGTAGTTGCAAATATTCTTGTTGTCATTTTTGTAACATTCGTCATATTTCTTTATGTTCGCACGCAAGTTGTTGCACGATTAAGAAATATTTCACACTTGCTTTTTGACTTCTTTAAATATATCCGCCACGAAGTGGATACGCTACCAACCTTAATAACTCCAAAGGCAAACGATGAGTTTGGACAAATGGCAAGAGAAATTAACGAAAACATACAAAATGTGCAAGAAGGTTTAGATAAAGACAAAAAAGCAGTGGAACAATCAGTCGCCACAGCCAAGACTATTGAATCTGGCGATTTAAGAGCAAGAATTACAGAAACACCTCATAATCCACAGCTTAATGAACTTAAAGAAGTGCTTAATCATATGCTTGATGATTTACAAACAAAAATAGGAAGTGATACCAATGAAATAGCAAGAGTATTCGATAGCTATACTAAACTAGACTTCACCACAGAAGTAAAAGATGCAAGTGGTAGAGTAGAAGTTGTTACAAATACTCTAGGCGAAGAGATTAGAAAAATGCTCTCTACAAGTGCTGCCTTTGCTCAAACATTAGGTAATGAAGCACAAGGCTTACAAGAAGCAGTGAATAAACTCACAAATCTTACAAACTCTCAAGCAAGTAGCTTAGAACAAACAGCTCAAGCAGTAGAAGAAATTACTTCATCTATGCAAAATGTAAGCAGTAAGACAAGTGAAGTCATTCAACAAAGTGAAGATATTAAAAATGTCATTGGCATTATTAGAGACATTGCAGACCAAACAAACTTACTTGCTCTTAATGCAGCAATAGAAGCTGCACGTGCAGGAGAGCACGGAAGAGGATTTGCTGTTGTTGCTGATGAAGTAAGAAAACTAGCAGAGCGCACTCAAAAATCTCTAGGTGAGATTGAAGCCAATACAAATCTCTTGGTTCAATCTATTAATGATATGGGTGAATCTATTAGAGAGCAAACAACTGGTGTTACTCAAATTAATGATGCTATATCACATTTAGAATCTGTAACACAAGAGAATGTTGAGATTGCTAATGCAAGCTCAGAGATTAGTGAAAGAGTAGATAAAGTAGCTAAAGATATTCTAGATGATGTGAATAAGAAGAAGTTCTAAGCTCTAAGTAGGGCTTAAAAGTTTGCTTGGCTCTAGTAGCTAAGAGTCATCAAAAACTAGGGCTTTATCTAAAGACTTTAGCTCTATGGGCTATGAGCTAATAGATGAAGTTTTAGACTAAAAGTCTCTAGTGGCTCTTATGTCCTCTATGATAGAAAAATTTAAAGCAACCAATTTGCTTTAAATCCCAAAGACTACTCTTGCCCTAGTAAGTATGCTATTGGATAAAAGAAATGCTTAACTCATTAAAATAGGGATTGTGCCTAAGATAGAAAGAGCACTAGCCATAGCTCTTGCGAGATTCTATAAAGATTTAATATTCTTTAGGGTAGAAAGAAAAGAGCAATCTAACCAAAAGAGGCTTTATTATAAAACACACAAAAGATTATCTCAATTCCCCAAACATCATTAGCCATAAACCAAAGTAATAAGATAAGATTGTTAAGCTTCCCAAAACTCATAAAGGCTAAAATAACGATGTATCCCATAAAAACTATAACTAAAATAATTCCTAAAGGGTTTTTATGATGCTTCAAGACTCTTGGGCTTCTTTGAGAAATGCCACTCCATATATTAAGATGAATAAATAATGCTACTTACTCAAAATGGAATTTGTGTGCTATGAGCTTGGCTCTTTGAAAATGCTCCTTATTTAAAGATTCTTATAAGATTTATCAAATCTCACTTCTTTTAGAAACTTTGCCAAAGTATATTAGAATAAGAAAGACATTAAAGCAAATAAGTAAATGCTACTTATTTGCTTTACCTACCTTTTTTTCCTTACCTTACTTCACTTTGACTTTGTTTTTATATAAAAATTGTGGGAGAGGAGTTGAAACTGCATTAATGCAAATTTATTAAATGAAGATGCTTTCAATAAAAAAGCTGTTGATAGGTTTGGTTGTAGCTTTAGGATTATTAATATCTGCTCTTGTGAATACCGAAGCATTTGATGAGATTCCTAGTAATATACCAACAACTAGGACGAGCTTTGATTTTGCCCTCGATTTTTAGTGATTGTTAAACATCGTGATATAGAGATTACTGCTTCCCAAGCGACAGGGAATCTTATAGTAGGATATAAATACGATGTCAGTGTGCGCTATATTTATAACTTCTAAGCATTATAATCTACTTAAGATTTGAGTCTTAAGTAGATTAAAGGAATGGAAGTGCTAGAGTCTTGATGCTTGGGTGGGATTCTATAAAATGTGAAATACCTCTTGAGGCAAAAAGTATAACACTTTATGGATTTAAAATATCCTTTTACACAAAATCGGGGTAAGGTTGCTATATTGACTTACTCTCCAGATTCATACATTTATGGATTCTATACATTGAATCCGGCACTGATAATAATAAAATAAGTAAAAGCACCAAGGAGCGCAGATACTGGCACCGTGATAAGCCAAGAAGCAATAATCTTATTAATAGCACTTCGCTTTACAAGCTCCTGCTTATAGGCTTTTTTGAGTGATTTGCGCTCTTTTCTATCAAGGCGAGGCATTGTGTTAAGACTCTTATTGTTCTTCAAAGCTTCAAGCATTAAGCCTTTTTTCTTAATACTCGCCTTATTGAATCTCTCTAAAAAAGCTTCCACTTCCTGCGCGTCTTTACCCTTGTGTGCTTCGATGATTGTTTGCTGCATCTCGTAGTAACGCTTTTTTAAATACTCTCTTAAGAATCCAACACCAAAAATTGCACCAAGCGCAATGTGTGTTGAGCTGACAGGTAAGCCAAGTTGAGAGGCAAGAAGCACGGTAAGTGCCGCACTCATAGCAATACAAAATGCTCTCATTTTGTCAAGTTCTGTAATTTCGCTTCCAACGGTGCGTATGAGCCGAGGACCATAAAGGGCAAGTCCCAGTGAGATTCCCAAACCTCCAATAAGCATAATCCAAAATGGCACAGGAATTTTAGCAGCGACTGCATCGCTAACCATAGACTGCAGTCCCTCGCTAATAGCCGCGAGTGGTCCAATAGCATTTGCCACATCGTTCGCGCCGTGTGCAAAGCTTAGGAGTGCGGCTGCAAAGATAAGCGGTATTGTGAAAAGCGAGTTTATATCCTCTTTTGTATTGAGGATTGAATCTGCTTTTTTTGCAACAATTGGGCGCACGATAAAAAATGTTATCACCGCTATGACAAATCCAACCCCTGCAGCTATGCCAAAGTCAATTTCTGGCAAGACTTTTTTCAAGCCCTTAATGATGAGATAGAGGCTAAAAGCCCAAGTCATAATGAAAATAAGGATAGGCACAACACGTTTAGCGGCTTCGCGCTTATCTTCTTTATAGGTAATACTTTTTTTGATAATGATGAGGAAAAGCACAGCAATGACGCCACCAAGCACCGGTGAAATTACCCAGCTTGAAGCAATGCGTAAAAGTTCACTCCAATTTACCACTCCAGCTCCACCAGCTACGATACCTGCCCCCAAAATACCTCCTACAAGCGAATGTGTAGTAGAGACAGGTGCACCGATAATAGTGGCGAGATGAAGCCATACCGCAGCAGAGAGTAGGGCGGCTAACATAAGTGCGAGAAAAATTCTAGATTCTGTAATTTGGCTAGCATCTACGATACCGGATTTGATGGTGCTTACCACCTCTCCACCAGCGATGATAGCTCCCATTGCTTCACAAATAGCCGCTATGATAATCGCGCCTACAAGCGTTATGGCTTGAGAGCCCACAGCTGGACCGACATTATTTGCCACATCGTTCGCGCCAATATTCATCGCCATATAGCCGCCTACGATAGTAGCAAACACGAGCAGAAGTGTGTTGTGTCCTGTATGAACAAATATAGCAATGAGCGAAATGACTAAGAAAAATATGAGGACAACAAATATCTTAATGCCGTCTTCGCGATTAAATTTCTGCGCTTTTTCTATGTGCTTTATGTCTTTGAACTCCATAAAACCTCCTTTAGCTTGATTAAATTTGGTTTGGCAACCAGAGAGAGATTTGCGGGATATATGTAATAAGTAGCAAGCCAACCAGCATCACGCAAAGCCAAGGCAACACGGCACTTGTTACATCCTTGAGACTTAGTCCAGTAAGTGAGCTTGCCACAAAAAGATTTAGTCCCACAGGCGGTGTGAGCATTCCTAGCTCCATATTGACAACCATAACGATACCAAAGTGTATGGGGTCAATACCTAAGGCTAATGCGATAGGTAGGAGTAAGGGTGTCATAATCATAATGACAGAGCTTGGCTCCATAAACTGCCCCATAACAAATAGCACGAGATTAACAAGTATGAGGAATGCCCACCAGCTCATATTTTGTGCCACGAGGAATTCGGCGATGAGATGAGGGATTCTCTCATTTGTCAAAAAATGTGCGAAAACGACAGCGAAGCCGATGATGAAAAATATCATCGCAGTGGTAATTGCCGCGTCTAAAAAAACACCATAAAGTTCTTTAAACTTAATGTCTTTATATACAAAAACAGAGATGATAAACGCATACACCGCGCTAATACCCGCGGCTTCTGTGGCGGTGAAAATACCCCCATAAATACCACCAATGATGACAAAAATGATAAGTAAAGCCCAAAACGCTTCGCGGAATTTTTTAAATCTTATTTTAAAGCTTTCAGGTTTGCTTGCTTTGAATCCCAGCCTTTTTGCACCTATGTAGGCATAGAGCATCATCATAGCACCTATCATTACACCTGGGACTATCCCAGCTATAAATAGCTTCTCAATCGATACTTCGGCAGTTACGCCATAGACAATCATTACCACAGAAGGCGGAATAAGAATCCCCAAGCTCCCCGCGGAGGTGACTGCACCCACAGCATAGCTTTTAGGGTAACCAGCGTTTTTAATAGCCACAAACATCACTGAACCAACAGCGATAACGGTTGCAGGAGAGCTGCCACTTACCGCAGCAAAGATGATACAAGCCAAAATCGCACTCATAGGCAACCCACCGGGCAAATGCCCCACAAGCGAAGTAGCAAAGCTAATAATGCGTTGAGCTGAGCTACCTTTGCTCATCAAAGAGCCAGCTAAGATAAACATAGGAATTGCCATAAGCGCAGGTTTCAAGCCATTAAACATAATTTCAGCCGAGCCAACAATATTATATGAAGTAAAAAAGAAAAGCGCACTTATGGCACTTACGCCTAAGGCAATACTTACGGGTACTCCCAAAAGAAGCAACCCAAACAACACAAGCAATAAATATGCGACACTCATTGATAGCCCTACTAATTTTTTATGACTGAATCGTGTATCATTTCAGTTTCTGCGTTTCTTACAACCTTGTCTGCGTCTGTCCAAGATACTTCATAGATTTTTTCAATCGAACGATAAGTTGCGCCAAAAAAAGCAAAAGGTAAACAAAGCAAGAAAATCCATAAGGGCACATTATGCAGAGCCTCGCTCATATAGCCAAGCATATAATTATCATAGCACACCATAATCCCAGCATAAGCCATAAATGCAAGAAAAAGAGAATTGATGATATGTATAGATATTACACAAGCTTTAGCGAGCTTTGGAGGAAATTTATCTAAAAGCATAGTTACGCTAATATGCACACCTTTTCTAAATCCATACGCTGCGCCAAAAAACGCCGACCACAAAAAGCAATAGCGCGCAACTTCCTCTGCCCAAGTAAGTGAGAGCTGGAAAGTATCGGGAAAAAGCCCTGTGAGGTAGCGGCAGAATACATTTATTGCTGTGATAAGCACACCAATGGTTAAGCCCATTACCGCAATAGTTTTATTGATAGAGGCGATAATCTTATCTAAGATAGCAAAGATTCGAAGAACGCGTGGGTTATGGTGAGCCCACACAAATGGTTTAGCAATAAAAGAAAGCATTTTTCAACCTCAATTACCCTTATTCTACTTGCAATACTTTTTCAATCAAGTCTTGTCCCACGATGTTATAAAACTTAGGATAAATAGCCTGCATATTCTCTTTCCAAGTAGCGATTTGCTCGTCTGTGAGGGTAAAAATCTGTGTTTTTGTTGCATCGTCTTTTTTTAGCTTTTCTAATAGAATCTTTTCCTCTTTTTCACTCTCTATGCGTTCAAACTCTGTAGCCTCGTGTAAAGCTTGAGTGAAAATATCTTTTAAATCATCAGGGAGTTGCTTCCAAAATCCATCACTTACAACTACCAAATAACCCAAATAGCCGTGGTTTGAGAGTGTAACAGAGCTTTGCACTTCATAAAACTTTGAGTTATAGAGGTTTGAGAGAGGATTCTCAGCCGCATCGACCACACCGGTAGAGAGTGCAGAATATACTTCGCCAAAAGGTAACACTTGTGGAATCGCACCAATTGCCTTTGTTTGCTCCTCTAGCACTTTTGAGCTCATAATACGCATTTTTTGCCCTTTCGCATCTTCTGGGAGGACAATAGGCTTTTTATTCGTGCTAAATTGTTTAAAACCTGCGTCCCAATAATCTAATGCAACAATGCCCCGCTTAGAAATTATATCTTTTAGAATCTGCCCCACTTCACCATCCATTACCTTATGCAAATGCTCTGTATCGCGGAATAAAAACGGCACATCCCAAATATTAAACTCTTTCGCGATAGGGGTAAATTTTGAAAAGCTCGGTGCTGCCATTTGCACATTATTACGCGTAAGCTCTTGAAAGACTTTATCATCATCAACAAGTTGTGCGCTCGGGAAAACTTCTACCTTGATTTTGCCATTACTTAGTTCCTCTACGCGCTTAGCAAAAAAATCAGCAGCTTGACCTTTGGGTGTGTTTGCGCTCACTACGTGGGCAAATTTTACCTTATAAACATCTTGCTTTGCTTGTTTTTCGCCCTCACCACAGCCTATAAACCCTAAACTTATTGCACTGATTAGGGCTAAAATTGAAAGTTTTTTCATTGCTACTCCTTTTGAGTTTTGTTGCATTCTATATATAAAAAGCATTAAGATTCATTATAAGAGCGGAATTTGATATGAAAATGCGCTTCTTATGTGTGATTTATAAACAATTCTACACTCTTAATTATACGCTATGAGGCAAAAAATGGCATTTGATAAGTATTTGAAAAAATAGGCTAGAATAGGTTTTTCTAGCAATGAAACAAAATAAAATGAAGATTCTTAAGGAGTTATGGTGTTTCCATTTAGTGATGAAGAACTGCAAATGCCCGTTGAAATGGTGATACAGAAGGTTCGACCAACATTAACATTAGATGGTGGCGATATTACTCTGCTTGGTATTAAAGATGCTAAAGTGTATGTGAGGCTTGAGGGTGCGTGTAAGGGCTGTCCAAGTTCAGCAAATACGCTCAAGTATGCTATTGAAAATCGTTTAAAAGAAGAAATTCACCCCGATATTGGCATTGTGAATGTTAGGCACGGAGAAGAAACTACATTATAAAATTTGCGAATCTTGTGGGCAGAAAGCACAGAATAAGCGAGGCAGTATGGAAGCGATAAAATTAACAGATATACGCACAAGACGTGAAGTCAATAAAAACAATAAGAGAGCTTTTGCACTTTTTATACAAAAGCAATACAAACAAGCCTTTGAGCTTTTCTCACACAATTTACAGCTTGATTCGGAGAATACAGAATCACTTATCGGGCTCCTTTTAGCGGATATGGCGCAGGACTTTGAGGAACAAGCTCTAGGCATATATGAGTATTACCAAATTTTACTTTCACAAGAGATAAGCAAGACAAAGGCTAGGGCGCAGATTCTAAAAACAATTCAAAGTCTTGATAAAAGCACAAATAAGATTTTTTCGTTTCTAAGAGGCATAGAGAATCTCCGTGCAGACGCGATTGATGGGATTTTGTATCAGGATTTTAAGCGCATAGCTAAGGATAATTTTAAACGAGCCTTTGAGGATTTGATTTTCAGCACGAAGATTATTTTTACAAACAAGGGTGATTTTTACGAGTTCCTTAATCAATTGGTGGAGAATGATTATCAAGATATGTCGCTTGAGTATATAGAATCTCTTAAGAAAAATATTATGTACGACAAGGAATTTGAGAAAATACTGCAAAAGGTTGGCAATGATATTCACAAAAAACATAAAGCATAGGGGCAAAGTTTATAACGCACTAACCGATGATACACGCGTGATTGAGGCGTTTTTGAGTAATCAAGTAGCGCAAGATGAAAAACTAAAACTCGATTCCTTACTCCTTGTGAAAACCAAGCAAAACACGCCATTTGTGGCAAAACTCCAAGAGCACATAGCCTTGCAAAGCACGGAGGGTGATTTAGAATCTAATGTGGATTCTATGGATTCTCAAGGAGATGAAGTTTCCAAAAAAGGCAAAGTTTGTGTAGATTCTAAGGGGCTTATGAAAACTCCCTGTTCGCAGATTCATATTATAGAGGCAAATGAGCTTTATGATGTGCTTTTTGCCAAATCCGCAATGCAAATCGTAGGGATTACGGGCACAAATGGCAAAACAACAACCGCGGCGATTATCTACTCGATTTTGCTTGATTTGGGCTATAAGGTGGCGTTGCTTGGCACGAGAGGATTTTTTGCAAATGACAAGCAGATAAGGCAAAAGGGGCTGACAACGCCCGGTTTGCTCGAGCTTTATGAGGATTTGTGTATCGCACAAGAAGAGAGTTGTGATTTTTTCATTATGGAAGCAAGTTCGCACGCCATTGAGCAAGAGCGCGTAGCAGGACTTAAGTTTGCCTTGAAGATTCTCACAAACATTACGAGCGACCACTTGGATTATCATAAAAGTATTGAGGAGTATCGCCGAGTAAAAAATAGCTTTTTTGAGGGCGAGGGTGCAAAATTGCTGAATGCTGATGAGCCACACGCGCGATGTGCGGATAAGGAGGCGTTTTACTATGGTGTGGAAAAGAGAGGGCATTTGAATGTTTCTGCCTATGCTTTAGAATCTGGCATAGACGCGCATATCGTGTGGCAGCATAAGAATGAAGTGGATAAAAGCGCGATAGAGGCGCATTTATATGGCAAACATAATTTGTATAATATTCTTGCTGGTATTGCTGGAGTGAAGATTCTCACCCATACATCTTTAGAATCTATTGCCGCGACTTTGGGGAATTTTGGCGGTGTAGGTGGGCGTATGGAAGTCGTGCATACAAAACCGCTTGTGATTGTGGATTTTGCCCATACACACGATGGTATGAAGCAGATTTTTGAAAGTTTTAGGCATCAAAAACTTGCCGTTGTCTTTGGTGCAGGGGGCGATAGAGACAAAAGCAAACGTCCTAAAATGGGTGCGTGTGCGGCATATTATGCCCATAAAATATATATTACAAGCGATAATCCGCGCACAGAATCCCCGCAGAGCATTATAGATGATATTTTAAACGGGATAGAAAGGAGTGAGCGCGTATGTGTAGAGATTAATCGTAAAGAAGCTATACACCGCGCCCTTGATGAACTAGCAGATGATGAAGTGTTGCTGATTCTAGGTAAGGGCGATGAGGATTATCAAATCATCGGCACACAAAAAATACATTTTGATGATAGGGAAGTGGTGAGAGATTATTTTAAAAAAAGTAATGCGAGTAAATAGACGCACATAAGGCTCTTTATAAAAAAGATTTAAAGTCGCAATACGCACTTCTTAAGCTTAAGGGTATTGTAAAACTATGCTACAATACGCACTTATTTTGATACAAGGAGATTTTATGCAATGTCGTAGATATATGAGATATATGAAAAATATCATTAAGATGCCATCTCGGGTTAAAGCTATATACGAGACACAAGACAAATTGCTTCATTCTCTCATCTCGGCACAAATGGTGGCTCATATCGACAAACTTGATGTTGTGCTTGAGCTAGCAAAGAGCTTTAGTAAAGCAGAGATAATACGCAACAAAGAAAAAGCCCTTGCTTATTTCTCACTTATAAATCCCGTGCGCTCACTTTCATTTAATCTTGTGCGTATCGGCGGGCAAACTGATGGTGGGTATGTTCTTTTATAGCCATACCGCAGCAGAGAGTAGGGCGGCTAACATAAGTGCGAGAAAAATTCTAGATTCTGTAATTTGGCTAGCATCTACGATACCGGATTTGATGGTGCTTACCACCTCTCCACCAGCGATGATAGCTCCCATTGCTTCACAAATAGCCGCTATGATAATCGCGCCTACAAGCGTTATGGCTTGAGAGCCCACAGCTGGACCGACATTATTTGCCACATCGTTCGCGCCAATATTCATCGCCATATAGCCGCCTACGATAGTAGCAAACACGAGCAGAAGTGTGTTGTGTCCTGTATGAACAAATATAGCAATGAGCGAAATGACTAAGAAAAATATGAGGACAACAAATATCTTAATGCCGTCTTCGCGATTAAATTTCTGCGCTTTTTCTATGTGCTTTATGTCTTTGAACTCCATAAAACCTCCTTTAGCTTGATTAAATTTGGTTTGGCAACCAGAGAGAGATTTGCGGGATATATGTAATAAGTAGCAAGCCAACCAGCATCACGCAAAGCCAAGGCAACACGGCACTTGTTACATCCTTGAGACTTAGTCCAGTAAGTGAGCTTGCCACAAAAAGATTTAGTCCCACAGGCGGTGTGAGCATTCCTAGCTCCATATTGACAACCATAACGATACCAAAGTGTATGGGGTCAATACCTAAGGCTAATGCGATAGGTAGGAGTAAGGGTGTCATAATCATAATGACAGAGCTTGGCTCCATAAACTGCCCCATAACAAATAGCACGAGATTAACAAGTATGAGGAATGCCCACCAGCTCATATTTTGTGCCACGAGGAATTCGGCGATGAGATGAGGGATTCTCTCATTTGTCAAAAAATGTGCGAAAACGACAGCGAAGCCGATGATGAAAAATATCATCGCAGTGGTAATTGCCGCGTCTAAAAAAACACCATAAAGTTCTTTAAACTTAATGTCTTTATATACAAAAACAGAGATGATAAACGCATACACCGCGCTAATACCCGCGGCTTCTGTGGCGGTGAAAATACCCCCATAAATACCACCAATGATGACAAAAATGATAAGTAAAGCCCAAAACGCTTCGCGGAATTTTTTAAATCTTATTTTAAAGCTTTCAGGTTTGCTTGCTTTGAATCCCAGCCTTTTTGCACCTATGTAGGCATAGAGCATCATCATAGCACCTATCATTACACCTGGGACTATCCCAGCTATAAATAGCTTCTCAATCGATACTTCGGCAGTTACGCCATAGACAATCATTACCACAGAAGGCGGAATAAGAATCCCCAAGCTCCCCGCGGAGGTGACTGCACCCACAGCATAGCTTTTAGGGTAACCAGCGTTTTTAATAGCCACAAACATCACTGAACCAACAGCGATAACGGTTGCAGGAGAGCTGCCACTTACCGCAGCAAAGATGATACAAGCCAAAATCGCACTCATAGGCAACCCACCGGGCAAATGCCCCACAAGCGAAGTAGCAAAGCTAATAATGCGTTGAGCTGAGCTACCTTTGCTCATCAAAGAGCCAGCTAAGATAAACATAGGAATTGCCATAAGCGCAGGTTTCAAGCCATTAAACATAATTTCAGCCGAGCCAACAATATTATATGAAGTAAAAAAGAAAAGCGCACTTATGGCACTTACGCCTAAGGCAATACTTACGGGTACTCCCAAAAGAAGCAACCCAAACAACACAAGCAATAAATATGCGACACTCATTGATAGCCCTACTAATTTTTTATGACTGAATCGTGTATCATTTCAGTTTCTGCGTTTCTTACAACCTTGTCTGCGTCTGTCCAAGATACTTCATAGATTTTTTCAATCGAACGATAAGTTGCGCCAAAAAAAGCAAAAGGTAAACAAAGCAAGAAAATCCATAAGGGCACATTATGCAGAGCCTCGCTCATATAGCCAAGCATATAATTATCATAGCACACCATAATCCCAGCATAAGCCATAAATGCAAGAAAAAGAGAATTGATGATATGTATAGATATTACACAAGCTTTAGCGAGCTTTGGAGGAAATTTATCTAAAAGCATAGTTACGCTAATATGCACACCTTTTCTAAATCCATACGCTGCGCCAAAAAACGCCGACCACAAAAAGCAATAGCGCGCAACTTCCTCTGCCCAAGTAAGTGAGAGCTGGAAAGTATCGGGAAAAAGCCCTGTGAGGTAGCGGCAGAATACATTTATTGCTGTGATAAGCACACCAATGGTTAAGCCCATTACCGCAATAGTTTTATTGATAGAGGCGATAATCTTATCTAAGATAGCAAAGATTCGAAGAACGCGTGGGTTATGGTGAGCCCACACAAATGGTTTAGCAATAAAAGAAAGCATTTTTCAACCTCAATTACCCTTATTCTACTTGCAATACTTTTTCAATCAAGTCTTGTCCCACGATGTTATAAAACTTAGGATAAATAGCCTGCATATTCTCTTTCCAAGTAGCGATTTGCTCGTCTGTGAGGGTAAAAATCTGTGTTTTTGTTGCATCGTCTTTTTTTAGCTTTTCTAATAGAATCTTTTCCTCTTTTTCACTCTCTATGCGTTCAAACTCTGTAGCCTCGTGTAAAGCTTGAGTGAAAATATCTTTTAAATCATCAGGGAGTTGCTTCCAAAATCCATCACTTACAACTACCAAATAACCCAAATAGCCGTGGTTTGAGAGTGTAACAGAGCTTTGCACTTCATAAAACTTTGAGTTATAGAGGTTTGAGAGAGGATTCTCAGCCGCATCGACCACACCGGTAGAGAGTGCAGAATATACTTCGCCAAAAGGTAACACTTGTGGAATCGCACCAATTGCCTTTGTTTGCTCCTCTAGCACTTTTGAGCTCATAATACGCATTTTTTGCCCTTTCGCATCTTCTGGGAGGACAATAGGCTTTTTATTCGTGCTAAATTGTTTAAAACCTGCGTCCCAATAATCTAATGCAACAATGCCCCGCTTAGAAATTATATCTTTTAGAATCTGCCCCACTTCACCATCCATTACCTTATGCAAATGCTCTGTATCGCGGAATAAAAACGGCACATCCCAAATATTAAACTCTTTCGCGATAGGGGTAAATTTTGAAAAGCTCGGTGCTGCCATTTGCACATTATTACGCGTAAGCTCTTGAAAGACTTTATCATCATCAACAAGTTGTGCGCTCGGGAAAACTTCTACCTTGATTTTGCCATTACTTAGTTCCTCTACGCGCTTAGCAAAAAAATCAGCAGCTTGACCTTTGGGTGTGTTTGCGCTCACTACGTGGGCAAATTTTACCTTATAAACATCTTGCTTTGCTTGTTTTTCGCCCTCACCACAGCCTATAAACCCTAAACTTATTGCACTGATTAGGGCTAAAATTGAAAGTTTTTTCATTGCTACTCCTTTTGAGTTTTGTTGCATTCTATATATAAAAAGCATTAAGATTCATTATAAGAGCGGAATTTGATATGAAAATGCGCTTCTTATGTGTGATTTATAAACAATTCTACACTCTTAATTATACGCTATGAGGCAAAAAATGGCATTTGATAAGTATTTGAAAAAATAGGCTAGAATAGGTTTTTCTAGCAATGAAACAAAATAAAATGAAGATTCTTAAGGAGTTATGGTGTTTCCATTTAGTGATGAAGAACTGCAAATGCCCGTTGAAATGGTGATACAGAAGGTTCGACCAACATTAACATTAGATGGTGGCGATATTACTCTGCTTGGTATTAAAGATGCTAAAGTGTATGTGAGGCTTGAGGGTGCGTGTAAGGGCTGTCCAAGTTCAGCAAATACGCTCAAGTATGCTATTGAAAATCGTTTAAAAGAAGAAATTCACCCCGATATTGGCATTGTGAATGTTAGGCACGGAGAAGAAACTACATTATAAAATTTGCGAATCTTGTGGGCAGAAAGCACAGAATAAGCGAGGCAGTATGGAAGCGATAAAATTAACAGATATACGCACAAGACGTGAAGTCAATAAAAACAATAAGAGAGCTTTTGCACTTTTTATACAAAAGCAATACAAACAAGCCTTTGAGCTTTTCTCACACAATTTACAGCTTGATTCGGAGAATACAGAATCACTTATCGGGCTCCTTTTAGCGGATATGGCGCAGGACTTTGAGGAACAAGCTCTAGGCATATATGAGTATTACCAAATTTTACTTTCACAAGAGATAAGCAAGACAAAGGCTAGGGCGCAGATTCTAAAAACAATTCAAAGTCTTGATAAAAGCACAAATAAGATTTTTTCGTTTCTAAGAGGCATAGAGAATCTCCGTGCAGACGCGATTGATGGGATTTTGTATCAGGATTTTAAGCGCATAGCTAAGGATAATTTTAAACGAGCCTTTGAGGATTTGATTTTCAGCACGAAGATTATTTTTACAAACAAGGGTGATTTTTACGAGTTCCTTAATCAATTGGTGGAGAATGATTATCAAGATATGTCGCTTGAGTATATAGAATCTCTTAAGAAAAATATTATGTACGACAAGGAATTTGAGAAAATACTGCAAAAGGTTGGCAATGATATTCACAAAAAACATAAAGCATAGGGGCAAAGTTTATAACGCACTAACCGATGATACACGCGTGATTGAGGCGTTTTTGAGTAATCAAGTAGCGCAAGATGAAAAACTAAAACTCGATTCCTTACTCCTTGTGAAAACCAAGCAAAACACGCCATTTGTGGCAAAACTCCAAGAGCACATAGCCTTGCAAAGCACGGAGGGTGATTTAGAATCTAATGTGGATTCTATGGATTCTCAAGGAGATGAAGTTTCCAAAAAAGGCAAAGTTTGTGTAGATTCTAAGGGGCTTATGAAAACTCCCTGTTCGCAGATTCATATTATAGAGGCAAATGAGCTTTATGATGTGCTTTTTGCCAAATCCGCAATGCAAATCGTAGGGATTACGGGCACAAATGGCAAAACAACAACCGCGGCGATTATCTACTCGATTTTGCTTGATTTGGGCTATAAGGTGGCGTTGCTTGGCACGAGAGGATTTTTTGCAAATGACAAGCAGATAAGGCAAAAGGGGCTGACAACGCCCGGTTTGCTCGAGCTTTATGAGGATTTGTGTATCGCACAAGAAGAGAGTTGTGATTTTTTCATTATGGAAGCAAGTTCGCACGCCATTGAGCAAGAGCGCGTAGCAGGACTTAAGTTTGCCTTGAAGATTCTCACAAACATTACGAGCGACCACTTGGATTATCATAAAAGTATTGAGGAGTATCGCCGAGTAAAAAATAGCTTTTTTGAGGGCGAGGGTGCAAAATTGCTGAATGCTGATGAGCCACACGCGCGATGTGCGGATAAGGAGGCGTTTTACTATGGTGTGGAAAAGAGAGGGCATTTGAATGTTTCTGCCTATGCTTTAGAATCTGGCATAGACGCGCATATCGTGTGGCAGCATAAGAATGAAGTGGATAAAAGCGCGATAGAGGCGCATTTATATGGCAAACATAATTTGTATAATATTCTTGCTGGTATTGCTGGAGTGAAGATTCTCACCCATACATCTTTAGAATCTATTGCCGCGACTTTGGGGAATTTTGGCGGTGTAGGTGGGCGTATGGAAGTCGTGCATACAAAACCGCTTGTGATTGTGGATTTTGCCCATACACACGATGGTATGAAGCAGATTTTTGAAAGTTTTAGGCATCAAAAACTTGCCGTTGTCTTTGGTGCAGGGGGCGATAGAGACAAAAGCAAACGTCCTAAAATGGGTGCGTGTGCGGCATATTATGCCCATAAAATATATATTACAAGCGATAATCCGCGCACAGAATCCCCGCAGAGCATTATAGATGATATTTTAAACGGGATAGAAAGGAGTGAGCGCGTATGTGTAGAGATTAATCGTAAAGAAGCTATACACCGCGCCCTTGATGAACTAGCAGATGATGAAGTGTTGCTGATTCTAGGTAAGGGCGATGAGGATTATCAAATCATCGGCACACAAAAAATACATTTTGATGATAGGGAAGTGGTGAGAGATTATTTTAAAAAAAGTAATGCGAGTAAATAGACGCACATAAGGCTCTTTATAAAAAAGATTTAAAGTCGCAATACGCACTTCTTAAGCTTAAGGGTATTGTAAAACTATGCTACAATACGCACTTATTTTGATACAAGGAGATTTTATGCAATGTCGTAGATATATGAGATATATGAAAAATATCATTAAGATGCCATCTCGGGTTAAAGCTATATACGAGACACAAGACAAATTGCTTCATTCTCTCATCTCGGCACAAATGGTGGCTCATATCGACAAACTTGATGTTGTGCTTGAGCTAGCAAAGAGCTTTAGTAAAGCAGAGATAATACGCAACAAAGAAAAAGCCCTTGCTTATTTCTCACTTATAAATCCCGTGCGCTCACTTTCATTTAATCTTGTGCGTATCGGCGGGCAAACTGATGGTGGGTATGTTCTTTTATAGCCATACCGCAGCAGAGAGTAGGGCGGCTAACATAAGTGCGAGAAAAATTCTAGATTCTGTAATTTGGCTAGCATCTACGATACCGGATTTGATGGTGCTTACCACCTCTCCACCAGCGATGATAGCTCCCATTGCTTCACAAATAGCCGCTATGATAATCGCGCCTACAAGCGTTATGGCTTGAGAGCCCACAGCTGGACCGACATTATTTGCCACATCGTTCGCGCCAATATTCATCGCCATATAGCCGCCTACGATAGTAGCAAACACGAGCAGAAGTGTGTTGTGTCCTGTATGAACAAATATAGCAATGAGCGAAATGACTAAGAAAAATATGAGGACAACAAATATCTTAATGCCGTCTTCGCGATTAAATTTCTGCGCTTTTTCTATGTGCTTTATGTCTTTGAACTCCATAAAACCTCCTTTAGCTTGATTAAATTTGGTTTGGCAACCAGAGAGAGATTTGCGGGATATATGTAATAAGTAGCAAGCCAACCAGCATCACGCAAAGCCAAGGCAACACGGCACTTGTTACATCCTTGAGACTTAGTCCAGTAAGTGAGCTTGCCACAAAAAGATTTAGTCCCACAGGCGGTGTGAGCATTCCTAGCTCCATATTGACAACCATAACGATACCAAAGTGTATGGGGTCAATACCTAAGGCTAATGCGATAGGTAGGAGTAAGGGTGTCATAATCATAATGACAGAGCTTGGCTCCATAAACTGCCCCATAACAAATAGCACGAGATTAACAAGTATGAGGAATGCCCACCAGCTCATATTTTGTGCCACGAGGAATTCGGCGATGAGATGAGGGATTCTCTCATTTGTCAAAAAATGTGCGAAAACGACAGCGAAGCCGATGATGAAAAATATCATCGCAGTGGTAATTGCCGCGTCTAAAAAAACACCATAAAGTTCTTTAAACTTAATGTCTTTATATACAAAAACAGAGATGATAAACGCATACACCGCGCTAATACCCGCGGCTTCTGTGGCGGTGAAAATACCCCCATAAATACCACCAATGATGACAAAAATGATAAGTAAAGCCCAAAACGCTTCGCGGAATTTTTTAAATCTTATTTTAAAGCTTTCAGGTTTGCTTGCTTTGAATCCCAGCCTTTTTGCACCTATGTAGGCATAGAGCATCATCATAGCACCTATCATTACACCTGGGACTATCCCAGCTATAAATAGCTTCTCAATCGATACTTCGGCAGTTACGCCATAGACAATCATTACCACAGAAGGCGGAATAAGAATCCCCAAGCTCCCCGCGGAGGTGACTGCACCCACAGCATAGCTTTTAGGGTAACCAGCGTTTTTAATAGCCACAAACATCACTGAACCAACAGCGATAACGGTTGCAGGAGAGCTGCCACTTACCGCAGCAAAGATGATACAAGCCAAAATCGCACTCATAGGCAACCCACCGGGCAAATGCCCCACAAGCGAAGTAGCAAAGCTAATAATGCGTTGAGCTGAGCTACCTTTGCTCATCAAAGAGCCAGCTAAGATAAACATAGGAATTGCCATAAGCGCAGGTTTCAAGCCATTAAACATAATTTCAGCCGAGCCAACAATATTATATGAAGTAAAAAAGAAAAGCGCACTTATGGCACTTACGCCTAAGGCAATACTTACGGGTACTCCCAAAAGAAGCAACCCAAACAACACAAGCAATAAATATGCGACACTCATTGATAGCCCTACTAATTTTTTATGACTGAATCGTGTATCATTTCAGTTTCTGCGTTTCTTACAACCTTGTCTGCGTCTGTCCAAGATACTTCATAGATTTTTTCAATCGAACGATAAGTTGCGCCAAAAAAAGCAAAAGGTAAACAAAGCAAGAAAATCCATAAGGGCACATTATGCAGAGCCTCGCTCATATAGCCAAGCATATAATTATCATAGCACACCATAATCCCAGCATAAGCCATAAATGCAAGAAAAAGAGAATTGATGATATGTATAGATATTACACAAGCTTTAGCGAGCTTTGGAGGAAATTTATCTAAAAGCATAGTTACGCTAATATGCACACCTTTTCTAAATCCATACGCTGCGCCAAAAAACGCCGACCACAAAAAGCAATAGCGCGCAACTTCCTCTGCCCAAGTAAGTGAGAGCTGGAAAGTATCGGGAAAAAGCCCTGTGAGGTAGCGGCAGAATACATTTATTGCTGTGATAAGCACACCAATGGTTAAGCCCATTACCGCAATAGTTTTATTGATAGAGGCGATAATCTTATCTAAGATAGCAAAGATTCGAAGAACGCGTGGGTTATGGTGAGCCCACACAAATGGTTTAGCAATAAAAGAAAGCATTTTTCAACCTCAATTACCCTTATTCTACTTGCAATACTTTTTCAATCAAGTCTTGTCCCACGATGTTATAAAACTTAGGATAAATAGCCTGCATATTCTCTTTCCAAGTAGCGATTTGCTCGTCTGTGAGGGTAAAAATCTGTGTTTTTGTTGCATCGTCTTTTTTTAGCTTTTCTAATAGAATCTTTTCCTCTTTTTCACTCTCTATGCGTTCAAACTCTGTAGCCTCGTGTAAAGCTTGAGTGAAAATATCTTTTAAATCATCAGGGAGTTGCTTCCAAAATCCATCACTTACAACTACCAAATAACCCAAATAGCCGTGGTTTGAGAGTGTAACAGAGCTTTGCACTTCATAAAACTTTGAGTTATAGAGGTTTGAGAGAGGATTCTCAGCCGCATCGACCACACCGGTAGAGAGTGCAGAATATACTTCGCCAAAAGGTAACACTTGTGGAATCGCACCAATTGCCTTTGTTTGCTCCTCTAGCACTTTTGAGCTCATAATACGCATTTTTTGCCCTTTCGCATCTTCTGGGAGGACAATAGGCTTTTTATTCGTGCTAAATTGTTTAAAACCTGCGTCCCAATAATCTAATGCAACAATGCCCCGCTTAGAAATTATATCTTTTAGAATCTGCCCCACTTCACCATCCATTACCTTATGCAAATGCTCTGTATCGCGGAATAAAAACGGCACATCCCAAATATTAAACTCTTTCGCGATAGGGGTAAATTTTGAAAAGCTCGGTGCTGCCATTTGCACATTATTACGCGTAAGCTCTTGAAAGACTTTATCATCATCAACAAGTTGTGCGCTCGGGAAAACTTCTACCTTGATTTTGCCATTACTTAGTTCCTCTACGCGCTTAGCAAAAAAATCAGCAGCTTGACCTTTGGGTGTGTTTGCGCTCACTACGTGGGCAAATTTTACCTTATAAACATCTTGCTTTGCTTGTTTTTCGCCCTCACCACAGCCTATAAACCCTAAACTTATTGCACTGATTAGGGCTAAAATTGAAAGTTTTTTCATTGCTACTCCTTTTGAGTTTTGTTGCATTCTATATATAAAAAGCATTAAGATTCATTATAAGAGCGGAATTTGATATGAAAATGCGCTTCTTATGTGTGATTTATAAACAATTCTACACTCTTAATTATACGCTATGAGGCAAAAAATGGCATTTGATAAGTATTTGAAAAAATAGGCTAGAATAGGTTTTTCTAGCAATGAAACAAAATAAAATGAAGATTCTTAAGGAGTTATGGTGTTTCCATTTAGTGATGAAGAACTGCAAATGCCCGTTGAAATGGTGATACAGAAGGTTCGACCAACATTAACATTAGATGGTGGCGATATTACTCTGCTTGGTATTAAAGATGCTAAAGTGTATGTGAGGCTTGAGGGTGCGTGTAAGGGCTGTCCAAGTTCAGCAAATACGCTCAAGTATGCTATTGAAAATCGTTTAAAAGAAGAAATTCACCCCGATATTGGCATTGTGAATGTTAGGCACGGAGAAGAAACTACATTATAAAATTTGCGAATCTTGTGGGCAGAAAGCACAGAATAAGCGAGGCAGTATGGAAGCGATAAAATTAACAGATATACGCACAAGACGTGAAGTCAATAAAAACAATAAGAGAGCTTTTGCACTTTTTATACAAAAGCAATACAAACAAGCCTTTGAGCTTTTCTCACACAATTTACAGCTTGATTCGGAGAATACAGAATCACTTATCGGGCTCCTTTTAGCGGATATGGCGCAGGACTTTGAGGAACAAGCTCTAGGCATATATGAGTATTACCAAATTTTACTTTCACAAGAGATAAGCAAGACAAAGGCTAGGGCGCAGATTCTAAAAACAATTCAAAGTCTTGATAAAAGCACAAATAAGATTTTTTCGTTTCTAAGAGGCATAGAGAATCTCCGTGCAGACGCGATTGATGGGATTTTGTATCAGGATTTTAAGCGCATAGCTAAGGATAATTTTAAACGAGCCTTTGAGGATTTGATTTTCAGCACGAAGATTATTTTTACAAACAAGGGTGATTTTTACGAGTTCCTTAATCAATTGGTGGAGAATGATTATCAAGATATGTCGCTTGAGTATATAGAATCTCTTAAGAAAAATATTATGTACGACAAGGAATTTGAGAAAATACTGCAAAAGGTTGGCAATGATATTCACAAAAAACATAAAGCATAGGGGCAAAGTTTATAACGCACTAACCGATGATACACGCGTGATTGAGGCGTTTTTGAGTAATCAAGTAGCGCAAGATGAAAAACTAAAACTCGATTCCTTACTCCTTGTGAAAACCAAGCAAAACACGCCATTTGTGGCAAAACTCCAAGAGCACATAGCCTTGCAAAGCACGGAGGGTGATTTAGAATCTAATGTGGATTCTATGGATTCTCAAGGAGATGAAGTTTCCAAAAAAGGCAAAGTTTGTGTAGATTCTAAGGGGCTTATGAAAACTCCCTGTTCGCAGATTCATATTATAGAGGCAAATGAGCTTTATGATGTGCTTTTTGCCAAATCCGCAATGCAAATCGTAGGGATTACGGGCACAAATGGCAAAACAACAACCGCGGCGATTATCTACTCGATTTTGCTTGATTTGGGCTATAAGGTGGCGTTGCTTGGCACGAGAGGATTTTTTGCAAATGACAAGCAGATAAGGCAAAAGGGGCTGACAACGCCCGGTTTGCTCGAGCTTTATGAGGATTTGTGTATCGCACAAGAAGAGAGTTGTGATTTTTTCATTATGGAAGCAAGTTCGCACGCCATTGAGCAAGAGCGCGTAGCAGGACTTAAGTTTGCCTTGAAGATTCTCACAAACATTACGAGCGACCACTTGGATTATCATAAAAGTATTGAGGAGTATCGCCGAGTAAAAAATAGCTTTTTTGAGGGCGAGGGTGCAAAATTGCTGAATGCTGATGAGCCACACGCGCGATGTGCGGATAAGGAGGCGTTTTACTATGGTGTGGAAAAGAGAGGGCATTTGAATGTTTCTGCCTATGCTTTAGAATCTGGCATAGACGCGCATATCGTGTGGCAGCATAAGAATGAAGTGGATAAAAGCGCGATAGAGGCGCATTTATATGGCAAACATAATTTGTATAATATTCTTGCTGGTATTGCTGGAGTGAAGATTCTCACCCATACATCTTTAGAATCTATTGCCGCGACTTTGGGGAATTTTGGCGGTGTAGGTGGGCGTATGGAAGTCGTGCATACAAAACCGCTTGTGATTGTGGATTTTGCCCATACACACGATGGTATGAAGCAGATTTTTGAAAGTTTTAGGCATCAAAAACTTGCCGTTGTCTTTGGTGCAGGGGGCGATAGAGACAAAAGCAAACGTCCTAAAATGGGTGCGTGTGCGGCATATTATGCCCATAAAATATATATTACAAGCGATAATCCGCGCACAGAATCCCCGCAGAGCATTATAGATGATATTTTAAACGGGATAGAAAGGAGTGAGCGCGTATGTGTAGAGATTAATCGTAAAGAAGCTATACACCGCGCCCTTGATGAACTAGCAGATGATGAAGTGTTGCTGATTCTAGGTAAGGGCGATGAGGATTATCAAATCATCGGCACACAAAAAATACATTTTGATGATAGGGAAGTGGTGAGAGATTATTTTAAAAAAAGTAATGCGAGTAAATAGACGCACATAAGGCTCTTTATAAAAAAGATTTAAAGTCGCAATACGCACTTCTTAAGCTTAAGGGTATTGTAAAACTATGCTACAATACGCACTTATTTTGATACAAGGAGATTTTATGCAATGTCGTAGATATATGAGATATATGAAAAATATCATTAAGATGCCATCTCGGGTTAAAGCTATATACGAGACACAAGACAAATTGCTTCATTCTCTCATCTCGGCACAAATGGTGGCTCATATCGACAAACTTGATGTTGTGCTTGAGCTAGCAAAGAGCTTTAGTAAAGCAGAGATAATACGCAACAAAGAAAAAGCCCTTGCTTATTTCTCACTTATAAATCCCGTGCGCTCACTTTCATTTAATCTTGTGCGTATCGGCGGGCAAACTGATGGTGGGTATGTTCTTTTATGCCCCCCCCCCCGCGCTTAAAAGCAATTCTTCTCCAAAAGTTGTTTCATTAGGCGTATCTGAATCCTCTCCTTTTGATTTAGAAATGGCAGATATGGGTTATGAAGTTCTTGAGTATGATGCAAGTATAGAATCTTCTCCTTATCCCAAACACCCAAACATTAAGTTTTTTAAAAAATTTGTCGGCGCAGCAGAATCTCACAACACAATTACTTTAGAGCAGATTATTAAAGACAATCATTTTGATGAAAATGCCCACAACATTTTGCAATGTGATATTGAAGATGTGGAATGGGAGGTGTTAGAGGGTATTGATATAGCACTTTTAGCGCAATATTTTCCGCAGATTCTATTTGAATTTCATAATTGCTACCCTGATGATGAAGCCCTCACGCAAAGGCGACTAAGCATATTAGAAAAGATAAATAAATATTTTGTGCCTATCCATACACATTTTAATAATAATGCGGAGTTGTTATTTGCGGAAAATTTGTTTTTTTGTCCTGTTATAGAAGTATCATATTTGCGTAAAGACTTAATGCCAAATGATGCAAAGCCCATTGTGGGTAGCGCGACACTTCCGGGCTTAGATTATCCTAATACCCAAAATTATCCAGATATTCCTGTTATTTTTGTTTAGATTCTATAAGAATCTAAGGTGTTTATTTGTGTTGCGCGTGTGTTTGAAAGATTGTTGAGAATTTGCTTAGTTATTTTTCGCGCTCACTTCACGTAAAACCCAACACAAATCCCACAAAAATGACAAGCGCGAGTAAAAATGCACTCAATAGGCGATTAGTCCAAAGAGTAGCAAAGAATACAAAAGCTAAAAGTATGAGTTTCACTCCATCAATCAAGGCAAAATCACCAAGAAAGCTTACAATATCGTGTGTGAAAAATGCGGTAGAATACACGATAGCCCCGAGCATAGCTTGTGTGCTATAAGTGAGAAATCGATAAAATGCGCCGTCTGTATTACCAAGTAATGCGTGATTAGCAAATATGAATGGTAAGATTCTGCATATAAAGATTGTGATTGCTGAAAAAAGTAATAGAATCCAAAACATACTCATTCTTGCTCCTTAGTTTGTGTTTGATGTCGCTTTGTCTTATATTGCTCTTTGTGTCTCGTCATAGGCTAACATTAACATACCTACTATAAAGGGGATAATAAGGAGGTAGTAATGTGAGCTAAAGTGCTATAACAAAAGGAGCTAACAGAAAACCCCAAAAATAGCTTCTACTTCTTTCATATTAGGATAATGTTTCACAGCAAGTCCGGTAAATTGCAATGGTAGCACGAGAGCGATAATTTCCCTTAACTCTGGTGAGTTGAGGGTTGCACCCATACTCGCACCTATGCCCGTGCAGATAAGCGATACAATCCATATAGGTAATCCAAGCCCAACAAAATAAGCAAATGGATATGCGCTCATTGATTTAAACTTCGATATACAGCCACTAAATACAGATGGACAGATAAGAATGCTTGAGAGTGCTAGCCACACAAGACTTTGTTTTTTTGAGATAGGGTGAGAGTGTAGCACTCATAAGCAAAAATCTTGCATTCATCGCCAATATAAGCGGGATAAGAATATTATAGCCCTCTTGATAACTCTGCACAAGGAGAAATTGTAAAGGTGTGGAAAATACACAAACAAAGTAGTAGCAATACTTTCAAAGATTCCTAGAGCATTTGCATAGGCATTAGCACCAACATTCCTGTCTATCCTAAAGTCTAGATTGAATCCAACACCTATTCCCTGCTTGTAAAATGCAAGTGGTTTAATTTGAGTTTTGTTGCCTTTGACATTTTTGCCTGATATAAATCGCGCTTTAGTATTAAACATACTCAAAAATTCCTTATCAGTAAGGTTGGATACAATATCGTTGGTGTGTAGAAAAGTTGTAGGCGTAAAAGTTATGTCTCTACAAACACTTAAAGATAGAAAATCAATATCTAAGCTTTCATAAATATCATCTGAATGCAGTGAAATAGCACCCAATCCCATTCCCTACTCACCAAATAAATGTCCTTCTTTAAATCTGTATTTTGAGGAAGTCCATCAATAAAAAAAGCAAAAATACGGCTTTTAAGATTAAATTGAATGATTTGTGCCAAATCATCTTTTTGAAGATTCAAAAATAGAAAATTCAAAAAAGCTATCTGTTGAAAAGAAGAATTTAAATGTTGATGAGTATCCCACCACTCATCGATTTTCTCACAAAGATAGCTTAAAATTTATGCTTTTTGAATATTCACTTATCATTTCTTCGCGTATTTTATGGATATCTAAATCAAAATAACCCATTTCTTGAATCCTGTGTGCGATATTTCTTATTTTTTCAATGCTTTTTCTACTTCCACAACTTTTTGCCAAGTAGCAATTACAGAATCTGGATTGAGTGAAATAGAGCTAATGCCCTCTTTGACAAGAAATTCAGTAACTTCTGGGTAATCACTTGGAGCTTGCCCACAAATACCAATGTATTTATTATGACGTTTACAAGATTCTATAGCTTTCTTAAACATTGCAAACATTGCGGGATTGCGCTCATCAAAGATATGGCTTACAAGTTGCCCATCTCTATCTACGCCAAGCGTGAGTTGCGTAAGGTCATTTGAACCAATTGAAAATCCATCAAACATACTTAAAAAATCATCAGCCAAAATCACATTTACAGGCAATTCACACATAACATAAATTTCTAAGCCGTTTTTACCAGATTCTAAACCATTGCGCCGCATAATCTCAAGCACTTTCTTACCCTCTTCAGGTGTGCGTAAAAATGGAATCATTACTTTCATATTTGTTAGTCCCATTTCATTACGCACCATAGCTAACGCTTGACATTCCCACTCGAATGCAGTGCGATATTGGTCAGAGTAATACCTGCTTGCTCCACGATAACCTAGCATTGGATTTTCTTCGTGTGGCTCATATCCCATTCCACCAAGCATACCACGATATTCATTTGATTTAAAGTCGCTTGTGCGCACGATAACAGGATTTGGATAGAATGCCGAACAAATCATACCAATACCTTCAGCGATTTTTTTCATAAAGAAATCTTTTGGATTCTCATATCCGCTCATAATCTTTTCAATCTCTGCTTTTTCCTTTAAGCCTTTTGTGTTGCCATTTTGGATATCAAGGAGAGCAAGAGGGTGTGCTTTGATTTGATTAAGCACGATAAGCTCCATACGCGCCAAACCTACGCCGTGATTTGGAATCTGTGAGAAACCAAAAGCTTTTTCAGGGTTACCCACATTCATATAAACTTTTGTTTTTGGAGTGCCGAGATTGTCAAGCTCAATACTCTCAATTTCATATTCGTGGATACCATCATAGATATAGCCCTCTTCACCCTCTGCACACGAAATAGTTACCTCCATACCGCTATATAGTCTATCAGTTGCACCGATCGCACCAACAATAGCTGGCACACCGATTTCTCTAGCAACAATCGCCGCGTGGCAAGTGCGTCCGCCACGATTTGTAATTACCGCAGCTGCCTTTTTCATTGCTGGTTCCCAATCAGGGTCAGTGTTATCAGTTACGAGAATCTCACCCTCTTTAAAGCTATCCATATGCTCTATGTCATTGATAATACGCACTTTACCTGTGCCAATTTTGCTTCCAATCGCTTTACCTACAAGGATAACTTCCTTTTTAATTTCGGGATTAACGAACTTAAACTTTTCTAGCTTTTGCCCATCACTTTTTTTGCTCTTTTGGCTTTGCACGGTTTCTGGGCGGGCTTGAACGATGAAAATTTCGCCACTATCGCCATCTTTTGCCCATTCCATATCCATAGGGCGATATTCTCCCGCCTCTTTTGTGTAATGCTCCTCAATTTTTATCGCATAACGCGCAAGTGTGAGAATATCTGAATCTGTAATAGAAAAAGTTTTCATCTCGCGTTGAGTTGTTTTGATATTTTTTGTAGGGTGTTCGCTTCCACGCGGTGCATAAACCATTTTTTGGTGTTTATGCCCTAATTGTCGCTTAATGATAGGGCGCTTACCCTCTTTAAGTGTAGGTTTAAATACATAAAATTCGTCAGGATTAACTGTGCCGCCTACGACATTTTCGCCAAGCCCCCAAGATGAGGTAATAAATACCGCATCTTTGAATCCTGTCTCTGTATCAATACTAAACATCACCCCTGCACTTCCTTTATCCGCGCGCACCATTTTTTGCACTCCCACAGAAAGGGCAACTTTAAAGTGGTCAAACCCCCTTGAAGCACGATAACTTACCGCTCTATCAGTAAAAAGTGAAGCAAGGCAAGATTTGACATAGTGTATAAGCTCTGTTTTACCTTTCACATTGAGATATGTATCTTGTTGTCCTGCAAAACTTGCATCGGGCAAATCTTCAGCAGTTGCAGAGCTGCGCACGGCTACATCAGCATCTTTCATACCATATTCTTCACTTAGTCTTTTATATGCTTCGAAAATCTCTTCGCGCAAATCAGCAGGAAAAGGTGTGCCAAAAATAAGCTCACGAATTTTTTTAGAACGCGTTTTAAGTACATCAATTTCAGTTACATCAACGCCATCAAGCAAATCAATAATTTTTTGTCGTATGCCACCAGAATCGAGCAAATACCAATATGCTTCGCTTGTGATAGCAAATCCATTAGGGACTTTAATACCCTCACCCACAAGCTCTTGAAACATCTCTCCAATACTTGCATTTTTGCCACCAACGATTGGCACATCTTTATTATTCAGCTCTTTAAAAAACTTAATATACTTCATTTTGCGCTTTCTCCTTATCGTGCATTTAAAGCGCGTAAATTGTATTTAATCAAAGTTTATCGCAAACTTAAATTTCAGCTTTTTAATATAACTTTTGAGTTCAGTTTGTCGCATTCTTTACCATAAAGCAAAAAAAAGCTAACTTATGATAAAATTCGCGCTTTTTTATGGTTTTAAGGCTTGAGCTTATGCAGATAGCAGATTTATAAACATTGTGTGCGAGGTAGAGAATGGCAGACATTACACATCTTTTGGGTGAGATTGCAGAGATTGATGAGGCACTTAAGACTCACAAGCTCTCACAATCAGATTATGATGAGATAGTGAAGATTTTAAATCGTGCGCCAAATCTCATAGAGTTAGGCATTTTTTCGGCTATGTGGAGTGAGCATTGTAGCTATAAATCGAGCAAGAAATATTTGCAGGGTTTTCCTACGAGTGCGCCTTGGGTCGTGCAAGGTCCCGGTGAAAATGCGGGTGTAATTGAGATTAGTGATAATCTATGTGCGATTTTCAAAATAGAATCCCACAATCATCCGAGTTTTATTGAACCTCACGCGGGGGCAGCTACGGGAGTAGGGGGCATTATGCGTGATGTATTCACAATGGGTGCGCGTCCTGTGGCGATGCTAAACTCCATACGATTTGGCGATGTGAATGATAAAGGTGCATTAGGGCGCAAACATCGCTATTTACTGCGTGGCGTGGTAGAGGGCATAGGGAGTTATGGAAATTGTATGGGTGTGCCTACCATTGGCGGAGAAATGAGTTTTGAATCTTGCTATAATGGTAATATCTTAGTAAATGCATTTTGTTTAGGATTAGTCAAAAAAGATGAGATTTTTTATGGAAAAGCTGAAGGGATAGGGAATCCTGTTATTTATGTAGGGAGTAAGACAGGACGTGATGGGTTAGGTGGAGCAGTGATGAGCAGTGATAGTTTCAGCTCTACTTCAAAGGCTGTGCGTTCCGCGGTGCAAGTAGGCGACCCGTTTGCAGAAAAACTTTTGCTTGAAGCGTGTTTAGAGCTTTTCAAGCAAGATTTAATTGTTGGGATTCAAGATATGGGCGCGGCAGGGCTTACAAGCTCGAGCTTTGAAATGGCGGGGCGCAGCGGTAGCGGAATGATTATGCACCTTGATAAAGTGCCTATGCGCGAAGAAGGAATGAATCCTTATGAATTGATGCTAAGCGAATCTCAAGAGAGAATGCTTATTTGCGCTAAAAAAGGTTGTGAGCAACAGGTATTAGATATTTTTGCCAAATGGGAAGTAGATGCAGCAATTATTGGAGAAGTTACAAAAAGTGGCATTATGGAGCTTTTTTGGCACGGAGAGAAATGTGCGGAGATTCCAATTAAAGAGCTAAGCGAGAACGCGCCAATACTTGATATGCCTGTGCGAGAAATCCCAACCCAAAAGGATAAAGCAGATAGCATTAAGACAGATTTAGGCACACAAGAGATTTTTTGCAAACTGCTTTCTAGCGTGGAAATTGCAGATAAACAATGGGTATATAGTCAATATGATAGCAGTGTGCAAAGCAACACTATCACTCCTGCAGGAAGTGGCGATGCGAGTATGATACGCATAAAAAATAGCAATATAGGTTTAAGTATGAGTGTGGATTGCAATCCGCGCTATTGCTATCTTAATCCGCAAGAGGGCGCAAAAATCGCGGTAGCAACTTCAGGGCGAAACTCAATCGTCAATGGCGCGAAACCTTTAGCGATTAGTAATTGCCTCAACTTTGGCTCCCCACACAATAAAGAGGTGATGTGGAGCTTTAAAGAGGTGTGCGAGGGGATTAAGGAAGCGTGTAAGATTCTCAATACTCCTGTGGTGAGCGGGAATGTCTCATTACACAATCAAAGTGATGGCATAGATATTTACCCCACGCCCAGTATTGTGAGTGTAGGTATGATAGATGATGTCAAAAAGGCTTTGCCTTCGTCTCTTCAAACACAAGGAAATACGCTCGTTTTGCTAGGTGAGGTAAGGGCTGAATTTGGCGGCTCACTTGTGCAAAAGCTGTGTGAGGGGCGTATATATGGGGCAATACCACACATAGATTTACAAAAAGAACTCGATTTATGGAATCTTATGCTAGAAGCGCGTGATAGTGGGATTCTAAGTGCGGCAAAAGATGTGGGTGAGGGCGGAGTAGCTATAAGCCTTGCTAAAATGGCTCTATGCAATGATAAAGGGAATCTTGTAGGCTGTAATGTGCATACGAGCTTACCCTCTCACTTGCTTTTTGCGCCCTCTCAAAGCTGCATTATTGTAGAGGTTGTAGGCGAGAATCTCCCTACACTTATGAATCTCGCTAAAAAGCATAAAATACCTTTGAATGAGATAGGCTGCGTGGGCGGGGATATTTTTTGCGTTGATGAGATTAATATTAGCCTTGAAGAGATGAGTGAGCTTTATTTTAAGAGCTTTGAAAAGATGATAGAGCAGGATTTGTGAAGATTCTATATTTTTTTATTGCTTTTATATGGGCTAGTGTAGCTTTAGCAGAGGGGAATGCTGTAATAAATGAAGAGCCAAACCCCTTTAGGTTCCCAAAAAATGGTGAATATTATTTAGAGCGCAATACGGAAGTTTTAGAATCTTACTTAGAACAAGTCAAAAAGCAAACTTTAGAGAAAGATTATCCTCTTTATTCCTCACGTCCTGCGCGTCCTATTGTAGAATATAGTGCCTATCGCACACTCTCACAGCAAGATAAAGAGTCTTTGCGCGGTGGCATTGTGCTTATAGGGGCTTTTATTAATGAATTTATTAAATACAGCCATTTGGGCGGTGTAGGCATTGGCGCAAGGCTTACCCCAAATGATGAGCATATATTTTATCTTAATTTTGATGGACGATATTTGACAGATATGGAATTTTTTGGCATAGGGCGCAAGATTTATGCTTACTGCGTATTGCCGCGATTTGATAAGTGCATTATGCTCGGCATTGGGGAGGAGTGGTAGGATTCTAATTTTTAAAACTAATGAATTTTTAGTCTTTATAGTTATCGCAACCTTTTTGATTCCCCATATCACAAGCTTTGCCAAAGAGCTCTCTTGCTTTAGCTTTATCTTGCCTCACACCTTTTCCATAAGTATAAAAAACTCCCAAATTATTACAAGCCCCTGCTTCACCCATATTACAAGCCTTTGTATATAATTCTCTAGCCTTGATATAATCTTGCCTTACGCCTTTACCCTCGCTATAGAGCAAACCTAAACTAAAACAAGCAGAGCCATTGCCCATATCGCAACTTTTAGCATATAGCTCCCTCGCCTTGAAATAATCCTGCCGAACTCCTTTATACCCTTCGTCATAAAGTAATCCTAGATTATAGCAACCAACACGATTATCCATATTACAAGCTTGTGTATAGAGTTCCACTGCTTTTGTATAATCTGTCATTACTCCTCTGCCATAGGCATACAAAACACCGAGATTCACACAACCTATACTATTACCCTCATCGCAAGATTTGCTAAAAATTGCTTTTGCCTTTGCATAGTCGTGCTTGACATTTTCACTCCAAGCATAGAGTAAGCCTAAGTTGTTGTAATCTAGACTTTTATCCATACTATAAGCTTACTCAAAAATTCATATGCGATTCTATCATCTTGTAAAACACCATCACCACGATAATACATCTCACCTAATTGATAACAACCCTTTGCTGTGCCTAAATCACAGCTTTTGGTGAAAAAAACTTTAGCTTTATTGAAGTCTTGCTTGACATTTTTACCTTGATAGTATATTAAACCTAGATTACCACAACTTGCTCCACTTCCTAGCTCACAGCCTTTGATATAAAGCGTTTGTGCTTTTGCAAAATCTTGCTTCACACCCATACCTTTATCATATAAAATACCTAGATTTGTGCAAGCTGAAGCTACACCCCTTATACTCTCACACGCCTTAGTATAAAATTCTCTTGCTTTTATATAATCTTGCTTTATACCATATCCATAATAATACATATCTCCCAGCGCAGTGCAACCCATAGGTTTATACATTAAGTCTGTAACGGGAATACCACCACTTTTTCCTGCGGTTATTTTATGATTACAAACTTGAGTAAAAATCTCTTTAGCCTTTAGAGAATCCTGATTTGCACCCTCACCTTTTCCATATAAAAGTCCTAGATTATAGCAACTCCCAATTTCACCCATATTGCAACTTTTTGTGGTATATTCTATTGCTTTTATATAATCTTGCTTCACACCTTTGCCCTCATAATATAATTGACCCAAAGACATACAGCCCAAAGCACCCTCATCACCTAACTCACAAACTTTCTCAAATAATTCTCTAGCTTTATTGTAATTTTGTTTTACACCTTTACCCTCATAATACAGAACGCCCAAAATAAAGCAACCTCTGCTATCTAAATCACAACCTTTGGTAAAATATGGTGCTGCTTGAGTGTAGTTTGCTTCATCAAAAAATTCAAAGCCTTTTGCCATACAATCCTCTGCATTACCACAATCTACTTGAGAATCTACACTCAAATGAGCACAACCACAAAACCATAAAACACAGATAAACAAGAGCAAACAACGCATAATTTCCCCCACAACAATTTAATAAATGCTAAAAGTTAGATTCTACTGATATTTGTCTTATCTTATTCTAAAGATTGAATCAAGGCAAGGGCATTGTGATAGATATTTTGATATTTAATCTCTAAGGGCGAATCTTGTATTTTACACTGCCATAGAGAGCTGATGACAGCGCACATATCAGCATTTTTTAGCAAATGTATATTTTGAGTGCTAATTCCCCCGATAGCACAAATGGGAATGTTTAAACTTGCTTTGGCAGATTCTAGAATCTCTAAAGGTGCAAGAGGGGCATTTGGTTTCGTAGGAGAGGCAAAAAACGCTCCAAAAGCGACATAATCCACACCAAGAGATTCTAAATCTTTTGCTCTCTGCACATCTGCGTAACTTGAAGCACCTAAAATTCCTTTGAAACTTTCTCTTGCTTGAGCGATTACCCCATCATCTTTACCTAAATGCAAAGCAGGAGCGTTTAGTTTTAAGGCGAGATTCAATCTATCATTCATCACAAAAAGCGCATTATATTTCTCACACAATGCCATAAGCTCTTTTGCCTTAGGATAAAGCCAAGAATCACTATGGCTTTTATCACGCAACTGAAAGATTTTCACCCCTGCTTTAAGAGCGGATTCTAAACATTGAGGCAAAATCTCATAAGGAGTGAGAATCTCATCTGAAATCGCATAAATGCCTTGTAACTTAGGATTCATAACTTCTTATCCATTATACATTTCCCAAATGGGTGCTTCAAACACATCAGGGATATTTTTAAGCACTTCAAAAGGCGTAAATCGCTCTTTATAGCCCATACAATAATGGTCTTTTATCCAATAGCCCGGATAGAAGTATTTGAGCCCATTTTCTTTGCCGATTTGGATTTGCTTAAGAATATTGAGTGTGCCAAGGCTATAAGCGGCAAAGTCGTGGTCATAGTAAAAATACACCGCTGTGATACTATCAAAAAGCGCATCGACAAGCCCCACGCCTATAAGTTGGGAATCTAAAAAGTATAAAAACTCATAGCCAAAGTCCTGATGTCCATCGACAAACATATCCATATAAGATTCTGGCGTGGTTGGAGTGTATTCCCAGCCTTTTTTATCACGCATCACACGATGATAGCGATTATAAAGTTCTATGTGTGCTTGAGTTATAGTGGGTTTTTGTATGTAAATATCAATATTTTGAGCTTTTTTTAGCAATCTCTTGTGATTTCTGCTAAAAGTGAAATCATCAATTAAGGTGCGTATTGAAATGCAATCGGTGCAGCCTTCACACATAGGCGTAAAAAAATAATTCCCAAAGCGTCTCCAACCACGTTCAAGTAGTCCATAGTAGAATGTCGGTGTTACATTTTGGATATGAAAATACCGAAACAAACTCTGCTTTGAATCTATATAGCTGCAAGTCTTTTGCTCAGAGTAAAATTCAACCAATCGCATCATTTAATATGCTCGTAATTTTTCTTAAATGTGCTGACTTTGAGGAGATAGCGTCTGCCTTCATCAGATGGGAGTTTAGAGCGCAAGGTATCATAGACTTTAGACGATGAGAGGGCATTTATACGATTAAAAGCTTGATTTTTGTCATTATGAAAAGTCCTTAACACACTTCCGGCTCCTGCATTATATGCGGTAATAACACAATATTCTTGACTTTGTTTATCTTTGACATTTGGCAAATAGCGATTAAAAAGTATGCTTAAATACGCTACGCCATATTCAATATTTGTTTCGGGGTTAAAGAGCATTTGCTTTGTGGGTTGCCCCTTTTTGCCATTTATGAGCTCATATGCGTCTGCTCCTGCAGTGCTTGGCACAATTTGCATTAGCCCATAAGCAGGTGCAGCACTCACTGCATAAGGGTTAAAATTAGATTCAGTTTGGATAATGCCTAGCACGAGCGCGGGAGAGATATTATACTTATGCGCGTATTTACGCACAAGCTCTTCATATCTATGCTCGCTTTTACTTTGATAATCTCCCACCATTTGCAAATCCACATAATCCACGCTCTTACCATTGCTATCCTTACGCGTTTTGAGGTGATTTTCTATTAAATATTTCGCATATCTATCCGCGCGCCACTGCGTGAGAATATCCTGTCCCTCATTATCTTTTACAAGCCCGGCTAAAAATGGCTTACCCTCGATTTTAAAATCCGCGCTTGAGTATAAATCTACATTGCTAGGATTCTGTGGCATTAAGAGTGTGTTTGAAATCGCCTTTTCTAGCGCGATAGCCCCCGCTAAGCTCTCTATGCGAATCGCGCCATTAGCAAAATTTATGCTTGTTTTTATCTTGTATTGGTTTGAGTATTTTACATAGGTTTGTGCGCTGGGCAGGGATATATCCTCATTTGCCCACTGCTTTGCGACATTGCCACTAAGGGTTTGGGTAATTTTATTGTATTGCTTTTTGGCTTCTTGGATATTGCGTAAGAGTGCCTTATTGTCATTTGCATAGGAACGGAGCTGATTCCCCGCAATTTGCCTTATTGCATAGTGTGGATCATCATTTATGTCCACATAGGTATTGTTAGTAGCACAGGATTGCAAGAGGCAAAGTATGCTAAGTGCGACACAAAAGCTAAGGAAATAGCGCATAAATGCACGAATACGAGTTAAGAGACTAGAGAAGGCGCAAAGATGGAAAGCACATTGGCAACAAAAAGAGGCAAAAATAGACAAAACATACTCCATTACTAAAATCAAAACTTTGCGCTTTATCAAGCTAAAGTTGCGGATTCTATCGTAAAAAGTTAAGATTTTATCCATTTTGAGGCTTTTAAGAGATATGAATCGAGAAGCAAGCAGGGGCAAATCGCACGGCTTTTAGAGAATCTCGTGTAAATAAATCCATCTTGCATAGAATCTTTACAAATTTAAGTTTTCTTTAACTATAATCCACATTATTATTTAGTCTGGATTCTAAATAATAATGTCTTGAGGTAAGCTTCTGCGCTTTTTTTGAAGCTTTTATGAGGGAGTTAGGCAAACAAGGCTGTTAAGTATTATAAGAGATTTGATAAATTGTTTATCAAGTATAAATTTGATACTGATATGTAAAGGATACTATAAACTAAAGAATAAGCGCGATTGAGGGCGTATTGAGCGGATTTTACAGATATAAGAGATGAAAGGCGGGAGATATGGAAATTGTTTTTGGTCCGGTGCATTCTAGGCGATTTGGTCGCTCACTCGGCGTTGATTTATCGCCACAGGGGAAGCAATGTAATTTTGACTGCGTGTATTGTGAGCTACAAGGGGCTAAGAGCGTGGATTTTATGTCGCATATTGTGTCTGTTGGCGAGATTGTATCAGCTGTAAAAGCGGCACTAGAAGTTCATCAATGCGATGTTTTGACGCTTACTGCAAATGGTGAGCCAACGCTCTATCCGCATTTACAGGAGTTAATTAGCACTCTTAATGAGATTGTGCCAGATTCTATAAAATTACTTCTTTTGACAAATGCTTCGCTGTTATGGAAAAAACAGGTACGTGAGGCATTACAGAATCTTGATATTGTGAAGTTTTCTTGTGATAGTTTGGAGGAGAAAGCATTTAAGCGCGTGGATAGACCGCATTCTAGCCTTTCTCTAGCACAAATCAAAGAGGGTATAGCGCGTTTTTGTACGGAATTTAAAGGCGAGATAGTCGCCGAGGTGCTTTTTGTCAAGGGTATAAACGATAGCCTAGCTCAAGCTAAGGAGGTTGCTGCGTTTTTGGCGAGTTTGCCACTTCATCGTGTAGATATAGGCAGTATCGACCGCCCACCAGCCTACAAAGTCGAGGCGGTGAGTGAGGAAACACTCGCAGAACTCGCGCAGTGCTTTTATGCGTATAAGAATTTGCAAGTGAATCTCCCTAAACGCGCTCACGCGGTTGATTTAGAATCTCGTGCGGATTCTAAAAAAGATTTAGAATCTCAAGCAGGTTTAGAGGCTTCACAATCGCGTAAATATTACACACACGAGCAGCTTTTGGGCTTACTTAAGCGGCGACCTTTGAGCGTGATTGATACGCATAATATGCTAGATTCTAAAACTTTAGCACTCTTAGATGAGCTATGCCAAAAAGGCGTTATAAAGCAGCGCAGAGTAGGGCTAGATACATTTTATCAAGTTGTGGAATGAAAATTAAAAAAAATTGATTATAATACCGCGCTTTTGCATTTTTGTTAAAAGCCGTTATGGGTTCTATAAATTATTGCAACATCATAGAATCTTAATACGCACAATACTTAAGGAGTAAAATATGTTTGAACTACGCACATTACCTTATGGCACAAACGAATTTAGCGGATTCCTCACTGAAGAGGCGTTTTCCTATCATCACGGCAAACATCACCAAACCTATGTGAATAATCTCAATAATCTCATCAAAGGCACAGAGTTTGAAAAAGCTGAGCTTGGCGACATCGTTCTTAAATCTAGCGGCGGTATGTTTAATAATGCAGCGCAAGTGTATAATCACGATTTTTATTGGGACTGCATAAGCCCAAAGACAAGCGATTTAAGCGCGGAACTAAGTGCGGCGATTAATGCAGAGTTTGGCTCACTTGAAGGGCTAAAAGAAAAATTCATCGCTTCAAGCACTACGCTCTTTGGCTCTGGCTGGAACTGGCTCGTGTATAACCCACAAAACAAAAAGCTTGAAATCGTGCAAACAAGCAATGCTGCTACACCTGTAACTGAAGGCAAAGTGCCGCTTTTGGTGGTAGATGTGTGGGAACACGCTTACTATATCGACCATAGAAATGCGCGTCCTGCGTATTTGGAGGCATTTTGGAAGCATATTAATTGGGCTTTTGTGTCTGTTTCTTATAAATGGGCGATTGAGCGCGGGATTGAATCATTCAAGTTTTATGCTAATGAGCTTCACCCCGTAAAATAATTCCTCAACTCTCCGCAATCTCCCCCTTAGCCACATTGGTTTAAGGGGTTGTGATTGCATTTTATGCTATCCTTGCTCTTACACTTACATTTTTTTACTTACAAAGGTATGTTATGACGGCACAAAGTGTTTTACGCTTTATTACGGATTCTCTAAGCGAGGATTTAGGCAGGGGCGATTTGTATGAATTATGCACACCGACAAAGAATGCTAAAGCCTATATTTTAGCTAAAGAGGAGGGAATCTTTTCAGGCGAAGTGTATCTCCGCGCACTCATTGAGTATTTTAACCTTACACTTATAGATTCATATAAAGATAGTGAATCTTTTGAAAAAGGAGCGTATTTGGCAAAAATAGAGGGGGATTACATAAAGATTTTGCAGGTTGAACGTGTATTACTGAATATTCTCGCCCATAGTAGCGGGATTGCCACGCTCACACATCGCTATATAGAGGCGATAAAAGATACTTCGGTAAAGCTCCTTGATACGCGCAAAACCCGCCCATTGTTGCGGGAGCTGGAGAAATACTCTGTGCGCAATGGTGGGGCGCATAATCACCGCTTTGGGCTTGATACAATGCTAATGCTTAAAGATACGCATTTAGCGCATATTGGGGATTTGAAAGAGGTTATTAGCACTGCTATGGAGAGACTGCCATTTATGTGTCCCATTGAAGTGGAATGCGAGAATCTTGACAGGGCAAAAGAAGCTATAAATGCCGGTGTTGATGTGATAATGTGCGATAATATGAATATAGCACAGATTCAAGAAGTAGTCGCTTATCGCAATGCCAACGCCCCGCATATCACGCTTGAAGCAAGTGGCAATATCAGTCTTTCAAATATACGAGAATACGCCCTAAGCGGCGTGGAAGCTATCAGCATAGGCTCTCTTATTCATCAGGCACAATGGCTGGATTTAAGTCTTAAGATTGAAAGCTAGGACTTGTGTCGTGCTAAGATTTGATTTTCTATCCGCCTTGCACTGCTTTAATATGTGTAATGCGTGTGTGAATCTAAGCATAAAGAGCAGGATAAGCCAATGCTAGGCTTTGATAGAGAATCTTACTTTCTTTCATTGCTGCAAAAAAGTGGTATCACAAAGGGCGTGGGTGATGATTGCTGCATTTTAGATTGTAATGCCTCGCCTTATCATTCCACATTTTGCCATTCTCCATATTCCCGCTACACTCCACCTCCGCGCGTAGCGCACAAAGCCCACATACACGCACAGGATATAACATCTTTTCTTGTTGGTGCGGATAGTTTTTGCGAGGGTGTGCATTTCCTTATGAAGTGGTTTTCGCCCTATGATATTGCCTACAAAGCTTTTTTAGTCAATTATTCCGACATCATAGCGATGAATGCCACGCCTCTTTATGCGACTTTGAGCGTGGCATTGCCTAAGTCGTGGCAAAAGGCGGAGATAAAGGATTTTGTGCGTGGCATAGAGACATTTTGTCGCTCACATTCTATTAAACTTATTGGCGGAGACACCATAACCGCGCTTTCTTTGCAGATTCATATTACACTTTTTGCTAAAAAATCTAAGCACACGCTTTATCGCGATAAGATTCCATTACATAGCCTCCTTTGCTACACAAGCGATAGGTATCCTAGAGATTCTATCACTCAAATATCAAAAGTGCTAAAAAACTTGCTTAATACCCATAAATACGAGGGGTTTAAAGCTAAAAATACGAATATTAATACAGAATCTACAAGCATAAAACCTCGTTTGAAAGCCAAAGGTAGATTTTTGCGCCCCACTATCCGCACGGGTTTCATAAGAGAATGCGCCCCATTTCTTAGGGGCGGTATGGATATTTCAGACGGAATCTTAAGCGATATTGTGCAACTTTGCACGATAAATCGGCTAGGATTCAAGGCATATTTTCCCATTTTTGCACCGCGCTTTAGGCATTTGCTCCATAGCGGAGAAACTTATGAAATGCTCCTTGCTATTGCCCCAAAAGATAGGCTTAAGATTCAAAAAAGAGCCGCAAAGCACAGGATTAGAATCCACACCCTTGGCAAACTCACACGCAAAAAATACATACTGCCACGGCGCAAGATATGGCATTAATACAACTTGATTTTTGTTGGATTTCAAGGTAATAAGTCCGCAAAAAAGGCTCATAAAGGCTTTAGATTCTAAATTTTAAGGAGATTTCAAATGACTATCATACTTGCCACAGGAAATAAGCACAAAATCCGCGAATTTGAGGCAATGCTAGGCGATACAGACGCGCAAGTGTATGCGTATGAGGAGATATTAGAATCTTTAGAGATTGTAGAAAGTGGCGCGAGTTTTAGTGAGAATGCCACACTTAAGGTAAAGGCTATTTATCAAGCCCTATATGCAAAATATATACAGGATTCGCAAAATACAGAATCTAGACTTACGCAAAACACACAAACTCAAGGGCAGGGCGTAAATACAGACTTTGCAAACTCGCAGAATCTAGCATATTCAGCAATGTATCCCCTCAAAGCTCCCCTTGCTATTATCGCTGAAGACAGCGGTTTATGTGTCCCCGCACTCAATGGAGAGCCGGGCATTTATAGCGCAAGATATGCGAGTTTTAAGCATTTTAATACGCATTTAGATTCGGCGCAATCACAAGAACTGCCTACGATGAGTTTAAATACCTCCCACATCGCGCACAATAGCACCGATAGTGAGAATCTCCAATGCCTTATAGAGCATATCGCCCCATTTGCGCCAACTCCTGCGTTTTTTACCGCGCATATCGCCCTTATTTTTGTAGAATCTTTGCCATTGCCACCCATAGAGCAATGCTATATTGAATGTTTCGAGGGGCGTTTAGAGGGCATAGCCATAAGTGAAGCGAGGGGTACGGAAGGCTTTGGTTATGACCCTATCTTTGTGCCTTTAGATTTAAATCCGCATAAGCAGACTTTAGCAGAATTTACTCCAAGTGCTAAAAATGCCATATCTCATCGCAAACGAGCCATTTCAGCTTGTCTCAAATATCTACATTTGTAGTCATTTCAATCACAAACCTAAGCCTATTTTAAGATAAAAATAAACTCTTTGTGGATATAATGCACGGGTTTATGATCTATCACAAAAGGAAAAATTTATGTTAAGGACAACGACTTCAAAAATCTCTATCACACTTTGTGGCGCGCTTCTTATGGCAGCTTGCACGACAAATCCTTACACAGGCGAATCGCAAATTAGCAAGACTGCTATTGGCGCAGTGGGCGCGGCAGCAGTGGGCGCAGGGATTGGCGCATTGGCAAGCAAGAAAGACAGGGCAAAAGGTGCGGCTATTGGCGCGGGTGTTGGCGCATTGGCAGGTGGCGCAGTGGGCGGATATATGGATATACAAGATAAAAAGCTCCGCGAAGAGTTGCAAGGCACAGGCGTGAGTGTTACTAAAAATGGCAATGAAATTACCCTTAATATGCCCGGCGATATTACATTTAAGAGCGGGAGTGCGGACTTAAGCGTGGATTTTTACAAGGTGCTTAATTCTGTGGCAAAAGTGCTGAATAAATATGACAAAACAATCGTTTCTGTTGTTGGATTCACAGATAATACAGGCAGTGCGGCAAAAAATCTTACTCTTTCACAGCAAAGAGCTCAAAGCGTAGCGGCATATTTGCAAAGTCAAAAAGTCAAAGAAGCACGATTTGTGATTGAAGGGCTTGGCGAAAGTGAGCCTATTGCTTCAAATAAAACTGCAGAGGGACGCGCAAAAAATCGCCGCGTTGAAATCTCACTTACTGCGATTACAAAATAACACAAACCTTCTAGCCTTTTGGCTAGGGGCGACCACATAATGATAAAGCCATTCAAACGATTTTTTTCACTTGTATGTTTTATATGCGCGGTGATGTGTATTCTATGCGTGGGATTCTATCCGCATTTATCATTTTTACTCTATATTGCTTTTATGCTGCAAACTTGTGCTCTTTTTGTCTATACTTATGATATTTTAAAAATCAAAAAACAAGCCACGATTAAAGCCTACTACAAGCTAGATTCTATCTTTCATCGCTATTTTGGACGCTTTTTTGTCGCGAAGATTCTAAGTTTTGGCGTTGCCCTTATTGGGAGCGTGTCGCTGTTTTTTATGCTCCTTTTTCCTAGCGGGAGCGATATACTCATTTTCTGCCTTCTTGTACCTTGTAGCGTGTATGGATTCAAAATCGTGCATATGATTTGTAGCGCGAATATAAGCATTGAATTTGCCACCACATTAGCAAAAAAATACACCGCTCTTATCGCTGCTGTCTTAGCTGTTGTATTCGAGCTTATGCTTAATGGCATAGCACCTTTAGAATCTAGTGCGCCGCAAGGAGATGTGTATGCGCATTATCACGCGCTTATACAGAGCTACAATATCGCGCAAATGCACTCGCATTTTTGGCAGGAACTCTTTGGTTTCGTGCTACTCAAAAAATCTTTCCTTGATGTGCTGTATCTCAATGTCGCCGATAGCTATTTGCGCTTTGGGCTTATTATGTTGTTTGCGTGTGGGCATTTTGCCTCATTTGCGAGTTTCGCACTTTTGTGCGTGGGGGGAATCTCCCCAAATGGCGCGCAGGACACAATCGTGCAAGATTCTAAGAATACACACGATAATTTTACATCTCAAGCATTAGATACAAAAATATTAGCGTCTAATACGCCCACAATACCGCAAGATACGCTAGATTCAAAATTTTCTAGCACTCAATGTGCTAAAGTGCAAGATTTCACACAAACCCGCGCCTTTAGGCAATTTTTCGCTATGGTGTTTTTCCTTATTTTTGTCTATATCGCCTTTAATATCAGTATCCACCTCCAACCCTTAGCAAAGTCTAAGAATCTCCCACCGCTCATAAGCTCACAGATTCTAAAAGACAATGAGCAATATATTCAAATCAGTTTGCAAGGCACACACAATCTCATTAGCACGAGTGATTTGCCCTCGTTAGAGCGTAAAATCAAGGAGAATCTAGCAGATTTTGAATCTGGTATAAACGCCGATACAGAGCAGATTTTAAATGCTTATCTCGCGCAAAAAGAAAAAATCATTGATGAATATTCAAGCTGGTATTTTAGTGTGCGTGGCGAATATACAAGGCTTTTTTATGCTGCTATTGGCAAGGGCGAGGATATAGCCCAAGAGCAGTTTATCTTTTTGCTTAAAACCTATACGCCTTATGATTTACAAGAGAGGCTAAACGCGCTTTATGATACGCATTTTTCTGCGCTCAAAACGCGTTTAGAGCAGACTTTTGGCTTTTTCACGCTGCATAGAAACCCCACAAACGCGCATATCACACAAGCTATATCTTTTGATGAGTTTAGCAAGGGCTTAGAACTCCTCAATCCTCGCGCAAGTGATGGCGTGGCAGCCCTACTAAGCGCAAGTATAGTGGGGGCGATGATTCTTAAAGCCTCGGGCAAAGCCGTTGCTAAAACCGGAGCAAAAGTGATAGGCAAAAGCGTGGCAAAAAAAAGCTTGAGTGGTGCGATAGGTGCGGGTGGTGGCTCACTTTTGTGTGGGGGCTTTGCGCCTTTGTGTGCGATAGGATTCTTTGTGGCGAGTGATTATGCGATTAATAGTGTTGATGAGATAATAAACGAGGAGGACTTCAAGGACAAAATGCGTCAAGGCTTTGCTTCGTGGGAGTCTCAGCTAAAAACAAGCCTGATTGATTATAATTCGCAACTCTCTTATCAAATTTTAGAGAATCTAGGGATAGCAGAAATTTCTAAAAGCCAAGATTCTAAAAATGATGTAGATTCTAAAGCGCACGATATGGGGGTGTAGCTGCAAATGCGCATAAGTTTTAGAATCTTCTACAACCAAATCCACGACAAAAAAGGAGTGAGTGAGTGAAAGAAATGAGTTTTTTTACTTTCATAGGTTCTAGCGTGTTTTTTGCCCTCATTATCATAGTGGCAAACTATTCCGTGCAGTATCCAATTTTAGGCTCTCCGCTGACCTATGGTGCGCTCACTTATCCCATTAGTTTTTTGCTTATGGATATTTTGAGCGAGAAATACAGCAAAGCCCAAGTATTAAAAACGCTTTGGGTGGGGCTATTCCTAGCTTTTTTCCCCTCACTTTTTATGAGTGAGCCACGCATTGCCATAGCGAGTGTATGTGCTTTTATTGTCTCACAAAATCTTGATGTGCATATTTTCTTTTATCTTAAAAATCGCTTTCCAAGCCTGTGGTGGCTACGCAATAATGCAAGCACAATGATTTCACAATTCATTGACACGATGATTTTCTTTCATATTGCATTTTTATTTATATATCCTTGGGAGCAAGTTATAATGATGCTTTTAGCAGATTTTTGTATAAAAGTCTTTTTAGCTCTTTGTGATACGCCATTGTTTTATATATTGGCAATACGCAAATATAAGCAGCCAAAAATTACTACAAAATGAGGTAGAATATGAATCTTTCAAACAAATTTTCACGACTTTTTGGGCGATTTGCCTCTTGTGAATTTCCGTCTTTTTTGCAGCATTTTATCAATAGTGTGTATGTAAAGATTTTTGATATAGATTTGAGTGAGTTTGCACTAGCCTCTAGCTATACTTCGCTTAATGCACTTTTTACCCGCTCTCTGTCTAAACCTAGAGCGATAAATCCTAATCCCATTGTGCTTATCGCTCCTTGTGATTCGCTTATTACGCAAATGGGCAAGACAAGCGATAAATACGCCTTGCAGATTAAAGGTATGGAATATTCTGTTGAAGAGCTTTTAGGACAGAAGCTTGATAGGGAGTTTTATTATATAAATTTTTATCTCTCACCAAGAGATTATCATCGCTATCACGCGCCTTGTGATATGCAGATTTGTGAAATGCGCTATTTTGGCGGAGAGCTGCTGCCGGTCAATCTCCCTTCTTTGCAAAAAAATCAAAACCTTTTTGTGAGAAATGAACGCGTAGTCGTGGTAGCAAAAACATCAAGCAATAAATGGATTTATTTTGTTGCTGTTGGTGCGCTCAATGTCGGCTCTATGGTAATGCATTGTGAGCCTAAGATTCAAAGTAATGCCAAAGCGCATAATACAACCTATACCTATACTACGCCCATAAGCGTGAAAAAAGGCGAGGAATTAGGTATGTTTAAAATGGGTTCAACCATTGTGCTTTTTATGGAACAAATGATCCCCGATATAAATATTAATCAAAAAGTAAAATTTGCCCAAGATTTAGGCACTTATGCGTAGAATCTAATATAAGGAATAATATGTCTAGCACACTTCATAATCTAATCACAGATGAAATCAAAACATTACTTCATAAGCTTGAAGCGCTACTTGTAGCACATTATTATCAAAAAGATGAAATTGTTGCCTTGGCAGATTTATGTGGAGATAGTTTGGAGCTTTCCCGCAAGGCTTCAGCAAGTGAGAAAAATCTCATTGTATTTTGTGGCGTAGCATTTATGGGACAAAGCGTTAAGGTGCTTGCTCCACAAAAGCGTGTGATTATGCCTCGTTTAGCGTGTTGTTCTATGGCAAGAATGATAGATAGTGATTATTATGATGAAAGTATTGCTCTTTTGCAATCCTATGGCTTAAGTAAAGATTCTATCTTTCCTATTACTTATATTAATTCAAATGCTGATGTTAAAGCAAAAGTTGCTCAAATGGGAGGGCTTGTTTGCACAAGTGCAAATGCTCATAAGATTTTTAATTTTGCAAAGGAGCAGGGCAAAAAGATATTTTTTCTCCCTGATAAATGTCTGGGAGAGAATCTCGCTCGTTTAAATAGCAAAAAATCCGCGATATTGGGCACAGATGACAAAGAAAAAGTGCTTAGCGCTGATGTGATTTGCTATGATGGATTCTGTTCTGTGCATCAGCTTTTCACGTCACAAGATATTACCTTTTATCGTGAAAAATTTGCAGATATTAAAATTGTCGTGCATCCTGAATGCGACCCGAGTGTCGTAGAACTTGCTGATTTTGTTGGCTCGACAAGTCAAATCATTGCTTATGTGCAAAATTTGCCTTTGGAGCAAAAAGTGGCAGTAGGCACAGAATTTAATCTTGTCAATCGTTTGCGTCCTAAATATAATGGCAAACAAACAACCTTTGTCCTTAGCTCAAGTAAGCCTCAATGTCCCACAATGAATGAAACAACTCTTGAAGATGTGCGTGATGTGCTTCTTGCTTTTGAAGATAATAAGCCTATTAATGAAGTGTTTTTGGATAATGAGATTCAAAAATGGGCAAAAATCGCCCTTGATAGAATGCTTGAACTCTCTTAAAAAGATAAAAGTAATTTTACCTTTTGTAACATACTTTTTTAAACTTAGAAAAAAACAAAAATTAAAAATTATTCATTAAATAATTTTTATTAAAAATATAGTGTTCCAATTTTTTAAGGAGGATTTATGCAGTTGAAATTTCTTAGAAACTTGTTGCTTTCTCTTGCATTTTTAGGCGCAATAACTTCTTTAAGCCTTGCCGCTGATTGTGAAGAAACTAACTGCTCAAGCTTTCGCATAGGTGTGGGGGGAGCGTATCATACCTTAGATGGCAAAGGAGCAAATAACATAAGTAGCACAGGTGGCTATCTCTCTTTTGCAGCACGTGGCACTCTCAAACAAAGGCTTATGAGCGAACTTAGCGGAAAAATAGGCGTAGGGAGCGCAAAAGCAAGTGGAGCATACTTCGTAACTCTTGACGAAAAGCCTCTTTCAGTTTTTACAGAGGCTTCTTTTAAGATTGGTTTAAATATTTCAAGCAAACACCTTCCTTTGTTTGTCAATGCTGTATATGGTTGGGATAATTTCTCTACAAATACAAAAGATAAAGGAGTGGGGCTTTCACGCGAATTAGGCGGGGTAGAGCTTGAAGGATTCTTACCTACTCGCAATAATTCAAAGATAGAATATCTCGTAGGTTACTATCATTTCTTTGCGGGAAATTATCTTTTGCAAAATGATGTAAGCTCAAAGCTTGGGGGTACAAACTATATGATTAAGGCAAGTTTGGGCTATGCGAGCAATATTACGCCAAATCTAGGATTTTATATTAAAGCTATTGGCAAATATGAAAATATGAGCGATTCAAAACTCACAGCTACAAATGTTAATTATCCTGCAAGCACTAACTATGTGGGTATGATAGAGCTTGGGCTTGAATTATAATAGATTCTATAAGGATTAGAATCTAATCCTTATAGACAAGATTCTTATTTCTCACAAAAATCAGTAGGCAAACTTTTAGGCGAGATTTGCGCTTCATCTATGGGTGTAAAATCTCCCCTTTTATAATGCTCTATGGCACACACGCCAATCATTGCTGCATTATCAGCACAAAAAGCAAGGTCAGCGAGATGAAGCTGTTTATTATACTCCTCACAAAGCTCATTTAGGGTGGTGCGTAGGTATGTATTTGCACTTGCTCCTCCTACAATAGCAAAATGTTCTAAATCTTGTGCCTGCGCGCTTTGAAAATATAATCTTACTTTGCGCACGATATGTTCACACGCGCTTTGTTGGAATCCTGCACAGATACTTCCTCTATCTTTGGGGCTAAGAGGTTGGGGTAGAGCTTGAATGGCAAGTCTTACGGCATTTTTTAAACCCGAAAAGCTAAATTGTAGTTTTTGATTATGCAAAAGTGGCACAGGAAAATTATGAGGCGCAATATGTGGAAAGTCGCGCATAAAAGTTGTAGCATAAGATTCTATAATAGGACCACCCGGATAACCTAATCCCAAATATTTAGCTACTTTATCAAAGCTTTCCCCAAAGCTATCATCAAGGCTTTGAGCGATAAGGCTTATGGCATTAAAATCGCGCATATGGAGAATCTGTGTATGCCCGCCAGATACAAGCAAAATGCCAAGAGGTTGGGGTAGAGAGGTGTTTTTAGGGAGAATGGCTTGTATATCTGAAGTGGCTTTATGAATCAAAAGCGAATAAATATGTCCCTTAAGGTGATTAACACAAATAAGCGGCACTTGCAAACCAAGACAAAGTGCCTTTGCCATCATCAAACCTTCAATGAGTGTTACACTTAGTCCCGGACGCGTGGTTACCGCGACTGCTTTAATAGGAGATAAATCGTTATTGAGAAATGCTTTGAGCTTTTTTAGAATCTCTGGAAGTCTTTGAGCGTGAAGTCTTGAAGCAATTTCTGGCACAATCCCACCATAAGTGCTATGTTCTTCATCTTGAGAAAGTTTGATATGATAAAGAAGCGAAGCATCATTAATGCTCGTTAGGGCAAGTGAGCTATCATCGCAGCTTGATTCTATGCTTAAGATCATAAGCAAATTCCTTAAAAATTCCAAAGTATGCTAAGATTATACATAAGAAGTTTAAAGGATTATCTATGAAAAAAATCAAATATAGACTTAAGGCGGAATGGGAGGAACAAATAGCTATATTAATGGCTTTTCCGCACAAAAATAGCGATTGGGCAATACATATTGAGGTAGCTCGAGAATGTTTTGTGCGTATTATAGAGCAGATTCTATATTTTGAATCAGTAATACTTTGTGTGGATATTAATGATGATGAGGGAATGGCATTATTGCACACACATTTTAAAAAACATATTACATTTGCTCAAAATGAGACATTTAAATCGTATAATCAACAATATGGGCTTCATATTGTTCGTGTGCCCACAAATGATACTTGGGCGAGGGATTTTGGAGGTATTAGCGTGGAAGCAGAGGGGGGCATAGCCCTATTTGATTTTGTCTTTAATGGTTGGGGGCTAAAATATCCTGCAAATTATGACAATCAAATTACGCAAAATATTGTTTGTGAAGCTTTCAAAAATACTCATTTATCGCCACTTGTAAAAAGAATTTTTTCATCTTATCGTCCCATAAAAACTGATATGATTCTTGAGGGTGGCAGTATAGAAAGCAATGGGGCAGGGGTATTGCTTACTAATACACAATGTCTCCTTGAAAAAAATCGCAATCCTCATCTTAGCCAAGATGAAATAGAATCTAAGCTTAGAGAGTATTTTGGATTAGATTCTGTATTGTGGCTTACACAAGGCTATCTTGCAGGAGATGATACAGATAGTCATATTGACACACTAGCGCGTTTTATTAGTGAGGATACGATTGCTTACATCACTTGTGATGATAGGCAAGATGAGCATTTTGAATCTCTTAAGAGTATGGAGGCGGAACTACGCGCTTTAAAACAATCTAATGGAGAGCCATATAAGCTTATTCCTCTGCCTTTTACAAAGGCTATCTATGATGAGCAAGGACAAAGGCTACCTGCAAGTTATGCGAATTTTTTGTTTGTCAATGGGGGCTTGCTCGTGCCAACTTATAGGGATAAAAATGACGCAAAAGCACTTGAGATTCTAAGCAAAGCATTGCCAAAGCATAGGGTAGTGGGCGTGGATTGTCGCTCACTCATTCTATGGCACGGCAGTTTGCATTGTGTCAGTATGCAGGTGTATGGCTCATAATATTTCGCAAAATAATCCTGTTTCTACTGAAATAGTATAATCAATAGGCTTATGTATAGAAAAAGTATAGCCGAGATTCCACGATTCTATCAAAGGCTTAATCTCAAAGAAATCATTTAAGGAGTGATAAATACTATAAATAAGCATTGTAGGTTTTTGAGTGCAAATAGTCTCTTTTGCGCCCTTTAAAAACTCCATTTCAAAGCCTTCAATATCTACTTTAATAAAACCTACTTGAATCTTGTGCTCTGCTACATAGCTATCAAGGGTAATGATTTCTACCTCCTCATTTTCATCTTTATCATTTGCGTGTGGGGAGGGATTAAAAGATGAAGAACCACCATTAACACTAATTGTCATTTTGCTTGGTGCGCTCCCTAAAGCTTTTTTCACAGGCACAATACGTGCAGCCTTATTTATTGCAATAGTTTCAAGCATAAGTTCATAATTTTGTGTCGTAGCCTCAAAGCTATGCACTTTATTGTGAGTGTATTCTTGTAAGATGAGGGCACTATCCCCGATATATCCACCTACATCAATAATATCCTTATCTTTTAAAGAATCTAAATTTTTAAGCTTATCTAAGCCGTGCCGATACCAAAAAACTTCAATGCCGTGTCGCTTGGGTAGGAAATAACCATTCCAACAATACAGATTTGGCGCGATATGAAAGATATTTGGGAAAAAGTCATTTTGTAGCGAATCTAATGCTTCCACCTCTTTTTTTGAAAGAGCAAAATATAACTTCAAAGGGTGTGCGTCTGCCTCTAATGTGCGTGAAATGATACGATAAATTAAATCTGTGCTTTCTTTATCCAAACCTTGCGTAAGGTGTATAATTCTTTCTGTTGATGAAGTTTCTTTAAGTGTAGGGATAGAATCTTGAAACCAAAGATTTAGATAAATATGATGAAAACGGAGTAGTTTTTTGTAATTTTTCGTCTTTCTTACTTTAATACCACAGATTCTAAGCGTATAGTCTAATATTATCCTCCCCCGTAGCATTATAAGCATTGCGGTAGGTTTTCTTTTGGATGATAAGTGGAAAATTAAAAACAAGCAGAGAGATCACATTGTTTTTATGCACAAGCGGGAAGCGACATACCTTACGCACAAGAGTAGCGTTTGTATAATCATAAAATTTCATCTTTGCTCCTTTGATGTTTCTTATTAAAGAGAAGCTAAATGTGCTTTTAGGGTAGGGAAGCACAATTCATTGGCAAGTGCTTCTACTTTTTCATTGCCGCATAACTCACGCACTATTTCAAGTGCAAAAACTGAAGCGGTGGCGGGTGCGGTGGAAGTGAAGAATATTGCCACTTTTGACAACAGCGGTATCTTTTCTATTTTTATTACTCATTTCAGCCTCACAGCCCGGATAGCAAGTAAATTCACCCTCAAGCACACCTGCCTTGTCTAACACAATAGGGGAGGCACAAATCGCCGCTATGAGCTTTTGCTCTTGCTTGAAAGTTGTCAGCCACAATTTGATAAGCTCGTTATTGGCAAGATTTTGCATACCAACATAGCCTCCAGCCAACACAATAGCGTGAAAATCAGCATATTCTAGCTCGGGTAGGACAGAATCCGCTTCAATCACAATATGATGCGCTCCCAAAACGCGTTTATGTGAATCAAGACTTGCGAGTGCCACACGCACACCTGCACGGCGCAAAATATCCACCACGGATACTAGCTCAATCTCCTCAAATCCCTTAGCAATCGGCACTAAAACATTTTTCATTTCCAAGTCTCCTTGATTTTTGACTTCATTTTTCACGCATTATAGCATTAAAATATAATATTTTATGGCACAAAGCAAGAGAGGAATATAAAGATGGGTATTTTGGGGTTTATATAAAAAAGTTTGAAAAGTATAGTTTTCATAACTAAAATATGATACAATCCACAACAACAACTCAAAAAAAGAGGCTCAATGTGAAATACCCACTCAATTATAAAGACCATTTTAATGCGACATTGCTGTTTTGGATTACACGATTTATCCGCTATAAGCTCACCACGCTTTCTAATCACCAAGTCTATGACAAAGAGAATGTGCTTGAAGCGATTAATCTCTTAAGTAATGATGAGATACTTTCCATTGAAGCGCTAGATTCTATCTGCAAGAGTGTGCGTAAAGCCGGAATGATAGGGATAAACACCTACTCTACCCCGCTACTTAAGCTCTACATATTTCTTACCCAAAGCAGAATCCCCGCTCTTAAGAAAATGGAGGAGATTGACGAGGAGGTTTTAAGCGATTTTTTAAGCGTGGAGACAAGCACCCTCTCAAATGCAAGTAAGAAAAATTATCGTATTGCGCTCATTGGGCTTTTTGGCTATATTGATAAGCAAAATGAGAGTGAGGGCAGCTCGTATGTGTATGACATCACGCTTAAAATTAGTGCGCTGCAGGGCAAAGCAGGAGCGAAGCTCCCTGCGTATTTGAGCCAAGATGAGCTAGAACACTTTTTGAAAGCCATTGATGAGGCGCAGCTTGGAGCAAAGGTTACAGCGCGTAATAAGCTCATTATCAAACTCATCGTCTATACCGGAATCCGCGTGAGCGAAGCACTCAATCTCCGCAGAAAAGATATTTTTCCACATCTTGACTACTATCTTGTGCAGATTCGGGGTAAGGGCAATAAGCCACGTGTGGTGATGATAAGTCAAAGCCATATCCAAAGCCTACTTGATTCGTGGCTTACGCAACGCCCAAGCTTCGCTCCTAAGCACGATTTGCTTTTTTGTAATGCAAAAGGCGAGGCACTCACGCAAAGCTATATTTATAGAAATGTGGAAAATATCCTCTTACAAGCGGGAATCCGCAAGGAAAAAAATGGAGCGCATATGCTGCGCCACTCCTTTGCCACCCTGCTCTATCAGCAAAAACACGATTTGGTGATGGTGCAAGAAGCATTGGGACATTCGGATTTAAACACAAGTAGAATCTATACGCATTTTGATAGCGAGCGACTCCGCGAAGTCGCTGAAGTAATGGATAATCTTAACAAAAAGGAGAATCATCAATGAATAGATTTATAAAATCAAATATGCAACATAATCTTGTAATCTGTCTTATTGGTATATTTGCACTTGGATTGTGGCTCTATGATAAAGTCGTATATGGCGATGTATTTCGCCTTATGCTTGTCGCACTTGGGCTTTTTTGGTTTATTCAAAAGCAATTTCAGCACTTGAAATATCTCATCATCGTGGCAATAGTAATTTTAGGCATAGCCTTTGCGTGTAAGCTACTTTTTGCTTATCTCGCTCATCATTATGGTGATATAGAGTGGTTACAAGGCATACTAGAAATTGCTAAACGCCCTATTAATGGAAAGTTTAAAGGATTCCCAAGCGGACATACCACAGCTGCTTTTACAACGTCTGCGTTGATGTGGCACTTTATGGGTAAGAAATGGGGTATATTTGCTTTTATTTTAGCTTGTTTTGTGGGATATTCGCGTATTTTGAGCTTATGGCATACGCCTTTACAAGTTTTAGCAGGAGCTATTCTTGGCTTTATAGGGAGTTTGATACTCATTTATTGTATTGATAAATATTTTAAAAAATATATTGACAAATAGCGTGAAAAAAAAATATAATTCGCACCCTATCCACATCTTATGGGGCTGATTGGCTTTCGACAGGAATGAAGAGGCTTAGGTGCATGTGAGCCGGCACGCTCTCAAACTACCACATTTTTTAAACGCAAACAACGCAAATTACGCTCCAGCTTACGCAAGAGTCGCGTAAGTTTATCGCTTTTTGGAGCCGAGCATAGTATTTCTTTCTAGCGGAAAGCTATCCTCGTCATCTTTGCTAGATGCTCTTTTGCTTTTACCTATGGCAAGGGAAAAGATTTAGGTTGCTTGTGGATTCTATCTTGGGACATTGGATAGCCACAAAAAGACTTCAATGTCTGCTAAACATGTAGATTCTTAAGAAGCTCTCATTTTTGGACTGGGGTTCGACTCCCCACAGCTCCACCATAATTTCTCTATTTTGTATTAAGATTCAAAGTTATAAAGCTTTTAATTGCTATGATGCGTTTTACAAGATAAGGCGTGGAAAAGATAAAGCACAAACCAAAGAAATAATTTAGTAAGGTTTGTGATATAGGCAAACAAGAAAGGCGCAATATTGTGTAAGAATTTAATACCTAAAATAAATAAGCCATAAAATTTCTTGGTAATATGCGCATTTGGCAGGGCATTTCACCTTGCTTTAGTGAATCTGGGCTGCTTTTCGGATTCTATATGCCTTTGAGCGACAAGCACTTGAGCAAGTTTTTGCACTTTTGCTTCCAATAAATGGTTTATGGCACACCTGGCAATCTTTTTTTGCTTTATCAAGACTTTTAAGCAATGATACGACTTCACTATGAGAAAGTGAATGCTTACAATAAGGACATTCCATAAAAACTCCTTTGTCTTTAAGAGATTGATTATTATCACAGCTACTTAAATTACATTATGATAGTAACAAAAAAATGCTACAAAAATGTAAAAAAAAATATTTTATAAAATATAACACTACATTTTATAAAATGTGATAGACTCCACGCTTCATTTTGCATATTTTATTCTAAAGGTTTTGACAATGACACATATTCGCTCTGCTTCTGTGCCTTCAGTTTTTAGTATGGCTGCGTTTTCAGGCATTATAAGTGCGGCTTTTGTAAGCATAAGTTTTGCTGATGAAAACACCCAAAATATGACTTCTGTTAAACTTTCACCAATTACTTCTCTAGCTCACCCTATTAGTAATGCTAATGTTAGTGTTGTAGATGATACTTTTATCACAAATACCCAAGCAAAAGACTTGCGTGAGGTTTTCAATAAAAGCGCAGAAATTCAAGTTGGCGGTAGCTCACAAATCGCACAAAAGCTCTATATTCGTGGCTTTGAGGATAGAATGTTTCGTATTAGGATTGATGGCATTACGCAAGGGGGGAATCTCTTTCACCACCAAGGCAATCTCCTCTTTGACCCATTCCTTGTAAAAAATATTGAAATAGAAAAGGGTTTAGCAAATGTAGAATATGGCGCGGGAGCATTAGCCGGAGGGATAAATATTACAACAAAAAATGCCTTTGATTTACTTGGTGCAAATCGTAGCTACGGGGCACATTTTACATTCGGCGGGCAAAGCAATAGAGGCATTGGCACTTCACTTGCAACCTATGGTAAGATAAAAGAAAAACTCGGGCTAGTCGCAAGTTATAGTTTTGATGATGTGCCATATTATCGTGCAGGTAATGGTGATAAAGTCCCCTCTTCTCCTGCAAAAAACCATAATGCGCTTTTTAAGCTTACATTCTTGCCAAAGGAAAATCACTCATTTAATGTGAATTATCACTTTAATAATGTCGGCGCGGTTGCTCCCTATGGCGCAAATGTGATTCTATCCCCAAATCCACAGCTTTATGATAATACCCTCTTGTCTCACTCCACGAGCGCACAATATGATTACGCGCTTGGCGAGAATTTCCACGCGCATATCAATGCCTACTATGCAAATAAGAATCTCAAGCTTTTACCGCAAGGCGCGTTACAAGCGCAAGATTCACACGAAGGTGCTATGGATTTAAATCTTGTGAATCTCGGCTCTGATGTGATTTTGAGGAATTATTTTGGCGGGGCAAAGCATTCTATAAAATATGGATTCAATTATCAGCTGATACTCACAAAGGCAAAGGATTTAGATGACCACGCACTACTTAGTAATAACACAGGGCACGAAAAAGGTGCGATTTATGGGGGCTTTATCGGTGCGAATTTTAATCTGCTAGAATCTTTAAACTTAGAGTTAGGTTCGCGCTATGATAGCTTTATATATGAAGATAAAGTTGGCAAAACGCACAATACACAAGGATTCAGTCCCTATGCCACGCTCTTTTTTGCACCCACAAATGAGTTGAGCTTCAAACTCACACAAAACTACAATACGCGCGGGGCTACGCCTATGGACGCTTCGCTGCTTGGGAATCCACATATCATTATTAAGCCTCTTAAGGCGGAGGGAATGCACAATACGGAATTTGATATAGACTATGACAATAGCCTTTTTAGCGCGCATATCGGGCTTTATCATCAGTATCTTAAAAATTTCATCAATAGCTATGCAAACGAAGGTAATCACACAGGTAGCGGGCATTCGCACGATGATAGCTTCCGTCAAAATATGGACTCACATATACGCGTTTTGGGTTATGAAGCAAATGTTGGGCTAGACTTTGACTTTTTAGATGTGCATTTAGGTATCGCGCAAAACTTCCCCACATACAATGGCAAAACAATTACCGATACCTTTGAGCTTATGGCAGTGAGCGGGAGAAGCTATTATTTCAGTGCGGGATTGCGCCCCTTTAAGAGTGTGCCACAATTTCATATCTTATGGCTTAGTCGCTTTGGCGAAGGTATAAACTATCAGGGCTATAATATGTATTATAATGGGATAGATTCAGTGAGTAAAAAGGGCTATGACACGCATAATATCTATCTTAGCTATAATGTGGGAACGCATTTAAGTCTGCGTTTGGCATTCTTAAATATTACAAATAAAACCTATGTGAATCCTTATAGTCCGCTCAAAGAGCTTTTTTCAAATGGTAATGGCAACACACCACTTTACGAATCCGGATTTAATACAAAGGCACAAATCGCACTTTCGTTTTAATCATCCTAATAAGACTATTCTACCAAGCCTTGCGTATTTAAACTTATTATAAGATAAGTATCGTTATCATTATGTGAATAAAGGATTATATTTATCCACATAACCTGATACAAAAGGCTTATATGATGAAAAGTATCTCACATACGATTCTAATCCCCACTCTCACAAGTATGACTTTCATAAATATGACATTAGCAGATGAGGACAATAGCTCAAAATCTATCAATCTCTCGCCTTTGGTTACCACAGCCCAAGCAGTCAGCCACACAAATGTAAGCGTCATTGATAGCGAGTTTATTACCAACACTCAAGCGAGAGATTTGCGCGAGGTTTTCAATAAAAGTGCAGAAATTCAAGTTGGCGGTAGCTCACAAATCGCACAAAAGCTCTATATTCGCGGCTTTGAAGATAGAATGTTTCGTGTGAGACTTGATGGTATTACACAAAGTGGGAATCTACTCCATCATCAAGGCAACCTCCTCTTTGACCCACTCCTTGTAAAAAATATTGAAATAGAAAAGGGTTTAGCAAATGTAGAATATGGCGCAGGTGCATTAGCCGGAGGGATAAATATCACTACAAAAAATGCCTTTGACTTGCTCGGTGCAAATCGCAACTATGGGGCACATTTTAATATTGGAGGACAAACAAATAAAGGTGTGGATACTTCACTTGTAACCTATGGCAAGATAAAAGAGAATCTTGGGCTAGTGGCAAGTTATAATTTTGATGATGTGCCCTATTATCGTGCAGGTGATGGAAATAAAGTCTCATCATCTCCTGCAAAGGCACACAACGCACTTTTTAAGCTCACTTTTTTGCCAAAGGAAAATCACTCATTTAATGTGAATTATCACTTTAATAATGTCAATTCTGTATCGCCCTATGCCGCAAATATCCTCACACTCGGTGCTTCACCCCAACTCTATGCAAGCAAGCTTTTCGCCCATTCTGTAAGCACGCAATATGATTATTTGCTTGATAAATCTTTTCATCTGCAATGGAATGCTTATTATTCACGTAAAAATCTCTTGCTTTCTCCCACAGGGATACGCACAAATGTTGATTACGAAGACCCAAGAGACTTGCTTTTATCAAATCTAGGCAGTGATGTTATTTTGAGGCATTATTTTGGTGAGAGGAGGCATTCCCTCAAATATGGGCTAAACTATCAGCTTATAAGCACAGAAGAGCGCAATATCACTCCTGAAAATCTCAAAAATAACAATCGGGCAAATGAAAAGACTGTAATTTATGGGGGCTTTATCGGTGCGAATTTTAATCTTTTAGAATCTTTGAGCCTAGAGCTTGGCTCACGTTATGATAGCTTTATACATACAGACAAAGTGGGTAAAACACACAATACACAAGGATTCAGTCCTTATATCTCACTGCTTTATATGCCTATAAATGAATTAAGCTTTAAGCTCACACAAAACTATAACACGCGAGGAGTTATGCCTATGGACGCCTCAATTCTTGCTGACCCTAGTGTCATCATTAAACCTCTCAAGGCAGAGGGAATGCACAATACAGAATTTGATATAGACTATGACAATAGCCTTTTTAGCGCACATATTGCGCTTTATCATCAATATCTTAAAAACTTTATTAATACTTATGTCAATAATGCAAGTAATACCGCCATTCACGGAGACGAGGGATTCTCGCGTCAAAATATGAATAGCCCTATACAGATTCTAGGCTATGAAGCAAATGTTGGGCTAGACTTTGACTTTTTAGATGTGCATTTAGGTATCGCGCAAAACTTCCCCACATACAATGGCAAAACAATTACCGATACCTTTGAGCTTATGGCAGTGAGCGGGAGAAGCTATTATTTCAGTGCGGGATTGCGCCCCTTTAGCTCTCTACCACATTTTAAGATTCTATGGCTTAGTCGCTTTGGCGAAGGTATAAATTATCGGGGCTATAATATGTATCGTGGGGAGTTAGCCTCTATCAACAAAAAGAGCTACGATGTGCATAATATCTACCTTACTTATGATGTCAAGTCGCATTTAAGTCTGCGCTTAGCATTCTTAAATATTACAAACAAAACCTATGCTAATCCCTACACTCCGCTTAATGAGCTTTATTCAATGGATTCAGGTAATACACCTCTTTATGAGCCGGGCTTTAGCACAAAAGCACAAATTGCACTTTCATTTTAAGTAAATCACAAATCTTTTGGTATAATCGCTACTTTGACTACATAATTAAAGGAGTGATTATGAATCTAAGTAAAGTATCAGTGGGTGAAAATCCAAATAAAGTCAATGTCATCATTGAAATCCCTTATGGTTCAAATATCAAATACGAAGTTGATAAAGATAGCGGTTTAGTTGTCGTAGATAGAGTGATGTATGGTGCGATGTTTTATCCTGCTAATTATGGTTTTGTCCCCAATACACTCGCAGATGATGGCGACCCTGTTGATGTTCTTGTGCTTAATCCCTACCCGCTTCAAGCCGGAAGTATGATTGCTGTGCGCCTCATCGGTGTGCTTATTATGGAAGATGAAAGCGGAATGGACGAAAAACTCCTATCCGTGCCTGTTTCAAAGATTGATCCTAGTTTTGATAAGATTCAGTCTTATGTTGATTTACCGCGTATCACTCTTGATAGAATCAAAAATTTCTTTGAAACCTACAAAACCCTAGAGCCAAACAAATGGGTGAAAGTCAAGGATTTTAAAGATAAAAATGTCGCTCAAGAGATTTTAGACAAATCAATCAAGGCATACAAGGGCTAGAATCTTGCTTGATTCTAGCAATATTTTTCTTTAAGGAGGCGTTATGTTTCAAAAGATTCTCATTGCTAATCGTGGCGAAATAGCTGTGCGTATTATCCGCGCTTGTAGGGATTTAAACATTAAAAGTGTTGCTATATATGCGAGGGCGGATAGAGATTGTTTGCACGTGAAAATGGCTGATGAAAACTATGAGATTAGCGATGACCCGCTCAAAGGCTATCTTGACGCGGATTTGATAGTCGAAGCCGCTTTGCGCTGTGAAGCTGATGCAATTCACCCCGGCTATGGATTTTTAAGCGAGAATGCCGCCTTTGCCAAAAAGGTGCAGGAAGCAGGGATTACTTGGATTGGTCCAGATTCACTCACCATTGCTAAAATGGGCGATAAAAATGCTGCAAGAGAGATTATGCAAAAAAATGGTATCCCTATTGTGCCGGGCACCGAGCCGCTGAATAAATGCTCTATGCGCGAAATAGCCAAACTCGCACAAAAAATCGGCTACCCTGTGATACTCAAGGCAAGTAGCGGTGGCGGTGGTCGTGGCATACGCGTGGTAGAAAAAGAAGAGCATTTAATGGAATCTTTTGAAGCTTGCAAACGCGAGGCTATGGCATTTTTCAAAAATGATGATGTTTTTATGGAAAAATATATTGTGAATCCGCGCCACATTGAGTTTCAAATCCTCGCTGATAATTATGGTAATGTGATACACTTGCTGGAGCGCGATTGTAGTATTCAACGCCGACATCAAAAGTTGATTGAAATCGCCCCTAGCCCATTTATTAGCGATGATTTACGCCGTAGAATGGGTGCGGCGGCAGTGGCAGCAGCGAAAGCGGCGCATTACACAAATGCTGGAACGGTGGAATTTTTGCTCGATGAAAACAATGTTTTTTATTTTATGGAGATGAATACGCGCATACAAGTTGAGCACGGCGTTACAGAGGAGATTACAGGTTATGATTTGATAGGAAGACAGATTCGTATCGCCCAAGGAGAGATTTTAGACCTCACACAGCACGATATACGCGCTCAAGGCTTTGCGATAGAGGCGAGAATCAATGCCGAAGATGTGGCAAATGACTTTGTGCCAAATCCGGGTAAAATCACCACTTACTATCCTGCCCTAGGACCTTTTGTGCGTGTGGATAGCTGTATTTATAAAGATTATGTTATTCCACCCTTTTATGATTCTATGGTAGCAAAGCTCATTGTGAAAGCTTCAAGCTATAATCTTGCAGTAAATAAACTCTCGCGAGCTTTGAATGAATTTACCATTAAAGGCGTGAAAACAACAATTCCCTTTCTCATTAATATTTGTAATGATAAAGACTTTAGGCGAGGATATTTTGATACTTCTTATATTGAAAGTAAAATTAAAGAGCTTATGCCCGAACCAGATGCGAAGCCTGAAGATGATGTAGTAAGTGTCATTGTCGCTGCTCTAAGTGCGCGATATGGGGCATAAAAGCAATGAAAAACATTTATCAAAACACGAGTTTTTTAGATAAGCGCGCGTGTGAAAAATACCACCTTACCAGCGAGATTCTTATGGAAAATGCTGCCTGCGCTTTAGAATCTCTCATTGTTTCTTTAACGCATAAGGGAAGCGTGATTACGATTTTATGCGGTGGTGGTGATAATGGCGGCGATGGTTATGCATTAGCTAGGCGTTTAAGCGGGGATTATCAAGTAAGAATCTATCAAGTAAAAGAGCCAAAGTCCCCTCTTTGCGTGCAAAACTATGAGCGAGCTACCCAATGTGAGATTAAGTTTATCAAAAAGATTTTGCCCTGTGATGTGGTGGTGGATTGTGTCGTGGGGAGTGGATTAAAAGGCACGCTAGATTCTGAAATTTGCGATGTTTTAACCACAGCACAAAAATGTGCGCGTATCAACATTGCATGTGATGTCCCAAGTGGGCTAAGTGAGCAAAATGATGGCTTTGTATTTAAGACTCATCACACGCTTTGTATGGGCGCGATTAGCCTTGCGTGTTTAAGCGATAGAGCAAAGGACATTGTAGGGGAGCTACATATCGGTAAGCTCGGGCTAAGTGCTAACCATTATCAAATTAGCTCAAATATCAAATTATTAGAAACAAGCGACCTCGCTTTGCCTCTGCGTAGGGAGAATAATACGCATAAGGGCAATTATGGATTTTTGGCAGTTTTTAGTGGGGAAAAAGTAGGCGCAAGTATCCTTAGCGCACAGAGTGCTTTAAGCTTTGGCGTGGGACTTGTGAGTCTCATTACAGATGAGGAGAGATTCATACCTCCAGAAATTATGCAAGAGCAGAATCTGCCTACAAAGGCAAGTGCTATCGCGTTGGGTATGGGGTTAGGTATAGATAAAAGTGCAAAGATTTTAGAAAATTTATGTGAAAGCCCCCTACCCTGCGTGATTGACGCGGATTGCTTTCATACACCAATGATTAAAACTTTTTTAGATAAAAGCCTCAAGCAGCGGACATTGGATTTTACGCGAGAGATTGTGCTTACCCCTCACCCCAAAGAGTTTGCTTCGTTGCTTCAAATATGCGATTTGGGTGAGTATAACCCGCAAAAAAAAGTGGATTTTATGTTAAATTTCACGCAAAAATATCCGCATACCACACTTTTACTTAAAGGGGCAAATGTCTTTATCGCGCAGGGACAGGAGCTTTATATCAATCCTCTTGGGACAAGTGCGCTTGCAAAAGGTGGAAGTGGCGATGTGTTAAGTGGTATTATAGGCTCACTCCTTGCACAGGGGCAAAATGGATTAAACAGCGCAATACAAGGCTCACTCGCGCATAGCCTAAGTGCAAAAGTGGCTTTAAAGCATAATGCCTCATACGCGCTCACCCCGCAGATTCTCATAGAATCTTTAAGACTTCTACACACTTTATAAAGGATTTTTATGGATACATTGCATATAGGTTCACATCAATTTACCTCTCGTCTCATCGTGGGCAGTGGGAAATATAAGGACTTCGCCACGACTAAAGAGGCGACTTTGGCAAGTGGTGCAGAGATGATTACCGTGGCGGTGCGGCGGGTAAATATAATGGATAACAAAAGTGAGAATCTACTCGAGACTTTTAAGGATACACAGATTCAATTCTTGCCAAACTCCGCTGGGTGCGTCAATGCTAAGGAAGCCATTACACTTTTTCGCTTGGTGCGTGAGGCGACAGGCATTAGCTTTATCAAGCTTGAAATCATCGGCGACACGCAAAAGACGCTCTACCCTGATGTGATAGAAACGCTCCAAGCCACCGAGATTCTTGCTAATGAGGGCTTTTGCGTGTTGGCTTATACAAATGATGATCCTATTATGGCAAAGAGGCTAGAAAATGCCGGAGCAAGTGCGGTTATGCCCCTTGCTGCGCCTATTGGCAGTGGGCTTGGGATTCAAAATCGCTACAATATAGGATTCATCAAAGAGGCGATTAAAGTGCCTGTGATTGTTGATGCGGGGGTAGGCTGTGCGAGTGATGCAAGTATCGCTATGGAGCTAGGAGCTGATGCGGTGCTTACAAATACCGCAATCGCTCAAGCACAGAATCCTATTCTTATGGCGGAGGCGATGAAATACGCAGTGAAAGCTGGAAGAGCAAGTTATCTCGCAGGACGCATACCTCGCAAAGCCTATGCAAGTGCAAGTTCTCCGCTTGAGGGAATGGCGCAACTTAGCTAGATTCTAAAATTGAGTTAAAAAGCACCAAAGCGGTGCAAAAAAGCTATAAGTGATATGACAAACAGCACGATAAAAACAAGAACATACAAAAAAGAAGCGTATATGAAAGATGAGATTTTTACACAAGAGCCAAATAAGCAATTTGAGTTTGATGAGCAAGTGGCGAGTGTTTTTGATGATATGCTTGAGCGTTCAATCCCGCATTACAAGGAAGTGTTAGGGCTTATCGTGGATTTTTGCGCTATGAATATGGCAGAATGTGAAACAAGACGCATTTATGATTTGGGTAGCTCCACAGGTAGCACGCTTCTAGCCCTGCACCAGACGCTTAATGCGCAGGATTCTAGCATTCATAGCCAACAAGTGCTAGAATCAAATTGGCAGCTCATCGGCATTGATAATTCTCGTGCAATGGTGGAAAAAGCAAGGCTTAAAGCCCAAGCTTATGGGGTGGAGATTAGCTTTGAGTGTGCGGATTTACTTGAGTATCAATTTGAATCTTGCGCGGCGGTGCTTGCCAATTATATTTTGCAATTTATCCGCCCAATACAACGTCAAAGCCTCCTTCAAAGGATTTATGATTCTTTGGATAAGGGCGGAGTTTTGATTGTGAGTGAGAAAATGAGCTCTCCGCATAGAATCCTTGATAAGCAGATGATTGAACGTTATTTACGCTATAAGCGTGAGCAGGGCTATACGCAAGGCGAGATTAGTAAAAAACGCGAAGCATTAGAGAATGTGCTCATTCCCTTTAGCCTTGAGGAAAATCTCACGCTTTTACGTAATGTGGGCTTTGAATACGTGGAGGTGCTGTTTAAATGGGTGAATTTTGGCACTTTGATTGCTAAAAAGTAATAAATATTTATATTTTATATGTATTTATTTTATGCAAACTAAAATTATAAAAGAAAAATAATGTAATTTATTGTAACTTATTTTAAAATTTTACTAAAAACTCTAAAAATTATTATTCAAAAAAAAAAAAAAATGCGTGATATGATAATAGTAAAAACAAAAAGGAGAAACAATGAAACAAGAAGATAATGTTTCAAAACTTACCCCACAGGAACTTGAAGAGTTAAGTAATTGGCTATGGAATAATTGCGATGATTGCGGACTAATGCTTGAAGATATGACAGATTCTTTACGATATTGCGATGAAAATCCTGCAGATTTAGACCCTAGCGAACTTGAAGATTGGCTTTTGGAAACAAGACTATTTGCACTTGATGACAATTGCCCTAAGGGAATAAAAGATTTACCAAAAACATTAGGTGCATTAAAGGGCTTACAAGCCATTGTAGCACAGAGACAATCCATTCAAAGCATTCCTAAAGAAATATGTGAAATCAAGGGTTTAGAAGTTTTGGATTTATTTGATAATGAACTCACACAAATCCCACAAGAAATTGGCAAACTAGAATCTTTAAGAGAACTTTACTTAGGTGAAAATAACATTACATCTTTGCCAGAGAGTATAAAAAATCTACAATCTTTAGAAATTTTATGTTTGAATGACAATCCCATAAAAGCTTTACCAGAGTGGCTAAGCGAGTGTAAGAATCTAAAATGTATCGAAGTAGATGATGATGTGGAGATTCCCTCCTGTATTGATAGCACCCTTATCAATGCCGATTATGAAGGCTATAGCAGCTATGATTATAGATAATCCTCTGCTATAATGGTGTTAATTCATCATAACCAAGCACGATAAGAGGCTTTAGGAGGAGAAGTGGCAAAGATTGATAAGAGTATAAGCAAAGAATTAGAATCTTATTTTAAAGCATTAGCCAAAGCAAAGGGATTTAAAACTTACTCAAATTGGATTTTGTATAAACGCAATGGAGATGATTTTATTAGTGTGCATTATGAGTTATTACATAGGCGTCCAGATACATATCATACAGGCATTTGGAGTGTAGAGATTAAAGGCTATGAGATGGATAGACTCTATTGGGAAATTACAGAAGCAGAAGAATGCTTAACTTACAAAAGTGATGCTTTGAGGGCAAATGGTTCTTTTGTTGTGTCAAGCGAAAATATAGGAGCAGAAAAAAGCTTTTATGTAATCCCTTGTAAAAAGCCCTTTGATGAAGCCCAAATAACAACTATCAAAGAAAAACTCCCCTTAATGCTAGAGTATATCCAATCTTGTATTGATACCTTTTATGCAACATATCGCAATTTTGATGAATATGTGCAGCATCTCCAAGACCAAAATGAGAAAAACTTACGATATAAAGTATTTTCTCTACTTGCTAAAGGAGATATTTTGAGTGTGCTTAATATTGCGCAAGAACAAGCAGCCATTGAGAAGCAAGAGTTAGGTAAAAATGAAATAGGCTTTTGGGGAATGTTGCTGAATTTTTTACATAAAAATGGAGAAAAAACGAACCTAAGCTTAGCAGAGAGATTCAAAATGCGTTTTAAAAATTTGACATATGTTGAAAGAATGTAAAGAATGAAACTTGCCTTGCTTTTAATTATAATTATATGTAGCTTTGCGCAAGGCAAAGATTCTCTAATTGAAGATAAAATGCGTAATATTGGGCTTTTTGCACTTGAAGAAATAGATAAAGATACTTTTATCACGCGCCTTGTTTATGATAGTAAAGAAAACTTTATGAAAACAAATATCTATACACCTTTTTCTTTACACAAATGCTATCTCCATAAAGATATGAAAGAGCATATGCAAAAACTTGCCAAGATTCTAAGGCGTAAAAATTTAAAGCTTATTGTGTATGATTGTTTCCGTCCGCAAGCCGCACAAGAGCTTGCTTGGAGCATTGTGCCTGATACGCGCTATGTCGCTCACCCAAAGAAAGGCTCAAATCACTCAAGGGGGATTGCCATTGATGTGGGCTTAGCTCAAGGAAATGGAGAAGCTTTAAGTATGCCAAGCGCATTTGATGAATTTAGCCCTAAAGCGTGGCGTGATTATATGTGTCCGCAATCCCAAACACAAAATTGCACTCATCGTAACAAACTCCAAGAGATAATGAGCCAAGCTGGATTAAAGAGTATAAAAACAGAATGGTGGCACTTTGAGCTTCCTATAAGTAATAAACACGACTATCCTATTCTTTCTCTCCCATAGAATCTACTCAACTATTCGTGGCGCAGCGCATCAATAGGATTAAGCTTTGAAGCTCTCCTTGCGGGAAGATAACCAAAGAGAACACCAATAAAAGCCGAAAATAAAAAGGCAATGATAGCCGTTGGAATATCAAAAATAAAAGGAATTTCCATATAATAACTTAGGCTCAATGAAGCAAAAAATGCCCAAATAATTCCAATTATTCCTCCAAGTGAGCTTAAGGTAATAGATTCTATTAAAAACTGCATAAGCACTTCACTCTGCAATGCACCAATAGCCATACGCGTTCCAATTTCTTTGGTGCGCTCTGTTACGGAAACGAGCATTATATTCATAATACCAATTCCCCCTACAACTAAGCTTACTCCCGCAATTAAACCTAAAAATGCGGTAAGTCTCTTTGTGGCAGAAGTAAGCGTCTCATTAGAATCAATATTATCTTTCACACGCAGCAAATGGCTTTAGCAGCGTAGAAATGCTGTTTAAATGGGTGAATTTTGTTTGCAAAGAAGTAGTATTACAAAGAGTTTAAAAATTATATAATCCCTGTTTGGTAAATTTTAGAATCTTTAACTTATTTTTATAAGGGAGGAAATACTTACAAGTGTGGGTTTTGACAATACTTTTAATGCAGCTTACGCGGCTTAGCGCATTATTTTATATAGCTTCTAGCACCCTTATATGCCTTATTCCAATAATTTGAATCTAATCGTGCTTTACTGACAACCTTACCCCTGCTGGGCGCGTGGATAAATTCGTTATCACCTATATATATACCTACGTGATTAACTCTTTTGCCCCTATTTGTGATAAAAAACACCAAATCACCCCTTTGTAGCTTGGCTTTTTGTATCAAATCTCCGCTGTGATATTGCTCATAAGAGGAGCGAGGTAACACTATACCATTGAGTTTATAAACTGCGCTTGTTAACCCACTGCAGTCAAATCCAGCCTCCGAAGTCCCACCCCATTTATAAGGCACACCTAAATATTGATGTGCGCTCTCCACGATATCTTCACGCACACCTTTGCTTTTTTGTGTCTTTGATTTGGATTTTTTGTTGATAGCGTATTTTTGCGGAGAAACAATAAAAAAATCCCCTATTAAGCCACTTTTGTGGTATTTTTGCGCATTCTCCCTAGCAATCTCTATGCTTTGGTAATTGCCAAAGCGCACTTTATATAAGCCATTCTCTTTAAATAAAAACGCATCAAGTCCCTTGTCATTGAGTGAATCCACATAATTTCCTGCATTTTCCACATTATTAAAGCTCCCTACCTGCACACTATAAGAAAGTGCTTTTGGCTCACCTAAAGACGCACAAGAGGCAAAAAATAAAGCGAATAATACATAAATGAAAGCTTTTTTCATCATTTTAATCCTTTCTTTTTCTAAACATAGTACATTGTTGTGTTTTCTTGTCTCGCAAAATTTTAACACTTTTTCTTTTTGCTTTCTAAAACAATTCTGGGCTTAAGAATCTTAGCCCCAAAGATACCCAGCTCTGCCCTCCTTTAAAGGCATTACCATAAGTGCCATCGAGCTGAATCCTATCCTGTAAGAGCCAGATTCTAAGCCCAATTTGAAATTTCAAATCATCTGTGCGCTCATAGAGACCTTCGCCTAAAACCCATAACCTTTGGGATACCTGCTGCTCTAATCCTAAGCCGATATGATAAATATGCGGCTCATTTTCGTTGCGCTTCAATCGGTAGCCAAAGTTTGAATGTAAAAGCAGAGTGTTATCCAAAAATGCTGCGCTCACAGGTAAATAGATATAATGGTCGTTGCGATATTTAGAATACAAAAAATTATAGGTATTGCCTATTACCACGCCGTAGGCATATCCTTTTTCTTCTAAATCGTTAAAAATCTTTTTTGCGCCCATTACAAGCTGCTGTGTTCTAAATCTCTCCTCTATACCATTTATGGGGGCATTACTTATCATTACGCCCATACTAATTTCAAGATTCCAAAACATATTGCAGCCCGGTACTGCCCAATACTCGCCTATTGTGCCATCATATAACCCCCAAGTTTCCAGCTGACAGGAGCGTTTATCCACCACGCGTGCATCATCGGTAATCATAGGGCGCGCTGCATAAACCACACCTAAACTCCATAGCAACACAACACAGATTCTAAAAAACATCTTGCCCCCTCAAAAGGTTGTGAGATTTTATAGAATCTTATAGCTAAAAGTTTTAAACACTCCCATTAAAAATTCTCTCCAAACCAACTTGCCACATCACTGCGTATAGTTTGTCGCAACTGAATTCCAGCAATAAAATCATCTTTGAGCGCCTTACTTAAAAGACTTAAAGCACCATTGCGAAATTTGCTTAAATAAGGGTGATCAATCTGCGCCCAATCTCCTAAAAACACTATCTTGCTTCCCTCGCCTATGCGTGTGCCAATAAGCTTAATTGTCGCATTTGAGGCATTTTGCACTTCATCAAAAATTACAAATTTATTGCCAATACTAATACCGCGCGCGTGAGCTATATCTACTACTTCAATCTTATGCTTTTGCAAAAAGTATTCTGTCGCATCTTGCTTTTGCACACCATTGACCTCGCCGCGATACTCAATACGTTTTGCCAAAGACTGCTCTTGTAGTTTATCGATGGTGAAATTAATCGCACCATAAAGTGGATACATAAAATAACCGAGTTTTTGCCCCTCATCACCCTTGCGATAGCCAAGCTCTGCTTCTTTATCATTTGCAGTAATAGTGTTACGCATATATACTATACCATCGACCACGCCATTTTTTACTAATGTAATTCCAGCTTGAAGCGCAATAAGCGTTTTTCCACTTCCTGTTGAACCTGTGGCAATTGTAAGGTTATTTTGTGGGTATGTAAGCAGGGCATAGAGCATTTTTTGCTCGAGATTTATAGGCATAATATAGGGCTGATGAAGTTTTAGAATCTCATCAAGTTTTAGCTCTATAAACTCCTGTCCCACTTTCAAGCCAAAAGTTTTTTTGCCTGTTTTATACAGCGCACTATCGGTATTATCAAGTTCATCGACTTGTATCAAGCTCCATTGTGTGAGATTCATAAAGTCTTCAAGTTCTTTGAGTTTTGTTGATGGCTCGTCCTTGTGTATTTCAAAATATGCCCAAAAGTCAATATCGTTTGGATTTTCAACCTTGTCGCGAAAGAGTGATTGTGCGCTTATACCCTGCGTCTGCGCGCGCACCTTAAGCGAAATATCATTGGTAAGAAGTGTGAGACGATAATCCTTAGCAATTTCAATCAGTTTAGAATCATTATAACTATGTTCTTGTGGCTTTATCTTGTATGTGGAGCGATAAATCAAAGTGAGCGGGATACTCATATCGCCAAGGCGAAAATATATAGTCTGCATATAATCCTGTGCAGTATTGCCTTGCACGCCATTATGATTTGGATTTGCAGATCCTATGTTATTTGCTCTTATGTGTGGAGTTGCAGTAGATTTTGCAACATAAGAGTGTGTAAGGTGTGATTGTGGATTCTGTGAAATTGTAATGTCTGCGCTGTGATTTAAAATCTCCTGCGACGTCTCATCGCTATCGCTATTAATACAACGAAAAAATTCACGCGCGAAGAAGCCTGTTTCATTTTGCAAATCTTTCTTTTTATCAAGCTCCTCTATCACTACCTCCGCAATAAAAAGCGCATTTTGTGAATCCTGCCACAAATAAACGATGTTTTGCGTATCATCAAGGATAATGGAAGTATCGAGTAAATAACTTTTTCCGCTCAATCAACTCTCCCTTAAAACGCCTCCATTAACGCTATCCACAAAATCCATAGTCTTAACAACCGAATCTATAAGTCCTTTCATCTCTTTGCTGTGATTGTCATTACTTGCAATTTTTGCAAATTCATCGAAATCGAGTTTTGGTGCGTGATTTTTTAAATAATCCATAGCCACCTGTTCATTAGAGTTGATTAACCCCTGCTCTCTAAGTATGGAAGATAACCTATCAAAAGAACCTTTACTGCTAAAACCTCCCTCGAGCTCTCCACCGATTTCACGCGCCTTTTGCAGCTCCTGTGATGGAGAGAATCTATCTTCAATGCGCCTTGTGATGTCTGCGCTTTGGAGTGATTGCACACTTCTATCGGTATTGTTTATAGAATCCACACCATTTGGCTTTTGCTCACTTTCTTTGCTATTAACATTTTGAGGCTGATTTTGAACATTATAAATGTTTGCAAGCATTCCTTGTACACCGCTATGATTAACTTTTGTAATATCCATTGCCTACCTCCCTTTCTAAATATTTTTAATAGCTTATTTCAAGCAAACATCATTCCTAAAAGTCCCAGCTAGAGCGTGGCTTGTCTGTTGTGCTTTTTTCATCTTTTTGCGAATCTTGTAAAACTTGTGAATTTTGCAGATTCTCTAAATCCTGTGAATCCCCTTGCGTCTCTTGCGAACTTCGCCTATCTTGTGCCAAAGGCTTAAGAAGTGTGTAGGCTTCATCAATCTCCTTAATGCGCGAAAGCGAGGTATCACGGAAAGTCTTATTAATGTTTTTACTATCAAAGATATTTTGCTTAGCATTTTTGATTAAATCGTGATATTTTTGCTCTAAATCCCGCTTGTTTAAATCTTTTGAATCCTGAAGAACAAATATTGCCGTAGCCTCTTTCTCACTCATAGTTTTTGCTTGTGCATAAATTTGTTTAAAAGACTCATATAGCGCGTTAAAATCATCATTTGCTAGCTCAAAAAACGCCGCAATATCGATAATACAATCTTCTTCATCTTCGCTCAAAACGCCATCGGCATAAGCAAGGGCAAACAAAAATTCCACTACTTTAAGACGTTTTTTATACTCGCCCTTTGTGAGTGCTACATATTCCTCACATAACTCATCAATTAACTCATCAATCTGGATTGTAGTGTCGTGATTTTTTTGCTCCATCACTATTTTGCTTAATTCTTCTTTACTTAACTTTGGATTTTTAGATTCTGATGCCATATCTGTAAGTATTCCATCAAGCAATTCTTTTTTGAGCGGACACGTTTTCATCTTACTCCACACGATAAAATTACCTAAAATAGCTGCCAACACAGAAAATTCGTTTGATTTTGCCTTCTCCACAACACTCACTTGCTCGTAAGCATTTTGAAAATTTATGTTTGTATCCTCAAGCTGCTTTGGGTAAGACTGCTGATTAATGGGGTTTTTAAGATAATCTTGCAATGTATTGTAAAGAAAATACACTACCACTCCAGCAATAAGTAAAAGTAAAATTTCCATTACATAATATCCTTTAATGTGTAGTTTTATGTGATTGTAGCAAAAATCACTTTGTGAATCAACGCTTATTTATGCGCTTTTCAAAATCTTTCTTGAGACGCTCTTCTTGCTCTCTAGTGCTTTGTTTTAGTCGTTTTAATTCTTCCATACGTTCATTTTCAAGCGCAATTTTGCGTTCCCTACTATCGCGAATTTTCTGCATAAATTCCTCACGTTTTTTTGGATCTTGGTAGCGAATAGGCTTCATAAAAAGCATTCCCAAAATGATGAGGAAAAACACCAATGCCATTGCCGCATCTTCACCACCAAAATGATACCAAGTCGCACCAATGACTGCCGCAAAAAGAAATTTCCAAAAAAGTTGCATTAAAACATCTCCACCTTTTGCTTATGGTATGTGAATCCAAGAGTATTTCTATCCTCCTGTCCTAAAGCGAGTAACAATATTTGAGGTAATAACAGCACAGGAATAGCAATATTATCGCGATTACAAGCCTTGCAAATCTTAGCACGATTAGAATCTAGCATAGCAAACTGACTAAGTGAGTATGAAAGTATGAAATCCACGCCTAAATCTGCTAAATCAAAAAATAATCGCGCACTATTTGCATATGCAACCTGTGGATTCACTTGCAGTAAGTGTGCGTAATATTGATTAGCAAGCGGTGTCTCGAGCACCTTTAAGCCAACTTGGTTGTAAATTCTATGATTTGTGCTTTTTGGCACATAGGCTTGATACCCACCACGCACGATTGCAGTGAGAAATTGTGTGAATCTTTTTTGGATTAATGGGCTAATATCAATGCTATTAAGCAAATCGGGTAAGTAACACATTTGCACCTTGCTATCGTAAAGGAGATTAAATTGATGTAAATATTGCGTTTCTATCTCACGCATAATATGACTATGGGATTCTATAAAACTCTTTGCATAAAAGGCATTTGCATATGCGTCTTCCTCGACAAAAACAAGTGTAGCATCTGCAGCATTTGCAAGAGCGAGATTGTAAGCGACATTGCGCAATAAATCGTTTTTTTGTGCTAATCTAGCCCAATACCCACCGCAATCAAACAAACCTTGTGCTTGTAACGAAGCAGGAGAAATCACCTCTAAATTCAGTGCAGCAAACAAAGCTTTTGTAGTAGAGAGCAATCCTTGCGGATTTAGCGCACTATCGTATTTATCGTAGATGATATATTTCATAGTTTATCCTTTTCGTCCGCACTTCAAAGTCGTTAGAGCTTTTATCTGCTTACTCTCATAAGAAAATACAATATCCCTCATCAATTCCCATATCTCCTCATCAAGCGTATTTGCGCGTGGATAAACCATATCTGCGAGGCTCACAAAATATAAGATTCCGCCATTTTTATCTAAAAGCCATTTTGTAAAAAACTGCATTTTGTGTGGGTGACGCGAGATAAGCCACTTGAGATAAAGAAAAAACCCATCACCTAAATAATCCTCATTCTCCATAGATGTGATAAGATTCAATATTAAGTATTTGCCTAGTTCCTTTTTTTCCACTTCACTTATAAAATCAGCCTCTGTAAAAAATGTATCATACTTACGCCACAAAGCATCTTTATTAAGGAGCAAATCTTTGTTAGCATAATATATACTCAATGGCTCGATTTGCCATTCTGTGCCAAATCTCTGCACTAATTCTGTAATGCTCATATCCTCGAAAATTACTATATGATTAATACGCAATGCTAAATATGTCTTGTCATAACCATAATCGCCTATTTCATCGTGCAAAAAAGTAAGCAAATGAGAAAGTTTATGTTGAGAACTAAAGGTAAAAACAAGCTTTGTATAATAAGGCAGATAATCCACACCCGCTTGGAATCTAAAGACTTCAAGATTCACTTTATCCATAAAGACTCCTTAATGAAGCAAACTTCTTAATATTTTCATCATAAAAGGCAGATTCTAGCATATTTCACTTATGCCCTCCCTTAAAAGGTTAATTATTTTTTAAAAATTTACTATTCTCTGGATTTGAAGTAAAGGCAAGACGTGAATGCTCCAAGCCCTCTTCCTGCACAGAAGCTATCTCATTGAGCTCTTCAGCTGAAATATCATAAAAAAATGGGTGGCTTACATTTGTAAAAAGCGAAATATCACGCAACAAATCACTATCGTGCAAATAAATAAGCACAACACCTTCATAGGCGATATGCACCAAAGACACCATATTCTCACTGCCAAATCCAGCTTCAAAATCTATGCCATCTTTTTGCAACACAATGCTTTCAAAGCTATATCCGGTAAGCACAAAAGTCGCCACATCGCCAAAAGTGCTACTAATGTGTTCGGGTAGCACAGGGTCAAAATGCGTGTGTTTCATATCACACATTATGTTAAAGCCAACGCCTTTTTCAAGCAAAAATGTCAATATATCTTTCAAATGAGCGAGTATGAGTGTTTTAAACGCAGGTGAAAACAGAATCTTTTGCATTTATAAGCTCCTTAAATTCTGTAAGCATTTTCTGCACCTCATTCATTCCAATTAACCAAAATTTATCGCTCTCTAGATTCAAACCAAAAGTGCTAATCAAATCTTTAGGGCTTTTGCTCCCGCCGAGCGAGAGGAATTGTATATACTTTTGTATGAATTTCGCCTTGCCTTGTGTTGTTTTTTGGGATTTATACAAACCAAAGAGTGCCAAAACAAGCAACTGCCCATAGCTATATGCATAGCAATAAAATGGCGAGTGTATGAAATGCGGGATATAGCACCACCAGCCCTCATAATTCTTGCTTAAACTCACGCTTTTACCAAACATACGCTCGTTTTCTTCTTTCCATATTTCATCAAACTGCTCAGGCTTTAACTCATCGCTTTGCGCGTGAATTCTGCGCTCAAAATGTGTCATCACAACCTGTCTAAAGAGTGTGGAGAAAATATCCTCTAGCTTCCCTGCATAGAGCGGGATTAGCTCCTCTCTACTCAAGGTTGCCTTGAGAGTATCAAAAAGGAGCATTTCTGCAAACACAGAGGCTGTTTCAGCTGTGGTAAGTGGTGTATCCATATTAAGATAACCCTGTGTTTTAGAAAGCTCTTGATGAATCATATGCCCAAATTCATGAGCAATTGTGAAAGCATCTCGGCGAGATTCTGTATAGTTTAGCAACACATAAGGGTGCGCACTCGGCACACTGCCGTGACTAAATGCCCCGCCTCGCTTATGTGGTGCAGGATGAGAATCTACCCAACCTTTTCTTAAGGCTTTCATTGCAATACTTTTAAATTCCCCACTAAATTGCCCAAAGGATTTTAGCACGAGGTTAATCGCCTCATTATAAGAGAGATTATGCGCTTTGCTTTCAATAGGTGCGTATCTATCATAGTCTTTTAACTCTTTTATACCAAGCAGTTTTGCTTTTATCTCATAGTATTCACTTACAAGCGGATAATGGGTGCTTGTTACTTCGATGAGTTTATCCACACTTTTTTGTGTTGCGGCATTTGAGATGTGGCGGAAAGATTCTGGTAATTTATACCCGCGTAGCTGTGTGCTAATATGCAAATCCTTTCGAACCATATTAAGAATATAAGCTAAAAGATGTCGAGATTTATAAAGCTTTTTTGTAAAGATTTTTTGCGCTTCTTTACGCACTTCGCGTTTATGATGATGAAGCAAACTTAGAATCTCCTCCTCATTGAGCTTTGATTTATGTCCTTTTTGTGATTTTTTTGCCTCTTTAAAATGCGTTTTAGAATCCTTACTCTTTGGTACTTTGAAGCTAAGATTTGCTAAATGCTCATCAAATAGGCGCGAAAACGCATTTACACCCACCGGAGAAGTGCTCAAAAGCACTTTTTCCTCTGCTAGAGAGAGCTGATACTTATCTTGCTCAATAAGCTTTTGTAAAAAATATTCATATTGAGGTGCGTGAGCGATAATCTCATCGCGCTTTTGACTGGGAAGATTGCAAAATTCTAGCTCAAAAAACAACACGAGATTCTGCATCTGTGTAGTTTGCATTTCATATTTTGCATACATATCACCTTGCGTGGTATCCTTTGCAAAGCGCAAAAACACATAAGTCATAATGCGCGAAAATCCCTCCAATACCGCTTCATACTCCTTTAATACCTCGCAAAAGAAATCCGACCTAATGGTATTTAGCTTTTGCTCATAAGCCTTTGCAAACTGCTTAGTTCTGCGTGTGTGTGCGCTCATAAATCGCTCCAAATGCTCCTCGTTCCTAAAAAGTGCGTTAAGTTGCCATTGCGAAGATTCCACTCTCATTGTTGCTCCTTTTTAAATTGTCCTATCCTCTTTCTCTTCTTGTATAAGCGTGAGGGCTTTAAGAAAACTGATATTATTCATCTGCATACTTGAAGCCATATTTTTGAGAGTAAGTGTTTTTGAGCTAAACTCACTCTCACCTATTACGATTACAAACTCGTATCCCTTTGTATTAGCATAACCAAACTGCTTTTTGAGCTTATTGATCTCTGGATAAACTTCAATAGGCACTTTTGAGCGGCGGAAAGTCTCGGCAAGTAAATGTGCATAGCCAAAATAAGACCTATCCATACATACAATAAGTGCGCATGCAGAAGTCGCATTCATATGCAAAAGCCCCAATTCTTCCAGCGCAGCCAAAAGTCTATCTAGCCCAATACTCGCGCCCACACCGCTCATTCTCTCCTTAGAAAAAGTGCGAGTGAGATTGTCATATCGCCCTCCGGAGCAGACACTTCCTATACTTTTTAGTGCATTTAGAGTCGTCTCATACACAATTCCTGTGTAGTACCCAAGTCCTCTAGCGATTGAAAAGTTAATGCGATAAGTATCTCTATCCATTTGTAATGGCGCGAGCACCTCATATAAGGCTTTTAAATCATCAATACCCCTTTTAATAGATTCATTAAACTCACTCATAAATGCAATTTGCTTAAAAAAGTTCTCACTATCGCCCTGTTGCTTGATTGAAGTATATTCTAGCAGTTGTTCAACCTGTTTGCCACTTAATGATAATTCCTTCTGTAGTTCGGCAGCCACGCCATCCTTGCCAATCTTATCAAACTTATCGATAATCCTTAGCGCACTATTTATATCTTTATCATTTACAATACCGCAATATTCACAGATTCCATCGAGGATTCCGCGATGATTAAGCCAAATGGTAAATTCATCTATACCAAGCTGGTTGAGTGAAGCATAAATCACTTGCAAAATCTCTGCATCACACGAGGTACTATCACTTCCTATAAAGTCAAAATCACATTGTGTAAATTCCCTATATCGCCCTCTTTGTGCCCGTTCTCCGCGAAACACGCTCCCTATAGCAAAACGTTTAAAGGGCAAATTCACTTCATTTTTGTATTGCGAAATAAATCGCGCTAAAGGCACGGTCAAATCAAATCTTAACGCCACATCGCGCCCCCCGTGGTCCGTAAAACGATATAATTCTTTTTGAATCTCATCACTTCCTTGTTTCACAAGCACATCAGCATATTCTAAATGCGGTGTTTCAATAGGCACAAAACCAAACTTCATAAATACATCACTTAATTGATTGAGTAAAAGTGCCTTTGCTAGGGCTTCCTTAGGTAGTCTATCTTTAAATCCGCTCAATGTGCGAGGGGTAACCAACGCCATTTTGCATTCCTCCTTAAACTTTTTACAATATTTCAACATATTAAAAAGCACTCATTTTATCTTAAAAATCTTTTATTTTAGCTACATTGAACGCTATTTTGGTAAAATTTCCACACTTCATAGCAGATTTTTAGCTTTTTAACTTTACAATAACACTCAAAACATCATCATAAATTTAAGATTCTTAAAAAATAACAAAAATTTTGTGGAGCAAAAATGTCTTTAGCGCAAGATACTATCCCTACTCATTCTGTCAAAAGCATACTTCTGCGTTTGCCAAATTGGTTAGGTGATAGTGTAATGGTCTCTCCTGCATTTGAATGGCTTAAACAAAGCTTTAAAAATGCAGATTTTACGCTTGTAGGCACAAAGGCAAGTTGTGGAATCTATGAGCGAGATTCGCGCGTAAAGCATATTTTTATTGATGAAAGCAAAAGTGCGAAATGTAGAATCTATGCTATCAAAAAACTTGCTAAAAATGTAGGTATACACGATATTTCAATTACATTTGCAAATACCTTTTTTTCCGCACTCTTCTTATTTTTTAGTAAAAGCAAGGTGCGTATAGGCTATGCTAAAAACGCTAGAAGTTTTCTCTTAACCCACGCCCTGCCCTTACACCACATCAAAGGCACACATCAGGTGCATTTATACCTCAAACTCATCGCGCCTTTAGAATCTGTGCAACAACAAGCTTACAAGGCTTATCAAGATATGCTTGATAGTGAAAACGAAGCGGAATTTTTGCCCCAAGATAGTGTGCAGCTACACCAATGGTTGGAGCGCATAGAGCAGCTGCTCCTTGACTACAAATCTGCCCCCTCATTGCCATTTAGGCTAGATTTGCTCCCTATTCTCGCTAAAAAGCCACTTAGCCTTATCTCATATCCTTTGAATCTCGCCACGCAAAACACACAAGATTCACAAAATATCGCCATAGGTATAAATCCCGGAGCAGCTTTTGGCAGTGCAAAATGTTGGGAAAAGTCCTATTTTGTGGAGATTATTAAACATTTTCTCACACTCTCTTATGATGTGTATCTTTTTGGCTCAAGCGATACCAAAGGCACGAACGCGCAAATTGCGGATTCTATCGCTTCTCATTCCAATGCACGATTTTTTCACAACCTCACAGACAAGACAAATCTCAATCAGCTTATTGATTATATTAACGCAATGAATGTCTTTATCACCAACGACAGCGGTCCTATGCACATTGCCGCCGCACTCAAAGTGCCTATGGTAGCGATTTTTGGTCCTACAAATATCAAAGAAACCGCACCATATAAGCCCACATCGCTAAAAAAATTACCTTTTTTACTCCACACAAATGATGATTCTATAGATTCTCAATTTATAGAATCTAGCGCACAGGATAAAGACAGGGCAACTATCACTGCACAGGATTCACAGCAGGTTTCACAAGATTCACACCACGCGCAAAACCCTTATGAATCTTGTATTTTACTCTGCAAATATGTGCCTTGCTCACCTTGCAAGAAGCGTGAATGCCCCTTGAAACATCATAATTGTATGAAGCTTATCACACCGCAAGAAGTTATCACTTATACAATGAATCTGCTAAAAAACAATGAAAAAAGGCTAAGCAATGATACTTGAGACACAAACTTCAACACCCTTACAAAACTACAAGATTCTAAGCAATACCATTACGCCTCGCCCTATCGCGTGGGTTAGCACGAGCTTTCCAAATGGCACGATAAATCTCGCTCCATTTAGTTTTTTTGCGCCTTTGAGTGTGAATCCACCTATTTTTGCGATTTGTATGATGCAAAAGAGTGATGGCACCCACAAAGATAGCTATAAAAACATACTTGATACGCGCAAAGCCACAATCAGTATGTGTGAATCTACCCACCTAAACGCCCTACATAGCACGAGTGCGGAGCTAGGCTATAATATGAGTGAGGCGGTGGAGTTTGATATAGAGCTTGAAGTGCTAAAATCTGGCTTTCCTCCTGTGCCAAAGGGTGTGAAAGTCGCCTTTATGTGTAATTTATATGATGTGCTGGAGCTTGGGGAGAATAAAAGTGTGCTTTTAAAGGTGGATTCATTTTATATTGCTGATGAAATTTATCAACAGGATTTAAAATTTTTGCCTCATTTTATCGGGCGCGTAGGACGTATATACAAGCTTCCGGGCGCAGAACTCATTCCCACAGAGCATACACCCAAAGACACAAATGCCCTAGCGACTTATGCGCAAAATCAACATTTGCAGACACAGCCTATACAGGTAGAGCAAGGGAGAGATGATGAGTAAAAATACACCTCTTTTTTCTATTATTGTGCCCATTTATAATGTGCAATCCTATCTTAAAGAATGCCTAGATTCGCTCTTAGAACAAAGTTATAAAGATTTTGAAATTATACTCATTAATGATGGCAGCACTGATAAAAGCGGAGAAATAGCACAAACTTACGCAGAATCACATTCATTTATTACTCTTGTTCATCAAAATAACGCTGGACAAAGCATTGCGCGGAATGAAGGTTTAAAAAAAGCCAAAGGTCAATACATTGTCTTTGTGGATTCTGATGATAGAATAGATTCTAAAGCTTTAGAATATTACGCCCAGTGTTTTAAGAATGACCCTACATTAGATATTATCTATACAGAGTTTAATCTTATTAGCGATGAGGGACATTCACTTGGTTATCAAAAATTTTGGTTTAATATGAGCACTTTAGCAGGGCAAACAAAAAGTGGCGATGAACTTTTACAAACGCTTTATGAACAAAAGGCTGTGCTTTTTACCTATACTTGGCAAGGAGCAATTGCAAAAAATCTTTTGCAGCAGTATGCAATAAAATTTTGTGAGGATATCTTTCATCAAGATATACTTTTTGGATTAAAATGCTTTAGCTACGCTAAAAAGGTATTTTTAAGCCCAAAACGATTTTATGACTACCGACAATCTTTGCTTTCAACTACAAGAGGGGGGGGGATATGAATAAATTTCTCAAAAGTGCCAAAAGTTATGCCATTACTGCTCATAAAATTGTTACTTTTAGTGAAAATGTTAAAAAATATGTGAGCAATGAAACCTATGCTTTTTATTACCGTTGTATTCGCACCTTGCTTAAACGCATAATGCGCATTTTAAATAACCTACCTTGGAGTGATGAAAAAGCTGATATTATTCAAAGCATTAAACCCCTTTATACCTATGCACCTTATCGCACAAAATTTTCAATGAATTTTCCACACTTTAGTGCCTTTGCTACAAAAGCACTCTCTTATCTTAAATTTAAAAAGGACTAATATGCCTCTTTCACTTCTACAAGAGCTCATCAAGCGTCCAAGTATCACACCTCAAGAATGCGGGATTTATGAGATTATCCTTGATAAATTAAATTCTCTCATACAAAAGGAACATATTGATACATTCATCATTGAGCAAGAAAAAGAGGGGGTAAAAAATCTCTTTTATCTTATTGCACCTAAAGGTGCAGACAAATCAAATCTGCATCATTTTTGTTTTGCAGGACATATTGATGTTGTGCCAACGGGAGAGGGTTGGGAGTTTGAACCATTTTGTGGGACACAAGATGAAAAGTATATCTATGGACGAGGCACACAAGATATGAAAGGAGGCGTAAGTGCCTTTATATGTGCCGTTTGTAATATTTTAGAATTCCATAATACTTCTTCATTACCCATTATGCTCTCAATCCTTCTTACAAGTGATGAAGAAGGAGAGGGAATCTATGGCACAAAGTTTATGCTTGAAGAGCTTAAAAAACGCGATTTGCTTCCTCATAGCTGCATTGTCGCAGAACCTACAAGCATAAATCGCACAGGCGATATGCTTAAAATCGGTAGACGTGGCTCAATCAATGGCACACTCATCATTGAAGGCAAACAAGGACACGTCGCCTATCCACAAAAATGTATCAATCCCATAGAACTATTAGGGAGCAAGCTTGGTGCATTAGCAGGCATAGAATTAGATAATGGGGATTCTCATTTTGCGCCGAGCAAACTTGTAATTACCGATATTCGAAGCGGTATGGAAGTTGTAAATGTAACACCACAGAATCTCAAAATAATGTTTAATGTGCGTAACTCACCTTTAAGCAATGAAGATTCTATTCGCACATACATTAAGGAAGTTTTTAAAGAAATCCCTTATGAGCTTTCTTTAAAAACAAATTCCTTGCCATTTATTACAGATTCTCAAAGTGCGCTGATTGCCTTACTCCGTGAGAGTATTAAGCGCGTAGCCGATATTACTCCCTCTTTAAGCACAAGTGGTGGCACGAGTGATGCACGATTTTTTGCACAATACGGCATAGATGTCGTAGAACTTGGTGTGCCAAATGATAAAATCCATGCCATCAACGAGCGCGTGAAAATAAGTGATGTTTCCACATTGCACGATGTTTTTGTAGATTTTTTGCAATCATACATAAAGAGTGCTAAAAATCCGCACAACGCACCGCTTGTGTGAAAACATAAGAGGTAAATTTATAAAGGAGTGACAATGGCAATTATTGGCAAACTTACACATTTAGATTGGTTTTTTAAAGCATACCCTGCACTCAATGAGGCAAGGGAATATATGCTTAATGCGCTAGATTCTACAAATGAGATTCACAAAAGAATCATAAGTCTTAAGTTAGAAAATGAGGAGCGCAAAGAAATAACTTATCCACTCTCGCAAAATGTCCGTGCAATCGAGCAAACCTATCGTTTAAAAAGCGCGAAAAATGCCTTTTTTGAAACGCATCGTGCTTTTATTGATTTTCAGCTTGTAGTTGAGGGCTATGAGTTTATGAGGATTGGCGATAGAGAGAGCTTCGAGGTGCAAATCCCCTATGATGAGCGCAAGGATTTAATCGTATATAACAACCTTTTTCCGCATTTCTATACAGAATCTAGCACTTTAAATAAAAATCTGCTAAAATCTCAATCAAAGCTCCCGCTAAAAACAGATTCACACATACCTTATCGCACAAATTTACTTTTACGCGCTGGAGATTTGGCGATATTTTTTCCCGAAGATACTCACGCGGGAGGCTTAGAGCTAAGCAAAGATTCAAATAGCAATACAAGCCCTACATCTCAATATGCACAAGTCAAAAAAAGTGTGCTTAAAGTGCCTGTATGTCTGCTTGGTTTATAGCATTATTCAATCTCGTTTTGCCCTTAAAATATGTCCCAAAAACAAAAGCGCGTTTGCAATGAAAAGCTTTTAGATTCTAAATTTATAGAATCTAAAAGCCTCATATTCCTAAGATATTAAAACTTTATAAGTGCGAGAAACTCCTGCTCATTGAGCGTTTTTACACCTAGAGATTGTGCTTTTTCCAATTTGCTCCCCGCCTTGTCTCCATAAATCACAAAATCCGTCTTTTTACTCACGCTTGAGGCAATTTTTGCACCCTTAGATTCTAAAAGTGCGCTTATCTCATCTCTAGGGCTAGAAAGCGTGCCTGTAAGCACAATCGTTTTATTGTAAAAAGTATGATTTTTGTCATATGTGATAATCTCCACGCAAGGAGTGATGATAGATATTAACTCCTCTATAAGTGCCTTATTTGCGACATTAAACTCTACAAGTGAGCGTGCCATTTCCTCGCCAAAACCATCTAGTGAGAGTATAGAATCTAACTCTAGTTTAAAAGTATCTAGCCCAAAATGTTGAGCGAGTTTCTTACTCGCACCCTCGCCGATATGCTCGATTCCAAGCGCATTGATAAAACGCCATAGCTCCACGCCTATGGTATCTCGTATAGAATCTATAAGATTTTGAGCGCGTTTTTCTTTCCAGCCTTCAAGTTTAAGGAGTTGCTCCAAAGTTAAACTATAAATATCCTTAATGCTTCGTATCATCGCATTTTCGTAGAGTTGGATAACGATTTTTTCACCCAATCCGTCAATATTAAGTGCCTTTTTAGAGGCAAAGTGAATAATAGATTCTATCACCCTAGCTTCACAGCTAAGATTTTGGCATTTGATGAAAATCTCCTCAATCAACAATTCCTCGCCACACACAGGGCAATGTGTAGGTTTAGTAATGGGCTTTTGTGAGCCATCACGCAATGCGGTAAGGGGCTTTATGATTTTAGGTATCACATCGCCACTGCGGATAATAATCACTTCATCGCCTAAACGAATGTCTTTGCGCTCAATTTCACTAAAGTTGTGTAAAGTTGCGCGCGAAATCATCGCTCCCTCAATCTCCACGGGCTTAAGCTCCGCCACAGGCGTGATAAGTCCTGTGCGTCCTACTTGTAAAGTTACAGATAGAATCTTAGAGCTTTTCTCCACTGCGGGAAATTTATACGCACAAGCAAAACGAGGTGATTTTATCGTCCAGCCAAGCTCCTGCTGCAAGGCAATCTCATCAAGCATAATCACCATACCATCAAGCATTATGGGATAATTATTGCGTTTTGAAACAAGCTCACGATACAATGTTGTAATCTCCTCCATATTCTTGCAATGGCGCAAAAAAGGCACAGGTGCAAAGCCGAAATTCCCTATCTCCTGTAATGCCGCATAGAAACTAGAAAATTTCTCAAGCCCCGCGCCAATACCCCAAGGCATAAAGCGCAGTTTGCGTTTGGCTGTGATTTTAGAATCTAGCTGTCTTAAGCTTCCTGCTGCGGCATTGCGTGGGTTTGCAAAAAGGCTAAGATTCTGTTCTAATCGCTCGTTATTTATCGCCTCAAAATCATCTTTTGTGATGATAACTTCCCCGCGCACCTCAATGTCATCTTTAAATGCAATCTCAAGCGGCACACTTTGAATCGTCCTCGCATTTTGTGTTACAAGCTCCCCTTCTATGCCATTTCCTCTTGTAGTGGCACTTATGAGTTTTCCACCACGATAAAGGAGGTTAAGACTTGCCCCATCAAATTTAGGAGAGCAAGTAAAAGTCGCTTGGGCTCGGCTTTTATAGATTCTTTGAATCCACGCACTCAAATCCTCATCATTAAACATATCATCTAAACTCCACATACGCACCAAATGCGTATTTTTGCTAAAAGATTCTAAAGGTGTATCGCCTACGCGCTGTGTGGGGGAGCTGGGGTCCATAAGAGCGGGATTAGTCTTTTCAAACTCTAGCACCTTGTGATAGAGTGTGTCATATTGTTCGTCAGTGGCAATTGGCTCATCAAGCACATAATAATGGTATGCCATTTTTTTGAGAATCTGCACTTGGCTTTTATACTCATCTTTTGTTGTAACAATATCCACGCGATTTATCCTTAAATTTTGAAGTTTATAATGCTTATTTTATGTATTTTGCGATAGAATTGTATCATTTTAGTTTTAAGTTTTGGAGGTAGGCTTTGGCAAAAGCACAAGAATCAATCGACAAAACCACTTCGCTCCACCTCAACAACGAAGTGCAGTTTTTATGCTTCACACTCGAAGAAGAAAAAGATGGCACAAATCAACTCTATGCAATGAATGTGTTTAAAATACGCGAAATTATTTACTATGACAACGAGCTTACTGAAACTGCAGGGGATAATAGCGGTGTTGTGCTAGGCTACCTCACGGTGCGTGATGAGACAATTCCTCTTGTAGATATGAGACGATGGCTCTATTATAGCAAAGAAGATCCAGATAGAGACTTGAGGGAATTTTCACTTAATACTAGAAAAAGTCTTGTAGTTATTTGTAATTTTTCTAACAATACCGTTGGGCTTAAGATTATGGGTGTAAGGCGCATTATCCACAGAAGTTGGCAAGATATTGATACTGGCTCGAATCTCGGCATAGATAGCGATATGAAGATTACGGCTACTACAAAGTATGATGATGGCTCAGTGATACAAATCCTTGATGTAGAAAGAATGCTTACCGAAGCTTTCCCATCAGTAGGTGCTGCGGACGAGCTAGAACTCAATGATTTGGGCAAAATTGTAACCGATAAAATTGTGCTTTTGGCAGAAGATTCTAAACCTGCGGCAAAATCTCTCCAAAAAATCATCGAAACGCTTGATATAGAATACTTTACTTTCCCTAATGGCAAGGCTTTGCTTGATTATCTCCATAATCCGGGAGTGGCTGCAAGAATAGGTGCTATCATTACAGATTTAGAAATGCCTATTATATCGGGCTTTGAAGTGCTTAAAAATATCAAAGAAACGCCAGCGACTTGCCATATACCCGTAATTATTAATTCATCAATGAGTAGTGATAGCAATCATCAAATGGCGGAGCGTCTCAAAGCGGATGGATTCATAACCAAATCTAATCCAGCAGAAGTCGAACAAGCCCTACGCAAGCTTCTTACAGATATGGATTTTTAATCAAATATTTCACTTATAAAAGGCAAAACTATGTTACGAACTCATTTGTGCGCAGAATTAGGAACAGAACATATCGGGCAAGAAGTGCAAGTTTGCGGCTGGTGCAATACTTACAGAGACCACGGAGGTGTAGTTTTTATTGATTTGCGCGATAAAAGTGGTATTGTCCAACTTGTATGCGACCCAAGCACTCAAGCTCACACTATCGCTTCAAGTGTGCGCGATGAATATGTACTCGTTGCAAAAGGTAAAGTAAGAGCAAGAGGTGCAGGACTTGAAAACCCAAAGTTAAAGACAGGTATGATAGAAGTCGTGCTAAACTCACTTATTATTGAAAATAAATCCCCAACCCCACCCATTGCCATAGGCGATGAAAATGTAAATGAGGAGCTAAGGCTTAAATATCGTTATTTGGATTTGCGCTCACCTAAAGCATATAATATATTCAAAATCCGCTCTGATGCAGCTATTGCTACACGTAATAGTTTGCAAAAAATGGGCTTTTTAGAAGTAGAAACGCCTATACTTACAAAAGCCACACCTGAAGGGGCAAGGGATTATCTTGTGCCCTCACGCGTTCATCAAGGTGAGTTTTACGCACTACCCCAAAGCCCACAGCTTTTTAAACAACTCCTTATGATGAGTGGCTTTGACAAATATTTTCAAATCGCAAAATGCTTCCGCGATGAGGATTTACGCGCTGATAGGCAGCCTGAATTTACGCAAATTGACATTGAAATGAGTTTTTGTGAGCAAGAGGATATTATTAGTGTAGCAGAGAATCTACTTAAAGATATTTTTAGTGCGTGCGGTAGGGAGATTGAAATACCTTTTATGCGTATGCCTTATGCACAAGCTATGGAATCTTATGGAAGCGACAAGCCCGATTTACGCTTTTGTATGCCGCTTGTAGAGGTGGGAGATTTGTTTATAGAATCAAGCAATGAGATTTTTAAAAATATCGCACAAGATTCTAAAAACAATCGCATTAAAGCTCTATGCGTCAAAGGTGGAGATACATTCTTTTCACGCAAAAGCTTAGGCGAGGCGGAGGATTTTGTGCGTAAGTTTGGTGCAAAAGGGCTAGCCTATATTCAAGTAAAAGAAAATGAACTCAAAGGTCCTTTAGTCAAATTTATCTCGCAATCTGCACTCAATGAGCTTGTATCGCGCGTAAAAGCAGAGGTTGGCGATATTATTTTCTTTGGCGCAGGAGCTAAAAAAATAGTATGGGATTATATGGGGAGATTGCGTCTTAAAGTTGCTGAAGATATGAAGCTTATTAATGAAAATGAATATAAATTCTTATGGGTGGTGGATTTTCCTATGTTTGAAAAAGATGAGGGTAAAACAAAAGCCCTACATCACCCTTTTACAATGCCAAAAGATTTAAGCAAAGATGATGTAGAGGAGATAGAATCTATTGCCTATGATGTTGTGCTCAATGGCATTGAGCTTGGCGGGGGAAGTATTAGAATCCATAAAGATTCTATCCAAAAGCAAGTTTTTGAGTTACTTGGCATTAGCGATGAGGAGGCAAAAGAGAAATTTGGCTTCTTGCTTGAGGCATTAAGCTTTGGTGCACCTCCACACGGGGGCATTGCTATTGGATTTGATAGACTGATAATGCTTTTAAGCAAGGCGCAAAGTATCCGCGATGTTATCGCATTCCCCAAAACACAAAAGGCGACTTGTCCCCTTACTCAAGCTCCAAGTATAGTGAGCAATGAACAGCTTAAAGAACTTCATATCCGCGTAAAAAATGAACTAAAATAAGGAGGCAATATGAAACTTTATAGTGTTGCTTATATACCACAAAGTTATGAAGTCTTAGGGCTTGTCAAAGGCTCAATGGTGCAGTCAAAGCATATAGGACGCGATATTATGGCGGGGCTTAAGGGCATTGTCGGTGGCGAGATTAAAGGCTATACCGAAATGCTTAATGACGCACGAAATATCGCTACTGAACGTATGATAGAAGAAGCACGCGCCCTTGGAGCAAATGGCATTATCGGTATTTCTTATGTCACTTCATCGCTTATGTCAAATACTTCAGAAGTGCTTGTATATGGCACTGCGGTAAAGATATTATCCTAATATGAAGCTTTTAGAGTGCTAATCCATTGAAATCCTACAAGCCCTCAACTCCCGCAGAGCCAAGCTCCAATGATACAAAGAACAGTGAGAGCGAACGCAAATTCTTCTTTGCTCTCTTTATCTTTATTTTCTATATTGGGGCGTGTATCCTCTTCGTGCTTCTCTATCGCCGCTTTATAGCCCAAGTGCCTATTGACCATCATAGCTTTGTTGAGTTAGTAGGCAGAGCGATAGTGCTAAGCAAGTATCTTATAGCTGTCAATCTGCCTGTGCTGTTTCTTTTTAATCCCAAAATGCAAAGAAGCCATATCGTATTTGGAGTGTGTCTTGCTATTATTATAGTTTTTGTTCTTACAGGATTACATATCACACTTACATTGAGTGTGCAGATTGTTATGATTCCGTGGTTTGTAATATGGCAAAGCTTTGCTATTGTTGGTAGCACACTTAAAGATTTTTTTAAGCACACGCCTCATCTTAAGGCTACGCTTGTGTTTTTTACCATATTAAAAATTATCATAGGTTTTTGCCTTGGGGCACTCTTTTTTGTCCTATGTATCATCTTGCAAATCTATAATTTTGACGGATATGATTTTAGCGGACTAAATTATGGAATCCCTTATCATAAACAAACAATGTTTCAAAGTTTTGGCTTTTAGAATCTTTGGTGCAGATTCTAGCTTTTTAATTTTTGTAAATCTTTTTTGTCTTATTTGTTTCTTTTATTCTTGTTTTTTGAGGCAATGCGCTTTTATAAAGCACAAAGCCTATGCTTCTTTAGATTCTTATCTTAGAAGTTAAAAATATAACGCAGTCCAAGATTATAGTCATATGAAGCTGTCATTTTGATTTTGTTGCCTTGATTATCTCCATCAAAAATAGTAGTTTTTGTAAATGGCACGCGAGCAGCAATTTCTAGCCCATAATGCTTAGCAAACACACTACGCAAACCAAAATTTAAACCTGCACTAAAAGCAGTTTTTTTAACATTTTTTGAATCTGCAATATCCTTACCAATATCTTTACCCCAAGTATTTGCACCTGCTCCAGCTCCTAAGAAAAAACCAAGGTTTGCATTAGGGCGAGCGATAAAATTATAGAGCATATCAATATTTACTCCATAATCCATTAGAGTTCCTCTAAATTTTTGACCCACATCTTTTCCAATTGTATTTACATTTATATAGTAGCGCAATCCAAAGTTAGGAGTAAAGAATTGCTTATAACCAGCAATAAATGCAAAGGTTATGCCATTATAATCTTTCTTACTAATAGTGTCTCCACTAGCATTTAAAATTTTAATATGAGGAGTTCCATAACCTACGGCATTACCTCCAAACACACCACTCTCTTCAGCCACAAGCGGCGAAGCCACAAAAAATAAAATTACAGCCAACCTTGCAAACAATTTTTTTGTTTTCATTGTCAAACCACCCTTTTTTATTTTACAAATGCATAAGCGCTATTCTACCCCCCCCCCCCCCCCCCGATTTTGCTTAAAAGCAAAAGGTTTTTTGAGGTTTATCTATTTTTTTAGAGAAAAAGTAACATTATTTGATAATTTTTATATTTCTATTCTATGCTTGCATTTGAGACATTCACGCACTTGTTTTTTGCGATATTCACGCTCTACGCTTATTCCGCCACATTGCGGACATTTCTCTTTGATAGGCTCAAATTTTGAGATAAAAGTGCATTTTGGATAGCCATTACACGCGATAAATACGAATAAAAATTTTATGGGTGGGGATTATCTATGGATACTTTCATCAAAGCAAAATTTACACTAACAAACTGCCTCGATTTAAAAGTATTGTTTTTGGGATTTAATATCTTTGCAAGTAGCACCAATTTGGGCTACTCATATTGCTGAAACTTATTACTAAGATCCTATGATAGATTCTTAAAACTATTTTACCTTTTCTAAATATTCGCCTGTCTCGGTATTTACCTTGATTTTCTCTCCCTCTAGCACGTGGAAAGGCACTTGCACCACCACACCAGTTTCAAGTGTAGCAGGTTTTTTGCCTCCGCTACTCGTATCGCCTTTGAAGTTTGGTGCAGTCTCGGTAATCACAAGCTCCACCACAAGTGGCACATCGACAGAAATTGCCTTATTATTGTGGAATAGAACCTGCGCATTCATACCATCAATAAGCCATTTTGCCGCATCGCCTACTTGTTCATCGTTTAGCCCTATTTGCTCATAGGTAGCGGTATCCATAAACTGAAACACACCATCATCGTGGTATAAAAACTGCATTGTGTTTTCTTGTAAATTTGGTTCTTCGCATTTATCCCCTGCGTGAAAAGTTTTTTCAATCACTTTGCCATCAAGAAAAGATTTGATTTTTGCCCGCACAAATGCCGCGCCTTTGCCGGGTTTTACGTGCTGATACTCGGTGATTCTATATGGAATCCCATCAATTTCAATCTTTAGTCCTTTTTTGAGTTCGCTCATTCCTATTGCCATTTTGTATCCTTTGAAGTAGTAAAATTGTTCAAAAGCGCGTATTATAGCATTTGAGTAAATTTTTTTCAATTGTAGGGATTTAGACATACTTAAGATTTGTTGAGGGGGATATGCTTACCATAGGGGCAAAAAGATTCCTGCACCTAGGTTGAGCGAAGCAGTGCTTACAAAATCTTCGCTTGGTTTGCCATCAAACATAAATCTGTATGTCCCCTCTATAAAGAATATATGATTTAATGAAAAAACAATTCCAATTTCCCAAAAAAAGGATAAGTGTTTTTAAGCTCTTTGTTAATCACAAATCCACCCATGGCTATACATTCTTGAGCCATAATCAGTTAAAGCACCTCCACCGATAAAGAGTGCGCCATTACTATTTTTATTATAATAGCCCCGACCAACCCTTATATTCCAACCGAGCAATTTTTGTTCAAAGTTTAATCCACTGAGATAAACACCCTCCCAACTGCAGGAGCCGTAGCGATCACCAGTGCATTGAAAATCGTGTTCGCTATCAATTGTCGTAAAGCTATAGTTACCATAAAGGATATTTGCATTTAAATATAAACCGCTTGTTCGTTGCAAAAAGACACCTGCTTTTAGTATATATGGGATTATAAACGAAATCAAATCTCCAGATTTAATACTCTTACTCAAACGAATTGTGCCACTATTGTTGCCATTAGAGATATAAGGTATAGGAACCATATATTTGCAGTTCCTATACCCACATCACCCCCTAAAACAAATCCAAAATGCCAGTCTCTGTTTATTCTTTTTAGTTCTTTATGCTTCTTTTTTGTATATTTCGCACTATCACAAGAGGTATTATTTCCAAGTTTGCAGGCTTTGTTAAAAAACTCATATGATTTTTCATAATCACCTAAATCAAAAGCTTCATTTGCTAATTTGTTACAATCAACCACATCGCCTCCATCACAAGTTCCCTCACCTAGCCTTTTAAAATTTCCTGCTTGCGCTTTTTTCACAACCTTTGAGATATGCCCCTCATCATCCCATGCAACACGTCCAGTTTTTAAATCTGTAAGAATAAAAAGAAAGTCATAATCTATTCGTATATTTTCCCAGCCTAAGATTCCCATTCGCTCGGCGATGTGCTTTCTTGCAATTTTAGTTCTTTACATTTTCTAATCGCCTAAATCCTTATAGTAAAATAAAACGCGTATTATAACAGAAAATCATCGATTTTATCGTGCGTGGGCTTTAAAAAAGCCACTCACACATAGTTTGTGTTGTTCTTGTCGCAGCTAAATAGCACAAAATGGCATTTGTAGAGTTTCCGCAGTTTTTGAACGACACTCATTAAAACGAGTGATATTTTCCTCCATAGAGCGTCCATATGAGGGTACCATTTGCGTAAGTTTTTCTCGCCAATCACTAGAGTTCATCTTATCACCAAAGCATCGTTCAAGCACCTGAAGCATAATATTCACCACGGTTGAAGCACCCGGAGACGCACCGAGCAACGCCGCCAAAGTGCCATCTTGTGAGGTAATCACCTCCGTGCCAAATTGCAAACTTCCTCTGCCATTCGCGTCTTTTTTGATGATTTGCACTCTTTGCCCGGCAAACATCGCTCGCCAATCTTTAAACTCCGCCGCAGGAATAAACACATTGAGCTTTTTCATTCTCTGTCTATCCAGCATTAGAATCTGCTTAATGAGATACACTGTCAAAGGCACATTATCAATTCCCGCCTGAATCATAGGCAAGAGGTTATTTGCGCGCATAGACAAAGGGAAGTCAAAAAAACTGCCGTGTTTCAAAAACTTTGTATTAAATCCCGCATAAGGTCCAAAAAGTAATTCTTTCTTGTCATTAATAATGCGCGTATCCAAGTGTGGCACAGACATAGGTGGGTCGCCAATAGAGGCTTTACCATAGATTTTAGCGTGGTGCTTATCGATAATATCGCGATTTTTACATACGAGCCATAGCCCACCTACAGGGAATCCACCATAACCCCTACCCTCAGGTATCCCACTCTTTTGCAATAATGGAAACGAACCACCACCAGCACCCAAAAATACAAACTTCGTCTTCACTTGTTTTTTTGTGCCATTTTGCTTATCAAGCACATCCAAAAGCCAAGCGTTGCCATCTTTATTAATATCACAGACTTTATGATTTACATAGACATCAAATCCATCTTTTTGGCTAAGCTTGTCCTTAAATTGTCGCACAATCTCGCCAAAATTGACATCACTACCCTCCTCCATATAGGTAACCGCTATACTCTGCTTGTCATCTCGCCCCTCTAGGAGAAGTGGCGCCCATTGTTTGATTTGATCTCTATCCTCGGAATAGTGCATATTTGAAAAAAGTGGGCAAGTTTTGAGCGTTTCATAACGTTGTTTCAAAAAAGACACGATATCATCTACGACAAAGCTAAGATGTGGCACAGGATTCAAAAAAGTTTTAGGCTCTTTGAGAATCCCAACCCGCACACAATATGCCCAAAACTCTTTGCTAAGCTCGTATTGTTGATTAATACTCACAGCCTTTGTAATATCAATACTACCATCTGCCTTTTTAGGTGTGTAGTTTAACTCACAAAAAGATTGATGTCCTGTCCCTGCGTTGTTCCAACACATACTGCTCTCCAACGCCACATCTTCAAGCATTTCATACACGCTTATATGCGCAGAAGGTTGAAGCTCCTTTATCATCGCCGCTAAGGTGAAGCTCATCACACCCCCACCAACCAAAACTATGTCTGCATCTTCACCCATTCTAACCCCTTTCTAAATGCCTATGTGGTATAATAACCAAATCTTTTCTGTCCGCTTTATAAAATGTTTATAAAAAGTAAAATAAAACTATACTTTAGTTACCAAAATCGCTTTTTTATTCTTAATGTTACATTTTTTAGAATCTGCCACTAAAATCTTAACGAATATACCTAGGGCAAAATTCAAAAAACTCATAACACATACGCGAAGCACAACACCAATTAAAATGTGCAGAAGCATATTTTGCAAATCTTTTAGGATTTTATCCCTACATAAAGTGTAGAAATATTTGCACTATATCCTTTCATAAAATAGCTTGTGATGGCACGAGTTTGGAGCTTTTTCTGTAAGGTTTGAGCACTCACAAAATCCTTTATGGAATTTGGCAGGTACTGATATGCGGCGTGATTATGCGAAATCAATCCCCCCACCAAAGGCAGAATCTTGCGTGTATAAAAGCGCATTAACCGCTGCAAAATCCCAACATTTTCATCATTCATAAATTCCAAAATGACGAGCACCCCGCCCTTTTTCAGCACACGCGCAAATTCATCGAGAGCAGAATCTAGTGCCACGACATTGCGCAAACCATAGGCAATTGATAGAATATCCACGCTTTCAGATTCTATATTGAGTGCTTTTGCTTCGCCTATTTCAAGTTTTAGCTTTTCATTGAGTGGAGCAAGCTTTTCTTTTGCGACATCAAGCATACCTTTTGAAGGATCAATGCCGCGCATTTGTTTTATTTGTTTATGTGCTTTTTTTGCCTGATTGTCCCAATGCCACAACATATCGCCGGTGCCACACGCCACATCAAGCACACATTCTATTTCATCTTTGCCTAATGCTTCAAACGCCTTTTTGCAACCCGTTACACGCCAAGTTACATCAATACCCAAGCTCATTACGCGATTTGCTCTATCATAGCTTGGTGCAATTTCATTAAACATATTCACAATTTGCTCTTGTTTATCACTCATCTTATGCCTTATTTAGAATCTAGATTCTTTTTTATACTCTCTTTTGAATCTGTGTCTTATGCTCACTCACAAACGCTCTAAGCTCATCAATCTGTGCGTTAGTCTGCACACTAGAAGTGCCACCAAGTGTATTTCGCGCGTTCATCGAGGATTCTAAATCCAGCACAGATTTTACCCCCGCCTTAATGCGTGAATCAACTTTTAGAATCTCACTCTCATCTAAATCGCTCAAATCCACACCCTTGCTTTCAGCTAAAGCCACCACGCGCCCGGTGATATGATGCGCATCGCGGAATGCTACATTACATTCACGCACTAAAAAATCTGCCAAATCAGTAGCGCTTATATGTCCTTTTTTTGCCATTTTAGCCATATTGTCAGTGCAGACACTCATAGTATCAAGACATTCTTTAGCGATTTTAAGACATATGCTTACATTTTTAAGCGCATCAAATACTCCCTCTTTATCCTCTTGCGTATCTTTATTATAAGCTAAAGGTAAGCCTTTCATCACGCTTAGTAAGCCCATAAGCGCACCATATACACGCCCACTCTTACCGCGCAAAAGTTCGGGGACATCGGGATTTTTTTTCTGCGGCATAATCGAACTTCCTGTCGCATACGCATCACTTAGGGTAATAAAGGCAAATTCTTGAGTGCTCCATAGCACAAGCTCTTCAGCCACACGAGAAAGGTGCATCATCACCATAGAAAGGCTATAAAGCATATCAAGGGCAAAATCTCTATCACTTACAGAATCCATTGCATTAAGCGTAGGTGCGCTAAACCCCAAAATCTCTGCAAGATATACCCTATCATTACCATAAGGAGTGCCAGCTAATGCTCCACTGCCTAATGGGCAAAAGTTATTGCGTTTATAGTCATCTTCCAAACGCTCTATATCGCGTTTAAAATTACACGCCCACGCCACGAGATGAAAGCCAAAATTTACAGGTTGAGCGTGTTGTAAATGAGTCATACCCGGCATAATGCTTTGTGTATGCTCTTTAGCAAGATTCAAAATAGATTCCATAATCTCTAAAAGCAAGGAGCGAATGAAACAATTATATTTTAAAACATACAAACGAAAATCAAGTGCGACTTGGTCGTTGCGACTTCTTGCAGTATGAAGTTTTTTACCTACATCACCAATACACTCTGTAAGAGCAGATTCTATTGCCATATGTATATCTTCATCACTTGCTTTAAATTGAAAATGACCCTCTTCTATATCCTGCGCGATTTTTGTAAGTCCATCTAAAATAAGCTCCACTTCATTAGGCTGCAAAACACCGATTTTACCGAGCATTTGCGCGTGAGCTTTTGAACCAGCTATATCCTCGCGCCATAGTGCATTGTCAAAGAAAATCGAAGCATTAAATTCCTCTAAAAGTGAGCTAGATTCTTGGCTAAATCGCCCTCCCCATAACTTCGCCATTACATTTCTCTATATAGGTTTGCACACTGTCAAAATAGCAATGATGATAAGCAAAATAGTGGGTATCTCATTAAAAAATCGAAAGAATTTGTGGTTTTTTGTGCAAGAAGCATTCCCCAAAGTTTTTATAAAGTATCCACACATAAAATGATAGATAATGAGACAGAATACACATACAAGCTTGATATGAAGCCACAAACCAGATTCAGATACTTTAAGAAAGACAGGATTTAACACAATCATTGTTATTCCCGTAAGTAAAGTAAGCACAAACGCAGGCATACCTATATATTTATAAAGTCGTAACTCTTGTAATTTTACGATATTTATAAAAGATTCGTTATCACGATGTTGCGCGTGATACACAAATAAACGCGGAAGATAAAATAACATTGCCATCCAAGAAACAAGCATAATGATATGAAATGCCTTAATGTATAAAAACTCCATTTTTGCTCCTTAAGCTCTAATAAAATTACTATTATACATTAACTTTTAAGGAAATTTGTAAGTTTGCTGCTTTATTTGCAGTTTATAATGGAGAGAAGAAAGAATAAGGCTAGAGACAACCCTCTAGCCTTTGAAAGTTTCAAAGGATTTTAGAATCCAAATTTAGCAAATGCAAGAGCTGAATGCTGCCATTTATCATTAGATACAGCATTGTAGAAAGGACTTCCTTTACCTGTCCCAACATATCCAGCACCTACTGAGAAATACATATTATCGCCATTTGTCCAAAGTTTTACTGAACCAACCGCAGAAAGCTCTTCGTAATCACCGCCAGCATAGAGCAAATCAAGTGCAACGCGTTTTGCTTCTACACCACCAAATACATACCAAGTGCTATGGTTATTTAGACCACTTCCTCCTAGATAAGCACCATAGCCTGCGCCGCTTAAGCCACCACGATAGCCATAGAATCTTGCTCTATCACCAAAATTTAAAAGATGGGCATCTTTGTTTTGGCTTACATATCCGGCTCCGAGCTTCCAAATATCATTAAATCGTAATTCCTCATCAACCCAAAAAGTTACTCCGTTTGTGTTCTTGCCCTTGCCTACTATATTATTTGTGCCATAAATACCTCGTAATGTAGTGATTGATTTGAGATTCCCACTACCAAGCTCGAGTTGCGCCTTTGCTCCAGCATTTAATATATCATCTGTGCCTAGACTATTTTTTGTTGTGTCGATAGAAGTGTTCATATCAGTGAGATAAGCCACAAAAGGTGAAACCTTTAACATACCAAAATCAAAATCCAACCCTGCACTTACAAGCTCACCAATTTTTGTGCTACTCTTATAATTTTGATAAGTATTAAAGCTTGAAAGTTCATAACCCATTCTATTATAGGCTTGTCCCGCACCAAGTTGAGAGTTTCTCCAATATGCCCAAAAGCTCACTGCCTTGCTACCGACATTGAGTGCAGCACCTTGCACATTGCCATAAATCCAATCTACGCCTGTATAATTTTTACCATCTTTGCCAAGATAAAACTGCCCCATATCAAAGCGTCCAAGAATAAAGCTTAAACTTCCACCATCATAGCGCAAATACGCATCGGACACATCACCATTTTTAGGAATAGCAATATCGCCTACATAATTATTTTGATGTCCTGTGGTATAGAATGGATATGCACCCCAACCACCAAGTCCCACGCTAAGAGATTGACTTAAACCAAGCTCAATTCCAACTCTTGCACTTACATCAGCATAAGCTCGTTGCACTTCTTTGCCATTTTTATCAGTAGTAGGCAACCCGCCAAACCCTTGATGATAAAAAGCACCTAAATGCCCAAATGGAATAACTTCTACAGCATTTGCACTCATTGCCAAAGCCGAAGCTGCAACAAGTGAAACATATACTACTTTCTTCATTTTGTCTCCTTATAAGTTTTTAAAAACTAACTTGTCCAAAAAGACGAGTTAGGAGATAATTCCTGCCATCGTTAGCAAAAACAGAATCATCTAGTGTAAAATCGGCATTATTTATCATTCCTATAACTTTAACACCCACTTTTATATTACTTTGTGGCTCAGATATCAATCCAACTTCCCAGTTAAAAATATTTTTTGTGCTAATAGAAGTGTGTCGTATAGCCGCATCAAGCTGCACATACTTTTTTAAATCATATTCCAAGAATCCATACAATGTGGTAGCATTATTATAAAATAAACCTTCTCGCCTTTCAAAGTAGCTACTTTGCCCAAAAGCATCAATGCCCCTTGCGCCACTTTTATTCATAGAGATGACGCCTCCACCAGCATTAATACCAGCCCATTTTGCGCCACCTTCTAACCATACAAAACCACCATCGCCACTTGTTCTTGAACCATCAATGACCTTATCATTTTTACCCGAAAATCCAAGAAAATGCATTTTTCCATAGAGAGTAAAGCTACCTGCAGGGACAGCCACTAGGACTTTTAATCCAAATGATACAAAATCATTTGGAGCCGTATATACATAAGGTGTAACCTGCAATGGAGAATTTGGCAAAATAAGGGACGCGCCTAGATACATTGCACCTACATCGCCAAATGGATTATAGAAGTTTGCCACGCGATAATTTGTAACATACGCATTTTTCCACGCCCAAATAAAATCAACCTGTAAATTTTCTATATCTTCATACTTTACCGCCGCTCCTTGTGTGTAGTGCTTTATCCACTCGCTATCGGTTTTAAATCTCCCAGCATATATACTAATGCGTCCGGGATTCACAAAACTTGCATTAAGTTCTGTCAAGACAAAGCCATCTTTTACTTGAGAAAAATCCCCTGTGTGTGCTTGGTAGAGTTTTGTTGCAGCCCACATAGAAGTGCCCAGCCCAATGCCATGATACCTTTGCGTTTGATACGCAAGTGAGACATTTGCATCGACAAAGCTCGGTGCGCCACCCGTCATACCTTGATAATACAACCCCATATGCCCGCTTGGACGACCAGTAAGAAGCAAACGCGCCCAATCAACTGCATTTGCAACCTCAATAAATCCAAATACACAGGCAAGAATCAAGATTATTCTTTTCATAAAATCCCTTTTAGCATAGATATTCTAATTCCTTTTAGAATCTGCATTACCTCTGTATCCAGCAAAAATAATTCCATAAGTTTGCAAAAGTCATAAAATGTGCAAAATAGAGAGTAGAGCTAGTAGAGAATCTTAGAGGATTGAGCGGAGCAAGATTATATTTTTATAATCACGCTATCGTGCATACACAAGTGCTTTCGCGTAGATTTTAATACATAAGAATCTACAAAATATCTTTATACCCGCAGTTTTTGCAGAGATCACAAGGTGCTATGCCCTCTTTGAGTAAATGCCTAAATCCCTTAAAAGAGGGGGATTCTAAAATATTTTTTATGCTTTGCTCTTTCACATTGCCAAAACTCGCCTTGCCTTTGTAATCAATACAGCAAGGCACAAGCTCCCCATTGCTTAGCACTCCACACTGCTTTATCGCACCATAGCACAATGGTTTGCGCGGATTTTTTTCCTCTCTTTGTGTTTTAGAATCTTTAAAAATTTTGCAATCTTTAGATTCTATCTCTACTTGATTATGAGAATCTAACCCACCGCGCATAGTATCCACCTTTTTTATATCCTCTTGCTCCCAGCTAAAGCTACGCGTAGCGTTTAGAAAAATCTTTGGTGCAAGTTTTATGCGAATATCTCTCCCTGCTAAAAACTGCTCCAAAACATAAGCGGATAAACCAAAAAAGCTTCTTATAGATTCTAAAATCATATTAAAATCTCTACTTTTTTGCAAAATATCATTTTGATGGAGGCGGAGATTGATAAAAATAGGTGAATTTGCGTGTATGCACGCCTCACAAAAGCTTAAGATTCTATACAAATGTGATGTATGAAGCAAAAGTGGATTTGCCAAAAATGCACTTAAAGAGAATGAAACCTGCACAAAAGGCTCTTGCAGCAAAAGTTCAAAATGTCGCTCTTTCAAAAATAAGCCGGTAGTTACCAAATCGATTTTAAGATGATAAGAATGCGCAATTTGTGTATAGTCCTCAAAGTTTTTCACGCTCAGCGGATCGCCAAGTATGTGAAAGCACGCGCGCTTTGTTTTGCCCTCTATTTGCCTACATATAGATTCAAAAACTTCCTTTTGCATTGCTCCACGCACACTTTTGCGCGAGTGGCTAGGGCAAAAAGTGCAGTTTAGCCCACAATAATCGCTTATCTCAATGTAAAATTTTTCAAATTGCGCCATTTTGATATGTCTTGTCTATAAATAGCGAGAAAATAGGCTAAAAAATGCCCAAAGCAACGCGCTATCGCTATTTTGTGTGCTTAGCTCATCTATGTCAAAATGCTTCAAATGATGATTTTTTAGCTTCGTGCAAACCTCCTCTAGCTCGTAGATTCTAGTATATGGAAAGGCTTTAGAATCTGTCATTATGGTTTCTATCAAATGCAAAGCAAGGTGATATGGGCTGTGGTGCGTTATTTCACTTGTTTCACTCGCACATACACGCTCAATATGCGAGATATAGGGCGATTCTTCACTTAAGAGTTGCAGAATCTTGCTTGAAAGTGCAGGGGAAAAAACCTCAAACGCCTTATGGAGACTAAAGGGTAAAGCTTTTGTATTGCTAATCTCACTATGGAGCATAAAACAAAGTGCCTCCTCAAACGCAAAGGCGCATTTCTGCATAAACTCCTTGCAGATTCTAAAGCTATACGCCCTACCCCACAACCTCCCAAAGCTTTTAAGCGTATCAAGGTAGCCAAGTTCTATATTTTCATCAATGCTATGTTTATCAAAATCAAGCATTCCACCAAGCGGCATAAGAGGCTGTATCGTCCTCACAAGCGGGTGATTACTATAAATATGCGGATTTGGATTAAGCGCGATAGCAATAACTCGCTGTGCGCCGAGTGCAAAGGCAAAATTTACAGGCAAATTATCATAGTATCCCCCATCAATATAGCCCTCCCCCTCAATCTCACACACGGGAAATGCCGGAAAGCACGAAGCGGAAGCGAGTAGCCATAGCGCAAGATTTTTAGCATTTAGCTCATTCTTTGCCTTTTCTATCGGGCTAAATGAGGGGAGCTTCACGCTCACTAAACCATAATCAATAGGTGAGCTAAAAAATGTGCTATCCACCATAGATTCTATAATTTTCTTAAGTGGAGTAATATCCATACCCTTGTGATTTGCATAGCTTTTCAAAAAAGGGAGGAGTTTGTCAAGATTCTGTTTATAGTAGTTTAAATCCGTGCGTAGATTCAAACCATTAAGCGCAACTTTTTCAATATCAATCTCGCGCCACAGCCTCAAAGCCCTCTCATAATCCCCCTGCACCATCATCGCACCATTAAATGCCCCTATACTCGTGCCCGTAATGATTTGATACTCTATGCCAATCTCTCTTAGCCCTCGCCACGCACCGATGTGGTACGCACCCTTTGAACCGCCACCACCAAGCACGATAGCTATTTTCATCGCTACTCCTTAGGTTTTGCATTATGATATTTTCTTTGCATTATTGATAATTTTAGAATCTAGTGAGAGAGATTATATCACAAGCTTTTTAAGCATTTATATATCATTAGGATACTAAATAATTTTTATATGAATTAACTCATAAAAGTTTATAATATTAATATAAACTTTACACAAATTTATCATTTTCTGCTATGATTGCCAATTTATTTTTGATTCTAAGGAGAAAAAATGGCAACAAAACATCAATTTGAAACTGAGATTACACAGCTTTTAGATTTAATGATACATTCATTGTATTCACATAAAGAGATTTTTTTGCGAGAACTTATCAGCAACGCCTCTGACGCGCTCGATAAACTCTCTTATCTCACACTTACACAGGATAATCTTAAATCACTCGCCTTTGATGCGCGCATTGATATATCTTTTGATGAGGAGAAAAAAACGATTACAATCGAGGATAATGGCGTGGGTATGAACGAAGCGGATATGAAAGAACATCTAGGCATTATAGCAAAATCCGGCACAAAGAGCTTCCTAGCCCAACTTAGTGGCGATAAGAAAAAAGATTCTGCACTTATTGGGCAGTTTGGCGTGGGCTTTTACTCTGCGTTTATGGTGGCACATCGTGTCGTGGTAGAAAGTAAAAAAGCCGGTGAAGAAAAGGCATACGCGTGGGTGAGTGAGGGCAAAGGCGAGTATGAGCTCGGAGAGTGCATTAAGGATACTCAAGGCACAAAAATCACGCTTTATTTGCGCGAAGATGAGGCGCATTTTGCCTCTAAGTGGGAGATTGAAAGCATTATCCATAAATATTCTGAGCATATTGCTTTCCCTATTTTCCTCCATTTTACTGAATCTAGCTTCGAGGGCGAGGGCGATAACAGACAGGAGAAAAAAGAAGATAAAGTCTCACAAGTCAATACTGCTAAAGCTTTGTGGAAAATTCCAAAAGCCGAGCTTAAAGAGAATGATTACAAAGAATTTTATGCCACACTCACACACGATAACAACGAGCCTATGAGGTGGATTCACACAAAAGTCGAGGGAAATTTAGAATACACCACTCTTTTTTATATCCCTAAAAAAGCTCCGTTTGACCTCTATCGTGTGGATTACCAATCTGGCGTAAAACTCTATGTCAAGCGCGTATTTATCACTGATGATGACAAGGAGCTTTTGCCACCATACTTGCGTTTTGTGCGTGGGGTGATAGACAGCGAGGATTTACCACTTAATGTGAGTCGAGAAATTTTGCAACAAAACAAGATTCTAGCCAATATCAAATCCGCCTCCACAAAGAAGATTCTAGGTGAAATAGCAAATATCGCAAAAAAAGATGAGGAATACAAAGATTTCTATAAAGAATTTGGTAAAGTGCTTAAAGAGGGCTTATATAGCGACTATGAAAACAAAGAGAAAATTTTAGAACTTTTACGCTTTGATAGCTTCAAGGTAGAGAATCTCTCGCTCAAAGCCTACAAAGACGCAATGAGTAGCGAGCAAAAGAGTATCTATTATATACTAGGCGAAAATAAAGATTCACTCAAAAATGCACCTCTGCTTGAAAAATTCGCACAAAAAGGCTTTGATGTATTGCTTTTAAGCGATGAGATTGACGCGGTGGTTATGCCAATGGTGGGCGAGTATGACAAAACGCCCCTAAGGAGCATTAACTCCAAAGAGGCATTAGAGGAGCTAGGGGAAGATTCTATCCCTGAAGAAATTCAAAAGGCTTTTGAAGGGGTTGTGAAAGGATTTAAAGACGCGCTAGGAGGGCAAATAGCCGAAGTGAAACTCTCCACCCTAGGCGAAGCTCCACTCACGCTTATTAAAGAGGATTCTAATCCTATGATGGCAAATCTTATGGCACAAATGGGGCAAAAAATGCCAGAATCTAAGCCAACTATTGAGCTAAACATCACACATAGCATTTTTGAAAAGCTTAAAAACGCACAAGAGGACAAAATCAAACAAAGTGCACTTTTGCTCTTTGGGGCTGCGGTAGTGCTTGAGGGTGGTGCGCTAGAGAATGCGAAAACTTTTAATGCACAGCTCAATGATTTGATTTTAAGAAGTCTATAAGCTTATGGCTAACGCGCTTTAGATTTTGCAATAATTTATAGAATCTAAAAAGAATAAATCGCGCGTTTTGCTCTCCTCACGCAAAGCCAAACATACCAGATTCAATAAGCTACAGAATCTAGGTATGCTTAATATTTTATAGAAAAAAGTATGTTATATTTTTCACACGAACAGCACTTAAAAAATAAAAAATACAAATGGTGTAAAAAAATTGTCAAATTTTATTCCGCTTTATAGACTTAACGCTAGATTTATGCTACAATCGCTATTTTTTTAGTCTCTCTAAATTTCCACTTGTATATTGCTAAAGTGCGAAGTATTTAAGAACTTAAACCACAAATAATTTTAGGAGGTTGCCATGGGCTTTTTTGGTCGCTTGAACATTGGGACGAAGATTATCTCCGTCGTTTCGTTTATCGTTATACTCTGTGTCATACTGATTGTTCTTGTTGTTTCATTTTTTGCTTCGCAAACATTGGAACGCGAAAGTGATAATCTCTTAAGCAACACGGCTGCACGATACAAAAATCTTATCGTAGGGGCTACTGGTGAAATATTTTCATCTACTATAAGTGCAAATGCAGTAATAGAGTCGATGATAGGGAAAGGCTTTACGTTTGATGAGGGACAACTAATCAACATACTTGAAAATGTTGTAGATACAAACAGATATTCTGTGGGTGGCTTTATTATAATAAAAAAAGACTATACACAGAAAAATATCAAAGGTGATCATTACCTCTTGCCAACGGGCGAATTTGCAATCTTATCAATAGATGAAGATGCAGCATTAGGTGGTGTTTCTACAGGCATTATGCCCAAGGATTTGTTAGAGGAAATGCCTAGTATCTTAAACTCACTCAATAAAAGCAGCGTAGATATGACACCTTCGCGTCAAGTCAATATTAAGGGTAAGACACAATATCTCAAGGCTGCAATCGTTCCAATTATACAAAATGGTAAGCATGTGGGTGTTATAGGGAATTTCCTCAATTTGGAAATGATTGATGATATTTTGGTTTCCCCTGGTTTAAGAGTATTTGAAGGTGATAAAAGAATAGTAATTGACACCAATGGGTCAATCATATTTAATAGTGCAACGGAGGAGAGAGCTCAATGGCGTTCGCAAGATTTAAGAAATGTCAATACTCACCCTAGCGCAAAAGAGATAGTTGAAGCAGCAAAAAAACATCAAAGTGGAATTTATACATATACAAATATAATTGGTCAAAACTCAAAAGTAGCACTTAATAGTTTTGAAATATGGCCCGGTACCGACTTATGGTGGACCGTTGTTTCACTTGCACCATTTAGTGCAATCAACAAACCTATCGTTACACTACAAATAGCGCTTGTAATCGTGGGCATAGTTGCTGTTGCTCTTGTATCGCTTGTTATGTTTATATATATCAAGTCTACAATCGCAAGCAGAATTCGCCATATTTCGCATACGCTTTTTGAATTTTTTGATTACCTCAATCATAAAATCAAAGTAGCACCAGAACCACTTGTCATTATGGGTCGTGATGAGCTTGGAGCAATGGGAGAGGCTATCAACGAAAATATTGCTTCTACCAAAAATGGTTTGCAACAAGATTCTAAAGCAGTGGAACAATCAGTCGCCACAGCCAAGACTATTGAATCTGGCGATTTAAGAGCAAGAATTACAGAAACACCTCATAATCCACAGCTTAATGAACTTAAAGAAGTGCTTAATCATATGCTTGATGATTTACAAACAAAAATAGGAAGTGATACCAATGAAATAGCAAGAGTATTCGATAGCTATACTAAACTAGACTTCACCACAGAAGTAAAAGATGCAAGTGGTAGAGTAGAAGTTGTTACAAATACTCTAGGCGAAGAGATTAGAAAAATGCTCTCTACAAGTGCTGCCTTTGCTCAAACATTAGGTAATGAAGCACAAGGCTTACAAGAAGCAGTGAATAAACTCACAAATCTTACAAACTCTCAAGCAAGTAGCTTAGAACAAACAGCTCAAGCAGTAGAAGAAATTACTTCATCTATGCAAAATGTAAGCAGTAAGACAAGTGAAGTCATTCAACAAAGTGAAGATATTAAAAATGTCATTGGCATTATTAGAGACATTGCAGACCAAACAAACTTACTTGCTCTTAATGCAGCAATAGAAGCTGCACGTGCAGGAGAGCACGGAAGAGGATTTGCTGTTGTTGCTGATGAAGTAAGAAAACTAGCAGAGCGCACTCAAAAATCTCTAGGTGAGATTGAAGCCAATACAAATCTCTTGGTTCAATCTATTAATGATATGGGTGAATCTATTAGAGAGCAAACAACTGGTGTTACTCAAATTAATGATGCTATATCACATTTAGAATCTGTAACACAAGAGAATGTTGAGATTGCTAATGCAAGCTCAGAGATTAGTGAAAGAGTAGATAAAGTAGCTAAAGATATTCTAGATGATGTGAATAAGAAGAAGTTCTAAGCTCTAAGTAGGGCTTAAAAGTTTGCTTGGCTCTAGTAGCTAAGAGTCATCAAAAACTAGGGCTTTATCTAAAGACTTTAGCTCTATGGGCTATGAGCTAATAGATGAAGTTTTAGACTAAAAGTCTCTAGTGGCTCTTATGTCCTCTATGATAGAAAAATTTAAAGCAACCAATTTGCTTTAAATCCCAAAGACTACTCTTGCCCTAGTAAGTATGCTATTGGATAAAAGAAATGCTTAACTCATTAAAATAGGGATTGTGCCTAAGATAGAAAGAGCACTAGCCATAGCTCTTGCGAGATTCTATAAAGATTTAATATTCTTTAGGGTAGAAAGAAAAGAGCAATCTAACCAAAAGAGGCTTTATTATAAAACACACAAAAGATTATCTCAATTCCCCAAACATCATTAGCCATAAACCAAAGTAATAAGATAAGATTGTTAAGCTTCCCAAAACTCATAAAGGCTAAAATAACGATGTATCCCATAAAAACTATAACTAAAATAATTCCTAAAGGGTTTTTATGATGCTTCAAGACTCTTGGGCTTCTTTGAGAAATGCCACTCCATATATTAAGATGAATAAATAATGCTACTTACTCAAAATGGAATTTGTGTGCTATGAGCTTGGCTCTTTGAAAATGCTCCTTATTTAAAGATTCTTATAAGATTTATCAAATCTCACTTCTTTTAGAAACTTTGCCAAAGTATATTAGATAAGAAAGACATTAAAGCAAATAAGTAGCATTTACTTATTTGCTTTAATGTCTTTGTGATACTTACTTATCTTTGCTTTACTTTTATATATAAACAAAATACTTTATAAAAGCTTTATCCTTATATTTAGAATAATCTACTCCATAGAAATGGCTTTTAATAAGGATTTAGAATCTAGCTTAGGCAATCCTTGAAAACGAGTAAAAACAATAAAGATTTAGATTTTACATAATGAGTTTAAAAACTTGCAACTTTAGAGAAGTTTATTATTCAAGAAATATTAGAAAGCAGAATCCTTGAAACTACCTCGCATCACAAAGCGTTAGGCAAAAAACGATTTTATAATTGGGTTTTAGCACATTTATCGCTTCATTAAGACTCGTGCCTGTAGTAATAATATCATCAAATAAAATAATATGAGAATCTTTAAGTGGCTTTTGTAGCACAAATCTCTTAGGGTTTTTCTGCCTAAATGCTAAACTTTCACCCGCATATTTCACATTATTTTGTGCTTTAAACACACCATAATGCGCCTTAAAACACCCCCTGCTCTCCTTGACAAACACCCTCATCATCACACCATTATGGGAATATGCCCCATAGGGATAATCATCTAAGCCCAGTATCTGCACACCTTGCATAGATTCTAAAACCTCCATATTGTGGGTGAAAAAATAGAGAGCCGCCTTTTTAGCGAGTAATGGAAGTATGCGCGAACCAATCAAAGAATATTTGCTTTGCATCAATAGCATCACATCTTCATAACGATAAAAGCTATATGCCTTTATAGAATCCGCCAAGATTCTATAACGAGGCGTGAGCGGGATAGCTGCGATACAAGCCTTACATACCGCTTGTAGTGAAAACCTCTCGCACACTAGGCATTTCATCAGCTCACCTTTCTTTACAATCTAAAAGCCATAAATTTATATTTGCAAATTTTTGTTTTTAAGCGATAAGATTCATAAAATGAGAATCCATAAAGTAACATTTCCTCTCACTTTGTTTTCTATACTCACATATTATCATCAATCACCCTTATAATCTCCTCATAAATCTCCTCTCTGCTCTTAGCCGCATTTATCACAATATGCTTAAGCCCCACGCGCTTTGTGGATTCTAAAAGGCGATTTTGTATTTCAAGCATAAACTCAATGCCTCTCCCCTCAATACTATCGTGTGTCTTTTGGGCTAACCGCGCTTTTAGCTGCGCCTCCTCAAGCCATAAAAGCACCACAAGATGCGGGAAATGCCCCCTTAGCGCAACTTCATTAAAGATGATACTTTGCGCCATATCTATATTTCTCGCATACGCAATGCTTGAAATCACGCTTCTGTCAGAAATTACAAGCTTATCCTTATGCGGAAGCAACACCTCTGTGTAATGCTGTGCCCTGTCAGCTAAAAATAAAAAAAACTCCGCATAGCTATCAAGCGTAAAACTCTCCCTTTGGGGTGCAAAAAGCACCAAATCACGCACAGATTTGCCCAACACACTCCCGCCGGGCTCTTTGGTAAAAATCGCACGAGGATAATACTTTCTCAGTAGCTCAATCTGTGTGCTTTTGCCACAGGTATCCACGCCCTCAATTGCGACATACATTATTTTTGCTCCTTGTGCTTATTGTAAAATGTAAGGATTAAATCCGCCACACTGCTTGGCACAAGGTGTTCGAATGCACCATTATGCAACATAATCGTGCGCACGACAGAGGAGCTAATAAACGCATTTTGCAATGTCGGCATAAAATAAATCGTCTCTAGCACACTATTAAGCGAAGCATTGGCATAGCCCATTTGTAGCTCATACTCAAAATCACTCACCGCACGCAATCCGCGTATAATCATTCTCGCACCCTTTTCTTTCGCAAAATCTGCAAGGAGGTTAGAAAATCCCTCAACGCGCACATTTGGGAGATTACACACACTTGTTTTTAGAATCTCTATGCGCTCATCAAGCGAAAAGAGCGGATTCTTAGCCGATGAGTGCGCCACTGCCACAATCACATTATCAAAAATCTCAACCGAACGTTTAATAATATCCAAATGCCCATTAGTTACAGGGTCAAAAGTGCCCGGATAAATGGCGAGTTTTCTCATCTATTCCTCCTCTGTGTGATATTTCCAACGCGCATAAAGTGTGTTTGGAATCTTTAGACTATCAAGCCACTTACCAACAAAAAATCGCTCCATAGATTCTAAATCCTGCACCTTAGCATAATATCCCACAATCGGCGGAGCAATAATCACGCCAAGTGCGGATAATTCGCCCATTTGCCTTAACGCAATGGGGCTTAGAGGCATTTCACGCGGAGCTAGAAGTAAGGTGCGCCGCTCTTTAAGCATCACACTTGCAGAGCGTGAAATCAGCTCATCGCAGATACCATTTGCGATTTTTGCGAGGAGATTCATACTTGTAGGCACTATCGCCATAGCCGATACGCCAAAGCTCCCGGAGGCAATACCACTCTCCATATCATTTTCACTAAGGATTCTAAAATCTTTGCGCTTAATATCATTAAGAGAGGTTAATATATCAATGCCTAACTCATTTTTAGCGACATTTTTTGCCCCCTCACTCACCACGACATAGAGTTCAATAGAATCTGGGATATTTTCAATCAGTCTCAAGCCTAAATGCACCCCACTTGCTCCACCTATGGCAACTACGAGCTTTTCTTGTTTCATACTTGCTTCCTATTTACAATATCTCATATAATCTCGCCCCTACCCTCATCAATCACTCTTACACGCAATATTTTTCCGCTCGTGGGATTTTGCGCATTTATGACTTCATCATACGCACCATTCTGCCGAGCCTCTAGCACTACCTCCATACTTATGCCATTTTCCTGTGCTAGAGCGCGGATTTTCTCGCCTTTTTTAACAATCACTTTTGGCTTAATCTTATCGCGTGTAATTGATGTATTTGCGCGGATAAAGCTTTTTGCACTACTCTTATTCAAGTCATTTATACCAATATAGTCTGCACCCACGCGCGTAAAGGCAATATTATCTATACGCGTATTATGTCTATCAAGCACTTCATTTACAGAAATATTTTTTGTGCTTTGTAGCACCTGTAAATTCCCATCAATGCGATACAAAAAGGTAAGTTTTTTTATCTGTGTGCTAGGTGGGGTGCGATATTTAAGATTCAAAGTGCCACTATGTTTTTTAAGCATTACTTCTGGCAATTCATAGCCCACTACTTCATAATCCTTTGGCATATTTAAGAGAGGGCGCACGAGCAGATTCTCTATCTTTAGCCTCTCACCATAATACTCAATATACATCTTTTTTATAAAATCAAGTGCTTCATTCTCACGCATATCGCTTACAAAAGTAAATTCCACCCATTCGCTTTCAAAGCTCACAATCTCATAGCCATAGCGCATAAAAATGAGCTTAATATCTACACTTTTAAGTTTGAGGCTGAATTTATCCGCAGGGAGCGTGGCGATTTTAAATCTCTTGTCTATACGCGGAAACATATCAGTGGAGTAAATATCGCTATTATGCACCTTATAGTTCTTAGCCAAATGCAGTTTAGAATCCGGTATATACACATCGTCCGCATAAAGAGCCGCACAAAAAATACCAAACGCGCTAAATATCGCAGTAAAAAGAAATTTTTTCATAAACCCCACCTTTTTTGGTATTTGCAAAATACACATTTTAGAATCTTGCTACACAACTTGCACAAATGACGCCATAATCTCGCGCACCAATCCCGCAAAATTGATTTTTAACTTGCATTGTGCGCCCTTACCGCTCACAGATTCTATCACACCTATGCCAAAAAGCTTGTGTCGCACCTGCATTCCCCTGCTAAACTCCTGTGTAGAATCCGCACTGCCCTCTATCGCGCGTAAAGAACCTACTGCGATACTATCCCTTGCGCTACTTGTTACCACACCACTTTCTTGTAAAAAGCGTGAGGGCTTCAGCCACTCCCTCTTACCTTTATAGAATCTGCTTTTTGCAAAAGAGAGGATGAGAAAATCTTTCGCACGAGTAATTGCCACATAGCCTAGTCGCCGCTCCTCTTGTAGCTCATCATAGCCACCACTCAAAGGAAAAAACCCTCCTCTAAGCCAATCACATATAAATACTTAAACTCTAAACCTTTTGCCATATGCACACTCATACAGCTCACCGCCTCGCCTATGACTTCATCGGTAGGACTTGCCAAAGCTAAATCATTGAGAAAATCCACAAGGGTGTTGGTTGGATTATGTATAACATAGTCGCCAAACATACCATAAAATTCCTCAATATTGCCCTGTCTATCGACTTCATCAAGCTTACTAAATGTAAAAATAATCCGCTCTTGCATAGATTCTATAAGATCACTCAAATCATTCAAATTCTGCCAACATTTGATATGCGAGACAAGCTCCATTACACTTTCATATGCTTTTTTACCGAGTGCTTGTGTGGATTGGTCTGGATAAGTTTCAAGCGTAGCAAAGCAGGAGAGATTTTTACTTAAGGCTAGTTTCTCTAAACTCTCTTGTCCTACCTTGCCAACGCCTCTTTTTGGGCGATTGATAATGCGTAAAAATGAATAATCATCGTGTGGATTCACAATGAGGCGTAAATAGCTCAATATATCCTTAATCTCCGCACGCTCATAAAATCTCATCGCACCGATGAGTTTGTATGGAATCCTCGCACGATTAAAGCCCTCTTCAATGCTCCTTGAAAGCGCATTTACGCGAAATAAAATCGCAATATCGCTAGGATTCACACCCTCTGCGAGTAATTTTGCAATATCCTTAGCTAGAAATGTCGCCTCCGCGCTTTCATTATCGTTTTCTATAAGCCTTATATCTGCACCCGTGCCCTTTGTGCTTTTGAGATGTTTTCCTAAGCGATTTTGATTATGCGCAATAAGCGCGTTTGCGGCATTTAGAATTTGCTCACTACTGCGATAATTCTCCTCAAGCCTTACTACCTTGACTTCATCAAATGCCTTTTGAAAATTAAGGATATTGCGCACATCAGCCCCACGCCACCCATAAATGCTTTGGTCGTCATCGCCTACTACACAAAGATTATTATGCGCCACACAAAGCAGTTTTAGAATCTTATCTTGAATTTCATTTGTATCTTGGTATTCATCAACCATAATGTATTGGTATTGTTCGCTCATTTTTTGTGCTATGTTTGAATCTTGCGAGAGAATCTTATAAGTGAGATAGAGCAAATCGTCAAAATCAAGCAGATTCTTACTCTCTAAATACCGCTCGTATTCCGCGTAGATTCTATTCATCTGCTTTGTCTCATCAGTATGCGCGTAGCTAAAGGCTTCCAAAGGTGAGAGAGCAGCATTTTTCATATTTGAAATATAATAATCGCATTGCGCAGGTTGAAGCTTTTTATCACACAAAGTCTTTAAAATTGCGCGTTTATCATCGCTATCAAGCACGACAAAATTCGCCTCTCGCCCCAAAGTGTGGATAAAAAAACGCAAGAAAATCAACCCAAATTTGTGAAAAGTGCAAAGAAGCGGTGGTACATTAAAGTTATGCTCCAAAAGTGCTAACGCCCTCTCCCTCATCTCTGCTGCGGCTTTATTTGTAAAAGTAAGCGTGAGGGTGTTTTCTGCGGGAATCCCCACTTCATCAATGAGAAAGGCAAGGCGCGTGGTAATTGTCTTTGTCTTACCGCTCCCAGCCCCTGCAAGAATAAGCATTGCACCATCAGCGTATTTAGCCGCCTCCCTTTGGGCGAGATTGAGCGAATCTAGGGCTTTTTGAAGTTTTATAGAAGTAGATGTAGCTGACATTTAAGGCTTAATATCCTTGAGACTAGCCTCTACTACGGAAAAATCCGGCTTTTGCGAGAGATAGGGTTTTACTTCCTCATCACTTAGCCTCTTCCATATTTTTGTCTCGCCCATATAGCCAGTTTTATCGAGACTTCCGCGTAGCTCTAAAACATTGCCCTTAAGCGTAACCTTTGCGTAATAAATTTTCCCCGCATCAAAATTATACACCTTGCCGTCTTTAAAAACATCGCTTTTGCCATCACGCACGAGATTATAGACAAACACACTTCCCTTATCAACACGTTCTCTTAGGGCAGGGTCTGGATTATTGGCATCTTTTTTAGGTGCACTCCCATCAACATTGGCAAAGCCATAAGCGTAATATTTTTCACCCTTTTTGAAAAATTCCACGATAGATTGCTGCCCCTTTTCGCCTTTATGGGTCATATAATATCCCTCTAACTCTGCTCCAAAACCTACACATAAGTATATAAACACTAAACCTAAAATACGCATTATTGTCTCCTTAAAATCTAAAATGTGGCACGAGATTAGCTTTTATAATTACCAAAATTGTGCCTTATTTCTTGCAAGTATAGCAAAATATACTAAAATAATATGAAACTAAAGGGGTGGTATGAGTAAGAAAATATTGCTAGGGTTACTTGCACTATCGAGTATCGTGTATGGGGCTCAAAGTGTGCCGGTGCAAGACTTTGAGCACGATAAAACACCAGAAGAAGTGCTTGGAGATGTCTCACAAACGCGTCAGCAACTGCTCTATGATATTTATGGTATAAAGATAAAAAAAATCAAAGATGTGCGTGAGGGCTTATACGCGGCTGTGAGCTTAGGTGCTGTCTATACTCCCTCACTCGGCACAAGCAGTATGCTAGGTGTTGAAGCTGGATATGATTTTATTTTTAAATCTAGACACTCACTGCGTATTTTTGGATTCTTCGACCGCACAAATTATGGTGCATTTGAGGACTTAGAATTTAACCCGACAAAGCCAAATCGTATGCAAATCTACCGCGGTGGTATATCCGCAGAATATAGAATCTACGCTTCGCGCTATGTAGGGTTTCGTGTGCGTGTCGCCTCATTTGGCTCAAGCTATCTTTCACGCACAGATAATGCCACTATGCCAATATTCACACAAGAGCGCAAAATATGGTTCTACCCCACTTTTGCCTTTGGTCCAATCCTTGTGTATGGCAGACATCACGAGCTATTTATAGGCTATGATTTACTTGATTATGAGAAAGAGCGCGGCGCGACTGCAAACTATCTCAAATATACATACAAATTTTAAAGGAGATTCTATGCTTGATGTGAAACAATGCTACATAAACGCAAACGCGCTACTTAAGGGGCATTTCTTGTTAAGTAGTGGCAATCACTCTGACCATTACCTACAATCTGCGCGCGTGCTTGAAAATCCAATAGTCGCAGAGCGCTTAGCCACCGCCTTAGCTACACAGGTTAAAGATTCTAAAATCAAGGTAGATTGTGTTTGCTCCCCAGCGATTGGTGGGCTTCTAGCCGGGTATGAACTCGCAAGAGCCTTAGGCGTGAGATTTATTTTTACCGAGCGCGTAGAAGGGCAAATGCAACTCCGCAGAGGCTTTGAAGTCTCTCAAGGCGAGAAGATTCTTATCTGTGAGGATATTATTACTACCGGTGGTTCAGCTTTAGAATCTGCGCAGTGCGTAGAGTTTGAAGGTGCGGAAGTGGTAGCTTATGCAGGATTAGCTAATCGTGGATTCTGTAAGCGCGTAGGTTCAAGCTTAGAGCGCAAGAAAGAGGCTCGATTGCCCGAGCATATACCGCTTTTTGCGCTTGAAGATTTTGTGTTTAATATGTATGAGCCACACTCCTGCCCCCTATGCGCAAGTGGCGAACAAAAGGCAACTAAGCCCGGTAGTCGTGGGAACTAACACCTATGGCAGCTCCTACGCGTTGGCGCAAACTCAAGTCAGCCAATAAGCCAAATAAACAAGCACAAAATTCTAAAACGCATAAATCCCAATGGGTAAGATTCAATAATTTTTCACTCAAAAATCAACTTCTCCTAATGTTTGCAAGTGAGCGTATAAAGGCATTTATTACCGATATGTTTATGATAAATATGCCAATTTTATATCTCACAACCTATGTGTTTTTGGACGGCAAGGACGCTTTCACGCATAATCAAAATGTTATTTTTGTCTGCGGGATAAGCTATGGTGTAATCCTCTCACTTTTTTTTGCATTCAGCGCACAAACGCCGGGCTATCGCTATATGCGCCTCAAGCTCGTGCGCTATAACTCACAAGATTCACAGAGTTTAGATTCACAAAATAAAACTCAATCTATAAATACATTAGAATCCGCACAAAATGCAAATACAGAATCTAAAGGAGAAAAAGTGGGCTTTGTGCGTTCCTTTGTGCGCTATGGGCTATGGGTATTTGGCACGAGCTTTCTTTTTGGAATCTTACTAGGACTTTTTCGCAAAGATGGGCGATGTCTGCACGATGTGCTTTGCAATACGCAAGTAATAAGCGTAAAATGAGGTAAATATTTTTCACCCAAACGCCAACAAAACGCGCAAACTCATTTTTACTCGCCATAAAGCTTCGCAAAAAGCGCACTATCTTTGATATAAATCTCATTATGTTCATTTTTTGCAACTACATCTTGCTGAAACATTTTTTGTAAGATTCTACTTAAAGATTCGGTTTGGATATTCAGCTCACGCGCAATCATTTGCCGTTGATTTTGGTTAAAATAACTAAGCCTATGGCGTAAAAAATACGCTACACGTGAGGTGCTATCGTTCATTTCCTTGAAATTAACAAAATTTTTAAACACAATGAGTTTATCCATAAATTCACTCATTAGCGCGTTACTTATCTCAATATCACTCAACACAAGCTGATGGAGCTTGGTAAGCTCAAGCATTACAATTTCACTTGATTCTAGAGCACGCACATTCGCCGCTGCCACATATGGCACAAACGCACCAAAGGCATTTATCATTCTCGTCCCTGCAGATTCGCTATCCACATAGCATAAAAACATTTCATTGTCATTTTTATTCATTTTATATAACTCGACCTTGCCACGCGCCAAAAAACACGCGTGCTCTATACGCTCACCCTCATAATGCAAAACACCATTTCTTTTAAGATAATGCAATTTGCTAATCGCCTCTAAAGATTCTATACTTTTCTCGCTTAAATGCGCAAAAACGCCAATCAAAGACAAAGCCTTTCTTTTCACGACAAATGCCTCCCAATCGTCTATATTGACACTTATAGTAGCAAAAGTAACCAAATAATAATAAAATGCGCTTTTTCTTTAGAAATTCCACACTTTATCGATAAAAATGAGTAGGAGCACAGATATATGGAATATGATGTATTGGTGATTGGCGGCGGACACGCGGGATTAGAGGCAAGTATCGCTAGTGCAAAAATGGGCGCAAAAACCCACCTTATCACACTTTTGGTGCAGAATCTCGCCGTTGCAAGTTGCAATCCCGCTGTGGGTGGGCTAGGCAAGGGGCATTTAGTCAAAGAAATAGATGCGCTCGGTGGCGTTATGGGAGAAATTACCGATGAATGCGGAATTCAGTTTAGAATCTTAAACTCCTCCAAAGGTCCTGCTGTGCGTGGCACGAGAGCGCAAATTGATATGGATAGATATAGCATTATCGCAAAGCGCATAGCTCTTAGCACCCCTAATCTTACCATTTCGCAAGAGAGCGCAGAATCTCTCATCTATGAGCGAGATTCACAAGGGCGGTGCGTGGCTAAAGGCATTATCACAAATATCAAAAAAACCTACTATGCGAAAAAAATCATTCTTACCACCGGCACATTTTTGCGCGGGCTTGTGCATATTGGCGAGACGAAGCTCCATAATGGGCGATTTGGCGAGTTAAGCCCACAGAATTTGAGCACCTCACTGCAAGAAATTGGGCTAAAGCTTGGGCGATTAAAAACCGGCACTTGCGCAAGAATTGATGGGCGAAGCATTGATTTTAGCCATTTAGAAGAGCATAATGGTGATAGCAATCCCCCGCATTTTAGCTACAAAACAAGCCACTTTGCTCCCACACAACTGCCCTGCTATGTAACCTACACAAACGAAACCACGCACAAAATCATTAGGGAAAATTTCTATCGTGCGCCACTTTTTACAGGGCAGATTGAGGGTGTAGGTCCTCGCTATTGCCCTAGCATTGAGGATAAAGTCAATCGCTTTGCCGATAAAAGTCGCCACCAGCTTTTTCTCGAGCCACAGACTAAAGAAGCAGTGGAGTATTATATCAATGGGCTTTCTACTTCACTTCCTATTGATGTGCAAGAGGAGATGATTCATAGCATTCAAGGGCTAGAAAATGCACATATTACGCGCTATGGCTATGCAATAGAGTATGATTATATTGAGCCTACCGAGCTTTATCATACCTTAGAGACAAAAAAATGCGCGAATCTTTTTTTAGCTGGGCAAATAAATGGCACAACAGGCTACGAAGAAGCTGCCGCACAAGGTATTGTGGCAGGAATTAATGCCGCGCTTTCGCTTAAAAACCAATCCTTTTGTCTCTCGCGCAATGAAGCTTATATCGGCGTGATGATAGATGATTTAGTTACTAAAGGCACAAAAGAGCCTTATCGCGTCTTTACCTCTCGTGCGGAGTATCGCCTCCTGCTTCGTGAGGATAACGCGTATTTGCGACTAGGCAATTACGCATATCAGTTTGGACTTATTGATGAGGCGCGTTACCAAAACATACAAGCAGATAGAGGGCATATCTCGCGCACTTTGGATTACCTAAGCACCCATTCCCTCACACCCAGTGCAGATAATCTCGCTCTGCTCTCCTCACTCAATCTCGCGCCAATTAGCGACAAAACGCTTCTCATTCATATCATTGGGCGTGAGGGTTTAGATTCACAAACATTACGCACTTTACTTACAAACTGCGGTGTAGAAAATGTGGATTCAATGAGTGAATCTGCCCTTATGCAGATTTTTATAGAATCTAAATATTTTGATTATATACAGAAACAAAAGGCGCAAATAGGACAAATGCAGCAAATGCTTCAAGTGGAGATTCCACGCGATTTTGTGTTTGATAAGATTCCCGGGCTTAGCCTTGAAGTGATTGAAAAGCTAAAAAAATTCACGCCAAAAAGCCTTTTTGAAGCAAGTGAGATTAGCGGGATTACACCAGCGAGTATTGATGTGCTACATCTATATATCCACCTGCATCATAAAAAAATGGCAAAAATTTGATACAATTTTGCAAAAAAAGGAGCGCGTATGAAACATATCCACACAATTAAAAACTACGCAATGGTTGGTGGGCTAGGCGTTATGGCAGTTTTTAGCCTCAATGCCTGTGATGAGGGTAACTCAAATGATTTAAACAGCACTTTGCAAAATAGCCAAAAAAATGGTGCGTTTGTCATCATTGAGGAGCAAATAGATGGCACTTATAAGGTGCTTGAGGAATACCCTAGTGAGCAAACGCGCGTAATGCTTAAAGGCATTAATGGTGAGGAGAGAATGCTCTCTCAAGCGGAGATTGATGAACTCATTAAACAAGAGGAAGTTGCTATTGATAATGGGCAAAGTAGCCTCACAAATCCAAATGGCGGTGGCTTAGGGCTTGGCGGGGCGATTCTAGCAAGTGCGGCAGGGGCGATTCTAGGGAGCTATATCGGTAATAAACTTTTTAATAATCCAAATTATCAAGCTAATCAACAGCGCAATTACAAATCCCCACAAGCCTATGAACGAAGCAAAAATAGCTTTAATAACAACAAAACCGGAACAAGCACAAGCAAAGCAAGTGGCGGTAAAAGCGGATTCTTTGGTGGTAATACATCAACAAGCACAAGCAAAAACAGCACGATGGGAGGCTGATATGAAAATTAGCACACTTTCACTGCCCGATAAAAATGCTTTAGAATCTATGGGGCTCACTTGGCATACAGATGCCGATGACACCTCGTATCTAAGCGATGAGCTTATTCATATCAGCGACACAGAGGCAGAGGCTTACTATGAGGCAGGAAATGAGCTTTATGATATGTTTATAGAAGCTGGAGAGTATGTGATAAAAAACGACTTATTCTTTGAGCTAGACATTCCACCAAGTCTTATTGGTGCGATAAAACAAAGCTGGGAAGAAGATATACATTGGCATTTATATGGGCGGTTTGACTTAGCTGGCGGGCTTGATGGTAAGCAGATTAAACTTTTAGAGTTTAATGCCGACACGCCAACAATGCTCTATGAAAGTGCGCTAATGCAATGGGCATTACTTAAATATAATGGACTTGATGAGATTGCGCAGTTTAATAATATCCATAATGCTTTGAGTGAAAATTTTAAACGTCTCATTACGCTTGAAGAGGACACTTCACGCTTTGAGGAGCTATATGAGGGCTGGAAGATTCTATTTTCTTGTATAACAGAATCTTATGAGGATATTACTACCACGCGCTTTTTAGAATATGTTGCTAGAGAATCTGGCTTTGTCTGCGACTTTGCGCCCATTGATGAAGTGCATTTCTCCCCCACAGAGGGCTTAAGCCATAATGGTGTAAATTATGAATTTCTTTTCAAGCTCATTCCGTGGGAAAATATCGCCATTGATGAGCCTGAACTCGCAGCACTCATAAGTGAAATGATGGAAAATCGCAATAGCATTTTTCTTAATCCCGCCTACACATTGCTTTTTCAAAGTAAAAGAATGCTGAAGATTCTATGGGATTTATTTCCTAATCACCCGCTTTTGCTTCCTGCGAGCTTTGAGCCATTGCCACAGATGAAACAAGTGCGCAAACCTGCCTTTGGGCGCGAGGGTGCAAATGTAGAGATTTTAGACACAAATGGCAAGATTCTGGAATCTAAGTCAGGCATATATGGCAATCACAAATCGCTCTACCAAGCTCACTATGAGCTAAACACGCACAATGGCGCATATTATCAGCCTAATGTATTTTTTGCCTATGAATCTTGTGGATTGGGATTTAGAAAAGGTGGAGCGATTATTGATAATTTTTCAAAATTTGTAAGCCATTATGTCACAAGATAACGATAAAGTTTTCGCTACAAAAAGATAAAATCTACGATATGCAACTAGCAAGATTCAAAACTTGCTAGTAGATTTTTACACTCTGCAAAAGAGAATATAATTAATTTTCTATCCACTCTTGCATTTTCTTATATAGCTGGACACTCACGCGCTTGGTTGCAAACTCAAAGCCCTTATTCGTTTCCTCGCTCACATTTGTGTTAAAAATGGGATTATTACGACAATCTAAAATACTAAAAAGTACATCAATTTTTACACCCTTAGCACTTTGAATTGCACGCACCTCCGCATAAAGTGTATGTGCTGCATCATTTTGAATCGTGTAAAATTCCCCAAGCTCCTTTGCCAAGTCATTGTAGATTCTTGCACTATCTACATTGCTTCTTATGACAAGCTTTGCAGCAGGGAGTGGCATATTCGCGCTTAAAAGAGATTCGAGATTATCCAAAGAGCGAGTTTGCTTTTCTAAAGTCTGCAATAACTGACTATAGAGCCAAAGTTCATTCAAAGCATTCTCTAAGCGCAACTTATCCTTAGCAGAAAGTATCTTGCATTTGCTAAGACTTACTACATTGAGCGTGTTATAAGTATTGTTAAACTTATTTTGAAACTGCGATATAAGCGCACTTTTCAAAATTTTTGCCTGCACATAATGCTGTCCATTTTCAAACTCACTCTTTGTATATTGCACATCACTTAGCTCCATAGCCGCCACATCTAGCTGTATATCACTACTCGCCTTGTGTGTGATATTAGAATCTTGCCTCTGTGTTTGTGTTTTAAACTGAGAACTTACCTGCACACTTAGCTGTGAGCTTATATCATTTAAAGCCCTAGCCTTAGCACTCTCAAGCTTTGATGCACTACCAAAACCTATAAGATACGCACTATCCTGCGTATCTTTTCCATACCACGAGGGCGGTTTTGCACCGCCACCACAGCCCATTAAGAAAACAATGCATAATATTGGAATAATAAAGCGCATATATCACTACTCATTAAAATGAGTTGAAGTTTCTTAAAGCTTCTTGCTTAATATTGCTTGGTAAAAGTTTGTTTTGGTTAATTTGCTTTTTGACATTAGCTTCCAGCTTCGCCTTATTATCAGGGCTAAGCTTTGCAAGGACAAAAATGCGAGTAGCATCTTTATTTATCCAAGTATCCGTTTGCTTCGTGCCACTTAAAATATTAGAAACGCTTTGCTCTGTAATTTGTGAAGCAGCACTTTTCATACTCGCATCGCCAAAATCACTTTTAGACGAAGCTTTTGCTACTGAAATCAAACCTTCCACCTTGACTTCTACTTGTCTCGCAATCTCATCTCTAGCTAGGGCTAAAGCTTCATTACGCGCAAAACCTATATCTCCGCCGACAATCTCCGCGTCTCCTATGGCACTCATATCACCTTGTCCGCCATTAAGCACCCAATTTGGTGCACCCTGAATGCTAAGAGCTTTAAGAGTTTTTTTGTCGATACTCTTTCCGCCAACACCCAGTGCATCATCACCACCACAACCGATTAAAAGAAAGGCTGCTACAACACTTCCTGCTAATAATTTTACCTTTGTATTCATTTTGTCTCCTTTGTTTTAGAATCTACCAACTCACAGAAGATTTCGAACCGACTTTGATGATATTTACTTCATCGTCCCATATAACGGTTCCATCTTTGAGATTGGTAAGTGTAAGTAAGAAAAAGTAATCCACGCGCTCTTTGGAGCGAACTCTCGTATTTTTTTGCACAATCTTGCCAGAAAGCGACATTTCGGCAGATTTGAGAGTGCCTTTTTCTATTGTTGTGCGTTGGTCAAATTCATCATTATCACGCGCCTTTCTCGCCATAGTTATACCCTTTTCAGTCTTTGCACCCTGTGCGAGTGTGAGGACAAATTTACCGCCCTTTCTCATATCTCTTGTAATCTTACGACTAAGCTGGTCTGTATCAATAGTCTGCATTGTATCATTAACCACACCAGAAATCATAAGCACTTTGGGCTTCCCACCACTTGTAATGCTTCTCACCTGAGCACTACTCAATAGAGACTGCACACTATCACTTGCTGCTTTTTCAATATCGTGGTAGTCCAAGCCCATACTCGCATAAGACTGGGATTTTGAAGTATCCACATACTCCGGTCCCCCGCTACAACCAGCTATTAGAAGTGTGCTTAGTGCCGCTCCACATATTGCTAATTTGCTATTCTTCATTCACTTCCCCTTTCAAAATTTGATAGCTTGGATTCTTATCCTTCAAACGCAAATAGATAATATTATCATATTTTTCGCACAAAGTAATAAGTTTCTTTATTTTTTTATGTTTTTGCTCGCTTTTTGTGCAAGAAAATTGCACTTCGTAGAGTGTATTTTCATCTGCCTTGAGCGTAAAATCTAGTGTCTTGTTTGGAATCTGTAGAGCTAGAATGCGATGTGGCAATGCGGTAGAAATGCGTATATCCGCACTATTTGTAGCGACTGAATACATCGCCCCAACCAAAGAACCAATGAGCGCACCTGTCATTCCTAACTGCTCCCCTCCTAGATTACTTAAGGCTGCTTGAGTGCTTGCCTTGATGATAGAAGAAGTAATTGCGCGTGTGAGTATAAAGGGGAGCTTTTGGCTAAATTCATTCGTAAGCACACCTTCCAAATTGCCCACTTCAAACGCTTTAAACTCAAGGTTTTCACTATGAGTTATAGCTTTGTAAGTATTAGCACTTGCCTGTCCTCTTTTTATCTGCGGTATAGAAACACCCGCGTGCAACACCCTAGAGCTCACAATATATGCGGGTAGATCAATTGATACATCTTCGAGTGAGGCACTTCGCCCGTCCTCTATAATAAACCAAGTGTAAGTGGAATTATCTCCTGCTTGACGAGCATTCACAACCTTTAAGTCTTGATTAATTACCTGTGAGCGCGTGATACCATAAGATTCTTTATACAAATCAATCGCCTTTGGATAATCCCCCTCGCTCATAAAAAAGAGGGCTGATACATAGCTTACAGCAGGATTTATAAATCCATCATAAATCACAAAATGAGACAAATTACTATATTGAGATTCCAAAATAGAATCCGTGCTTCTGCTCGTTCTATCCTTATCGATTTGCTTCAGTTGCTGATTTTCGCGCTGTTCCTTATTGCTTTCTGCCATAGCCTTTTGAATATCTTTCCTAAAATACTCTTTCGCGCGTCTTTGTCTATCATTTGCCCGATTAAATTCCACTCGAGCAAGTGCATAATCTCCCATACGCATAGCATTAAGTGCCTTATAATAGTTAAACATCACGCCTTCATAAATATTGCCACGATAAGTTTTAACATTTTCATTCACAAGCACTGCACCCACATTGCCAAACATACCGCCCATTAGCCCCTCACCCTCATATTTGCTAAAGAGCCTCTCACCCTGCTCGAGCAAGGCACTCGTATCATTTTCGGCTAGGACAAATCCACTCATTCCCGCCTGTAAATTCCATAGCACATCGCCATCCTTGCTCGCCTGCGATTTTGCGTAAGTATAAGCCTTTTTAGAATCTCCACCATAATAATGGTTATTAAAAGTTTGTAAAGAGCTATGATGGGAACACGCACTCATAAAAACAATCGCCAGTAATGTAAATGTTATCAATATGTATTTCCTATATCCCATAGCCAATCCCACTATTATCTCACTTAAAAAATATTTAGATAGCATCAAATGTTAATATATTTGTGTTTAAGTTGCCTTGAAATTCACATTAAATTCACATTTTCCGCATATTATACTTATAATTTTAAATCTTATTAAGGATAAAGGTGAAACTACATTTTAAGTTTAATATTGTATTAATTTTTTTCGCATATAGCATATTTATAGGTTGTAGCACAGATATTTCAAGCCTTGAATATGATGTGAAGCAAACACATATCCCGCAATCATTTGAAAATGCCAAGCCCTTTAGCGAGACTTTTTCTATAAAAAATATAGAGGATTCTAAAAATACACAATCTCATAGTGGCACACAAGATTCTAAAGATTGGCAAAATGCAAAAAATACGCAAGATTCAAAAGATTCTACACAATCCACAGAACCCTTTAGTCTTAAAGAATTTAGCACCCTCATTGATGATAAACATTTACATAATCTGCTCCACATCGCGCTTAAAAACAACACAGATGTGCTGATAATGGCTTCACGCATTAAACAAGCACAATCTCAAATGAAAATCAACACCGCTAATATGTTTCCCACCATAAATGTAGGATTAAACTCAAGTTATATAGATAATCGCACACTTTCTCAAAGCACGATTGTGCGTCCAGGAGCAAATTCTATCAACGCAAATATAAGTATGAGTTGGGAGGTTGATTTATTTGGCAAACTCAATGCCTTGCGTCAATCAAGCAAAAAAGCCTATTTGCAAGCACAGAGTAATCTTTCCTCCGTGCAAATCTCCCTCATAGCGCAAGTAGCAACCCTCTATTTCACATTGCGAGAGAATGCACATTCCTTACAAATCGCAAAAGCGACACTAGAAAATTTAGAACAAATAGAATCTATAAACAAACAAAAATACAATCTCGGACTGATTGATATGAATACTTATCAAGGATTTGTGGCAAACACAACCACGCAGAGAAATAACCTCGAAAACCTCTCCTACACATTTGAGCAAAACAAAAATGCCCTACTCGTGCTTCTTAACATTAATGCCGAAAATCTCAAACAAGAAATAAATTTTCTTAGCGAGTATCAATTCCCGCGCATTGCGAGTTTCTATGTGGATAAAATGCCAAGTGATATTTTACTTTTGCGCCCGGATATTCAGGCGAGTATCTATGCCCTACACGCACAACTCTACAAACAAACAAATGCTAAAGCAGCGCGTTTGCCTACCATTTCTTTAAATGGCTCAATAGGTGATATTCTTTATAGCACTAATGCCAATTCTATTGGTTCTATCGTCTTTCAAATAGCCAATTCAATTACCGCACCGCTACTCAATCGCACTTCTTTGAAGCAAAATTATCTTATTCAAAAAGAATTAAGTAATGAAGCATTTTTAACCCTGCAAAACAACATAAACACCGCGCTAGGCGAGATAGAAAATGCGTTTTTTGATATGCAATCTAGAAGCAAACAAACCCAAAACACATATAATATGTATAAGCTAGGACTAGAAGCCTACAAAGGCAATAGCGCGAAAAATGCGCGTGGGCTACTTGATAAAAATGATTTTCTAGGGCTTGAAAATACATATTTCAATCTCAAAAATCAGCTTCACAACGCTAAGACAAATGAGATTCTCTCACTCATCACGCTTTTTAAGGCTTTGGGTGGGAATCTTGCTTTGCAGGATAAAACAAAACAAAATCAAAACTCTACACAAGGACATAAACAATGAATCTTTACCAAGCATTGCAGCCAAAAACTCGCAAGAAGATTCCATTAAAAGTATGGATTATTACTCTCATCATAGTAGCAATCTGTATCGGGGCATTCATCGTGTGGAGAATGATAGGTCCTAAAGTAGAATATGATATGATTAAGCCTATTCGTGGCGATATAAAATCCAGCATTTCAGCCTCTGGATCGCTTTCTCCTGTAAATGAAGTAGAAATCGGCAGTGTTATTTCCGGACTCGTGCTTGAAGTGCTTGTTGATGAAAACGATGAAGTCAAGGTGGGACAGGTATTAGCGCGGATAAACCCAGAGACAATTAATCAGCAAATTGCTAAATTTGAAGCACAACTTTATTCTGCACGAGCACAACTCAAGGCAAGCGAACAAACCTTGGTAGATAAAAAATGGAATTACGATAGACTAAAGGAGCTGTATGAAGCGACAAATGGCTCATCTCCCTCAAGGCTTGAACTACAAAATGCAAAAACAAGCTACACCTCCGCACGTTCTGATGTGGAGATAAAGCGCGCTTCTATTGCCGAGATAGAGACAAGCATTCAAAGCGCGAAAATTGATTTGAAAAATTCCGAAATTGTTTCGCCCGTTGATGGCATTGTGCTTATGCGTAGCGTTGAAGTCGGGCAAAGTGTGGCGGCAAGTTTTCAAGCACCTACGCTTTTTAAAGTAGCAGAGAATCTAGAGGAAATGCAACTCTATGCGAGTATTTCCGAAGCAGATATTGGCAAGGTAAAAGAGGGGCAAGAAGTTGTTTTTACCGTTGATGCGTATCCAGATAGAAATTTTCACGCTAAAGTCAATCGCGTGAATTTTGGCTCGGGCGATGGTAGTAGCTCATCATCAAGCGCGAGCAGTAGCTCAAATATCATCACCTACCGTGCAAAAATCGAAGTGGATAATAAATCCTTGCTTTTGCGCCCAGATATGAGTGCGACTGCTGATATTATCATCGCACAGGCGCAAAATGCGCTCCTCGTGCCAAGTTCTGCTTTGTATTTTGATTTAAATAAATCACTGCAAAGGGCTGGAATGAAAAAAAATACAAGTAGTTCAAATCCTATGTTTGCAGCCGCGCCCACGCGCCCACGCCCACAAAAGCCACAAGTAGATCCTAAGCAAAAATCTCAAGGCAAAAGTAGCACATTGTGGATTCTAAAAAATGGCAATCCTGAATCTGTGAATGTAAGAGTGGGTATCACAGATGGCACATACGCGCAGATTCTAAACGGGATTGATGAAAATACGCAAATTATTACAGGCATCAAAACAAAATAGGCGTATTAATGGAAGATTTTATCATTTTAAAAAATGTGCATAAGACTTATGGTAAGGGCGAGGGTGCATTTGAGGCACTAAAAGGCATAGATTTGCGTATTAATAAGGGTGAGTTTGTCGCACTAATGGGACCGAGTGGCTCGGGTAAATCAAGTCTTGCAAATATACTCGGCACACTTGATGTGGGCACGAGCGGAGAATATTTGTTTTGTGATATTGATGTGTTTAAACTTACTCAAAATCAACGCGCCCTCTTGCGTCGAAACTACATTGGCTTTATTTTTCAAGGATTCAACCTCCTTGCAAGAACCACCGCACTTGAAAATGTCGAGCTACCACTAATGTATCGAGGCATCAAAAAGGCAGAACGTGAAGCGATAGCACTCAACGCACTTGAGAAAGTGGGGTTAAAACAATGGGCTACACACACGAGCGCAAAGCTAAGCGGAGGACAGCAGCAACGCGTAGCAATTGCACGAGCAATTGCTTCAGAGCCACTTTTTCTTCTTGCTGATGAGCCAACGGGAAATCTTGACACAAAGCGAAGCGTGGAAATTATGGAGATTTTACAGGATTTAAATCAAAATCTTGGTATTACAATTCTAATGGTAACACACGAACCAGATATGGCGCAATACGCAAACAGAGAATTGCACTGCTTGGACGGACGATTAATTAATGATGAGAGCCCCATAGCACATATAAGCCAAAGTGAAAATAATCAAAATAATAACAGCACATATGACAAAGAGGGCGAAGATTCTAAAAATACTCTAAGCACAGCAGGAGAAATACAATGATACTCAATGCTTTCATACTCGCACTAAGGCAGATTAGACGCAATTTTTTGCGTGCGTTTTTAACAATGCTTGGTATCATTATCGGCGTGGGTGCGGTCATTGTGATGATTAGCCTAGGAAATGGCACAACAAAGATGATAGGAGATAGAATCTCCTCACTCGGTAGCAATCTCCTGCTTGTCTTTCCCGCACGCGCAATGAATCCAAGTGGTACAAATCTCCGCCGTAATTTTAGCCTACAAGAGGCACAAAATCTCTACTCGCTCACGCAAGAATATATACAGGCATTAGCCCCTATTGCGCAAAGTTCTGTAACGCTACAATATCAAGCACAAAATACCTCCACGCAAGTGCAGGGCATAAATGCGGCGTTTTTTGAGGTAACACAATGGGAAAGTAGTGAGGGGAGAATCTTTGAAGACAATGAGTACCGCGTGGGGAGCAATGTCTGTCTCATTGGTGAATCTGTGCGTAAAAATCTTTTTATACAAGAGAATCCCCTCGGCAAGAGAATCCGCATAAATAGCATTGTATGTGAATGTATAGGTGTTTTAGAATCTAAAGGGCAAGGCGGTATGGGAAACGACCAAGATGATATGATTTTATTACCGCTTAAAACCTTTTTGCGTTCTGTATCGGGGAATAATACATTATTTTATATCAATCGCCTTATGCTACGCACAAAAGACAGTGTAGATTCTAGCGAGATACTACCCGCGCTCACAAATTCTTTGCGTGAGGTGCGCAATGTCCGCGACGGTGAGCGAGACTCATTTGAGGTTATGGATACAAAGCAAATTAGCGAGATTCTCACTTCATCTACCAAAAGACTCACTGCATTTTTAGGTATGATTGCCGGGGTAAGCTTGATTGTGGGGGGCATTGGTATTATGAATATTATGCTTGTTTCAGTAACCGAGCGCACGAGGGAGATTGGCACGCGTATGGCGATTGGTGCTCTCCAAAGCGAAGTGCTGCTACAATTTTTGATTGAATCCATCACCCTTAGTTCGCTCGGTGGGATTATTGGTATTATATGGGCTTTTTTTGCCTCACTTGGCTTAAGTCATTCTATGGAGATTCCATTTATTTTTGATGTGCCAACCGCAATTATCGCTTTTGTGTTTTCGGCATTTATTGGGGTTTTGTTTGGGTATATCCCCGCTAAACGCGCCTCAAGACTTAATCCCATTGATGCCCTGCGACACGAGTAAAGATATAAGTTTCTAAGATAAACATTGTGCTTTAGAATTTAAACGCAATGAGAAATTTTCAAAGGATTATCTTTTAAAATCCATTCAACATAAAGCATTTTATAGGAGTTTCAACGCCTTATTAAATCTAAACCCCTTTCGCACCCTATTCTTCCCACGTTTCTAATGCTTTTTTTACAACTTCAATCACCACATCCATACCACCCGCTAATGAAAATAGCCAGTATTTATGCGCATAGATTAGCTCTGTTTGCTTGATAAGTTTCGCCTCGTGGGTGTTTGTCGGCTTCACAAGCAAACGCGCTATATCCATTTCTTGATGAAATATATATGATTGTATCGCGTCCATAAAACATTCTCTAAATCTCGTCTCACTAAACAAATCTTTCACTTTTTGGATTCTATCAATACATTCTTGTAGCTCTTCTTCTTTAAGCTCCTCTAACCTACCTTCCGTGTTGAGTAGCTCTAGCCTCTCCGTGAGTGCAGCGACTTCTAAAAAGACTTCCTCGACAAATGCCTTATCTTTCAATCCCAAATCAATCCACTCTTGTGCCTTTTGCCGCACCTTTTCTAAATTCGCTTGAGATTCTTGAGCAGTAGGATATTTAAGCTGAATAGGCTTTTTTTTGTGCGTTGTATCGATAAGCTTAATCGCTTCTTTGAACGGAATCTCCTTTGTGCCGTGTATCCGCGCTCCACCCTCTGTGGAATTAATAACCTCGATAGGATAAGGCGTATTGGCAATATCACGCTCATAAAAACTTAAAAATAACTTCCATACCTTAGTAGATTCTACCATTCCACCCCCGCCATATTTCTCTACCAAGATTTTTTGTCCTTTTTCCTCCATTTTTTCTGGGCTAATCTCATTCGCACCATATACTGCATTTTTTGCGTGAGAAGTGCCGTCCTCGCCAAAAGCTAAATCCTGCCCGATGATAATGCAACGTTTGAATCTTGAATGCACGATAAGTTCATACGCCATATTTGCCGCACTCATACCAATACCTATGTAGCCATATTCTGGGATTTTAAAATAATTTGTATAGCCAAATGGGCGCAGGGAATACTGCACTACATCGCCTTTAAGCGCATCTTTTAAACGTTTATGCACGATAGAGGTAATCGCAAAAATTACATCTTTATGCGCCTCCTTTGGCGTATCCTCATAGAATTTCGCCGTCAAATCCACGCGTTCAAGCGAAAACACAAGATCGGGTTTAATGCCCTCTTTTGCGAGGATTGGAAAGGAGGCATCAATGCAAAAAATCGTTGCATAGTCTTGAATCTGCTTAAGGAGTGGAATCTGCTTACTCAGGCTAGGACCGGTGGCTACAATGATAGCGGTATCCCTACCCTTAAGATGTGAGAGTAGCTCAAGCAAAGTTGGGGATTTTACTACATCTGGGAGATTCTGCACGTGATGAGATATACCAATAATAGAATCCTTGCTATCATTACCCACGCTCACAACGCTGTGTTCTATCGCGCGGATAAAAAGTGTATTTATGCTGATATAAAGCTCACTATATGCATTATAGTAGGCATTAAAAAGATGTAAATCATAGAGCTTTGAATAGATTTTAGCATCACGATTTGTAGCAAAGAGCGCATCAATATGCGCAAAATCGCATTCTCCAACCATCAAAAACACAATACGTTTCTCTAAAATCTCCTTACTAAAGTCCATAAAATGCAGGGCGATAAAGAGTATTTCAAGCTCTGGCTCGAGCACCACGACACGTTTTAAAAGCTCATTCTGCAAGAGAATCTTATAAAACACACCATTGCCTAGCCCAAAAAAATACAAATAGGGGTAGTGAGAATAGCCACTAAAAGCACGAATTTTATCATTTATCTCATCAAGCGGATTCTGTGTAAAAAGCGGGGTATTACTGCGTTTATCGATAATGTTGATATTCAAAGGATCATTACCGACAAAGACTTCATAGTGCATATTTGGCTTAAATTTATTAAGCTTTAATGCAAGAGCGGGCGAACGCACCGCCAATGCAGAGAGATTGAGAGAGAAAAAATCTTGCATACTCTACAAACTTTATGCAACTAGACTTAAGCACTTTGCTTATTGAAGTAGTCTAAGCACATTTTGTTGCACGGCATTTGCTTGTGCCATTGCAAAGCTACCGCTTTGTGCCAAAACATTATGCTTAGAGAATGTCGCTGATTCTGCGGCGAAATCCACATCGCGGATTTGAGATTCAGCAGCTTTGACATTAACTTGTGTAACGGAGACATTGTTGATTGTAGCGACAAGCTGCATTTGTGCCGAACCAAGGTCTGCACGAAGTTTGTCAAGCTGAATCCGTGCAGATTCTGCCATATCCATAACCACCATAGCACCTCTAAGGCTTGTAACCCCAGCACCAATACCATCAAAGTGAAGATTGGCTTGAGCGACATTTGGGTTAGCTCCACAAGCAGAGGCTATATTAGCATCCATTTCGCCACGAACATAGCGGAGATTTGCAGTATATTCAGCAATACCTTGTGAAGAGTGGAAACCAATGTGGCTAAAATTCACACCACTCACAATAATATCTCTTGCGTCTGTGCGAATAAGCGTTAAACGCCCAATAATAGCGTGTTCAGTCCCTGAAATCCCCGCAAAGTTTCCGCCACCAAACACTTTGCCGCTATCACCCTCTGTTTGGATAGAAATAGCGCGTCCATCTAAACTTCTTACATTCATACGCCCTGTAATATCAGTGTAGGCTTCAACCCCTGTGCGTTCCTTAATGGTATTAATCGCATTAAGCAAGCGTCCATCGGAGTCGTTTTTGCGCACATCATTGACATTCCCAATAGTTACGCCATTTATCACCAAGCCCCTCACCGTTCCAGAAAGCACCGGCACATCGCCTGTCGCCATAACTTGCCACGCCGCACGCACCCCAAGTGTATCGGAGTATTTATTAATTACTTCGGTTAGAACACCAATACCTGTTCCCGCAGATGTAGAAATTTTAACGGTTTCAGTGTCATAATCGTGCTTTCCATCGACTTGACGAAACTTCAACATCACCTCTGTAAGGTTTGAAGCCGCGCCAGAAGCAAGCATACCCTCACCAGCAAATGAGCCGCTTTCCATACGCACGTGCCCGATTTTATCCGAGCTTGTAGGACCAATAGAAGCTTTCACCGTGGTATTTGAATACGCACCGATTTGAAATTCTTTATTAGAAAATGCACCAGAAAGCATTTGTTGTCCGTTGTAGCTTGTGGTATTAGCAATATTATCAAGTTCTTCTAAAAGGCGGATAATATCACTCTGCAAAGCCTTTCTTGTCTCGGTGCTTTGCCCGTCTTGCGCTGCTTGAATTGCCTTTGTCTTAATCGTATCTAAGATTTTAAGCTGCTCGTCCATTGCTTTATCGGCAACTTGTATAATACCAATAGCGTCATTGGCATTTCTCACAGCCTGTCCCAAACCTTCGCTTTGGCTTCTCAAACTATCAGCAATTGCCATACCAGAGGCATCATCGGCAGCTTTATTCAGTCGTAAGCCCGAGCTTAACTTTTCAAGCGAATTATGGAGGCTTCTATTGTTTTGCACACCAATGGTGTGGGCAGTAAGGGCGGAGATGTTTGTGTTTATCCTAAAACTCATTTTGCATCCTTTGCTAAACTTTATTTCGTTTGTGCCGATAAAGCAAAAGATATTCCATTTTTTATACACGCACTTACTTATTTAAATACCCGCAAAAATGGCGCAAAATATGAATGATATATTTAGAATCTGTGCTAAACTTTTAAAAACAAAGAGAAGCGGTTAAAAAGGGTAAATATGAAAGATTTAATCATCGTAGAATCACCAGCAAAAGCAAAAACAATCAAAAATTTTTTAGGAAACAAATATGAAGTGATAGCCTCTAAGGGGCATATACGCGACTTACCAAAGCATAGCTTTGGCATAGTAGTTGAAGAGCAGCACTTCCAGCCTCAATACAATATAGACAAAGACCATAAAGAGATTGTAGAGAAGATTCAGAATGCAAGTAAAAAGGCAAAGACTACATATATCGCAACCGATGAGGATAGAGAGGGAGAGGCGATAGGCTATCACATCACTCAAGCCCTCAATCGCCCTTATGATGAGTTTCCACGAATCGTATTTCACGAGATTACAAAAAATGCCATTACCCATTCTTTAGAGAATCCTCGCGTCATTGATATGGATAAAGTCAATGCGCAACAAGCGCGGCGATTGCTTGATAGAATCGTAGGCTTTAAGCTCTCACAACTTATGGCGTCTAAGATTCAGCGGGGACTATCAGCTGGGCGCGTGCAGAGCGCGGCATTGAAGATTCTTGTTGATAGAGAGCGTGAGATTCAAGCCTTTAAGCCTACGATTTATTATGTGGTAAGCGCGGAGTGCAATGGTATAGAATCCGAACTTATCACTTATGAGAAAAAGCTAGAAAAGCTCTCTTTGCAAGATTCTAAGAAAGTAGAAGAAATGCTTACACAGATTCAAAGTGAGCAATTCTATATCCAAGAAATTAGCAAAAAAGCCAAAAAATCCCCCACGCCCCCGCCATTTATGACTTCCACACTGCAGCAAAGTGCTTCAAGTTTGCTCGGCTACTCGCCAAGCCGCACGATGAGTATCGCTCAAAGGCTCTATGAGGGCGTGAATACAAGCTTTGGGACTATGGGGATTATCACATATATGCGGACAGATAGCCTTAATATTGCTAAAGAGGCTCAAGAGGCTGCGCGAAAGCTCATTACCCAAAAATATGGTAAAACATATCTGCCTCCTAAACCTAAAAACTACACGACTAAGTCAAAATCTGCACAAGAGGCGCACGAAGCCATACGCCCGACCAATCTTGACTTCACACCAGAACTTGCCAAAGGCTTCTTGAAGCCCGATGAGATTAAGCTTTATACGCTTATTTACAATCGCTTCCTTGCCTCTCAAAGCCAAGATGCGGAGTTTGAAACTCAAAGCATTATCTTTGCGGCAAAAGGTAAAAAGAAAATAGAGTTTAAAGCAAGTGGGCGGCGACTTGTCTTCGATGGGTTTTATAAGATTCTAGGTAGCGATGATAAAGATAAGCTTTTGCCGCCTTGCACGGAGGGCGAAGATGTTGTGTTAAAAAAACTCACTTCAACAAAGAAATCCACCGAAGCCCCAGCACGATACAGCGAGGCGAGTATTATTAAAAGTATGGAATCTTTAGGCATTGGGCGTCCTAGCACCTATGCACCTACAATCGCCCTGCTCGTAGCGCGAGAATATGTCAATGTAGAGAAAAAGCAGCTCGTGCCACAAGAGAGTGCCTTTAAGGTAACAAGTATGCTTGAGGCGCATTTTAATGAGATTGTAGATTCACATTTTAGCGCGGGACTTGAAGATAAGCTTGATGATATAGCCCAAAAAAAGATTGATTGGGAGGTTATGCTTTGGGATTTTTATGAGCCATTTATGAAAAAAATAGAATCTGGCAAAAAAGATATTGCCTCCCAAAAAGTCGCACTCCCCACAGGCGAAATGTGTCCGCAATGTGGCAAGGAGCTTGTGCAAAGGCAAAGCCGATATGGTATGTTTGTCGCGTGTAGTGGCTATCCAAAATGCAAATACATTAAACCTCAAGAATCAGCGGAAAATGACGCGGATTCAAGCCCTGAAGATTTTGGCGTGTGCGAAAAATGTGGCAAACCAATGGTGAAAAAGCACGGCAGAAATGGCGAATTTATCGCGTGTAGTGGCTATCCAAAATGCAAAAACACAAAGTCGCTGCAAAATAAAGCTGCTCCAAAAAGCGTAGAGGGCGTGACTTGTCCGGAATGCGGAGGGGAAATCGTGCAGCGATTTAGCCGCAGAGGAGCGTTTTTTGGCTGTAAGAATTATCCTAAATGCACCTTTATATCAAAATTTCAACCTATCGCGCAAAAATGCGAGGCTTGTGGTGGGGCGATGTGTGAGCGTGAATACCGCAAAAAACAAGTGCGTGAGTGCCTTAAATGCAAAACCCGTGTGGAAATATAAGCCCAAAATTATCTCGCTCTATTTTCTTATCAAAGTAGAGATTTAAAGCGGAAAAAGTTTTAGAGATTAAAAAATGATTCCCTTTCCCTATCAGTGCAGTCAGAGCAGATTTTGGAAATAGAATCTGCATAAAAAGAATGTGCGCAATAATCATTAGAGAATAATTCTCTGCGTAAAATGCTAGATTTTTGAGCAAAAAATATTTCAAATAAATCCTGCGTATTGCAATCTCCAAGTATAAAATCTTTATGAAGTGGCTCATCACTTCGTGTATTACAACAAGGCATTACCAAACCATTATAATCCACATAAAATCTCATTGCCGTATGAAAACAGCCAGAATCTATAATCCTTTTTTGCTTCAATAGCTCCACACTCCCTCCCCGTGATTTTCCTATTATTTGTGGATTCCAAGTGCGATATTCAATGTTGAGATTTGATAAACAAAAACGCACACGATATTCTTGCATAGTGTCATTTATAACTTCATAAGGTAACCCAAGTTTATGAGACATTTTTTTCATTGCTGGGATAATCACTTTTTGCTTATCAAAGCTTTGATTTTTGCCATAATAATATGACATCAATATATTATTTACTCCCGCATCTTGTAATGCTTCAAAATACTCTCTTTGCGCATAGTCACCATTTGTGAAAATCGTAAATTTCGCCTTTGGCAAAAGTTTTCGTGCTTGTGTTACGCGCTTAAGTATCAGCTCACGATTGGCTAATGGCTCGTTAAATCTATGAAAATTAAGGGATTTATCATAATCAATTTCAGCAAGATTCTCAATGATTTTAAGAAATGTTTGTTCGGGCAGTTGAATGCTTGCGCTTTTCCTATCAATGTGCGAATTTGGACAAAACCAGCAAGTGCGATTACAAAAACTTGCAATTTCAATTTCTACAATCTGTAAGTAATGTTTGAGAATCTGCTTTTGCAAAGCCTTGTCTGTGATTGGTGTGCTAAGATTGATGATAGAATTGATGTGATTTTGGAATTTTTGCGTATAGAATCCATCAACATTGGTAAGTTTGCGCGTTGTTGTTTTGAGAAACATTGGACTATGCTTGTAAGCAAACTTTATCGCTCTTTTGGCAATGTTTATAGGCATTGGATTTCCTTAAGAAAAAGATAGCTTTTGGAAATAAGCTTTTCAAAAATTGCCAATTTACAAAAAAACAAATTACAAATATTGCAGAATGGATTTTAAAAGTTTTAAGAAAGCTAAAGTAAGGTTTTACACAGCGGATTCTAGAATCTGCTGTGTAAAATTTGTTTTTAGAATCTTAATTTTAGAGTTATTTCAGTGGCAAGGTATATCCTTGCCACGATAAAATTAATCGCAAAGCATTGCTTTAAAAGTGTCTTAAGAATAACTATATACTAAAATCATAATAGCTTATACTTATCATAATGCTTGAAGTATCAAAACGCTCGTTAATAAGCTTTTTGCTGCGATAATTAAAGCCCTGCGTATAGCCTACACTTAGCCCATAGCCTTTTGCTATGTCAAAAAATAGCTCTGCTCGAGCTACGCCACCATAGATATTATACTGCTCCTTGGGCTCGGGGGTAGCGAGATTACTCATCTCAAAGCCACCGCCAATCAGTCCTATCATACGCCCATTAAAAAATCTATACCCCACTTGTGCCCCCAAAGAAAACGCATAAAGTCCATTTTTCTTTTCCTGCCCGGCTCGTCCGTCAATCCACGCATTCAGCAAAAGCGTTTTTGAATCTAAAAACATAAAACCACGCTTTAGCCCAAAAATAACCGCATTGCGTGTATCCTTATAGTCTTTAAAATTCTGCATTTCCCCGCTTTGGTGCGTAATCGTGGTTTGTACCCCACCAATACTCACTGCCCCAAAGGTGCTATTATCACTCAAAATTGGCGCGGTGGAGAAGTCAAGTCCTTGTGCATAAAGGCAAAAACCCATCATAAGTGGCGTAAGTCTCTTAAATACTCGCACTTTATCCCCAAATACTGCTTGTATAGGGTTGGCTTCTATCAATATCATCGTATCGTTGCTTTTTGCCTCCACCTTTACCGCCCTTATTGTCCTTGTTATTGTGTGTTTTTTGCCTTTGTCCTTTTGCATTTTGCGCTCTTTTATTATTGGGTTTTGATTTTTTATGTGAATGTGATTCATTTTGCAGCTGCAACCCTGCAACCTGCTCTTTACTAAATCCTATTTTTGCATTGGTATTTTTCTCCAAATGCAGAGAAATAAGCTTCAAACAAAGCTGTGTCGTGTCTATTTTATCCTTGAGCTTTTCATAAATCATCAATGATTTATCGCTAATTTTTATCTGTGAAAGCTCTTGTGAAAACGCATCATCACTATATTCTTGCTCAATTTCACACAATGTCAGCTCTGCTTTTGTGATTTGTTTGATATTACTCAAATCCTTGTATTCAAGCGGTGTAGCAAGGGTGATAGCCACGCCTTTCTTTCCTGCGCGCCCGGTTCGCCCGATACGATGCACATAGCTTTCGGGATTTAAGGGAATATGGTAGTTAAACACGTGGCTTACATCGCTAATATCCAACCCACGCGAAGCTACATCGGTAGCGACAAGAATTTCAATGCGCTTTTCTTTAAAAGCTTTCATACTCTCGCGTCTCTCCCACTGCTCCATATCTCCGTGTAATGTAGCGACTTTGAACCCACGACTTGTAAGTCTTTGCGAGAGCGCATCTGCCTCCTTTTTCATACGCGTGAAAATAATACTCTTTGTAGGATTTTGTGTGTCCATTAAGCGCACAATCGCATCATCGCGCTCATACTCATTAATAATATAGTATTGTTGCTCAATATCCTTATTTGTAATATCTGTTGGTGTAATTTTCACAAAAGCCGGTTCATCTAAAATCCGCATAGCGAGTGCCTTAATCGGCTCTGGCATAGTTGCTGAAAAAAGCAAAGTCTGGCGCGTATTTGGTAAGAATGTCAAAATCTCCTCAATATCCTCCAAGAAACCCATATCAAGCATTTCATCACTTTCATCAAGCACGACAATCTTAGGCATAAAGTTGGGGATTCTGCCATTTTTGAGATGGTCTAGCAGTCTTCCGGGTGTAGCTATCATCACTTTGGGTTTTTTTTCGAGTAACTCACATTGTCGCTTGATACTTTGTCCGCCATACATACAAATGGTTTTAATCCGCCCAAATCGCCCAAGCTTTAGAATCTCCTCACTAATTTGCATAGCAAGCTCCCTCGTGGGCGTGATAATAAGTGCTTCAACATCTTTACTATGACTTAGCGCATTCAAAATAGGAATAGCAAACGCCGCCGTCTTACCCGTGCCTGTTTGTGCCTGTGCTACTAAATCCTTACCCCGCAAAACAATTGGTATGCTTTGCTCTTGCACCGGACTAGGCGTAGTGAATCCTGCCTCTTTGATGCCCTTTAACACAAAGTCTTTTAGCTTGAAAGATTCAAAACTCTTTTCGTCTTTTTGCTCCGTCTCTTGCACGTTTAAATCTTGCAAATTTTTAGAATCTTGTGCGTTATTTTTATTCATCTTATCCATAACAATGCTATCCTTTTCCCGTATTTCACATATTGCGATAAAAATAAAAGGTTCAAATTATATAACAAAATTATGCTTTTTTGTGTATTTTGTGAAAATATTATCGTGGCTTAGATATAATGCCTCTCTACTCAAGCAAAGGATAGCAGTGATTTTTGATGACGCGCTCATATCATTTTATGAATCTATGCCTTTTGGGGCGAGCTTTATCGCTGGTATTCTTACATTTTTAAGCCCTTGCATTCTGCCCCTCCTCCCCCCATACATCTCATATATCTCTGGCGTGGAAATCAAGTATTTAGAGGATAGAGGCAAATTTCATAAATGGCGCATTATTTACACTGCATTGCTTTTTATCGCTGGATTCTCACTTGTTTTTATTGCACTCGCACTTTTTACCTCAAGCACACTTAGCACGTTTTTCTCTCACCCATTTGTGCGCTATATTGCTGGAGGCATTATTATTCTTTTTGGAATCCACTTTTTATTCCCCTTTCGATTTGCCCTCTTATATAAAAGTGCAAATATTCAGCTCAATCATACGCGTTTTGGCTTTTTTGCGCCATTTGTGCTTGGCATAGGCTTTAGTATCGGCTGGAGTCCTTGCGTAGGTCCTATTCTTACCTCAATTCTTACTCTCTCACTTTTGAATCCAACTCACGCACTTTGGCTTATGCTGTGTTATTGTTCTGGATTAGGATTAGCCTTTTTACTCGTGGCAATCTTCGTGCAAAGCGCACTTAGGATTCTTAAAAAACTCACTCCATTTTTACGCATCGTGGAGGTGATTTCAGGCTTGTTGCTCGTTTTCATCGGGCTACTCATCATAATGCAAAAAACCAACTTTTTAATACCATAGAGTTTCTAAGGAGGAAACAATGCTTTTCAAAAATGCAACACTTTGTGATTATCAAGGCGTAAGAGAGGGTGATTTACGCACAGAAAACGGAATCATCACAGCGATTGGTTCGCTTACTCCACTTCCTAATGAAAAAATACTTGATGCAGAAGGTAAGCTTCTCTTTCCTGCAATGATTGACCTTAATGTTGCGCCAAAAAGCCTTTCTCTCTCACGCAAGAATCTCCTCTCGCTTGCAAAAAAAGCTCTTAAAGGAGGGGTGGGAAGCATTTTGCTCTACCCACACACAACTCCATCTTGTAGTGAAAATGGCTCTATTGAGCTTATTAAAAGCCTTAATACACAATCTCCTATTCACCTACTCCCCTCAATTAATCCACTCAATAATGAGGGGAGATTAAGCGATATTAGCACTTTGCATAATAGCGGTGGATGTGCAATCTTTGCACGAAGTGATACAGATGCTCATATTTTGATGAAAACTGCACAATACGCTCAAATGCTTGATATTCCACTGATATGCTTTTGTCAAGATTCGTCTGTGGCTGATGGCGTAATGAATGAAGGAATTTTGAGTGCTTCGCTTGGACTTCCTTCTATACCTGCATACAGCCAAACTAAAGAGGTTGCTAAAATTGCTGAAATGTTTAGAAATATGCCAATAAAAATTATTTTTGATACACTTGTATATCCGCGTAGCTTTGACATACTGCGAACTTTTAAAGAGAATCTATCGCCCATACAGGCTGATTTTTTCACACAAACTTCAATACACCATTTAATCCTTAATGAAATTTTATGCGAAAACTACAATACTGCAGCCAAGCTCAACCCACCACTTGTAGATAAAAATGCTCAAGACAAACTTATTGAAATGCTACAAAATGGACATATTAATACGCTCACAAGTCTTCAATGTGCGGATTTTAACTCTAAAAAAGACCAAGTTTTTGAATTAGCAAGTTTTGGCGTAGATGCGCTTGAGATATATTTTTCTTTGCTCTATACATATTTGCACAAGGCTTATAATATTTCGCTTCCGCTTATTTCACAACTTACAAGTTACACGCCTGCGCAGATTCTAAACCTAAATAAAGGTGCTTTACAAGAGGGCAAAATTGCTCAATTATTTGTATTTAATCCCCATACGCACTACAAAGTAAATGATATTTTCTCACCTTATCATCAACATAATCTTTATGGTAAAATTGAAGCATTTTTAAGCAACGAAACACTCTACTCACCTCATACAAAGGAGCTATAATGCAAGAACTCAAACATTATTTCATAGACTTTATTCCTCAAATACAACAGCTTAGCATTGGATTTTTAAAAGCTGCGCTTATCCTCATTATTGGTTATTATCTCTCGCGTTTTGTAGCAAACAAAATCCGTAAAGCTATTGCAAAACAAGATGAAATACTTGCGCGATTCATTGGGCAAGTGATTTTTGTCCTTTTGCTTGTTGTGATGATTATCGCAGCACTTGGCACTATCGGTGTGCAAACAAACTCTATCATCGCTGTGCTAGGCACTGCAGGGGTAGCGATTGCGCTGGGACTTAAAGATTCTCTCTCATCAGTTGCAAGCGGCATTGTGCTTATTATTCTGCGCCCATTTAAAAAAGGAGATTTAATTGAAGTGAGTGGCTTGATTGGTAATGTTGAAGCTATCAATCTTTTTACAACCAATCTCCGCTTAAGTGATGGAAAATTTGCCATTATTCCTAATAGCAATATGGCAACTGCAAATATTATTAATACTACCTATAACGACCAACGCCGCATTGAGCTTATCATTGGCGTAGGGTATGAAAGCGATATAGAATCTGTAAAAAATATCATTATTGAAGTGCTCCAATCCACCCCTGAAGTTGATTTGCAGCAGCAATATTTCATTGGCTTAACTGAGCTTGGCGCAAGCTCTTTAAATTTTACACTTCGTTTCTGGGTGAAACTTGAATATGGCGTGCTAAATACACAAAGCAAAGTTTTAGAATCTATCAAAACAAACCTTGATAAAAATGGCATTGAGATTCCTTACAATAAACTTGATATAAATATTGCACAAGCTCCTAAGGCTAACTAATGTTGCATATTTGGGGGGCAAGAGAAGCATTTATATGTGATAAACATTTTTCTATTATGCATAATGGCGCGATTGCTTTTGAAGAAAATGTGGATAAAATATTAGCTGTAGGCGAATACGATACATTATGCTCACAATTTCCTAATGCAAAAACACATTTTTTTTCTCAAGGCATTCTTCTTCCTGCACTCATTAATGCTCATATACATTTTGAATTTGGTGCGCATTTAGCACAATTTTGTTATGGAGATTTTGGCACTTGGCTTGACAGCTTAATGGATTCGCGCGATGAAGTCTTAAATATTGAAGATGCGTATTTTGAATCTATGCTTACACAAGGCATAAATGAGCAAATAAATGCAGGTGTAGGAAGTGTAGGGGCGATAAGCAGCTATGGCAATGATATGAACGCACTTGCTTCAAGTCCCTTACGTGTAGTGTATTTTAATGAAGCCATAGGAAGTAATCCAAGTGCTATTGATTTTCTCTATGCTCACATATTAGAGCGTCTTGAACGTGCAAAATCTCTCCATAGCCCTACTTTCATACCAGCAATAGCCTTGCATTCACCCTATTCACTCCACCCTATAATGGCACAAAAACTCATAGACATAGCCACCAAAGATAAACTGCCCCTTTCAGCACATTTTTTAGAATCCGCACACGAGCGAGAATGGCTTACCCAAAATAGCGGATATTTTAAAACATTTTTTCAAAGATTCTTTAAAATTGAGAATCCTCAAAGCTTTTACTCACCCCAAAGTTTTTTAGATATGCTCTCCCCCCTTAGAGACACTCCACTCTCACTTACACACTGCCTCTATATAAAGGAAGAAGAGGCAAAAATGATAGAATCTCTGCAAGCTTCTATCATTACCTGCCCTCGTAGTAATCGCCTTTTAAACAATGCTTTCTTCACACGCTCCCTTCTACGAAATAAAAAAATCCCTCTTGCACTTGGCACAGATGGCAAAAGCTCGAATAATAATGTCAATCTCCTTGATGAATTACGCACAAGTCTTTATGCATATCCGCAAGAGGATATACTTGCCCTTGCAAAATCATTGATTTTAAGTGCCACACTCTATGGAGCAAAGACTTTGGGGCTAAATAATGGCACATTAAGCGAGGGTAAAAATGTAGATTTTGCCATTTTTGAATTTAGCCAACCTTTATTTCAAACTCATCAATCTCACCCCAATCAATCGCCCCTACATTTTATTCTCCACGCTACAAAACCTACTCATCTTTTTATCAATGCAAAGGCAGTATTATGAAAGATTCTACAATTCAGAGCATACTTTTTGTGTGTTTGGGCAATATTTGCCGTTCACCCTTAGCTCAAGGTATAGCGCGACACATAGCACAGCAACATAACCTTAATATAGAAATAGATTCTGCAGGGACAAGCGGGTGGCATATTGATGAGCAACCCTGTGCTGGCTCACGTTATATAGCTAAAGAACACGGATTTAGCATTGATGATTTACGCGGGAGACGCGTAAGTGCGTATGCTGATGAAAAATTTGATTTGATTATCGCCCTTGATAAGAGCAATTATGCTGATTTGCTTGCACTTGGTTTTGATAAGGCAAAAGTCAAAAAGCTTGGCGAATTTGGATTAAAAGGAGCGGATATTCCTGACCCTTATACTTATAAGGATATGGAGGGTTTTGAGCGTATATATCAAATGATATATCTTTGCGTGTATAATCTACTCTCTATACATTATCCTATGATAGAATCTCCTCATAATACTCCCTCTACAAAAGAATAGAAAGGATAAATTATGGCAATCTCACTCTATGGCATCAAAACTTGCGGAAGTGTCAAAAAAGCAATAACACTCCTTGAAAAACATTCAATTCCCTTTACTTTTATAGATTTAAAAACCCACACACCCACCAAAGAACAACTCGCCCTATGGATTAAGCAAAAAAGCATAAAAATCGTGCTTAATACCAAAGGCACAACTTATAAAAATCTCAAAAAAGATGGAAAAATTACTGACACAATCTTAGATTCTACACTTCAAATACAAGTTGATACGCTTTTTGCCACGCCAATGCTGCTTAAACGCCCCATTATTACAAGTGATGAAAATCTCATTATTGGCTATGATGAGAGCGCTATCTTAAATCTTATTCATATTTTTCAGCAGAGGAAGCTGTAAATGAAATTCTGCCAAATCATATTTGCTATTTTTTTTGCTTTGGGTTTGAATGCTTGTGCAGACAAAATTATCCCAAGTGCTCAAGTCAAAGATTTACAAAGCTTTCCTCAAGACGCACTTTTTTATCTTCCCACAAATAAAGAGATAAAATCTAAACACGATGATAAGACTCTTTTGTCCTTTAAAAAAGATTATTTGCAAAAATATTTTTCCCCTTGGCAGCAAAAGCCAAATCCAAAGAAAAATGAAGTGTTTTGGATTCTCCCCTCACTCCAAAATATCGCCACAGGCAAAGGCAAAATAAAAAACTATGGTGAAAATCTCCAAGAAATAAGCTCGCAAGAAGCAAAAGAACTTATAGATTCTATGAATCTTAACTCTTATCCAAACCAAAATCAAAATGCCATTATTACCACTACAACTTCAGTGCGTGCAGTGCCTACAAACAAACCCCTATTTAATAAGCCAAATGGCTATCCATTTGATAGATGGCAAAATTCCCTTATTTTCGCAGGCACACCTGTGCTTATCACACATATGAGCAAAGATAAATCTTGGGTGCATATTCAATCTAGTTTTGTTTATGGCTGGATAGAATCTCAACATCTTGCTACACTCACTCAAGAGCAGGTAAAAGAAATACAAGGCTACGCACACTATGTAAGCCCTACTATTGATAAGATTCCTTTATTTGATTCTCATAAACACTTTACCTCACAAGCGCGTATTGGACAAATTTTTCCTGTGTATGGCGCACAGCTTAAACAAAGCGTTGGCATTGCAATCTATGTGCGTTTGCCAAATGGCAAAGCTCAAAGAGAGCATATCTATATTGCAAATGACAAAATCCAATCTTTCCCACAGAAATTAGATTCTCAGGCTATCGCCTCAACAATTAATGCAATGATGGGACAAAAATATGGCTGGGGCGGATTCTTAGAAAGTCGTGATTGTTCAGCCTTTATTCGCGATATTTTCGCCCAATTTGGCTTACATCTCCCGCGAAATTCTAAGGCTCAAGTCTATTATGGTAAAAATCAAATTGATTTAAGCAAACTTAATCGCAAGGAGAAAGAAGCCTTTATTATAGCCAATGCTACACCTTTTCAAAGTATTCTTTGGCTACAAGGACATATTATGCTCTATATTGGAGAATATCAAGGCAAAGCCATTGTCGCACATAGTGCGTGGAGTGTAACTACGGGTAAGCACTATGAAAATATGCTTGGTGGAGTTGTCATTACTTCTTTGTATGCAGGAGATGAGCATAATGGATTTTTTGCAAAATCTCCCTTACTCATTGATAGAATCCAAGCTATGTCTGACCTTTCGCAGCTTGCAGCACAAATCAAAGGGCATAAATGAAAATTATCATAACTCTATGCTTGTGTATTATGAGTATGTTTGCTAAAGAAATCTCGCCTATTAAAGTGCTTGTGAGTGTGCTACCACAAAAAGAAATGATTGAACGCATTGGGGGCGAATATGTTAAAGTAGAGGTGCTTGTGCCTGCGGGCAAATCGCCCGAAATATATGAGCCAAGTATTGCACAAATGAGACATATTGAAGATTCTCATATTTTTTTTGGTGTTGGAATGCCTTTTGAATCTGCTTGGCTTAAGCGATTTAAAAATACTAATCCCTCGCTTATTTATTATAATCTAGCGGATCCATTTGTGGATTCTAAAAATACAGAATCTCAACACACAGCGCATAAACACACACATAATCCGCATATTTGGCTCTCTCTCAAAGCTTCGATTTTACATACTCAAATTATCGCACAAACTTTAAGCAAAATCAACAAGGAACAAACGGCATTTTTTATGCAAAATGCTAAGCTTTTAGAATCTAAACTCCACTCCATACAAAAGCGCACTGCACATATTTTTAGCCTCGATACAGCACAAAAAAGCTTTATTATTTATCACCCAGCACTTAAGTATTGGAGCGAGGAATTTCACATAAAAGAATTAAGCCTTGAAAATGAGGGCAAAGAGCTTAAAGGTAGGGATTTAAGCGCACTCATACAAGAGGCAAAAAAACAAAAAATTGCGTCTATTTTTATTCAGCCCGAATTTGCAAAATCACGTGCAAAAAGTTTTGCAAATGAGCTTGATTTAAACATTATCGAGCTTGATGTGTTGCGTCAAGATTGGCTTTTATCCCTGCAAGAAATTGCTTGTCAGGTGGCATTTTCTCTTTCATCTACACAAAGTAAATCCTGCGTGCAGGCATATTTCAAGGACGAGCTATGAAACTTGTAGAAATCAAAGATGTGTCCTTTGCCTACACAAAGCATAATGTGTTAGAAAATGTCTCCTTTTGTGTAAAAGAAAATAATTTTTGGGCGGTTATTGGACCAAATGGTGGAGGAAAGACGACTTTCATCAAGCTTATACTTGGGCTTTTAAAGCCAAAAAGTGGCAGCATTACTTTTGCACAAGATATGAATGTGGCAAAGATTGGCTATGTGCCTCAAATTACAAATACAAACATAGACTTTCCTATATGCGTGGAAGATGTCATTCAAATGGGATTACTCAATCATATTTTTAACAGACCTAGCTCTAAGCAAATTGAGGAAATAGCATATTTGATGGAATTACTTAGTATCACTCATCTTGCCAAAAAACCTATCTATGCACTTTCTGGTGGTGAGCGTCAAAAAGTCTTTATTGCTCGCGCCCTTGTGAATAAGCCTAAACTCTTAATCCTTGATGAGCCAACCGCAAATGTCGATGTCAAAGCGCAAGATGAAATTTATAAGCTTTTATTAGAGCTAAACAATAAGCTAAGTATCATCGTTGTAAGCCACGATTTATCCATTACACTAGGCTATGCAAAAGAAGTGCTGTATATCAATAGATATACACTCATTCATCAGATTCCAAAGCTCGATTTTGACTTGAATGAGCATATTTGCGAGGTGGATATTCTTAATTTCTTTGCTAAAACGACTCAAGCACGAAACAAAGAAGGTGTAAATGGCTGATTTATTCTCGTATAATTTCGTGTGGTTGGCACTTCTTGTGTCCTTTTTAGTAAGTATTTGCAGTGGAATAATCGGCTCAATGATTGTGGCAAACAAAAATGTCTTTGTCGCTGGAGGTGTGGCACATAGCGCATTTGGTGGTGTGGGATTAGCACTTTTTTGTGGATTTAGCACAATGCTTGGAGCAATGCTTTTTGGCGTGATTATGGCATTATTTTTATCTTATGCATTTTTATACCAAAGACAACGACTTGATGCGTATGTAGGCGCAAGTTGGGCTTTTGGTATGGCAATAGGTGTGATTCTTATTGATTTAACGCCCGGGTATAGTAATGATATTTCAAGCTATCTCTTTGGCTCGATACTCGCTGTGGGCTTTGATGAAATCATAGCTATGGCGATTTTTGATATTTTTATCATCATATTTGTTTCACTCTATTACTACAAGATTTTAAACTTATTTTATGATAGTGAATTTTGTGCGCTTAAGGGTATGAATATCAATCTTTGGACAACTCTTATTTTTGTATGTATTGCTATTGGGGTTGTGATTTCAATGAATGTTGCAGGACTAATTTTGGTGCTTGCTATCCTTTCAATCCCTGCCTACATCGCAAATCTTTTCACTCACTCACTACGGGCGATGATGTGGCTCTCGTGGCTTATTTCACTAATCTTTATGTGGTTAGGGTTTTTTGTAGCTTATTGGTATAATATCAGCGTAGGAGCGTGTATAGTTGTATTACTCTCGCTCGCAATGTTTTTTGCTATCATTATTCACAAATTCACAAGGAGGATTTTATGAAAACAGAAGAAGAATCACAAAAAATTGCAAAAAGAGCGGTGAAAATCGCTTTGTTCTGTGTATTTATTACTTTGCTTTTAAGCCTTATTAATATCTATATACTGATTAACCAAATCAGTGCCACAGCAGCAATGAGCAAGGAAATCAAAGTGCTACAAGAAAAAGTAGGCATACAAAGACAAATACCTTAAATATTGTTTGTGTATAAGGAGCAAAATGCGCATTCTAGTTCTTATGCGAGGAATCCCCGCAAGTGGAAAAAGCACTTGGATTGCAAATATGGGTTTAAGTGAATATACCCTAAGTGCTGATTCTCTGCGCCTTATGGCAAGTTCGCCTGTCCTTTTACCCAAAAGCAAAAATGCCATTGATTTAGAATCTACAGAGTTTGCAAAATCGCAGACGCTTGATTCTCTTGCATTGATAGGGATTAACCAACAAAATGATAAGCAAGTGTGGAAATTGCTTTTTACTCTCCTTGAAATGCGTCTTAAACAAGGGGATTTTACAATTATTGATGCAACTCATACGAGTATAAAAGCCTTGCGCGCTTATGAAACCCTCGCAAATGCTTACCGCTATCGCCTAATAGTCGTAGATTTTAGCCATATTCCCCTAGAAGTGGCTTTGCAGCGCAATGCTTACAGAGGTTATAAATCTGTGCCCGTAGATATTTTGGAATCTATGTATAAAACTCTGCAAGATTCTCTAACCCTGCCCTCTCGTTATCTTGTTCTTAAAGCTGATGAAATTGCGCCGCTACAAGATAAAACTTGCCAAAGTATGCTGCATTTTAATCCTATTAATCTCAATACCTATACTCAAATCCACCATATAGGCGATATTCACGGCTGCTTTGAGACATTTTTAAACTATCTTATCTATACTCATTCTTCGCCATACTCACTTCAAGATGCGCTGCATATCTTGGAGCAGTCGCAATTTGCTCCCCAAATATGCGCTTCGTTCCTCAATCCCCAAAACTATTATATTTTTTTAGGCGATTATATTGATAGAGGTGTGCAAAATGCTCAAGTCGTGCGATTTTTACTAGGCATTATGGATTTACCAAATGTGTGCCTACTTGAGGGCAATCACGAGCGTTGGTTATATAAGTGGGGAAAAGAGGAGCTAGGTGCAAATGAGTTTAGCACATTTACGCTCAAAAATTTAGAACAAGGAGGTATAAGCTCAAAAGACACGCATAGGCTCTATTCTAAACTGCGTCAATGCGCTTATTATACCTTTGATGAAAAAATCATCTTATGCACGCACGGAGGACTTCCTACTTTGCCAAATAATCTCTTGCTTGTCGCTACAAAACAGCTTATTTATGGCAGCGGTGGATATGAGGATATGCAAGAATGCGCAAAAAGCTTCGCTCTTAGCACAGCTAGTAATACCTATCAAGTTTTTGGACATAGAAATAGAGAAAAGCACCCTATGCGCGTATATGAGCGAAATTTTGCACTTGAAGGTGGTGTGGAATTTGGCGGGGCATTACGCATAGCGGTATTGACAAAAACGCCTTTACCTTATCGCTATGCTACAAAAGCTCAAAACTCTAAGCTTATGGCACAAAGTCCGCTTATGGGCGTCATAAGGCATACAGATAATTTTACGCAAATCTATATGCAAAATAAACACGGCTCGCAAGAATTAAACGCATTGCACCAATCACGCTCAATCTTTGCGCTTTTACAAAAACTTCGTGCAAGTGTGCTCATCAAAGAGCGAGAGTTTGGAGAGCTTTCAAGCTTTAACTTCACCAAAGAAGCATTTTTCTCTAAGCAATGGAATAGCCTTACTTGCAAGGCTAGAGGTTTATTTATTGATACATATAATTTTCGCATTTGCGCAAGAAGTTATGATAAATTTTTTAATTACAAAGAGCGAGAAGAAACTTGTGATGAAGCTTTAAAGGAAAAATTGACCTATCCACTGAATGTGTTTGTCAAAGAAAATGGCTTTTTAGGCATTGTAAGTGCTAAAAATGCAAATGATTCTCTAAAGTTAGAATCCAAACTTTTCATCACATCAAAATCCGACCCAACAAGCCCTTTTGCACATATAATGCGTAACCTTATTGCAGAATCTCTGCGTAAAACTGCACAAGATTCTATACAAGAAGTTGAATCTGAACTTTATGAAGAGCTTAAAACGCGCAATCTTAGCCTTATATTTGAAGTGATACACCCACAAAACGACCCGCATATCATCGCTTATGAAAAGCCACAAGTTATTTTGCTTGATGCGATTTATAACACGCCTGATTATGCAAAACTGCCTTTTGCAGAACTCTGTGCGCTTGGGAACAAATTTGGCTTTATATGCAAAGAGCACAAAATAACACTTCATTGCTGGGAAGAAGTGAGCGAGTTTCTACATTGTGAAAACGCATTAGAATCTAATTCTTTATTTGCACAAGGTAAGCGGAAGAATGGCTTTATTGAAGGGTATGTGCTTGAAGATAGTGCGGGTTTTATGTTTAAGTATAAAGGTGCATATTATCGTGCGTGGAAAGATTTGCGTGAAATCGTTGAACAATGCGCACGCACTCGTGCTTTGCCTAAAAGTAAGGGTAAAAAATGGCAAGGAGATAGCGCGTATTATGAGCTTGAGGAAAAATTTATACAATGGCTATGTCAATATATAGAGCAAAATGGGTTTGAGAGTTTAGAATCTAACTCTCTTATTGCTTTGCGTGAGGCTTTTTTGCGCTCTTTGGCTGGATTTTAATCAATCCTATAAAAAAGGGGAGACAATGCGTTACATATTCATTATTCTATTTTGTTGTCATAGTCTATTCGCACAAATAGAAGAAGAAAAGACTTTTACAGATACAAATATCACGCAAGCTTATAGGCAAATGAAAAATAGTTTTTCAGAGGGCTATTATCTTCCACAAAGTATTAAGACTATGGAAAATATCACACAAACACTTGATGATGAGGAAAGTGAAATCTATGGTTATAAAACTCTCAAGGTGCAGTGGGAAAATACAAAAGAGGTGAAAATCAGCCTAGAAGCTTTTGAAAACGGGGAGAAAATTTGCACTTATGGAAGACAATTTTTATTCAAGTTATTATCAATATATAATCAATCATATAAACCCTTAAGATATGGGAAAATCATATAATGAAAAGAAAACTTAAAATACTCGGGATTATTTTTATAACACTACTCATACCTTTTGTCATAGCACTTGCAAATTTTACCATTATCTTTTTACTACAAGATAAATTTGGGATTACAAACGATTCGATTCCTTTTATAATACATTTAATCGGACTTATTTTACAATGTGTTTTGTTGTGGATTATTTTTATCAAAACAAAAGAGAAATATTTAGCAGACGCTTATATAGCTGGTATATGCTTTATTTCTATATTCATAGGAATGTTCTTTTTCGCTATTTGGATAGAAGTTTATCCTCATCTTTCATCTTATAATTATAACAAAATGATAAATTCACCTGATTGCTGTCTTGATAAGACTGATATCTTATGAGTTAGGAGAGTGTGAATGAGAACATTAATGCTATTTTATCTTATACCTTTGTGCGTAATGCTTACCTCCTGCACAAAGCCTATATATACAAGCTTTGAGACAAGCAAAGCAAAAATGGAGATGCTATCAGGGTTTAGCTTTGGACAATGTAGCAAGATAAAACAAGAACCGTATAAAAATGCTGAACAAATTTTGAGTAATAAGGACTTGATAGATTATAAGAAACAATACTATGAAAATGGCAAAATACCTCGTGGTATGAGAATCTGCTGGGATTCACACAAAGCCAAATGGGAAAATGGGACAATGTGCTAACACATCTCTCTAGCTACCTTGCTGGCGTGTATGGGGGAGTATGTGTGAGATTCCAAATGAGATTCTTAGCCTTAGGCTAAGACATGACAATTGCCCTTGTCGTGTTGCGCCCCACTTTTTTGTGTGTGTCATGTTGAGGAAAAGCGAAACATCTCACATAGATTCTCTCTATTTTGTTTTGAAAAAATATTGTATAATTAAGAGAAATCTTTCTATGAATGCGTTAAAAGGAGTATCAATGCAGATAGAAAATACCAAAGGCTTTGAAAAGGTCAAAATAATGCTATTTTTTGCCTTTATTGTGTATGTTTTTGTTTATGGCTATCCTCTTTATTATACGCATTATCTCTTTTTGTATGATTCTGTTGTTTATGATACACACCTTACGCCTATTGTTGTGAATATTTCCTATCTTATCTATGCTGCTTTAATGATAGTGGCATTGAACTTTTTTGCAAAGAAGTTGCAAAATAATAGGATTTTGTTTCTTGGTTTTTTATATCTGCTTTTTAATTATGCTTTGATTTTTTTGTATTTTATAAGTAATTTTATTTTTAGTGCCATGTCTATGTTTAAAAATGCTGCATTTTTTGAGTATGGTCCTTTGGTTATGCTTGTTTGTATGGTTGTGGTGTATGCCTTTTTCATAAGAGAATGCACAAAAAACAGCAGGCATAAAATGTTTAAAATACTTTGCTTTGTTTCAGCGATTTTGCAAAGTTTAGCACTTCTACAAATGTTTTATTTTGGGCTAAAGAATAATATTATGGTGCTCAAGCAAAGCGCTTTAATCAGTATGGTCTTTGAAATTTTAGCTTTGGGTGCTTTTATCCTTGCGTGTTGGAAATTATCCCAAAACACAAAGCAATGAAAAAGATATAGATTTAAACATAAAAAATGATACTGCCGTTACACAAGAAAGTAGTAACTTGGGGCGAAATAGACAGAAAAGTAGAAAAGATTGATGGGAAAAGCCTTAAGGATTATACTTTAACAGAATATCTTAATTATAATTTTGGTGCTATGGTATTCTTGCCTATACCTTACGAATTGGGAGAATGTGAATGAGAGTATTAAAGATTCTTTATCTTATACTCTTGTGCGTAATGCTTGCCTCCTGCACAAAGCCTATATATACAAGCTTTGAAACAAACAGAGCAAAAATGCAAGAACTATCAGGTTTTGATATCATACAATGTAGCAAGATAATAAAAGAATCGGTCAAAAATGAAGAGGAGATTCTAAGCAATAAAGGCTTAATAGATTACAAGAAACAATATTTTAAAAATGGAAGAAATATCCAAATAAATCAATACGAAATTACTAAAAATAAAGAAAAAACCATAATAAAGAATAAAACCAATAACACTATCATACAAGTATATAATGATAATGAAGCTGCAGCGTTTAATATTTCTTACGATAAGCAATATTTAGGAATCTGTGATAGAGGAAAGCTGCATATATTTGATTTAAACAAAAATTTATATGAACTTGAGCATTACAAAGATAAAAAATGCACAAGAGTTGATTTTTCTTTAGATAATAAATATCTTATAGTAAATAATAAAAATCAAGGACAAATTTATGAATTTAAGAGAGGAAATTTGGTATATGATAATCCTAATAATCCTCTTTTTGTATCATTGGATTATGCAATAGTGGGCAATGAAATTATATTATTTGATGAAGAAAAAAGAATTATTGTTGAGGGATTAGGGGACTCAAGTTTAGAAGAAAAGATTATAGAAGTTAGAAAAAATAAAGAGGGTATTGATGTATTAATTTGGGAGGGACGAAAATCTTGGGCGCCTTTTGTCTCTTTTGCGCCAACTTGTTCAATTAGAAGATTACAAGGATTCTAGTGCAGACTAAAGATTCAAATACACAAGCTTTCAATCAAGGGAGCTTTTATAATGCTAGAACAATATAAAGATTATATTATGGCAAAAGGATATTAAAATGAAAAAAATTATTATATATACAATGGCATTAATGCCTATGCTAATACTTTTTGTAATACTAATGAGAAATCTTTTATTTTTCAGCAATGGCAAGAAACTTGGGGAACATATAAATGGGGAGATAATGCACAAATTAATCAATACTATACTATAGAGACAGATGGAGCTTTTAAGGATATGATACGAGCTTGTGATATGGTTGGTTTGAAGCAGATGTTAAGTTATCTTGGAAAAGATGAAATTATAAGCAATCAAGAAGTACAAGGAAGTTATTTGGACAATATCTTGCAAGAAGATTAAATCCTTTAGTTGTAGAATTTTTGCTTAATAATAAACTTATTTTGGAAGATTTAGAAGAATCAAATCTAGTGATAAATTATAAGGCGTTAGCCACCCAAAAGCTCAAAGAAGCTAAAAGTAATAGCAAATTATGAAAAGATACGAGAGCTTTTACAAAAATATGGAATAAATAAGGAATGAGTATAATGCCAAAATTACAATACAACAAACCCTATAACTCCCAACAAATGCTTAGACAGATTCAAGAATCTATCTATCACATAATTGCGTGAAAGGGCAGTAATTGCAAGTAGAATGCTTTACTGCCTTATCAAACATAATTTCACCTTTAAAAGAATGTAGTCTCTCTAAAAGCACACTTTCTTTCTCCGCTATGCTCTCCTCCTCTATTTTTTTGCATTCTTTTATATCCCAATACAGCAGTTTTATAGGTAAAGAGGCATATTGTGGATAGTTTTGCAAAAAGGCTTGTTTATACAGCAGCAGTGCAAAATCGCTTGTTTTCTCCGCGCTTTTTTCTACCTTGAAATGTGAGCGATATTTGTAGTCGATGATTTCTATACACTCATCATTTTTTTGGATTCTATCCGGGCGCACAGAAAACACAAAATCCCCATATTGCGCTAACATAGACTTTTCAAGGCATAGAATCTCAACCTCCCCTCCTCCCTCATATGTATGCAAAAACTCATCAAGCTCAAGCATAAGAAGTCCAATATTTGCCCTATCCACCGCGCCTATATCATTAAAATCCATACAATTTTGCAACTGCGACATTGCGCTTTGACTTAACTTTTGCACATCTAAAATCTGCCTTTTACCCACATATGGACTATACACAGATTCTAAACATTGATGTAAAATATTTCCAAAAATCGCGCTATCTTGCCCCACATCGCTTAAATATTCCTTGTATTGATAAAAATATCGTCTTGGGCATTCAAGCAGAATCTTAAGCTTACTTGGGCTTAGCTCACGCGGTAGCACACCGCTTAATTTATCTTCAACATACTCTAGCTTCCTCCCCTGCTCCAAAAGTGCAAAATACATATCACCATTATAGCTTTGTATTGGGCTTTTGAGATACGCACCTAACTCATCGAGCAAAAGGCTCTTATGTTTATCATCATTCTCTACATACGATACCACGACTTCACTTGCTGCGCTAAAAATCGCACAATAATAATGCTTTTGCAGCTGCTCCTTATCTTTTATCGTAGGCATATCAAGCTTTTTGCGTAGCGCAGAGTTCAAAAATAAGTCGTTTTGACTAATACTAGGTATCACATCGTCATTAAAATCTACGATAATAGCCCTCTCACACGCAAAACCACGAGATTCTAATACACCCATTACGCGAATTTTTCCGCCCGATATATCATCAATACTACACCCCTCTAGCTCCTTAAGCAAAAGCTCAATAATCTCTACAAAATTACATTTATTAATGCCAATATGTTCCCACATAAAAAGCAGCTCCCCAACATACTCCCGCACCCTTTGACTCGCTCTATCATCATAGACACTAAGGGTGGCTTGTATCTCCTCACTCACGCGATTATATGACACATCTACACGCTCATCTTTATAAGCTTCTCTCATACTTTCAAGCTTTTTATACGCCTCTGCACTGCCTATGTCCTTTCCCATAGCAAAATTAAGATTATGCGCTTTATCAAAAAGCGCGAGATAGCGTGTGAAATCTTCATTTGGCACAATCACGGCAATATCCTCCTCTTTTACGCCCTCTTTGAGCCACTGCTCTATCATATAAAACACAAGCGCAACCTGCGATATACGCAGATTAAAGCTATATGCACTCACTCGTGCGTTTATGGCTTGGGGCTTAGAATCAAGTAAGTTGCCTGTGTGAAAATCAAAGCTATATCGATAAAATGGCTCACATTGCTCTAAAATATGTTTTGGCAAAAATGGCAGATTCACATTATATTCATCAAGGGAGAAATGCACCCTTATCGAGCTTAAGTGGGAGATTTGGGCGAGTAAATGCAGGTGGGCTTTTGTCATAGTGCCCTCAATGTATATATCAATAGATTCAAAACTACGAACAAAGGCTTCATTAATGCTTATTTGCGCGTTTGGTGCTAAGATTAGTCCATCATAATATTTTAGTTCCTCCAAACGTTCCACATAGCGTTTTTTCACCCATTCAAGCACATAGAGATGATCCTCATAGTCCCCATAAGTATCAAGCAATGGAATCTCGCTCATCTGCACCTGCGCTTGAGAAATCTCATCAAAAAAGCCAAATAAAAACTGCGAAGATTCTAAAAAGGCGAGAAAACTCTCCTCAAAGATAAAATTTACCCTTTTTAGCTCACTCGCACAACTCTTTAGAATCTCCATAGCTAGAGGCAAACGCATTTGTTTAGGCAATGCCCTATACCCCTTAATGATAAGAATTTGGGTAAAAAAATCATTCATCATCATATGCGGAGAGAGCAAGACACCCTCATCTAAATGCTGCATTAAAGAGCGATTGGAGCTATAAACCTTGAGCGTATTCATTCAACCTCCGCTTTTTTGGGTTTTGAGTTAGATTCTAAAATCTCACTGACCTTTTTGAAAATAATGCGATTTACCGCTATTTTCATCAATAATTTTAAGGGTATTTCCTTTTAGCTCAAAGCTAGGATTTGCGCCACCGCAAAAATCAAGTTCACCACGATATGAGATGTCCTTTTCTCCATTTTTTCGCTCAAAGATTCTTAAAATACCGCCATCACAAGCATTTCCCATAGGATTATCTTGGAACACCCAAACATCATTCCAATTTTGAAGTCTTGCATAAAAAATCAAGCTTGGATTATATTCAAATTCGCAAGTTCTTTGATAAATTATTTTATTATCAATAGAGATACTGCATTGATTGTTTTTTGCATCTGTGGATATAGTCATTAAGTCGTTTTGAATCTCTTTTTGTATTTGTGATGAGATTTTATTTGCATTTAATAAAATACAACATAGCAATATTAAACTTAATATTTTCACTATTTTATCCTTTATCATAAAAATTCAACAAAATCTTCATTGCTCATTGCAAGATTCTAAAACTTTTGTTATAGATTTTAATTTTTTGCCATCAAAGATAAATTTCTCTTGCTTACAAGTGCCATTATGGTATTCATACTGCGCAATTAAAAGATTGCTATCCTTTTGACTTAATAAAATATCAATACTATCTTTATTATTTGTATCAGGTGTTGTGTTAAATCTACTTAGAATCATATAGTCATCATTTCCGCTCTGTTTATCCAATAAAGAATAAAATCTGCATCCAGTGCCACAACTATGAGGTATTATTGAATATTTACCTGCAAAATTAATCTTTAAATCCACTAACTTACCATTTATATCTCTACATTCTGTATTTGCACACTTGTAGTCTTGCGAGATTTTATGTTTTCCTTGATATATTTGCGCAGGATATTTGCTGAAGTCATTTAAAAGATTATTCGCATTTAATAATGTGAGCAAAAAGAGCGAGTGTAGGAATATGTGTTTCATTTTTTATCCTTTCATATTTCTTAAAAACATTCATCGCAAAAAACTCTTGTTTTGTCTTTTTTATGAGAGGAGACAAAATATATAAGTATAGGCTAGTGGCTTTGGCGCACGAAACTATCCTACCGATAACTCCCCCTTATCGTTCTTAGAATATATTGCTTACCTCTACAATATTTTAAAGATATGTTAAAGTACTTGTAATTGATTTTATTAGCTTTCAAAAATATCTTGAAAGCTAATAAGCTAATCCCAAATTCCACTCAATTATTTTAGGAGTTCCTGTGCCACCTTTACAACATTTTCCACATTAAATCCAAAGGATTCAAAAAGTATATCTCCCTTGCCCGAAGCACCAAAGCTTTGCATACTTATCACTTCATCGGCAAAGGCATACCATTCTAGCCCCCTCGCCGCCTCAATAGCAAGCACCTTGCCCTTACACAAACTTTCTCTATATGCCTTAGACTGCTGCAAAAGCAAATCAAAGCAAGGCACACTCACTACCTGCGCTTTAATGCCAACCTTTAGCAAAGATTCAATACTTTTGAGTGCAAGACTCACCTCACTACCACTCGCTATAAGCGTAATATCCGCATTCTCCTGTGCTTTTAGCACATATCCACCTTTTGAAACATTACTCTTCAATCTCTCATCGCAAGGCACGATTACAGGGAGATTTTGACGAGTAAGCACAAAGGCACAAGGCAGTTTAGAATCCAATCCCACCTGCCAACACGCGATATTTTCATTCGCATCTGCTGGGCGGAATACAAGGAGATTTGGCATTGCCCTAAAATGGCTCAACTGCTCAATAGGCTGATGTGTCGCGCCATCTTCCCCCACGCCTATGCTATCGTGCGTCCAAATATAATATACTTGTGCTTTCATCAAACTCGCCACGCGCACGCTCGCACTCATATAGTCGCTAAAAACAAAGAATGTTGCGCAAAATGGCATAAAGAGACCATAGTTTGCCACGCCATTACTTATTGCACCCATTGCGTGTTCTCTAATACCAAAATGCCAATTCTTACCTTGTGGAAAATCACCCTCATTCTCTAAGTGTGTGTTATTTGAAGGGGCTAAATCCGCACTCCCACCGATAAAGCCCTCCATAGCCTGTGAAATAGCATTGAGAATCTTGCCATTACTTACCCTCGTTGCCATAGACTCGCCTAGCTCAAAATGCGGATAGCTAATGCGCGAATAATCCTTAGCCACCATACTATCAAGACGCTCTTTTGTAATTGATGGGAGATTCTCATACTGCTTTTGCCACTGCGCCACACTAAGTTCACCGCGCTCTTTCATCATTCTAAAAGCAAATAGCACTTCATCAGGCACACAAAAAGCTTTAGAATCTAACCCAAGCTTCGCCTTTGCTTGAGCTATAATCTCCTCTCCCAAAGGTGCGCCGTGCGCTTTATGGCTACCTTCAAGATTTAAAGCATTTTTTGCAATCTTTGTCCGCGCGATGATGATACTCGGCTTAGAGGAGCTTTTAGCACTCACAAGCGCGTTATGAATCTCCAAAAAATTATGCCCATCGCACTGCAATACTTCAAAACCTTGAGAAGTGAAACGTTGCGCTACATCTTCGCTCATAGCGATATTTGTCTTACCCTCAATCGTAATTTCATTACTATCATAGATAAGGATAAGATTCGATAATTGATGATGTCCAGCAAGAGAAGACGCTTCATAACTAATACCCTCCTGCAAGTCGCCATCTCCACATAAGCAATACACAAAATGCGAGATAATCTCCTTGCCAAAGAGATTCTGCGCGTATTTACTTGCCATAGCCATACCCACTGCATTTGCTATACCCTGTCCTAGCGGTCCTGTGGTAATCTCCACACCTTGAGTATGTCCATATTCTGGGTGTCCGGGCGTTTTAGAGTGAATTTTTCTAAAAGATTGCAAATCCTCCATACTCACATCAAAGCCCCATAAATGCAAAAGCGCATACACAAGCGCACTCGCGTGTCCTCCGCTAAAAACTAATCTGTCGCGATTAAGCCAAGTGGGGTTTGTGGGGGCGAGATTCAAATGAAAGTTAAGGGTGCTAGCCACATCTGCAAGCCCCATAGGCGCACCGGGGTGTCCGCTATTTGCCTTTTGCACCATATCGGCGCACAGAAAACCAAGTGTGTGAGACATTTTTTGTAAAAGGGGAATATCCTCTTGCGTAATGTGTGGTTGCATATTTTTCCTTTCAAGTTATAGGATCTAAACGCGCAAAGACGCATTAAAGCTTTTTTGCAAAATCTCCAATGTAGCCTGTGTGGCATTATTGAGTTGAATCTCTTGCAATGTGCCCTCATAAGATTGCAGCACCAAGCGAATGCTAAGTGCCATTTGCTCTCCCAAACTCTCATCACCATACACATCAAGCGGATAAATATTTTGCACGAAATCAATTTTTGCCTCTGTAATTGCCTCGCGCACACGATGAAATGGAATCTGCTTGTCAATTAAGATTGTCAAATCACGCGTAGATTTTTGATACTTTGAAAACTCTTTTGCTTGCGCCAAAGCTGTATCATCTAAATCTAATTCAATCTCGCATATAAAAGTTTCGTTGTTTATATCCAAGTCCAAAGCAACTTGCTGATGAATCTTTGCGATAATCCCCACAGGCTTACCCTGATAATACACGAACGCACTTTGATAAGGGTGCAAGATTCTATCATCTCTCAATCCAAACTGCGCTAGAAGGGTTTGTGAATTTTCCTCATCGCGTATATTTTTGAGGCTTATCTCTCCCACACACCTTTGGCACATTAATGCAAAAGAAAAGAAATCCCAGCTTGCCGCTTTACTATGCGGATAGCACTCATCATTAATAAAGCCACTTGCAACAAAGGCGAGTTTGGTTTTTTCCTCTCGTTTGGCTGTATAGACACTTCCTATTTCAAAAAGCGAAATGCTTTTAAAGCCGAGGTTTTCATTGCGTTTTATAGAATCTAAAAGCGCAGGAATAAGGCTCGTGCGCAATGTATCTAGCTCTTGTGTGATGGGATTGAGCAGGGCAAGATTCTCATCAATTTGCACAAAGCCGAGTTTTTCCAAGGACTGCGAGGAGGCGAAAATATAGTGAATACATTCATTGAAAGCATTAGCAATGAATGTATGAGCTAATTTGCGCTTATTTTTATACGCAAAATACGCTTTAGAGGTATTGTGATGCTGCAAACATAATAGAGGCATAGGCTTAACCTTATCTATGCCATAGATTCGCAACACCTCCTCCGCAACATCTTGGATACTATGTATATCGTGGCGATATGGAGGAACGCCAATCATAAAGAAATTTTCATCGCCTGTGGCTTCGAGGTTAAAGGATAAATGCTTTAAGATTGTAGCAATCTCTTCTTTTTCCAAATGTATGCCTATGATATTATTAATTGCACCAAAGGTCGTCTTAATTATGATTTCATCAGTATTTTGCGAGATAGAATGTGAGCCAGAATACACGAGTGCATCACATACTGACACCATTTTTTTACACAAAAAGTCAATGCCTTGCTCCAAATCCGGATTGCTCCCCCTCGTGCTGCGATAGGTAAGCGCACTATTGCCTTTAATTTTGCGCTCATAAAGAGCCTTAGAAATGGCGGCAGAATTAACATAACTTGCCTCAATAATAAGAATCTCCGACCTTGTGCCAAAGTGCCGCTCACCATAACTTACACCAATTACTGAGAGTTTTTCATTTGCAAATACCGCTTCTAAGCCATTTTCATCTTTTTTTATGCAAAGTTGTGCAGCTAAGCCATTATCCAAAATAATATCCTTACTTTCGCAGTCTTGCAGCTTATAAGCATTAAGAATAACACCGCTCATATAAGTGCCGTATTCTAAGAAATTACACACAATATCATCAAGCAAAGTTCCATTGTGCGCAAGGGCTAAAGCCATATCAAGCGATAAATAGGCTTGTTTCATCTCAACCACACGATAAAGCAAATGCGCGTCAATTTTTTCATCAGTGAGAATCTGCAATACCCGTCCAAGTCCCAATGTAACGACATTATCCATATCACTTTGGTTTTTTAAACGTAGATTGTAGCAGGTAGCCAACTCCCTTGCTATACCAAGCACACTTAAACAATCACCACGATTTGGTGTGGTAGCTACCTCCACCACATCATCGTTAAAAAGCTCTAACTGCGCTACTTCAGCACCAAGCTCCAATCGCCCAGCAGTAGAATCTAGCACCATAATGCCATCATTGATTTTCGGTAGCCCTAGCTCTGTGCTCGAGCAAAGCATTCCACAGCTCTCCACACCGCGCAAAGTCGTTTTTTTGATTGTAAGCTCACCGCTTTTGGTGTAGGGGATTACCGCGCCTTCTAATGCCACTGCCACATACTGCCCTGCTTTGACATTTGGTGCACCGCACACGATTTGTAATTCCTCACTGCCCACACTCACAACACATACATTGAGCTTATCCGCATCTGGGTGCGGGCTTGTAGTCCGCACCTTGCCAACAACGACTTTTTGGGGAATTTTTATAGAATGCACAGATTCTACTTCTAACCCAATACTGCTTAAACGCGTGCAAATCTCTTCGGTGGAAATTCGCGAAATATCAATAAATTGTGATAACAAATGTCTCGTAAAAATCATTAGAACTGCTCCAATACGCGTAAATCACTCTCAAAAAAGCTACGCAAATCATTCACTCGACAAATCAGCATAGCAAACCGCTCTACACCAAGCCCAAAGGCATATCCACTCACATCTTTATATCCCACAAAATCAAAAACTTTTTGATTCACAATGCCACAGCCTAGCACCTCAAGCCACCCTGTATGCGAACACACACGGCAGCCCTCGCCCTTGCAAAACACACAGCTAATATCCACTTCGGCACTTGGCTCTGTAAAAGGAAAGAAGCTCGAGCGAAAGCGAATATCTACATTGCCAAACATAAAATGTAAAAAATCCTCTAAAATATATTTCAAATGCGAGAAATTCACCTTGTCTTTTGAATCTACGACAAGTCCCTCAACCTGATGAAACATCGGCGAATGCGTCAAGTCATAATCTCGCCTAAACACGCTACCCGGAGCTATCATACGAATGGGGAGTGAGCCCTCTTGCATTGTGCGGATTTGCACTGGCGAAGTATGTGTGCGCAAAAGCATAGAATCTTTAAAATAAAATGTATCTTGCATATCGCGTGCTGGGTGATATGCGGGGAGATTCAAAGCCTCGAAGTTATGAAAATCATCTTCTATGAGCGGACCGGTTTGCAGTGAAAAATTCATATTAACAAAAAAATCAATGATTTTATCCATTGTCTGGTAGATTGGATGTCCTTTGCTTGTATGACGCAGTGAGCTAAACAAACTCGCATCAACTGAATCTTTAGCCAAATCTGCCTGCATTTGTTTTGCAAGTAGTGTGCTTTTTTTATCGCTCAAAAGATTTTCAAAAGATTCTTTATAGGTGTTTAATTCTGTGGCGAAAGCCTTTTTTGCCTCACCTTGCAGTGCTTTAAGCGTGGCAAATTGTTGTGTCAAAAAGCCTTTTTTGCCAATCATTTCTACCCGCAATGCCTCCAAATCCTGCAGATTCTCTACCTGCTCCAATCGCTTTAAAATTTCCTGCACTTGCGCTTTCAATGCCTATCCTTCATTTTCTAAAGTAAAATAAAATCGGTATTGTAGCACATTTAAAGTTTTTATTGTCCTTTATTGCTATAATGAAAGCTTCAAATTAAATTTTCACTTTTAAGAATTCAAAGTATAGAATCCATATTTTGCAAATCGCTTTAGATTCTATAAAACCACAAAGGAGTAAGTAATGGCAGAAAAAACGATTTTTGAAAGAATTGTTGCGGGGGAGATTCCCTGCAAAAAAGTGGTAGAAAATGATAAATTCCTTGCATTTTATGATATTGCTCCTCAAGCACCGGTGCATATTCTTGCAATACCAAAGATATGCGTAAAAGATTTTTCCCTCGCTTCTAGAGAGCTTTTGGGCGAGCTGTGTGAATTTGCGCAAGAGGTCGCAAAGCTCGTAGGTATAGACAAGAGCGGATATAGAATCATCACAAATATCGGTGCAGATGGTGGGCAGGAAGTCCCGCATTTGCATTTGCATATTTTAGGTGGCAAAAAGCTTTCAAGCATTATCGTAAAATAGCGCACTGATAAATACCAACACATAAAAACGCCAACTTACGCAATGTGCTGTAAGCACTCAAAATAACATTACAAAGTAAGGCAATGGTTTATACTTTTAATCACAGAATCCGCAAGATTTTTCGCATAGCCCTGCCCTCTGGGGGTAATTCATTCCTTGATATTGCAAATGTCGCTGTGGGAATGTATTTTATCGCTCATATCTCGGCAGATGCGGAAATCACAAAGCACAATATCGTAGCACTCGGGCTTGGTATGAACTACTGGATGTTTTTATTTGCCATTACCACGATTTTTTATGTCGGCACAAACGCACAAATCTCCCGTGCCTTTGGCGAACGAAACTTCACAAAAATGAATAGAATCTTAAGTACGATGAGTGTTGGGGCGATTGTATGTGCCATTCCTATTTTTATTCTTACCTCTGCACTCAATGAGATATATTTTGACTGGATGGATGTAGGAAGCGAGGCAAAAGCACTTGGTATGCTCTATCTTAGTTTTATTTTTTATAGCATTCCTGCGCTTTTTGCAAAGACGATTTTCATCTCCGCACTCGCAGCCACAGGCGATACAAAAAGCGTGTTTTTTATTAAGATTCTAAGCACCCTTTTAAATATCGCCCTCAATTATATACTAATTTTTGGTGTAAATTCGCTTGGTATCCCGCCTCTTGGTATCGCCGGGGCGGGAGTGGCAAATGTGATTACATCATATTTCGAGGGACTTATACTCTTTGGGATTTTGTGCGGGGCGCATAAATATCTCAAATTTGCCTCCCTTGTTGAGTGGCGTGCACTCGCTCTTGGCTTACGCATAGGCATACCATCAGGCGTGGAGCGGGTATTGACGATTTTTTCACTCGTGTTAATTACGAAATTTATGACAGATTATGGCTTAGAAGTCATCACCGGATTCCAAGTTGGCTCACGCGTAGAGAGCTTTATCTTTATGCCCGGCTTTGGATTCCAAGTCGCTGCAATGGCATTAATGGGGCAAATGTTAGGGGCTAAACGCATAGATTTAGCCGAATCCTTTGTGCGCACAACTTTACTTATCTCCTCAATTATTATGGGGATACTCGGCATAAGCTTATGCCTACTAGGCAAAGAACTCACCGCTATTTTTACTACCGAACCTGCGGTGATTGATTATTCTTTTGCCTACCTTGTCGCAGTGGGTGTATCCCAAGTGCCACTCATTTGGATTTTTGTGCTTGATGGTGCAATGCGCGGGGCGGGAGCTGCAAAGCTTTCGCTTTGGGTAAATACAGGGAGTATTTGGCTATGCAGAATCTTACCGATGTGGCTATGTGTGTGCTATGGATTTGACGCTGTGTATATCTTTGCGATCATCTGTGTCGAAACATTCTTACGCGCTTTTATCTTTGGGTATATTTTCCATAAGGGCATATGGAAGCGATATATTGCGAGAATCTAAGCCTTATCATTTTTTTAAAGCATATTTTTTTGGATTTATCTTAACTCTTATCTTTCGCACAAATGGTCTTATAAAGTTTTTTTCTACAGGTTTAAAAACAAAAACAATCAAAGCCACACAAAAAGCAAGGGGATTATAATGCATTATTTTAATCCTCTTAAGCTCCTTATTAAAAATAGGAGTTTGTGAGGCAATATCCCACCATCGCTGATAATAAGGATAAAAAAGAACAAACTTGCTATGAGATTGAATATTTTGAGCTGGAGTGCGCCAAGGCTTTGCATAATTATTATAATGCACAATTTTAGCATTAGGAAGAATTTGTGTATAAGCTTCAAACCCTTTATTATAAATGTGCCCCAAAAGAAACCCATACTCTTCAGGCAATATCAATATCTTTTCATTCAGTGCAACATTGAGTGCATCTTGGTCGGGACATTGAGGAATATAATGTTGTAAGAACTCAAAGCATTGGGTTTCTATATGATTTGCTCGGTAAAGAGACATATTAAAAAGCATAAAACCCGAGCAAAAATAGCAAGACAAATTCTTTCTCATATCAAAACCTTCACCATTCTTGCTTACAGACTGCAAAATAAATGGTTCAATACGAGCATTCGCACCTTTTGGGAGCGGACTATTCACGGCAGCAGCGATATATTCCCCTAAATCCATTGCAAAAATCTCTCTTATATCGCATAATATGAGAGCATCGACATCTATATACAAACACCTTTCTATCTCCTCTGGAACAAAACGAGACAATAAAATTCTATAATAGGCAATATAATTTTTTTGTTTTTCAAATCCCCATTTTGGAAAATGAGCAAAAATACTATCATCAACAATATGTATGCGAATCTCACAAGGATAAATCAAAGAGAGTTGCTCTTGTAAGGCTTGAAGCTTATCTTGGCACTCTTGGGAGAGTGTATCGCTTAGGATATGAAAGATATAGCCCTCTTCCTCATCTTTTTCTTGTAGCTTTTGAGTTAATACCCCCCCCCCTATATAATCTCTAAAAATTTTTGTTTTATCAGTATTTTGAATAATATTTACAAGAAGCACACTAAGATATTTTATATAATTTTCGTCAGCATTAAAAACAATATGAAACATTTTATTTTCCTTTTTCTAAATATTCCTCATAACTCCCGCGGAAGTCAATAATCTTAGCTCCTTTATTATCAGAATCCGCAATAATTTCAATGATTCTATTCGCATACGCGTCTATTAGCTCCCTATCGTGGCTTACACAAATCACATTGCCGCTATATTTATAGAGTGCCTCGCCAAGTGCGATAATGGATTCTAAATCTAAATGGTTTGTCGGCTCATCAAGCACCAAGAAATTTCCACCTTCAAGCATAAGCTTACTTAGCACCATTCTATGCTTTTCGCCTCCACTTAGAGCATTTATGGACTTCTCTTGCTCCTCACCACTAAAGAGCATTCGCCCAAGCGCATTGCGTATCTCACCGCTTTCTTTTTTCTTATCAAAGCTTCTAAGCCACTCATACAGGCTCTCCTCGCCCTTTATCTCCTCGCTTACATTTTGCGGGAAATAGCCTCTTTGTGTCGTAGCACCCCATTTGACACTTCCACTATCGGGCTTAAGCTCCTCTACAAGAATCTTACACAATGTGCTTTTACCCACACCATTTGCCCCGATAATAGCGATTTTATCCCCGGGCAAAATCTTAAGATTCACATTTTTTAGCACACATAAATCCCCATAGCTTTTTGAAATATTTTCGCACTCTAGAGCTTCGTTGCCAATAGGGCGGTGAGGCTTAAACACAATGCTAGGGTCTCGCCTAGAGCTGACTGCAAGGCTTTGAATATCAAGTTTTTCAAGCTGTTTTTGTCGGCTGGTAGCTTGACGAGCCTTACTTGCATTCGCAGAGAATCGTGCAATGAAAGATTCTAATTCCTCTTTTTCTTTGAGTTTTTTATTGCGTTCAGCTTCTTGTTGTTTGGCAATAAGGGTGCTTGCGATATACCAATCATCGTAATTCCCGCTAAACTCGCGCACCGAGCCAAAATCCATATCTAAAATATGGGTGCAAACGCTATTTAAAAAGTGCCTATCGTGGCTGATGACTACAAGTGTGCCCTCGTGACGTTTGAGATTTTCTTCAAGCCACGCGATAGAGTGCAAGTCAAGGTTGTTTGTCGGCTCATCAAGGAGTAAAATATCTGGTTTTGGAAAAAGCACCTGTGCTAATAGAATCTTAAACTTATCCCCGCCGGTAAGTGTTTTCATCAACTCATTATGCGCACTGGCTTCAAAGCCCAAATCCTCTAAAATCTTTTCAATTACCACTTCGCATTCATACATCGGGTCTTCTTCAGCGCATATCATCTCAAGCTCTCCAAGCTCCTCATTTACCTTATCATCGCTCAAATCGCCATTTTCATAGAGATATTCCTTGCGCTTTATCGCATCATAAAGTCGCTTATTGCCAATCAGCACGGCATCTTTGAGGCTTAGCTCTTCAAAAGCATATTGATCCTGCCCCAAAACGCCCATTTTTAAACCCTTTGCTATGACTATCTCGCCGCTACTTGCTTCATATTCTCCACTTAGGATTTTAAGAAATGTAGATTTTCCCGCGCCATTTGCGCCAATAAGCCCATATCGCTTATGGGCATCAAGGCTTAGATTCACATTTTCAAAAAGCTTTTTTGTGGGATAGCGCATTGTGAGATTAATCGTTTGCAACATTTTGCAATCCTTGTAAAAAAATAAAGCGCGATTCTAGCATAAAAATGTGAGGAATATTTGATGAGGCTAAAAATATGTAATTCTATCTTTTGACATATGAGGAATAACAATGGCTATTAATTAAAAATTAAGGTAAAAAGTTAGAAAATCCACACTTACACTTCAAACAACAAACTTGCATTAAGTGCATTTAAGGAGAAAAGTATGGATACCGCGCTTAATCATACAGAATCTGTGTCGCATTATCGCAATAAACGCTACATCGTGTATGCTATTGCAACTTTCTGTTTGCTTGTCTTTCCTTTCATAAAGATTAATGGCAATCAAATCTTTTTGCTTTCTTTTGATCATAAGCAACTCCACTTACTCGGGCAAATCTTTGATGTGCAAGAATTTTATCTTATGCCATTTTTGCTTATTCTTATGTTTGTGGGAATCTTCTTTATGACTACCCTTGCAGGTAGAATCTGGTGCGGCTGGGCTTGTCCGCAGACGATTTTCCGCGTTATTTATAGGGATTTATTACAGACAAAAGTCTTTGGTTTGCGTAAAAGAGTTAGTAATAAGCAAGAAAAGATGGATTTAAGCACTTTTGGTGCGAAAATTAAGGCGGTATGTGCGTTTTTAATTATTACTGTGCTTTGTCTTATGGCTTCTGCAAGTCTTATGTTTTTCTTTACGCCGCCAAGTGATTTCTTTGTATATATGAGCGACCCGCTCAATCATCGTATTTTGCTTGGATTCTGGCTGGGATTTGGACTATTTTTTATCCTTGATATTACTTTTATACAAGAAAATTTCTGTATTTATATGTGTCCTTATTGCCGCGTGCAAAGTGTGCTTTTTGATGATGATACGGTTATGGTTGTCTATAATCATAAACGCGGTGGGGCGGTATATGACGCAAAGGGAATGAAATTTGAACTTGCGCCTAAAAAGCAAGACCCAAATAATGAATGCACCAACTGCAACGCCTGTGTGCGCGTGTGTCCTACACATATTGATATTAGAAAGGGTATGCAGCTTGAATGTATCAACTGCCTTGAATGCGCTGATGCGTGTGCTGATGTGATGAGTAAGTTTAATAGACCTTCGCTTATTATGTGGAAATCCTCTGCTTCGATTGATAATGATGGCAAAGTGAAATTTTTGCGCTTTAGGACGATTGGCTACATTGTTGTTTTGGCTGTTGTGTTAGCGTTGTTATTTTTTGTTGGCACGACAAAGGAGACTATGCTTCTTGATATTGCGCGCAGTGCCGAACTCTATGAGGTGCGCACTCATCGTGTTGTAGATAATCACTACACTATGGTGTTTAACAATACAGATACGCAAGAACATCAAATGTATTTCGAAATCCTTGATGTGAAAGGTGGCGATATAGCAAAACATCTCAAGATTCTAAAACCAAAAGAGTCTTTCGCTGTAAAAGCTGGTGAAAAATTGAAAAAAGTCGTAACCATACGCACAGAAGAAGTGCTCCCAGAAGATCATTATGATATTATTATCCGCGCCTTTGCGGTTGATGATAAAGATAGAATCTTTGTAGAGCGCAAGACAAACTTTGTCTATCCAAATCATAGTAAGCTTAAAGATTAGAGTTAGATTCAAATATTAATGCTGGGATAGTTTCCTAGCATTAATACATACAATTCCTATCTTTTAATTTATTTCAAGCTAAATACAAATAGCCCAATCCACCACATATAAGCTATATATTAGTTTCACTTCATTACAATACGACATTTTTATTGTATGGATACAAAATGACACTTCACAGCAAAATTATATTTTACAAAATGCCTCTTAGTTTAGACTTGCTAGATAGGTGCAGTGGGGGGGGGGGAATAAGCTAAGATTTTTTGGTTTAGCCACCCTCAAACACCCTACCCAAATTCATTTTATTGCGTTTTATTCTTTCTTTATCGATTTAATCCCTATTTGGTTTATGTATTTTGTCCCTAGGGAGACAAAATGCTAGAAACTTATGCACCCATTGTCCTTTTTACCTACAATCGTCCCAAACATACGGCTCAAACTATCCAAGCATTAAGCGCAAACCAACTTGCGCTAAAAAGTGATTTATATATCTATCAAGATGCACCAAAGCCAAATGCTTCACAAGATATTTTACAATCCCACGCACAAACAAAAAACTATATTCAAGATTTTATTACAAACAATACACAAAAGCCTCTTTTTAAAAGCATTACCTTTATTGAGCGCGAACATAATTTAGGACTAGCAGATTCGATTATTGATGGCATAACTTATGTTATCAATCAATATCAAAGAGCTATTATCCTAGAAGATGACATTATTGTATCACCTGTATTTTTAGACTATATGAATACAGCATTACAAAGATATGAAAATGAAGAAAAAGTATGGAGTATTACAGCGTGGAGTTATCCCATAGACACAAGTGGCTTGGGAGATTGCTATTTTTGGCGTTTGCCTCATTGTTGGGGCTGGGCAACTTGGGCGAGTAGATGGCAATATTATAAGCGCGACATCACTTGGGCGTTAGAAAATTTCTCACAGAGTGATATTGATTATATCAATATTGATGGAGTGGCGCGTTATTACGACCATCTTCTTGCAAATGCTCAAGGCAAAATTAAAACTTGGGCGATTTTTAATTACCTCATTGGCTACAAACATAATACTCTTAATCTATGCCCTAGCACCTCGTATGTCAAGCAAATTGGTTTTGATGGAAGTGGCGTGCATTGCGGTAAAGAAGGAGAGGTATTTAATGTCTCACATACCAATATGAAATTTCCAATTACTTTCCCACAAGAAATTATAGAATCTCCACTTGCCTTAGAGCGCATTAAAGCATTTGAACTTTCGCTTAAAAAACCTCTTCCATTGCGAGTTTATAGAAAACTCTGCAGAATCGCACATTCTCTTAGCCAAAAAGTAAGCTATTTAAGCGGGGGGGGGCAGTAGATAATATTCTAACTATTGATACGCCTCCCTATTATGCAGAGGTGGCATAATGTATCAAAAGCTAGATACACCCTACACTTGTACTAATCCTATTTTATTGCTAAGCTTTAATCGCCTTGATACACTTAAGCGAGTGCTACACATTATAGATCTGTCCGCCCAAGCAAAATCTATCTTGCAAATGACGGCGCAAGGGACAATAAAATATGTCCCAATGGTATCAGTGAAAAAGAGCAGGTGCATTCTGTAAGAACCTTTCTCATAGATAGCATAGCTCATTTTGATTTTCCTTGTGAAGTCAAAACACGCTTTTTAGATTCTAATCTTGGTTGTAAAAAAGCTGTAAGCTCTGCGATTTCTTGGTTTTTTGAAAATGAAGAACAGGGCATTATTTTGGAAGATGATTGTTTGCCAAATATAAGCTTTTTTCGATTCTGTGATGAATTATTAGAAAAATATAAAATGCAACAAAATATCTTTATGATAAGTGGTTGGAGTGCGCTAGACTTTGCCCAAAATACTTCAACAGAAACGCTCTCCCCCAAAGCACGCTTACAAGAAGACTATTACTTTTCAAAATATAATCACATTTGGGGTTGGGCTTCTTGGGCAAGAGCGTGGAGCAAATATCAGCTCGAATTTAACGAAAGTGAAATAAAAACGCTCCATAATTTTTGCTCCACAAAAGAAAAATACTACTGGTATAAGATATTCAAAACCTACGCACAAGGCAAAATAGACACTTGGGATTATCCTTGGACTTATAATATTTGGAAGCACAATGGCTTGTGTATATATCCCAAAAATAATATGATTTTAAACATCGGTTTTAATCGTGTCGATGCCGCACATACCACAGGAGATTCTAAATTTGTCTCTATGCCCTCTTATGAGCTATGCTTCCCTCTCACTCACCCAAAAAGCATAGAACAAAATAGTAAGCTTGATAAAGCAAATTTTCATATTGTATTTAACACATTGCCACTCTATAAGAGAATCTTACGCAAGGCTACACGTATATGGCAGATTCCATAAAGACACTAACATAAAGGCGCGAAAGTTTTACTCTCTATTAGCCCAAGTCGCAGGGAAAGACCTAATCATTTATCGTGTATTTTGACATCTCTCAATTTTTACCTACAATATCATTTATACAAAATATTTTACAAATTGCATTAAATCATATAGGAGGTATTTTTATAGCTCACCTAAATTTAGCACTGCCACACCCCCAAAATTCCAATATCCACGATAAAGCAATTGTTTATAAAGAAAGATATATAAAAAACAAAAGAAACCTAATAATATAAGACATACGCACCCATAAACTTGCAAACAAAGCCTTATCTAATTCAAAAGCTTAATATATCCACTAATCAACAGCTCGTGGCTTTTTTGATTTGTTTATCTTTGATGATAAGTTTTCACAAATGGATACGTATTAATGCCTTTAAGCTGCATTTTAGATTCTAAAATATCCTTATAAGTCTGTTGCTGTTTAGAATCTCCCGTATCATAAATGCTTTGCCTTGCAAGCGCACCTGCACTTATTAGATTAAACCAAATGAGTGCTATACCTTTTTTATCTTCATCATCAAGTCTTGCATATCTACTATCAGTTGCTGGTAAAATAATGCCCTTAGCCACATAACGCCAATGAGTGATACTTTCAAAAATATTACTTAAAGCATTGCCCTCAGTAACTGCAAGGCTTTTTGTAATCATAGGATTATTTTTAAGCGCATTTTGATAATCCCCATTTGTAATGGCAATTTCAAGCATTTGTGCCGCTATTTTATTAAGAGGCAGATAAATACCATTATCAAGTAAAAAGAGTATGAGAGTTGCCGCGTCTGTATTGCCCCAAAGTGCTGACTGCATAAGAGCATTGAGCGCGCGAGTATTTAGCCCAGAGAGTGCAAAATGCGCATAAGCACTCACAAGCAAGAGAGAATCTTGCTTACTTAATCCCTCACACAGCAATTTTTCACCACTTAAAGCATAAGAATCTAGACTCACAAGCCGCCCTAAAAGCTCTTTGCTTGGTTGTGAATGTGTAAAATCTATAATATGCCACACCTTTCTATCATTTATTTTTTCAGGCATAAAAGTTAAAATAAAGCCTATTTGTTCCTCTGCCACGCGTAAGCAAGTAATGCAAGGTGAGCGAGTGTCCATTATTGCCAATTGCATAAGATAGACTTTAGCAAGTGTAGAATCTTTTGCCAATGTCGCAAGTTCTTTGATATGGGGGATATTCTCCGCGTTGTCCCTTAGAGGCATTTTGCGAGATTTTTGGATAGAATCCACAATCAAAGAAAGAGCTTTAGATTCAGCTTTTGCATTATGATTTGTCTTTATTTTCTTATCATTTGTGCTCATCTCGCATTGAAGCACACCACCCAAATCTGCCTTACTTGTTTGCAAAAAAGCATTTTTTATAAACGCTTCTTTAAATTGCGGCAGAGTGAAATCACTTGCACACACTAATGCCACAGATATAACCAAACTCATAATATATCGCATTCCCTCTCCTTGTGCCCAAAACCTAACATATTTATACAACAAACCTATATCAAATCATACGGGAAATATTTATAGCCTTTAAATTCTTCTTTATCTACACCTAAGATTTTTAAAACAGCTGCTCCTTCATAATTCCAATATCCACTATAAACTAATCTCTCGTCAGGATATTTATGATCTCCCCACCAAGCCTCACTTCTGCTTTTGCTATACCATTGCTTAAGATAGGTTTTAAAATAATCGCTCTCTTTGGTTTCAATAAAAAGCTTAAGCATATCGTATTTTTTGAGACTTTGCGCCATTTTTGAAAAGTCCTTTTCCGCTCCCTTACTCGCTAGAAAATGAAGCAACCAATCATCATAATATGTGTCCTCCTTTTCCCTCTCGCTCACATTAAGCTGCTCTAATACCCAAGAAGTATTCATATCGCACAGAATCATCACAGCAAGTTTTTCAGTATTTGTAGTGTAATCACTTATATCAAAATTATTTTTCCATTCATTGAGACTTTTTACAAAGACTTGCTTTATAGATTCTATATCATCACCCCTAGAATACATTGCCGTTGCTATGCAAAAGTTTTCGCTGTAAATATTATGGCTCTCATTGTATTTTTTCAAAAACTTCTCTTCCGCCCTAATATACCTATCAAAATATTCCTCATCTTTGTGAATATCTCTTAGTGTTTTTGGCGTTTTTGGCTTTTCATCGTCAATCTCTATGGGCGTTTTTTGATAGCTCTTATCCTCCAAACGCTCATAGTAGATTCTCACCTGCTCAGGCACAGTAAGAGTCGTATCGATATTATATTCCTTGATAAGCTGTTCCCAGCTCCGCGCACCTGCTGCTTTTAAAAGTTCCTCATTTGCACCACAATTACAGTAATCCAGCACAGATTGAGGCTCACTATACTCACCTCTACCCTCAAGTATCCTTTTGCCATTCCTTTCAACTTTGTGGCTTTTTTCCATATAGCCCACCGCATTGACCTCCGCCCCATACTTGAGTAGCAGCTGTATGCTAGCTCCCATTGGTGCTTCACGGGCGAATGTAGAATTTCCAGCATACATCAAAGGCGTAGCTCCGATATTTTTACCACCCAAATCCCAGCCATCGCTTAGAGTTGGCGGGATATTTTTCACATTTGGATTCGCACCATATTTGAGGGCAAATTCAAGATTAGGTGCCTCATTCATCTCCGCCCAAAAATGCAATTTTGTCTCACCATTCCTGCCATAGACTTCCCACCTCGCGCCCTTGTTTAAAAAGTATTCAATCACAGATTCTCTCTTTTTTCCCTCAAGGTCAATATACGCAAGAAGCGCATTATCACCACGATATTCATAATCTGCCCTTAGTCCGCACTTTTCAAGGAGTTCAAGCATTGCAAAATTTTTACTAGAGCTATTTCCCGCACAAGCTAAAAGTTCCACAGGATCGAGGAAAGATTTATTATACTCGAAGCACTTTTCATAGAAAGTTTCTTTCACAGGATAAACCTTGAAAAACTCACTCACGCTATCCAAATTATTGTTTCTCACCACACTAAACAACTTAGATTCTAATTTTTCTTTTTGTTCTTGACTCATCGCCTTGAGATCCTCTAGTGTTTTCATTGTGTCTCCTTTGGTTAAATATTCTGCAACTATGAATTGAATATGCAGATAATATCAAGGCTTTTGCTTTTTGATTTGTATATCACGCATAACAATAAATAAAAATTCATAGCTTTAAATTAGTGTCTTTATTTCCTTTTTGATGTTTTACTTCTGGAATCTAAATCCACTTTAGTAGCCTTCAATTTTGTATTAAAATATTATCTTTATTTAATTTATGGTTTTTTGAATGCTTTTCTAATGACGAAATTAAGCGCACTGCAGAAGATGAGTTTTTTAAAGAATGGCAGGAATATGTAAAATAAGCCCTTGCATAGAATCTAAAGTGTTTTTTAAATGCTCATTGTAAAACTTCCCTTGATTTGCCATTTGAAATTCTAACCATTCTTTGGCATTTAGACGACTGCCTTTTAAACTCCAAGCATTAAGATATTTTTCATCACTAAAAGATTGTATAGAAAAAAAATAAAAATGGAGCTGGTTGGCACTTAGTGTTTTTGTCATTCAAATCCCTTTAATTTATCCATAAGCGCGTATTCAAAGTCGTTTTGCGATTCTCTCCAGCTTTCATAGTCCTCATCATCTGATTCTGCTTCGTCATAATCCTCACCATAAAACTCAAGCAGTTCGCAAGAATCATAATCCCTATCGTCGCTCTCTACATACAAACTTTCGTAAATCTCATCGGCGTTTTCATCTAAGTCTTTTAACCAAGCTTCTTTGCATTCTCCTTGCAATTCTTGTGCATCATATTGTAAAAGATAATTTAGGTTGTCGTTAAAAATGATATTCGTTTCATCAAGACTTTCATCATTTTTCCATTTGTAATATTGTGCTCTAAAAATTTCAAATATTTCTTGCCTCAGATTCTCTTGCGCACAAGCACAAAAATCTTTTTGAAATTCCTCTAAATTTTTAGAGAAATAACTTTCTTTTAAATCCATCACTTAGCCTTTTTCTTTTTCTCCAAAAGTTCATTGTAGATTCTGTATTGCTCGGATAGTTCTAGGCTTGTATCAATGTTATATTCTTTGACTAATTGCTTCCAAGTCTTCGCACCTGCTTCTTTTAGAAGCTTTTTGTTTTTACCGCCATAGGCTACATCTAATATAGAGCGAACTGCAAACCAAGTGCCATCGTCTCTTAAGGAACAATGCACGGCATTTACCTCCGCTCCATATTTTAATAATATTTCGGTGCAAGATGCACCCCTTTCATCTGTTGCGGCTGCATATAGGGGTGTAGAGTCGATATTATTCCAACCTACTCTAAGCTCATCGTCCGTTTTGATAGATTTCATTTCTATATTAGCCCCGGCTTTAAGAGCAACTTCTAGTGCTTTGGGCTGACTAAATGCAAAATAATGTACAGGAGTGTTTCCATATTCACAATATGTTTCAAATGTAGCTCCTTTACCTAAAAAGTATTCAATGACTTTTGGATTTTTTCCTCCCCAGACAATATAACTACTTAAGGCATTCCAATGTTCATGCTGGTCATCAGCTTTTAATCCTAAGCTTTCAAAATACTCTATCATTGCAAAACTTTTGTCTTTATTATACGCAAGCCCTGCATGAGCTAGCACAAAGGGAGAAGGGAAAAAGGGTTCAAGTTCGACCTTTCGCCATCCGATGTTAAACCATTTTTCAAAAAAGATTTCAGGAATTGGATAATCCTTTAAAAACTCTTTCACTGCTTCAAGATTGTTTGATTTGATAAGCTCCCAAAACTTATCTTTTATGTCGCCCCCACTTTCTCTAAAGATAGCTTTGAGTTCCTCTAGTGTTTTCATTGTGTCTCCTTTTAAAGTCAATTTCACCAAACCTTAAATTAATACAATACAGCGTTTTGTAGGTATGAATTTATCTTGTGTGTTTTGCATTATATCCCCTCTCTGTATGAAGCATCTTTCATCTGCGTATTGTATCGTTTTTTTTTTTTTGTAAATGCAAGGTTAGACATTGAATCTAAAGTGCATTACATCACCATCTTGCACGATATATTCTTTACCTTCAATACGCATAGCCCCAGCTTCTTTTGCTTTTGCCTCGCCACCATATTTGATAAAGTCCGCATAGCTAATACATTCTGCACGAATAAAGCCTTTTTCAAAGTCTTTGTGTATCACAGCTGCAGCTTTTGGTGCACTATCTCCTTTTGTAATCGTCCAAGCTCGCACCTCTTTAACCCCTGCGGTAAAATAGCTCATAAGCCCAAGTCGCGCAAATCCCTCTCTAATAATCTGCGTTAATCCACTCTCACTCGCTCCAAGGCTCGCTAAAAATTCCCCTCGCTCCTCATCGCTCATACCTACCATTTCTTCTTCAATCTTTGCACACAGCTTAATCGCTATGCCACCATTTTGGAGTGCGTATTCGCGCACTTTTTTCACAAACTCATTATCAGATTCTAAGCCCTCTTCATTGACATTTGCCCCATAAATCACTTCTTTATTGGTTAAAAATCGTAGTTCGCGATTAAGTGCGATAAATTCCTCACTTTCACGTTTAGCAAAGCTTCGCACGGGCTTATTAGATTCTAAATGCGCTAAAAGCTCTTGACAGAGAGTAAGTTGAGTATTTACGCCTTTTTGAGATTTGCTCTCTCTTTGGAGTTTCTCAATGCGTTTATTCAAACTTGCCATATCGGCAAAAAGCAGTTCTAACTCAATAATTTCAATATCATCAATCGGGTCAATGCGCCCCTCAATATGCGTGATATTAGAATCCTCAAAACACCGCACGATATGCAAAATCATATTACATTCTTTAATATTTGCTAAAAATTGATTGCCTAATCCCTCACCTTTACTCGCACCTCGCACAAGTCCGGCAATATCCACAAACTCCACGACAGAGTGCTGAATCTTTTGAGGATTGACAATTTTAGCCAACTCTTGCAATCTTACATCAGGCACACTCACAACTGCCTTATTTGGCTCAATCGTGCAAAAAGGATAATTTGCTGCCTCCGCATTTTGCGCTTTTGTGAGAGCATTAAAAGTCGTGGATTTACCGACATTTGGCAAACCTACAATACCGATTGATAATCCCATTTATGCTTTTCCTTGTGCTAAAATAAATTCTATCCCTGCTCTCACACCTGCACCACTCGCGCCACTTGGATTAATATCCCATTCTTTCTCGACATACGCAGGTCCTGCAATATCAATATGAAGCCATTTTTGCTTAAACTCTTCTCTAATAAATTCACTCAAAAACAATCCCGCACTTATTGCCCCACCATAACGTGATGATGAAATATTGCATACATCGGCAATCTTAGATTCTATAAGTTTTTTAAGATGACGATTAAAAGGCAAAGTCGCCATAAGCTCACCACTCTCTAACGCATATTTTTCAAATTGCGCCTTAAGCTTGTCATTATGCCCCATAATGCCGCTTGTATATTCGCCCAAAGCTACCACACACGCCCCTGTGAGCGTGGCAAAATCAATAAGAATATCTGGCTTTAAATCTTGCGCGTAACTCAAACAATCAACAAGCACCAAACGCCCCTCTGCATCAGTATTCCTTACCTCAATAGTTTTACCCTCACGCGAATAAAGGACATCATCGGGTTTATACGCATTGCCACCTATCATATTTTCCGCTGCACCTACAATCGCGTGAATCTCAATATTAGCCCCAAGCTGCGCTATGGCTTTGATAATCCCCATAACAGCGCACCCACCGCTTTTATCAGCTTTCATCGTTACCATATAGTCCGCAGGTTTAAGCGAAAGTCCGCCACAATCATAAGTAAGCCCTTTGCCTACAAGCACAATGCGTTTTGTCGCACCTTTAGGTTTATAACTCAAATGTATGAGACGCGGAGGATTTACTGAAGCAGCATTGACAGCTAAAAATGCACCCATTTTTTCCTTTTTCAAGTCTTCTTCATCTAATATCTTACATTCAAGATTCCCTACTTCTTTGCTCAATTCTTTAGCATATTTAGCAAGGTATTTAGGTGTTGCTACTTGTGGGATTGTATTTACCAATTCGCGCGTTTCATTCACACTTGTAGCGATGATTTGCGCCTTTTTTAGAATCTGTGCGTCTTTTATTTCACCCTTTACATCAAGCAGATTTAATTCCTTTAGCTTTGGCGCACTCTTTTTGCTCTTGTAACTCACACATTCATATTCCCCACACAATGCACCCACAAAAAGTGTATAAGCCTTGTCATCTTTGAGTTTTCCCTCTATACTAACACTCACACTCTCATATGGGAGATTCTTAAAATACTTTACGATACCTGCCCCAGCTTCTCGTATAGAATCTGTCTCAATAGATTCTATACAGAACACAAGCGTTTTTAAATCTTGTATAAAAAACTTACCCTCTCCCTCAAAACCAAAGCTCTTACAGAGTTTTGCATAAGAGGATTTTGCAAAGGCACTTTTTGTCAAAAGCACCGCCTGTGCGCCTTTTGCATTTGTAGTTTGTGATTTTACAATGCGAATTTTCATTTTCTTGCTCCTTTAGTGTAATTTACGTTGGGTAACCTCGCTATCCCGATTTGCCTTTTTTTCAAGCCCTTTTTGAATCTTTTCGATTTTTGTATCAACTTTTTTGGTTTGTGAATGAAAATACCACATCACACCCCCGCCAATCGTAATAGCAAGAGGTATAAGTAGATATGGGTGATCTTTAAACCAATCAAGCACGATAAAAATTTCTTCGCCAAAAATATAGGTTAGCACAATAGTAATCGCCGCCCAAACCCACGCTGAAAAAAGATTAATGATAGCAAACTTAAGCGCACTATAACGCGTAGTGCCAATACTCATAGGGATAATAGTCCGCATACCATACATATAACGTTGAATAAAAATAATAGACCAACCATACTTTTTAAGCAATAAATGCGCAAGAGCAAATTTTCTCCGTTGAGAAGTAAATTCCTCTTGAATCTTTTTGCGATTGAATCTCCCGATATAAAAATAAATTTGATCGCCTACAAATCCACCAAGCCCAGCGACCAAAATTGCTATAATGAGATTCATTTTGCCATCGTGTGTAGCAAGTCCAGCAAAAATGAGCCCCAACTCTCCCTCTAAAATGCCCCAAAAAAACAAAATAACATAACCCCAATCTTCTACATATTGATTCCATAAATGTGTAATAAACTCTTCAAGTGAGAATCCAGAGCGTTTATATAGCACAAAAAGTGCGATGGCAATAGCAATCACCAAGCCCCACACCAAAATACGCTTTGGTTCATTCTTTGCGTATATAATTGCCTTCTGTATGAGATTCATTACTTGCCCTCATATTCTACGATACTAAAGACTTTTGTATAAGGCATTAGCTTTTTCTCGCCCTCTAAACCCTTAAGATTTATCACAAATGCTGCCTCCACACAGGTTGCACCCATAGATTTTATGAGCCTTACACTTGCTTCTGCTGTTCCGCCTGTGGCAATTAAATCATCGACAAGCACCACCCTTGCATTCTCTGCATTTCTAAAGGCATCTATATGCATCTCAACTTCATCAAAGCCATATTCAAGGCTGTATTTTTCACTCACTGTTGTATATGGTAACTTGCCTTTTTTGCGTATAGGAACAAAACCCACGCCCATAGCATAGCTAAGTGCCGCTCCAAAGATAAAGCCGCGCGCCTCAATCCCGGCTACAAAATCAATTTTTTGTCCCTCGTAGCGCATTTTAAAAATCTCTATCACTTCACTAAAGGTTTTTCTATCCCCTATAAGCGTGGTAATATCACGGAATATAATGCCCGGCTTTGGGTAATCATATATCGCGCGTATAGAATCTGCTATGTGCTGATTATTCATTCTTTCTCCTTTATTTAGATTCTAAGCCTAGAGTAGTGCCTCGATTTTTTGCTCTAGCTCCTTGATACGCGCCTTGTATTTATCCGTCTCAATTCTATATTGAGAGTTACGCGCCTTAAGCACTTTCACTTCATTTTTTAGAGCATTCATTTCTTGTGTCAAAATATCTATATTTCCAAGTGCTCTTTGAAGTTGTAGTTGATGTTTGCGTATAAGAATCTCCGCCTCATTAAGTGTAAGTTTCATAGAAGCGGAGGTGCGTTCCTCTTTTTGTGCCACAGAGCGATAAAAAAAAGTCCGCACAATCATATATAACACAAATAAAATAAATCCCGTTAAAAAAAACCATTGCGTAATTGAAGTTCCTATTGCGTGCATTGTTCCCTCTCTTTCAGATTCTAAAACTATCTTAGAATACCTAGTTTTTCCACGCGCATAAGATGCCTGCCACCCTCAAACTCCGTGCTAATAAACGCCTCGAGGATTGACTCCACCTCTCCCACACCACTAATGCGCTCCCCCATACATAGCACATTTGCATTATTGTGCGCACGCGCCATTTTTGCCATATACGCATCGGTGCAAAGTGCAGCGCGGATATGTTTGTAGCGATTAGCAGCAATGCTCATTCCAATTCCACTTCCACAGATAAGAATCCCACGAGAAGATTCTAAATCTATCGCCTCACACACCTTTTGCGCAAAATCTGGGTAATCCACCCTATTTTCACTCTGTGGCGCAAGATCAACAACTTTAAATCCCCTCTCTTGTAAAAAGGCTATTACAAAAGCCTTTAGTTTGTATCCCGCGTGGTCTGTGCCGATAAAGTAGGTTATCTTACTCATTATTTTTCCTTTTCTATTATTTTTTAGAATCTTTAGCGCAATGCCTTAAAACCATCGCTTCTTGTTATTTTGGCATTGCTTCCCTCATCATCTCTTCTAAACCCTCCACACTCTTAAACATTCTTTCCCAACGAATTGTATAACGTCTGCTCTTATCCTCATCAGCCCCCGATTCTTGGCTATTTGCCTTATTGATACTAAAGTATATAAACCACGGCTGCCCGATGATGTTTTTATAAGGCACACTCCCCCAAAAGCGTGAATCTAAGCTATTATTGCGATTATCTCCTATCATAAAAAACTCATCATCAGCCACCTTTATGTAATACATATCATTATCAAGCCGCATCATCGCAATGGGTTTCCTACCGCTTTTCATCGTGGTATAGGCGATATTTTTATCCTCAATAAAAGATTCCAAAGGCTCATCGTTATAAACCCTACTCCACAAATCGCAGCCCTCCTCCATATCGCCGATATTCGCGCCAGTCATTCCCTCCTTACACACTTTTTGGTAAAGTTTGCCATTTTCATCGCTGTAAAAATACTCGCTAAATGGTGTTTTATAAAACACGCTATCATAGTGAATGCCCGGATGTCGCCCCATATAGGGATTTTTCACAAAAAGTTTGCCTAATTTTTCTACGACAATATGCCCAGAGTAATGCTCCCTCACATATTCATCGCCCTCAAATGGGTGTAAGTATAAACCACTCTCATCAAATATCACTTCATCTCCACCAACCGCGAAAGTGCGTTTGACAAAGTAAGTTTTTTCTATGTGCGGTGGGATAAACACTACAACATCGCCTCTTTTTGGACGCTCACCCTCGAACAAATGCCCATTACCCTTGAAGTCAGGCAAAACATTAATTTCAAGCCAAGGAATGCGCGGTATAGGAATCCCATAGCTAAATTTTTTCACAAATAAAAAATCACCCTCAAAAAGTGTGCTTACCATAGAGCGCGTAGGAATCACAAAGGCTTGCATAATGAAAAATATCAGCACGAGCACGATGATAATAGTCCCCGTCCAGCTTGAAGTAAAAGCCCATAATTTGCTAAAAAAATTCTTCATCTTTATCCTTCGTTTATTGTTGTAGCTTTAGTCTGTATCGTGCTGCTTTGTAAGTGTTTTGCAAAAGTGTAGCAATTGTCATAGGTCCCACACCACCGGGCACAGGAGTGATATAGCTTGTCTTTGGTGCGACATTTGCGAAATCCACATCGCCAACAAGTGCGCCGGATTCTAAGCGATTAATCCCTATATCAATCACAATCGCGCCCTCTTTTACCATATCCGCGCTAATCAAGCCCACCTTTCCCACGCCCACGCATACAATATCCGCATTGCGCGTATAAGCCTTGACATCACGCGTAAGAATATGACAACAGCTCACACTCGCTCCTGCGTTAAGCATAAGGCTTGCAAGCGGCTTACCCACGATATTGCTCATACCCACAATTACTACATCTTTACCGCTTAGCTCTATATCATAGGCTTTAAGCAGATTCATCACCCCTAGCGGCGTAGCGGGGACAAAGCCATCAAGCCCCGCGGACAACCGCCCAACATTAAAGGGATTAAACCCATCAACATCTTTTTTAGGATTAATCGCCTCGAGAATCTTAGAAGTTTGGATATGTTGAGGAAGCGGGAGTTGGACAAGGATTCCATCAATATTTGGATTATTGTTAAGAATCTCAATCACAGAGAGTAACTCGTCCTCTGTGATGCTTGGAGGCATTTCGTGTGTTACAGAGTAGATTCCCACGCGCTTGCAAGCCTTTGCTTTCATCTGCACATAGGCACAACTTGCCGGATCATTCCCCACCAAAATTACTGCTAACCCAGCAGTTACACCATTTTGTGCGAGTGCCTTAATATCCTCGGTTAATGCTTTTTCTATCTCTGCACTCAAAGATTTGCCATCTAGCAATGTCATTTTAAGCCTTTGTGATTGTCGTTTTGCTATTATAATACAAGATTTTAAAGAAATTTGATTGAAGCGAGGATTTATGAATAAAAAGCTAATTTTGCTTGTAATTTTAGGTGCATTGTGCGCGAATGACGAAGATATAGAGCTAGATTCTATAAGTGAGAATCACAGCAAGAAAGAATATACTAGTAGTGAATATGGCAAGAATCTCTATGAAAACCCACGAGGCATAGCGTGCAATAAATGCCACGGCGATAAGGGCGAGGGTGCTATTATCGCGCATTATAAGCATAAAGGCGTAGAAAAATCCCTCCACGCCCCACGCATTAACAACATCGAATTTAGTGCATTTACCAAAGCCCTCAACACACAAAAAGGCGTAATGCCAATTTATTACCTTACCGATGAGGAAATTACTGCTATTTATATGTATCTCTACCGCCCGTAAAGTCGGTGTTTAAATAGATTGCAAAACTTACTTAGAATCTACAAGTAGCGCAATTTTAATTTTATGCACGAAAGCGCAATACTTTAGATTCTCTTTATTGCCTCACGCAAACGCCATTTTTTCAGCCCTTGCTAGAAGCTCTCTCGCACCCTTTTCAATGAAACTTTTAGCGAGATTTACACCTAGATTCTCACTCGCACTTATATTATCAAGTCTCATTGTGTCAAAAAGAGAATCTGTAATCACCTCACTCCCATTAGGAAGCCCCACGATAGCTTGAAGCGAAAGCACATTACCGATATATCGCGCATACACACCTATTGGCACTTGACAGCCGCCCTCTAGTGTGCGCACAAATGCCCTCTCCGCACTCACGCAAAGCGCACTTTGGGCGTGAGAGAGCTTTGCAATATGAGAAACATATGGAGAATCTTCGCGCATTTCTATCCCTAGCGCACCTTGTCCCATTGCGGGTATCATAAACTCCAGCGGCACGATGTAGGGCGCATCTTTTGTGCTAATCTCTAAGCGATTAAGTCCAGCTTGAGCGAGTATAATCGCGTCAAATGTGCCATTATGGAGCTTTTCTAGCCGCGTTTGCACATTACCGCGCACACTTAATGTATCCAAATCCCCGCGCATTTTTTGAATCTGCATAGAGCGGCGCAGCGAAGTCGTGCCTACCTTAGCACCCTGTGGCAAACTCTCTAAATTGGGATATTTTACACTCACAAAGCAATCACTCGGGTCTTCACGTTCTGTAATTGCAACTAAACCAAGCCCAGAAACAAACTCCACAGGCACATCTTTCAGGCTATGCACAGCTAAATCAATCTCACCGCTTAAGAGCATTTCCTCCAATTCTTTTGTAAAAAGCCCCTTGCCACCGATTTTTGCAAGTGGCACATCAAGGATTTTATCACCGCGCGTTTTAACAATCTGTATGCGAGATTCTAAGCCACATTCATCTTTTAGGCGAGACTTAATGTATTCCGCCTGCCACAATGCCAACACACTCCCGCGTGAGCCTATCACAAGCTCTTTTTGCGAATCTGCCATTTTTAACCCCTTTATTAGTGATTATTTCTAGCTCACTTTATAGATTCTAAAATCTGCGCCACCAGCACATCTTTATCCGCACTCGGCATTTCTTGTCTTTCTAAACCCTCGCGCTTAATAAACTCGATTTTACCCTCATTTAAACCCTTGCCAACAATAAGCGCGTGATTAAATCCTAACAGCTCAAAATCTTTCATCTTTGCGCCAAATCGCTCATCGCGCTCATCAAGTAACACATCAATACCCTCTTGTTTTAGCTTTTCATATATCTGCCTTGCGTATTCACTCTGTGCGCTATCTTTAATATTTGAGATGATAATTACCACTTCAAAAATATTCACTTCCTTGCTCCACACACAGCCTAATTCATCGCTTTTTTGCTCCAAAATCGCTGGTAAAATACGCGAGATTCCAAAGCCATAGCAGCCCATAATAAAGGGCTGTGCCTTGCCATTTTCGTCCAAATATTGCGCATTCATCGCACGAGAATATTTATCACCGAGCTTAAAGATATGTCCCACCTCTATGCCTTTGGTATAATGCAGTCTGCCCCCACATTTAGGACATAAATCCCCCTCTTTTGTACTTGCCAAATCCGCGTATTCTAAATCCGCAAAAGTGCTTAAATCCACACCCACAAAGTGATAATCCTTTTCATTCGCCCCGCAAATAAGATGTTCTGCATCTCTTAAGCTCTCATCAAAATAAATATGCTCCGCTTGGGTAATGTGGCGCAAACCATACGCGCCGATGAATCCCGCACTAAGTCCCGCCTTTTCTATCTCCTCCACGCTCACATCGACTAGCTCAAGATACACATTTGCGCGTTTATTAATTGCATTTAGCATTTTTACTTCCTCGGCTTCATCATCGCCACGTACAAAGAAAAAGGCTAAATCCGCACTTCCATCGGCTTTAAGTGCCTTTTTTACAATAGCCTTCATTATATAGAATCTATCAACTTTAAAAAACACACTCACAGATTCTATTGTCTTTGTATCTGGTGTGTGAAATCGCGCAAACTCTGCCTTTGGTGGATTGCTATCATACTGCACTTCCTCTGCGCGTGGTGAGGTGCGTTGCGCCCTTTTACTTGCCTCAATATTTGCGCCATAATCACAATTTTGACATACGACTATCGTATCCTCGCCACAAGGTGCTAAAACCATAAATTCCTTACTGCCACTCCCGCCAATTGCACCAGAATCCGCCTCTACGATTTTAAAATCCACGCCCATTCTCTGCAATATTCTTTTATAAGTCTCCTCCATCGTATCAAACTCTCTATCTAAATCCTCATAAGAGCTATGGAAGCTGTATCCGTCTTTCATTATAAATTCTCGCCCACGCATAAGCCCAAATCTCGGGCGCAATTCATCACGGAATTTTGTGTGAATCTGATAGAGATGAATAGGTAGCTGTTTATAGCTTTTCACGCCACTTCGCGCAATATGTGTAATCACTTCCTCGTGCGTAGGTCCTAGCACAAACTCATTATCTTTCCTATCCACAAAGCGCAAAAGCTCTCGCCCATACTTCTCATATCGCCCAGATTCTCTCCATAGCTCCGCGGGAGTTACAAAACCCATTAAAATCTCTTGCGCACCACTTTTATCCATTTCCTCTTTGACAATAAATCGCACCTTATCAAGTAGTTTTTTCCCAAGCGGCAAGAAATTATAAATCCCGCTACCAATCTGCTGTATAAATCCCCCACGCACAAGGTATTGGTGGCTCTTTAGCACCGCATCTTTTGGCGATTCCTTAAGCGTATTGACAAAAAGTTGTGAAAATTTCATAGCTTTCCTTTAAAAAGTAGTGTCTTTCTCACATTTGTAGCCATTAAGCATAATGATTTCATCATTAATATCAAACATACTCTTCATTACCTCTATCACAGGGTCGCCGTGGTGACTCTCACTCGCCTGTCGTAAGCGCATTGTCGGCTGATGAAGAAATGTATTAAACGCGTTATGTAAAATTTTCTCTACATTATCGCGATACTCTTCGGGCAAAAACCCTTTCTTTACCGCCCTATCAAGCTCTTTAAGCGCGGACTGCTTCGCTAAAAAGCGTATATGCTTAATCACAGGCTCAACGCTCAAAGTCTGCAACCAAGTAAAAAAGTTTGATGTGAATCTCTCCACGATTTTATGTGCCTCTTTCGCGCTTTCCTCTCGCGCATTTTTATGCTCCTGCACCACCTCTTGCAAATCATCTACACAAAATACCGACACATTTTCATCATTCAAAGATTCTATATCACGCGGCAGGGCTAAGTCGAAGAAATACCGCCTTTCCTTGTTTGACACTATCATATCTTTTGTAATAATATAGCCCTGCGCACTTGTCGCGCTAAAAAGCAAAGGAAAGGCATTCACAAGTTGCGGGAGATTTTCATAAGATTCTATATGAATCTTATCTGCTCCAAGCTCCCCACTCAAGGCTTTTGCATTGTATAATGTGCGTGAAACAAGCGTAATCTTTGCTTTCATATTCAACAAATGCTTACAGACTAAGCGTCCCATTTCCCCACTACCAATCACCAAAACCGGTAAAGATTCTATATATTGTAAATCTTCACACAATTTTTTATGCGCCATAAACACAGCAGTAGAGGCGATTGAGACGCTATTAGCCGAAATATCTGTTTCCTTTCGCACACTCGCTGCACATTTAAATGCAAAGTGCATTAAACGCGTCATATCTTTCGCACACAGAGCGTTATCAAAGGCAAGTTTATACGCACTTTTAAGCTGTCCGGTAATTTGTGTCTCACCAACAACGAGACTATCAAGGCTTGAAGCCACACCAAAAATATGATAAATAGCATATTCATTGAGGCGCAAAAGTGCAATTTCCCTCACTTGTTCCACAGGCAGAGTGCTTGATTTTGCAAAACATTCAAAAATATGCTCACGCGCACTTTTTCTATCGTGCATACTCACATAAAGCTCCACGCGGTTGCAGGTGCAAAGCAAAACACTCTCTCTAATCGCATCACACGCATTAATCTCGTGCAAAAATGGCACAATTTTTTCTTCTTTCACACTTAATTTTTCGCGCATTGCTATATCTACTTTTTTATGCGAAAAACTCACAACCATATACTGCATTTGCATTTTTTCCTGCATAGTAGCCTCCTAGAATGTGCGATTAAGCATTTGTGAAATGATTTCATTAAGTCTTTCATTACCCTCAATGGCAATGGCTTCAGTCGCCTTATTCGCATAGAATCTCGCTTGAGCTAGGCTTTTATCTATCACATTATGCTCTTGCATTTTGATTTTTATCCACATTTCTTGCTCACTGCTTAGATTTACACCACAATATGAGACTAAAATCTCCTTTTCCTCATCATTCAAACACTCGTATAAATCCATATAGGGCAAAGTCGTTTTACCCTCTTTAAAATCGCTCATCGAGGGTTTTCCAAGCATTTTAGAATTTTGGGTAATATCAAGCACATCATCAATAATTTGAAAAGCTATGCCGAGATTTTCTCCATAGATTCTATAAATATGTTTATTAAGTCCCTTTAAAATCGCTCCACACTCCGCCGCAGCGACAATAAGTGCAGCGGTTTTATCCGCGCACATACGAATATAAGATTCTCTATCGGTATGAAATCTCGCAGACAATCGCACATCTTCAATCTCGCCCACAGACAAGCGCACAACCGCAGAGGATACGCTTTGAGCTAATTCTACATTTAAAATACTTAACTCATTAAACGCCTTAGAATACAGCACATCGCCGAGCATAATAGCGTTTTTATTGCCAAAAGTCGCGTTAATTGAGGGATTGCCCCGCCTTGTTTGTGCATCATCAATCACATCATCGTGCAAAAGTGAGGCACTTTGAATCATCTCAATAAGCGCGCACACCCTCAACGCGTCCTCATTGACATCGCTAATGCTAAGCAGGAGCTTACTGCGAAGCATTTTGCCCTGACTCAAATGGCTATACATCGCATTGACTTCGTCATTCCCGCACTCTTTGACATAGGTATGAATATATGCCTTAATGCGCTCACACGCGATTTCTATATTCACAATACCTCCTTGTTGTTTTTAATTTTGTTTCATACAAAAGCAACACCTTACAGATTCTAGTTACCCCGCATCTTGCTCGGTAGATTCTGAATCTTGTGCCTTTTTCTTACTCGGCGAAATGCGCTCATCAAGCACACTCACGCCCTGCCCCTCGATATAAAGTTTCAAATATGCCTTTTCCTCTTTATTGATAAATTCTTTAAAAAACATCACCAAATGCGGAGCGGCTCTTTTTTCTGTGGAGTTACCAAGGAGTATTTTATAAGAATTGCGCTGATAATCAGTATAAAGCACCACCTGATGATTAAATTTATCATAACGAATATGAAGCACGAGTCCATAATTTTTATAAAGCGTCCAGCGAAAGAGCAACTCTTTTTGCACATCACCCACTTGAAATGTAGCCTGATAGGTTTGCTCCTTTTCTAGCTCTAGCTCACGCTCCCACGCCCAAAGTGGTACCGAAGCCTGCAATACACTAAAAAGCAAGAAAGGCATAAAAAGAATAAAGTAACGCAAATGTAAGAAACTTATCTTTTTGTTATTCATAATTACCCAATATTTTTGCCATAGAATCTATTGCAAGATTATTTTTTGCAGCACTTAAAATCTCTTTGTTCGCCTCGTCAAAATAATACTGCTTGAAAGCAGATTCTATATCGATATTTTGCGCCTCCAAAAGTGCCTCATACACTGCCACACGCTCGAGCAAAGCTTCAAGCTCTAAGCCTACCAATGTGGGAGAAGCATTCAAAATAATCTCTTTCCATTTATCTAATGGTGTGCCCTCAAAAAATATATCCATATTTAAACCTTTATTTTGTATTGATTTTTCTTATATCATCTAGGCGCACCAAAACCGCTTGAGCGTGTGCGTTAAGCGATTCACACTGGGCTAAAAGTGCGCAAGATTCACCCACCTCTTTAAGTGCATTTGATGAAAATGAAATAATAGAACTCTTTTTCATAAAATGCTCCACACCAAGGGGTGAGAAAAACCGCGCACTGCCACCTGTTGGCAATGTATGATTAGGACCTGCGAGATAATCCCCGATGGGCTCACTCGAATATTCCCCTAGGAAAATTGCCCCCGCGTGTTTGATATATGGCAAAGATTCAAAAGGTGCATTTGTGAGAATCTCCAAATGTTCGGGCGCAAGGGCATTTGCTATCTCTATACTCTCTCCTAAATTGCGTGTTTGTATCATTACAGCGCGGTTGTCTATACTCGCCTGTGCGATTTTCACACGCGGTATCGTTGGCAGAATCTCATTTATGTGCTTTTGCACAGATTCTATAAGCGAAGCACTATCGCTTATAAGAATAGAACTCGCCATTTCATCGTGTTCAGCTTGTGAAAGCAAGTCATAGGCGACATAACGCGGATTTGCACTAGAATCCGCGATGATACCTATCTCGCTTGGACCGGCTATCATATCGATATTGACATCGCCAAATACAAGCTTTTTTGCACAAGCCACATAAATATTGCCCGGACCGGTAACTACATCGACTTTTTTAATCCCCTCACAACCATACGCCATAAGCCCTATGGCACTTGCACCGCCGATTTTATACACCTCGGTAATCCCGCATAAATGCAAAGCCGCAAGTAAGAGGGGATTAGGCTCATTATGTGGTGCTGGAGTGCAAACAACAATCTCCCTTACCCCCGCCACAATCGCAGGAATAGCATTCATTAAAAGTGAGCTAGGATAAGCTGCCTTGCCACCGGGGATATATAGACCCGCGCGATCCATTGGCGTGAGCTTTGAGCCAAGTATGCTTCCACTCTCCTCACAATCAATCCAGCTTTTTGCCTTTTGCTTTTGGTGAAAAGCGTAGATTCTATCATAGGCAAGGTGTAGGGCGGATTTAAGCTCAAGCGAGAGATTATCATAGGCTTGTTTGCACTCTTGCGGTGCAATGCAAATATCTTTAAAATCTCGCGCTTCCCACATATCAAAACGTGCAATGTGGGATTTGAGTGCCTCTAAACCATTTTGGACTATATCATCAAGCAAACCCTGCACGACCTTAGAGACCTCTTTCATATCCATTTTGCCACGAGCAAGGAGTACCTCAAAGTCAGTTTCAAATGTAGGCGAGCGTGTATCAAGGACTTTCATCATTTTCCCCATAATTAAAAAAGTAAATTAAAGATTATATACAGCTACTCTAAACAAACTCATCACAAGGCGCGTGAGTTTTTATTAGAATCTCACGCGCCTTGTGATATTTTCCATATACAATCAAATATAACTTAAATAACTTTGATAACATCATCGGTGGTAAGGCGGTATATCCACGAATGATAGAAGTTTTTGCAAAAGCAGATTCTAAAATGAAAGTTTTTGATGATCTTTAGAATCTACGCTCTTGCTTGGTAGCATTATAGAAATGTAGATTCTCAACTATCCTAGCTTAGCAGCTTGGTTTATATTTTCCCCGCACTACCAAGTATGCCCATTCGCTCTACCATAACCTTTGTGATAGATTCCATAGCAGGAGCAAAAAATTTACGCAAATCAAACTGCGTATTATCGGTATTTGCAACCCTTCGCACCTCTGCGATAAAGGCGATACGCAAATCTGTGTCAATATTGATTTTGTTAATACCACCTCTAATGGCTTCTTTGAGGAAGTCAAAAGGCACACCCTTGCTTCCTTTCAAATCACCACCCGTGGCTAAAAATGCCTCTCTCACATATTCAGGAATAGAACTCGCGCCGTGCAATACGAGGGGGATATTTGTGCGTCTTTTCACTTCCTGCAAACGCGCAAAATCAAGCTTTGACTCACCCTTAAACTTAAATGCGCCGTGGCTCGTGCCAATAGCCGGAGCGAGATAATCCACCTTTGTAGCCTTTACAAACTCCTCAGCCTCATCGGGATTAATCAGCACCGCGTCCTTTTCGCTCACAGAAATATTATCCTCAATCCCCATAAGCCTACCTAGCTCCGCTTCCACGCTCACGCCCTTAGAATGCGCGTATTCTACGACTTGCTTTGTCGTTGCAAGATTTTCTTCAAAGGGATGATGTGAAGCATCAATCATCACAGAGGTAAATCCCGCATCAACAGCCTTTTTACAAGATTCAAAACTTGTGCCGTGGTCGAGATTAAGTGCCACAGGAATATGCGGATAACGATTGGCTAGAATATTCACCATTCCCACCGCCATATCAATCCCCATATACTTTATCGCCCCCTCACTCGCTTGAACGATGATAGGTGATTTAGCCTCATTCGCTGCCATAAAAATAGAATTAAGCATTTCAAAATTCACAAAATTGAACGCCCCAACGCCATAACCTTCTTTATGCGCCTTAAGTAATATTTCACTACCGCTTACGAGCATATCTCCCTCCTTATTAGAATCTACTTTGTAATTTCGATTTTTGCCTTTTGTCGCAATGCTTGAATCTTCTGTATCATACCGCCTTGCACACTTTGCATTTTAAGATCATTTTCAATCATCTTTTTTGCCTCATTATAAGGGATAATCTTTGGCTCGCTCTTACGCTCAAGATAGATGATATGATAGCCAAAAGGTGTAGCCACAGGCTCTTTGCTATAAGTGCCGGGCTTCAAATCAAAGGCGGCTCTTGAAAAATCAGGGTGCATCATCGAGCGTTGGAATACGCCCAAATCGCCACCATTTTTTTGTTGCTTTGAAGCCGGATCAATAGATTTTTCATTTGCAAGCTCGATAAATCGTGCCTCCACTTTGTTTTTTGCTGCTTTATCAAGCTCCTTGATTATTGCTTTCGCTTCAACTTCACTTTTTACAAGAATATGTCGTGCCTTACCCTCTTGATTGATGAAAAGCCCCTCATTTTCTTGATAAATCTTGCGTATTTGCGCATCGCTCACATTTGCCACTTGTATGCTATCAGCTTGTTTTTTTGTCCATAAATCAATTAAAAGATTATCTTTGACATTGTTTATAATCTCTGTGTATTCCTTAGAAGTATCGAGCTTTTCCTGCTTTGCAGCTTTTAGAATAAGCTGACGATTGACAAGCTCATTAATCAACGCTTCCTTTTCTTGGTCGCTCAATTTGGAATAATTAAAATTAGGAATGGTCTGTTTTAAAATCTCCATATCCTTATCGGTAATTGCTTTGCCATCGACCATCGCATAAGTCTTTGCATATATAAAAGGCGCACACATACAGAGAATTCCTACACATAGTTTAAGTTGTATTTTCATTTTTTGCTCCAAAATTTAAAATGTGCGCGATTGTAGCACTTAAAGCTAAATAAAATGTAAGTGTGCTAAAAGTTGCGCTCCCTAGCAATGTCTTTAGCAAATGCAATGCAGGATTCAAAATTTGCACTTGGGCTTACATACGCAGTGATGTGCTTATCAAAACGCGCAAAGGTGCTCTGCCCTATCGCTATGGCAATATATAAATCCTCCCAACCAAAATTTGCCACAAAGCTATCATACGCGCTCGGTGCGCTAAAGATAATCACACTCTTAGGCTTTGGCTTTAACTCTAATGGAAGTTTTTGCGGGATATTTTCATACATAATCGCCTCTTCAATACAGATTCCAGCATTTTTGAGGATAGAATCTAACCCAGATACAATCTCTTTGGCGCGGAGATAGAGTGCCCTACGCCCTTGCAATAGCGGGATAATCTCTTGTGCGAATGTCTTGCCGTGCGCACTTTTGCCTACAAACTCCACTTTAGCTCCCTGCTCGTATAAAATTTTCGCACTCGCCGGACTTATCACAAAGCTCGGTATTTCTTTCCAATGTGCGAGAATAGGGCTAAAATGGAGGGTATTTGGGAGATTTTGCGAGGCGGATTCTATAAGTGATTTTATCGCATACGCAGAAGTGAAAATAAGCGCGTCAATGCCTTCTAGTGTATGTGTGAGTGGCGCAAAAACAATTTTATTTGTAATGAGGGACCTTACCCCCTCAATCTTTCTCGTGCCCGCCAGCACCACCCCATAGGTTTCATTCATACTTTTTGAAAAGATTCCAAAAATACAAGCCCACCACACCGCTAAAAATCAACGCAATGCCAAGTATAAGACTAATGAGCGTTGCCAAAATTTCGGGGAAAAGCACAAATAAGACTCCTAGTAGCACATAGAATAAGCCTGTCATTGTAATGCCAACTTTCACGCTTTTTTCTACCATACGAGAGAGCTTGTAGGCGTGGATAAACCACAAAATCCCTTTGAGAATAAGCCACAGAGCGATAAAAAGCGGTATAAAGTTTTGCGCGATGTCTTCTCCGCCAAAAAGCAACACCAAGCCAAACACGCACGAGAGGATACCATCGACTAATATCATCGCATAGCGCATTTGCATAAAATAAATAATCTCGCCCAAACCACTCAAAAACATAATAAATCCCACGAAATAGGTAAGAAATGCCATTGTATCAAGAGGATTCACAATACACACCGCACCCAGCGCAATAAGGGAAATACTAAAAGCTATCCACAACACACGATTAAAGTGCATTTCTACTCCTTTAAATTTATAAATTTTATGCAGATTCTATATTTTTAGAATCTGCTTGCGTATTTTTTGAAATTGCTAAAACTAAGCCAATGGCAATACAATTTGCGATAAGTGAACTCCCACCATAACTCAAAAATGGCACTGCAATGCCCTTTACAGGCGTGATACCCGAGATACCAAAGGCATTGATAATGAGTGAAAAACCAAGCAAAAGTGCCACGCCAACACAAAAAAGATAGTACATTTTGTGCGAGGTGCGATTTGCAATGCGAAAAAGCCTAAGAAGTATATAAGCAAAAAGTAACACTATGCCAAAGAGCCCCACAAATCCAAGCTCCTCGGTAATCCCAGCTAATACAATATCCGTATGCACATCACTTAAAAATCCAAGCTTGATATAGCCCTCACCAAGTCCAGAACCGAAGAATCCACCGCTTGAAATAGCATTTGTAGCGTGATAGATTTGATAAGGTTCGGGTAAGCCACCTATGCGGAGGTTTTCCGCCCAGCCCTGTGGCAAGAGAGCTAGAACTGAATCTTGTGCGCTCGCCCACCACGACTTTACACGCAAGATTCTATGCGGGCTCGTGATAATAGCGAGAAATGCCGTGCCAATTGTGCCTAAAAATATCACACCAAGCAGCCGCAAACTCCCCCCAGCAAATAAAAGCATAACACCAAGTGTCAAAGCCAAAAGCACTACCTGCCCCAAATCATTCTGCAACACCGCGATAAGCACCACCGCCACGATGAAAAGCACGAGATAGGGAATAAAGATTCTAATCTCATCTTTCATTGATAAATGCACATTGCTGACAAACTTACGCGAAAAACTCCACGCCAAAAAATACACAAAACCAATTTTGAAAAGCTCGGAGGGTGCGAGAGAAATAAAAGATAGCCTAATCCAGCGTTTCGCCCCACCGGCAGAGCTTACAAGCCCTTGTGGCAAGAAGTGCATACCCACCATAAGAATGATAGAGATGATAAAAATCGCTAAACCAATGCGTCTAAAATAAGTGTTTATATCTATACGAGAAAGTAGCCACATTAGCATAATGCCAAGACAAGCAGCGATAAGCTGACGCGTAAAAAAGTGAATTTGCGAGTAACCATAAAAACTTGTGATATATACCCCTAAGGAATAGGACATTACCACACCAATACTTAGAAGCAATATAACAGCATAAAAAAGCTTAGAATCCGCCATAGCACTCACTTTGTTTTATGATAAATCTTTCATTGTATTATGTGAAGAAAAACTAGCAATGCGATATTACCAAAACATTGAGAAAATGTAAATTTAAGCCATTGTGAGCAAAAACTCCTCTTTAATCGCCCAAACATCAAGCAAGACATTCTTTGCTCGGTGGCTGTTTATTTCAAAAATACTTACAAGAAAATAAAGAATTTTGTTATAAGAATCTTAAGTAAAAGTTTATAATTCTTAAATACAATAAACAAAAATCAAAACAAAAGGACTTCCTATGAAAATCTATAAAGTTTTTCAAACACTTGATGCAATCTACATTTTTCTACTTAGTATAGGCGTTGGGTGCATTATTTGTGCTGGATTTTCTGCTGCTACTATCTTTCGAGCCGCTGATTTTGTGCCAGATTTGACTAGAAGTGATAGCGGCTTGATTATGGGGCTAATTTTTATCAAATGTAATTATTTATTCGATTTTCTTGCGGCTGTGATTATCATCTATGAATTGACAAGTAGCTACTTCACGCGGTATTTTAGCCACGCCAAGCACAGAAAAATATGGCTACTACTCGGCGGGGTAAATGTCATACTCATCTTTCTATTCACGCTTTACTACACGCCTTATATTATGGAGGCTCAAGCCTTAAACACGATTGATACTAAAGCATTTGATTCTATGCATAAGCAAAGTGAGCTTGTGTTTAAGATTCTCCTTATTACGCTTAGTGCCTCTGCGCTATGGAGAGGCATCATCGGCACTCGCCCACAACACGCAAACGCACAACCTTGATGTTAGAATTACATTAAGTTATAGATTCTTACACTTTAAGAATCTATAAGCTTCAAGGCATAATATTATTGCTTGTTTCTTGCAATCACAAGCAATGAGCCACCAAAGCAATTTGGCAAAAATAGTATAAGTTTGTTTTCTAAGCGACACATACCAAGCAATGCACTATTTATTAATCTAGGCGGTGGCACATCGCGTAACTCTTTAGAATCTGTGTTTTGTGCTTTTGAAGCTGGGTTTAAAATAGCACGAGCTAATAAAAGTGGAGTAAGTGCGATAAAAAAATATTGCGCAGATTCTATACTTAAGCCACATTCACACATAAGCCTTGAGCTCACTTTTGATATACCGCCGCTTATGATGCACACTCACATCGTGTGCATTCCACAGCCATTTATGCGCTGGCGCACTTAAGGCAAGTAGGCTTTTTTCATTATTTTTCAACATACTCTTCATATTTAAAAGTGCATTTTTATCATCATCAATATGCTCTAGCACATCAAAAGCAAAAATACAATCAAACTCATCTTTAAAAGGCACATCAAGCAAATCCATACAATACAAATCCTTTATGCCATAAGTTTTGGCATATTCTAAACCTTGTGGGTGAATCTCCCCCAAAGCAATATTATGAAATCCTTGAGAGAGAAAATGTCTTGTAACACTCCCTGTACCTGCGCCCACATCTAGAATCTTTGCGTGTTTGCCACTATCGTTTGGATAAACATTGGCAAGTATGCAGCTTACACTTTGATAAATAAACTCTCGCCTTGCAATATGCCAAAAATGCTTATTTTCAGCCAAATACAGCATATCCATACCTTGCGTTGGGAAATGGTGTGAGGGAGCAATATCTAAATGATCAGATTCTAAAGAAGAGATATTATGCGGGGGGCAATTAAATAATATTCCCCCTACAAAATTGGGATTTTCAGTCTTTTTGGCATATTATTTTAAACGATAATCACCCATTTCTTTATAATCTCTGTCTCAAAATCTACGCACATATTTTTGGCACTTCTGATTTTGTATTACGTTTTTTTTAGCACGATTTGGATACTTTTTGGTGTAATCACAAGCTATATCATTCTCTACAAACATCATTACAAATCCCTTGCCCTCCTTTATACTATCTTGTTCTCCTTGTCTCCGCAAACTATATACTACGCACAAGAATGCCGCAATTACGCTATGCCACTCTCACTTACAAGTATTTTTTGCACTTTGTTATATCTTATCTTTGAATCAATGCACGATAGATTAAACTCACGCATTAATAGTTGGTATTTCTTAAGTATTTTGCTCTGTGGAGTAGCATTAGTCCTCACGCATTATTATGCCTATGTTTTTGTATTTTGTGTGGGTATAGTTTTCCTTATACAAAGTATTTTTACTCACAAATTTTTTAGACCGCTTTTTATATGCTTTGGACTAATGGGACTTGCTGGAATCGTATGGATAAGTATTCATCATTTATATGGTGGTTTTTTGTATCGTATGGATGCAGCGTGGGTATTTGAAAGTAGCCTGTGGTGGCTACTTTTTAGCACTATTTTATCTTGTTTTGGCAAATTTACTTGGATTCTCATTGCTTGTAGCCTACTTTTTGCCTTTAGATATAGTGGTTTTGCTCCTTATAGGCAATATGCACCATTTTTGTATATTGTAGGTTTAGAGTTCATTATCATAAGTCTTATATTTTTTAATCTCTCGCAAACAATGGACAAACGATTTTTTATAGAGATTTGCATTCTTATTTATTTCTTTATTGCAAATGTTTTGCTTTATTCACAAGCATTTTTACGCTATTTAAAACCCATTGTCTTAGCCATTGCATTGACACTCACAGCACATAGTTTTTTTTATTAACGCAAATTATCATAAAGAAGATTTACGCGCAGGAAGCGAATATATAGCTAAACATTTTGATTCTACACAATGCCTCCTACCTGTGCGCTGGATAGCCTGCAAACGTTATCTTCCACAATTTGAAGCAATAGAAAAACCACTCGTGCAACAAGAATGCGACCTTATATATTTTACCGCAGATAGAGAAGATACAAATTTTGCAAATACTCGCATCACCCTAGAACAACATAATATCAAAGACTACAAATTCATATCTTTCAATGGTGCGGTTGTGGTGATTAAAGAAAAATAGCTTTTAGCTATTTTATATAAATAACTGCAATATACTTTGTATCACCACTGCGTTAATCAAATCAATAAAAAATGCCCCAACAAGCGGCACGACAATAAATGCCATATGGCTTGGTCCATAATGTGAAGTAACCGTTTGCATATTTACCATAGCCGTGGGGGTCGCGCCAAGCCCAAATCCACAATGCCCCGCAGCAAGCACCGCCGCATCATAGTCTTTGCCACAGAATCTAAAGGTAACAAACACGGCAAAAGCCACCATACACACTGCTTGTGCGCTTAGAATGACAATCATAGGGAGTGCAAGTGCCACGAGTTGCCAAAGATTAAGCGTCATCATCGCAAAGGCAAGGAAAAGTGAGAGGGAGACATTGCCAAGCACAGAAACTTCCCTGTCAAAGACTTGATGAATATTAAGCGCACTTAAGGCATTGCGTAAAATCACGCCCACAAAGAGACAATGCACAAATGTTGGGAGATTAAACATAGGAAACACACTCTTGCTATACTCGCTCGATAAAGTCCCTACAAGCAGACACAACGCAATGAGCGCAAGAGATTCAATAAAACTAATGGGCGTGATGAGCCGCTCCTTTTGAGGCGTCTCAAAGCCGTGGGGGTCATCATTATTATGCTCCTTACCCGGAATCTTAATATTGTGTTTATTTATCAAGTATCGTGCTGTAGGTCCGCCGATAAGCCCACCCATAACAAGCCCAAAGGTCGCACACGCCATAGCCACTTCGGTAGCTGCCGCAAAATTATAAGGCTCGGCTTTGAAAATATCCGCCCACGCTGCACCTGTGCCGTGCCCACCGCTCATTGTAATGCTACCGCCAAGCATTCCAAGCAATGGATCTACACCCATACCATAGCTCACACCAATACCGATGAGATTCTGCAAGAACAAAAGCCCGGTTACAAGGACGAGAAAAATCACAAGCATTTTACCGCCCTTTTTGAGCGAGGCAAAATCCGCACTTAACCCTATGGAAGAGAAAAATGCTAGCATTAATGGATCTTTGAGTGAGGAGTCAAATTTTAACTCAATAGCAAATGTTTGGTAAAAAACGAGAATAAACAAGGCAACAACAATCCCTCCTACAACAGGTTCAGGGATATTATAATCGCGCAAAAACCTGACTTTAGCAATGATGTATCGCCCAAGGAGCAACACAAATACCATACACACAAGCGTGAAATAAAAATCAAAAGAAAATGTGCTAAGCGTTGCACTATCAGCCTTGATATAGCCCAATACACTCGCACCATTTGAATCTTTTGCCTCTATGTATAAAAACTCGCCATTACCTGCTAGAGCGGTGATTTTGCTACTAGAGGGCAATGTGCTAGTGGCACAAGATTCTAAAGTAGTGGCATATAAGCTTGTTTCATTTTTGGTTACATAGCTATTTGCCCACGATGAAATAGGCTTCATATCTTCAGGCTTATGCCAAGCACACTCTTGGGGTGTCTCTAATGTTTCTTGCATCGCTTTTAGCAGACCCCTGCCACCCTCTTGTGTGATAGAATCTTGGGCTACCTCGCTTTGATTTTGTGGTATTTCTGTATATGCGTTAAGGGGGGGGGGGCTTACCATAACAAACATAACATAGATACACGCTATTTTACAAACCCTAAACATACTCTCTCCTTACACAATTTCGCAGTGTATATTAAGCTATAAAAACTTTAAGAAAAATTAAATATTTTTAAGATACAATCCACATCTCCACAAGATTCCAATAATAATGCGATGATTTTATTATGTCGCTTGTGCCTTATCTGCTTGAAAATGATCGCGTAGCTCAGTTGGTAGAGCACTACCTTGACATGGTAGTGGTCGCTGGTTCAAGTCCAGTCGTGATCACCATTTTTTAGAATATGCTCCGTTTTTAAACACTTCACGCACAGATTCTATAAGGATTTAGTTAGATTTTTCTCCCTTAAGCATTTGTAAAATAATAATTACCACACTGCAGTCAATCAACACATCAGCGAGATTAAAAATTGCAAAATCAAACCAATAATGCCAATACACATAATCCACCACGCCGCCGTGGATAAAGCGATCAAAAACATTTGAAAGTCCCGAACCTAGCAAGATTCCAAGCGCGGCATAATATTTGATAAAAAAATCACTCATAAGTGCAAAAATCAGCACCGCGCATAAAAACACGATTTGTATATATTTCAAATATTCCTCTAAAAAACTAAACATTGAAAACGCCACGCCTTTATTATACACAAGAGCCCTACCGCCAATAGTAAGTGCCTCACTCTCCCATTCAAAACCCCCAAGCATAATAAGCTTTACCCACTGATCAAGCACAATGCTTAAGACAAAAAGCGCCACGAACACCGCAATTTGCTTTTTGTCAATGTATTTTAGAGACGAATATTTCATATATCCTACTTTTAATTTTTATAATTTTCTACTTGTGGCGCATTCAAAGCAGATTCTACACTTCACTTGAATATTTAAAATCCATATCAAACTCTGCACCCAAAGTATGCTTTAAATACATAAGATTCTATACATTTAATTGCTTTTGAAAAAACTCTGTGAGTATTTCTACCTGCTCACTCACGAGTTTAGAATCCTTGCCCTCTACCAAAATTCTAAGCTTATTTTCTGTGCCAGAGTAGCGCACAAGGTGGCGATTACCCGATTGCGTAATAGAATCTAGCTTTTCTTTTAGTCCTGCGATACTTTCAAGTGGCTTTTTGTGCGCGACTTTGAGATTGACTAGCTCACTTGGGTAGAGTTCAAAAGGATTAAGTGCCTCGTGCGAATTTTTTTTGCTTTGAAGCAGTAAAGCCAAGACTTGCAACGCACTCACTAAGCCATCGCCTGTTTTAGCATAATCACTAAAAATAATATGTCCGCTACTCTCCCCACCAAAATTTAAATCGCGCTCTTTCATCATATCCCACACATATTTATCGCCTACATTGCAACGATAAAGCGTGATATTGTGAGATTTTAGAAACTCCTCAAGCGCGAGATTACTCATCAATGTGGTAACAATGGCGTTATTTTTGAGCGCACCAATTTGTTTTTGATAGAGTGCAAGCGCACCAATGAGCTTATCGCCATTGATAATGTGCCCCTCATTATCCACCACTACAAGCCTATCCGCATCGCCATCAAGCGCAAAGCCCACATCTGCGCGATATGTGCGCACCTCCTGCGCTAAGGTTTCAGGGTGCATAGCTCCGCACTGCTTGTTGATATTGTATCCATTAGGCTCATCATTAATAGCTATCACATCAGCTCCTAATTCACTCAACACAATAGGAGCAACACGATATGCCGCACCATTAGCACAATCACACACTATACGCAATCCTCGTAAAGTTAGATTCTTTGGAAAAGAATTTTTAATATGCACAATATAACGTCCCACCACATCATCAATACGCTTTGAACTACCGATTTCTAGCCCACTTTTGAGTGCGCTTTGGAGCGAGGTAGGATTGTAATAATAAGATTCTATACTTTCTTCTTCTTCTTGAGCAAGTTTATAACCATAATGATTAAAGAATTTTATACCATTATCATCATAGGGATTATGGCTTGCGCTTATCATAATTCCCGCATCGCATCGCATATCCTCTGTCAAAAAAGCAACGGCGGGAGTAGGCATAGGACCAATTTGTATCACATCATAGCCCACAGAAGTGAGAGCAGAAACAAGAGCGTTTTCTATCATATAACCGCTACGACGTGTATCCTTGCCTACGAGAATCTTATTTGTCAATGAATGTTGGCGAAAGTGTATCCCCGCACTTGTTCCTAAAGCTATCACACTTGAGGGAGTAATCACTTCCCCCGCACGTCCTCGGACACCATCAGTGCCAAATAGTTTTGCCTCTTTTTTAGAGCTTGTTTGAGAATCTGCGGCTTTTACACCTGTTTTTTTGCTTATCTCATCTTTGTTTTTTTGAGGCACTTTTGCCATATTCGCTCCTTTCATTATCACTCCTTAAACTTTTAAACTGCATTTAATCAAACTTTTGGCAGAATCTTGCCCTAATTTTTTAAAAAAAGGACTAATACACTATGGCAAATCACAAATCTGCAGAAAAGAGAATCCGACAGACCAAAACAAGAACGGAACGCAATCGCTACTACAAGACGCGTATTAAAAATATCGTACGCAACCTAAGAGAAGCAGTAGCAGCCAAAGATGTAGCTAAAGCGCAAGAAGCACTTAAAGTTGCCAATAAAGAGCTTCACAAATATGTAAGTAAGGGAATCTTAAAGAAAAATACTGCTTCACGCAAAGTCTCTCGCCTCAATGCAAGCGTGAAAAAACTCGTTCAATCTGCGTAAATAGCGCGTTCTTCGTATAGATTCTAAAAAGTAACTTGTATGCTTGTAGATAAGCTTAAGCCCATTGTGGCGCGTTATGGTGAGATTTCACAGCTTCTCACTTTAGAATCTACCCTTGCAAATATTAAACAATTAACTCAACTAAGCAAAGAGCAAAATGACATTGAGCCAATCACACAAAAAGCAAAGCTGTATTTTGCTACGCTTGAAAATATCACGCAAAACAAGGCTTTGCTAGAAGACAAAGAACTTGGTGAGTTAGCAAAAGAGGAGCTTAAAGATTTAGAATCTGCTAAAGCCACATTAGAAGAGGAAATCAAACTTCTTCTAATCCCCAAAGACCCAAATGATAGCAAAAATATCTACCTTGAAATTCGCGCAGGCACAGGCGGAGATGAAGCGGGAATCTTCGTGGGGGATTTATTTAAAGCGTATTGTCGCTATGCAGATTTACAAAAATGGAAAGTTGAAATTATCAGCTCAAGCGAAAATAATGTCGGTGGCTACAAGGAAGTCATCGCCCTTGTCAAAGGCAATGGCGCGTATTCTAAGCTCAAATACGAGGGTGGTACTCACAGAGTGCAAAGAGTGCCAAAGACAGAATCTCAAGGGCGGATTCACACTTCAGCTATCACCGTGGCGATTATGCCAGAAGTCGATGATGTAGAAGTCAATATCAACCCGAGTGATTTAAAGATTGATGTTTTTCGCAGCGGCGGACACGGCGGACAGAGTGTGAATACCACAGATTCTGCGGTGCGTATCACGCATATTCCCACAGGCATTAGTGTGTCAATGCAAGATGAAAAATCACAGCATAAAAATAAAGATAAAGCAATGAAAATCCTCAAAGCAAGGCTTTATGAAGCCGAGCTTGAAGCGCAAAACGCCCAAAATAAAGAAGCTAGAAAGTCTCAAGTAGGCAGCGGGGATAGAAGCGAGAGAATCCGCACATATAATTACCCGCAAAATCGCCTCACAGACCACCGCATAGGTTTAACGCTTTATAGCCTTGAGGAGATTATGCTTGGTGGGCTACTTGATGAATGTATTAATCCCCTCATCGCTCACGCACAAAGTCAAGCTATGGGAAGTATTGAATAATGGCGCAAAACCTTCAAACACCACAAGATTCTAAGACAAAGAAAAGAATCTATTTTTGCGATGGAGCGGTTAAAGGTAAGATCCCCGCTATACTTTCCAGGCATTATGATATTGAGATTACACCGCATAATCCGGATTATGTGTTTTATTCTGTTATGGGTAATGAGCATATCAATTATGATTGTATTCGTATTTTTAGCACAGGCGAGAATGTGAGGGCTGATTTTAATTTTTGTGATTATGCTATTGGTTTTGATTATATGCAATTTGAGGACAGATACTTGCGCTATCCGTTCTATCTCCATTACAAAGAAGCGATGGAAAAAGCGCGAAATAAACATCTTCATATTACACCCCAAACCCTTGAAAATAAGAAAAGATTTTGCACCTTTGTTGTCAGTAATGGCAAAGCAGATTCTATAAGAAGTCAGTTTTTTGATAAGCTTATGCAATATAAGCACATAGATAGTGGCGGCAAATATAAAAATAATATCGGCGCACCTGTGGCAGATAAACTCGCATTTTTAAGTGAAGGAAAATTTAATATTGCTTTTGAAAATTCAAGCGCCAATGGCTACACGACAGAAAAGCTCATAGAAGCATTTGCCGCAGGAACGATTCCTCTTTATTGGGGCGATGAAAGCGTAAGTTTGCCTTTAGATTCTAGCGGGGGGGGGGTAAATCCCAAATCTTTTGTGCGGCTCAATGATTTTGCGAGTTTTGAAGAAGCCATAGCCTATATTGAATTTTTAGATACACATAATGATGCGTATCTAGCGATATTGCGAGAAGAAACATTTTTAGATTCAAATCACGAGGCAATATTTGATAAAAAATTAGAATCTTTTTTGCTTCATATTTTTAATCAGCCACTTGAAAAGGCTTATCGCAGAGGTTTTGGACAATGGCGATGTAATATTGAAAAACGATATAAGAAATATCAAAGAATAAGGAGTCTCACCAACACCTGTGTGAATATCATCAAAAATCCCATTCGTAGGATAAAAAAATTATTCAAATAAGCTAGATTCTAAAAGTTTTTAAAGCCTCTCATTCTTTACCATTTTTAGAAATCCCACTAGCCTACTGCAATTTTATATGTTCCACAAGCAAGGTAAATTTTCAAAACTACTTAATATCATATCTCGCAATCTTATGACGCAAAAGCTCTACGCTCATTCCCAGCATATCGCTTGCCCTTTGTAAATCATTCGCACATTCTTTAAGAATCTGTGTGATGAGCTCCTTTTCAAGTGCAGCTATACTGCCCTGCTCTGCGTTTGCGCTCTTTAGATTTGTGCCGCTAAAGGCTTTTGTGCGAGATTCTAAAGACAAGTCCTTCACGCTGATTTCATTGCTATCGCTCAAAATCCCCGCCCTCTCCACGACAGATAAAAGTTCGCGCACATTACCATACCATTCATAGTTTAAAAGTGCCTCTTTCGCCTCCTCAGAAAAAGACTTTTGCGGAAAATTATATTGCGCACACACAGATTCTAGCTTCCACTCACTAATAGGCAGAATCTCCTCCTTACGCTCTTTAAGCGGTGGGATAGGCAGAGGAATGGTTTGTAGCCTAAAAAACAAATCCTCTCTAAATTCATTTTTGCCTATCTTTGCCTGTATATCAGCATTTGTTGCAGAGATAAAGCGCACATCAATCTTAATGGGCTTTGAGCTACCAAGCCGTGTAAGCGTTTTTTCCTGCAATACACGCAAAAGCTTTGCCTGAAGTGCAAGGGGCATTTCACCAATCTCATCCAAAAACACGCTGCCACCACTTGCAGATTCTAAAATACCGGGCTTTGGATTTGTAGCGTCTGTAAAGGCTCCTTTTTCATAGCCAAAGAGTTCGGATTCTAATAAATGCTCTGGTATTGCCGCCATATTAAGCGCAACAAAAGGCGCATTAGCACGAGCAGAATTGCGATGTATGAAGTTAGCAAACACATCTTTACCCACACCACTTTGTCCCAGAAGCAATACATTCGCATCAGTCTTAGCAACCTTTAGAGCTAGGGCTTTAACCTCTTCAAGCTTTGGCGATGAGGCGATAAACTCCTTATCATCTGTGCTTTTTGGTGGTGTTTTTTGTGTCTTATGCACGATTTGTGCCGCCTTGTGTGTGCGCTTTATTGCCTCTATGAGCTCTTCTATCTCAAAACCTTTGATGAGAAAGTCTTTCACACCCAAACGAATGGACTTTATCGCATTTTGCACGGAAGCATTCCCTGTGATGACAATCGCTTCATATCGTCCATTCAGCTCCTGCAAAAAGCTCAAGCCGTCCATTTGAGGCATATTAATATCAGTGATGATAAGCTCAAAACTCTCATCGAGCTTTTTAAGCGCGTCCTTTGGATTCTTAAAGCTTACCACTTCATACTCTGCATAGTCCTCAAATGCGGTTTCTAGGGACTTACGATAATTAATATCATCTTCTACAATGGCTATCTTCATACCTGCTCCTTTGCTAGGATATACATCATAATGCTTTTATTGACAAGCTTTGCCTTTACCCTCGTTGGGGCGATTTCAAGCCTCACACGCGATTGTAGGGCATTATCCCTCCCACTCGTATCCTCGCGCACATAAACTTTATGTTGCAGCAAACATTCAAGCACCTGCTCCTTTTCCTGCTTGATAATAGAGGTGATAAAGTAAGCCATATCGTCCATTATGGGATACCTACTCGCGTCTATTTCACACTCTTGTGTAACTATATAGCCCTTGTGTGCTTGATAGTTCATCACGTGTGATACACGATAAGATTCTCTCTGGGCTAGATTGTCCTTACTCACAACCTTATATGAGATGAGGAGTTCTACCTCTGCATTTTCAAATCGCTCTTCGTAGGGCAATTCATCAAGGCTACTCACGCCCTTGAGTGTGCTAAAACATAAAAGCAAAATGATACAGAACCGAGCACACATTAACCTAGCCTCCACCTCTTTATCTATACTTTAAGCCCAAACCGCCCCACTATAACTTTGCCACTTCGCATTTTATGCTTTCAAGATTTTAGAATCTACCACAGGTACCGCCCTCACTCAGGATTAGATTCATTCAAATCATCTTCTTTAGGCTCTTTAGGACAGACATTCGCATATGCGACTTTATCCTTGCCTACATTGACGATTTTCACACCGCTTGTATTGCGCCCTGCCTCGCGAATCGCCTCTGTATCCACGCGTATCATCTTGCCCGAGCTTGTAAGCACCATTAAATCCATATTTTCATCGTTAATATTTACCACGCTGACAAGATTCCCTGTCTTTGAAGTAAGCTTTTGAACGATTACACCCTTACCAGCACGAGACTGCAGACGATACTCACCGGCAAGTGTTTGTTTGCCAATCCCCTGCTCACTCACGGTTAAGAGCTTATCTGTATTGCTTGTGATGGTCGTAGCGGCAATGACATAATCTTTATTTGCTTTAAACTTAATGCCACTTACCCCACGACTAACCCTCCCAATCTCGCGTAATTCATTCACGCTAAAACGGATACACATACCTTGATGAGTTGCGATAAACAATTCCTTGACGTTCAAATCCACAATATGCGCTGTTACAAGCTCATCTTTCTCATCAAGATTAATCGCCCTTACGCCCACGCTACGAATATTACCATACTCTTTTAGATTTGTGCGCTTGACAATACCATTTTTTGTAAAGAATACAAGCGATTTATCATCATTAAAATCTGTCGTGGTAATAGTCGCCATAATCTTTTCATCAGGCTGGAGATTGATAAGATTCACAACTGCCTTACCAATGGCTGTGCGCCCCGCTTCTGGAATCTTATACACCTTGAGCCAATAGAGCTGCCCTTTGTTTGTTACAAACATAATCGTATCGTGCGTATTTGCCACAAAGAAAGATTCTATAAAATCATCATCGTGCGTATTTCCACTAATCTTGCCCTTACCGCCACGATTTTGCTTTTCATAAGTTTTAAGTAATACACGCTTAACATAGCCCCTATGGCTCATTGTAACGACTACCTTTTCATTAGAAATTAAATCCTCCACATCAATGGCATCATAATTTTCTTCAATTTGTGTGCGCCTCTTGGTGCTAAACTTATCCTTGATTTCTAAAAGCTCTTCTTTTACAATGTTTTTAAGCTTTTCTTCACTTTTGAGAATGGATTCTAAATAAGCGATTTGCTCTTGTAATTCAGCATATTCAGCATTGATTTTATCTCGCTCTAAACCTGTTAGTCGTTGCAAACGCATTTCAAGGATTGCTTTTGCTTGAAGTTCGCTTAGTTTAAATTTTGCAACAAGCGCATTTTTTGCAGATTCAGAATCTGCGGAGGCACGAATCGTTTTAATCACCTCATCAATATTATCAAGTGCAATGATTAAACCCTCTAAAATATGTGCTCTCGCCTTTGCTTTCTCAAGCTCAAAAATCGTACGGCGGATAATAATCGTCTTGCGATGAGCGATAAAAATCTGCAAAAGTTCAAGGAGATTAAAAATCTTTGGCTCTTTATTATTAATAGCAAGGAGGATAATCCCAAAGGTGCTTTCCATTGTCGTGGATTTAAAAAGATGATTAAGCACAATCTCGCTCATCGCATCGCGTTTAAGCTCCACTACCACGCGAATCCCCTCTCTATCACTTTCATCGCGCACTTCTGAAATGCCTTCAATAATTTTCTCTTTTGCCAGCTCACTAATTTGCTCTACAAGTTTTGCCTTATTGACTTGATAAGGCACTTCATCAATGACAATAATGTCTTTTGTCTTTGTTTTTTCAATATGCACTTTAGCGCGCACACGGATTCTACCCCGTCCGGTGCGATACGCCTCTAAGATTCCGGCTTTGCCATAAATAATCCCACCTGTTGGAAAATCAGGTCCCTGCACGAGTGGGAGTATATCCTCCACATCACTTGTATTGTTATCAATCACATAAATAAGCGCATCTATAATCTCATCAATACGATGTGGTGGGATAGAAGTCGCCATACCCACAGCAATCCCGCTTGAACCATTTACAAGCAAATTTGGAAATCGTGTCGGCAAAACATCAGGTTCCTCAAGCGTGTTGTCATAATTTGGCACAAATTCCACGGTGTCTTTTTCAATATCACGGAGCATTTCCTCACTTGCACTTGTCATACGCGCTTCGGTATAACGCATAGCCGCTGCGCCATCGCCATCAATGCTACCAAAATTTCCCTGCCCATCGACAAGTTCAAGTCGCATAGAAAAATCCTGCGCCATACGCACAAGCGCATCATATACTGCTGTATCACCGTGCGGGTGGTATTTACCAATCACATCGCCCACGATTCTAGCACTTTTTTTGTAAGGGCGTCTAGGTGAAAGGCTTAGCTCGTTCATCGCGTAGAGAATCCTCCTATGCACCGGCTTTAGCCCATCTTTTGCATCAGGTAACGCCCTACCTACAATCACACTCATAGAATAATCAAGATAACTGCCTTTGATTGATTCATCAAGTTGTATATCTATACTTTTCTCTTCCAATAGACTCTCCACTTTTAGCTCCCTTTTGTTTTATAAAACGCGTATTCTAGCCTATATTGCTTAAAAATAGGCTTACTTCTTGCGTAAAATAGTATATAATTTTACCCACATTACACAAGCGGGAATTTTAAATGGACATTAATGAAAAAATCATACTTTTATGCCTAATGGGATTTTTTGGCGCGATTACTCCCGGACCTGATATACTCCTTACATTAAAGACTACTTTGCGCTTTGGTGTGGGGCAAGGATTCAAAGTGCTATTAGGTATCGCAAGTGGCTGGTGTCTATATCTTACACTCATTTACGCGGGGCTTAGTCATTGGCTCAATACCCCTATTGCACAGCTTATTCTTAGTATTATAGGCGGAAGCTATTTGCTCTACCTAGGATTCATAATACTTACAATGAAAGCACAAAACTATGATTTAAGCATATCGCAAGAGGAGCGCAAAGAGGGCTATATACAGGGACTTATCATTAATCTCTCAAACCCCAAGGCTATTTTATTCTTTGTATTTTTGGTTACACCCTTTATTGATGAGGGTATGGAGCTAGGATTTATTGCACTATGGTGCTCACTCTTTGCCGCCTTTGTGTGTATAATCATATGCGCTAGTGTAGCACGGAGCCATATCAACACCCGCGCCTTTGTTATTATTGATAGAATCTGCGGTGTGCTCTTTGTATGCTTTGCGTGGCTTTTATATTTTGAATTTGGCGAATTATGCGTGGAAATTACCAAAGCCGCTTTTTAATTCTAAAGCTTATTTTTAAGACTTAGATTCTAACAAAACAGAATGTTCTTAGAATCCTCACCACAACTTCAATTCTGTATCTGTTTTTTTATAAAGATTCTTATTTTTGCCCTCCATTTCATACTCAAGTGCAAAACCATATTTAATATTTGTCGTGCCAGATTTTTTAAGCCTTATATTCTCATAGGTATTACTTGGGATTCTAAGGCTCGTTACCACTGCGCTACTATTTGGTGGGATTCTCTTATTGACCTCTGCTTCATTTATTAATTCTCCATTGATATATAGTGCCACATAGCGCACATTTATCACCTTAGAGCTTTGATTAGATACGCTAATATTCGCACTGCCCTCGCCAAGATTGAATGATGAAGCATTTAATGTAACATCACTATTTTTGATACTCACCGCAGGAAGTGAGCGTGAAGCGAGAATATAACGTGCTGGAGTATCACCTCGATGATTTTGCGCATACATATCTGCACCATTTGACAAAAGTAGCCTTATCATCTCTGTATTTTTTTTCATTACCGCATAATGCAAGGGTGTATTGCCCAAATGCTCGTCAGCTACATTGACCTCCGCACCCTTAGCAATGAGGGCTTTAGCAAATTTATAATTATTGAGTGCAACCACCTTGAGCAAAGGGGTTTCGCCGTGGCAAATCGCATTCACATCAGCCCCGCGCTCAATTAAGAGATATAAAATCTCCATATTCCCCTTGCGTGCCGCATCATATAACGGTGTAGAGCCGCGCAAACGTGCTTCAATATCAGCGCCAAGATTAATGCCCTTTCGCACTTCAGTGTAGTTATTGCTAAAAAGCAGATGATTGTATCTATCATTCGCCCCATAGCTTAATACAGATAATCCCCCACACGCACACATTATCACAAATAGTCGTGAAAAAAATATGTTTTTTGCGCTCATTTCATATCTCCTCGTTGTGTAAAATATTTCTCGCTTAGCAATTTTATTTTTATATAAATACTATCAAAATCCATACCAAAAGTGCGAGCCTCTGCTATGCTCGTCATAAAGTTCGTATCACCCATATAGCGAGGCACAAAGTGCATATGCAAATGCTCGGGTATCCCCGCACCACCAGCTTTTTTGATATTTAAGCCCACATTCACACCCTGTGCGCCATACTCATACAAAAGTGCAACTGCCTTATGTGAAAGCATATGCAAGTGTAGCCAAGTCTCTAAAGGCAACTTTTCGGGCGAATCACAATGCTTAAGAGGCAAAAGCATAAAATGTCCGGGTGTATAAGGATAAAGATTCATAACGCCAAATACCAATTCATCGCGGTAAATCACGTGGTTTTTTTCATCATCTTGCGGATTATCTGCAATAGTGCAAAATATACAGCCCTCCTCACTCGAACCAAAGTATTTGCTCCGCCAAGGTGCATAGATTCTATCCACTATCTTATCCCTTCTGAATCCTGTTTAGATATAATTCGGCGCGTCATTACTAAAAAGCACCAAATCACCGGGCTTTGAGCAAGATTTAAGCATATCTTCGAGCTGTGTTTTGGACTTCAAAATGATTCTTTGAGCCTTGTGAATATGAGTTTGTAGAATTTTTGCATTAAGCTCTCCGGTAATAATCGCAATATCAAACACCTCATCAATAGCTTTTGCAAGCTCTATATTTGCCTCTTCTGTGCTTTCTACAATGCCCGGTGTTACGATAATTTTCCTACCATTATAGAGAGATGAGAGGCGAATAGCCTCTTTCATTCCTTTAAGATTCCCATTAAAACTATCATCAAGTATCATTTTCTGATTCGTCTCAATTTTATTCAAACGATGAGGCACAGGCTCTATTCTCCTTACAGCCCTTTGTATATCCTCTATCCTCACGCCAAATTCTGCGCCCATATAAATGGCAACACTAAGATTTGTGACATTAAAGTATCCTAAAACCATTGTTTCAAATTTATACCACTCGCCTTTTATAAATAGCTCAAAACTCGTGCCTTCAAGCGTTGCTTGGATATTACGCACTTCTTCAGGAAAATACTGAATCTTCTTTGCCACACCCGGTGCTATTTCTTTTGGCTTAGGATTATCCTTAAATACAAAAGCCTTTTTTAGCCTCTCACTCTCGAGTAACTCAAATTTTGTCGCCACGATATTATCAATATGCTTGAAATACTCAATATGTTGCTCACCTATCTCTCCTATCACCGCATAATGAGGATTCAAAAAATGCGCAATTTGCGATATATCTCCCTTCTCTCGCGCTCCGGCTTCAGCGATATAGATTTCGGTCGTATAGTCAATATTGTGATTAATATCCGCAACTATACCTGTGTATGTATTCACACTGCGAGGTGTAGCATACGCGCGATATTTCTCCTTTAGAATCTGCTCTATAAAGTTCTTAATACTTGTTTTGCCATAGCTACCTGTTACACAAATAATTTTTAGATTAGACATAAGTTTTAATTTGCTATTGGCAAGAGTTACAAATCTATCAAGCAAGACTTTTTCATACATACGAGAGATAATCACTGCAAAGCCTAGCGGCATTAAATCAAGCAATCCACTCTCTATGCCTAGAAAGTAACATAGACTTTTATTAAAAGTCATAAAGATAAACAAAATAACAAAATATCGAACAATTCTTTTTGTGAAATTAAGCTTTTTATCAAGTCTCAAATACCACACAATAATGGCTATGGCATATACCATACTCAATGCGACAAGTAAATAATCGCCAAGCGGTCGAGTAAGAAAAAACGTCCCAAAATATAAAGTAAAAGGCACAAGGCAGTAATAAATATGCCACATAAACTTGTGATGTCTAAAAATCGCTCGTTTAAAGCTGTAATTGTACCACTGCAAATTTGTCGCTAGATAGAGTGCTAGAGTTACTACAAACACCCACTGCGCTATCATATCAATAACTAACATATCCATTTTTATCCTTACTTTAAAATCTCAAAGCCAATAAGGTTTTCATCTTCTGCAAGAGACGTAACCTTAACATTTTTCACAACACTTTTTATCGTGCCTACCCACAAAATATCCTCGAGCTTACCCAAAGCCTGCAAATCTCCCTGTGCCACTACACGCACGCTGCCGTCCTCCATATTGCGTATATGTCCCACTATGCGTTCTTCCTCCACATTTATATTATTTACCCTTGATTTGATAAATTTACGAAAACCCACGCCTTGCACCTTGCCTAAAATAACAAATTCTTTACAATCTTTCATTTCGCACTCCTGTATAAATTTTCTATCATTTTACCCTGCTTTAAAAAAAAGTAGTGGTCTCCTTCCAATGCAAAAAAACGACTTTTTTGAATCAATCTCGTCATCCTTTCTCCACAAACAAGTGGCGTAGCCTTATCATCTTTACCCCAAAAAATACTCGCCTTTCCTTTGTAAGTTGCAAACTGCGATGAAAAATCTTCATCAACGACATTCTTAAAAGTTTGATACATTACCTCACTCATCTTTTTCACATCATTTGAGCGAAATATTTTACCAAATGACGAAAGCCCACATTTACCCATAATCTTTGCAAGCATAATCTTAGCACGAACAGCTAAAGATTTAGATACTAAAATCCCAGCAGATGAAAGCAAAATAATCTCACGCGGCTCACACAATATGGCGACTTTCCCACCAAAGCTATGTCCTACGATAATAGAATCTTGCGTCTTCGTGCCACTTATATCATAAAGGAATTTTTGCATAATCTGCGCGTAATCCTGCGTATGAAGCACCTTTGTATTAGGGCTATTGCCAAAACCGGGCATATCAACATAAATATGCAAGAAATCTTTAAAATAATTTTCAAAGGCGACTTTCATTACTTCTTTATTGCTCCCCCAGCCGTGCAAAAAAAGCATAATAGGAGCGGAATTGGTGCTTTTAGAATCTGCGCTTAATTCCATATCGGGCGTAGATTCTACACGAGATGCAACATCTAGCACTTCTCGCCTTTGGTAGCTTATCTCAAAATACTCCCCTTGATATTCTATGCGCCTTTGTGCCATTACTTATTTTCCTTTTGCGTGATGAATCTGCTCAATGTATTTATAACTCACATTGATATTATGCTTTTTTGGCAAACTATATGCTAGACTATCTACCATAGAGACAAAATCCTCAAACAAATAATTCGCCATAGAACCAGGAATGGGGTTAATTTCATTCAAATACACCTCATTATCAATCACAAAAAAATCACATCGTATTAATGCCCCCTCAAAAGCATTTTCATACAATGCAGTAAAACTCTCTTTTATCTTAGCTTCAAGCTCTGGGCTAATATCTGCCTTTAGCACCTGCGATGTGCGCGAGAAATCCAAATATTTATGCTCAAAATCAAGCAATTCTTTTTTGCTTGGCTCCTCGATGATAGAGTATGCAAACTCGCTCCCTGCACCACTTTTCACCTTGCACCCTGCGAGATTATATTCTTTAATGCCACTTGTGAAATGCTCTGCCAAAATCATATCATCATATTCAAAAGCCAAATCCATAGCATATTCTATTTCCTTTGGTTCATTTACCACACTCACGCCAATAGAGCTACCAAGTCGTGCGGGTTTTAGAATCAATGGATACTTAAGATTGCTTAATTTATCCTCCACATTTTTAGAATCTTCACGCGTTAAGAGTGCGTATTCTAAAACCTTTACACCCCTTTCACGCGCAAAAAGCTTTGTGAGAGCCTTATTGAAACTCATCACGCTAGATTCTGTGCGAGGACCGATAAATGCAATTTTATAAAAATCAAGCAATGCGCTTATGCTTCCGTCCTCACCATCTGCGCCGTGAATAAGATTGAGCACAATATGAGGCGTGATAGCATTTAATCCAAAAAAGCTCTTTTTATAGAATCCTCCCTGCCCTACGAATAATTCTATACATTTCTTATACGCGCCAGAGCTAAAAAATTTTGACTTCATAGAATCTGCAGGAATAAGATAGAATCTATGCTCACTATCAAGAAAAATAAAGGATTCTATTTTCTCACCTAGAATCTTTTTTATGGCAATCGCACTCACAATGCTAATCTCGTGTTCAAAACTCACGCCACCAAATAGCACATCATATTTCATTTTTTCTCCCTTGTCTTATGATTTCGCGCAGGATTTTTGGCTAAATCTTGCTTGTTTTTAAGCATTTCATCACGTTCTAAATCTTTTGCAAGATATTTGCCCGTATAACTTCCGCTCTTAGTGTAATTACTACTTATATGCGCCACCGAGCCACAATCAACAACTTTTCCGCCACCAGCCCCACCCTCGGGTCCCATATCGATAATATAATCAGCATTCTTAATCATATCCAAATTATGTTCAATAACAATCACAGAATTGCCTAAATCCACCAAATGATGAAGCACTTTTATCAGTCTATCCACATCAGCAAAATGTAGCCCAGTGGTAGGCTCATCAAGCACATAGAGTGTCTTACCTGTATCCTTGCGACTTAATTCCTTAGCGAGCTTAATCCTCTGTGCTTCGCCCCCGCTAAGTGTGAGGGCATTTTGCCCTAAATTGATATAGCCTAACCCTACATCTTGGAGTGTTCGCAGTTTTTGAGCGATTTTTGGCACTTTTGCAAAAAACTCCAATGCATAATCCACGCTCATACCCAGCACATCAGCTATATTCTTACCCTTGTAGGTAATTTCAAGCGTTTGGGGATTATATTTCGCGCCCTTACACGCATCGCATTTCACCATTATGTCGGGCAAAAAGTGCATTTCAATCTTTATCTCTCCCTCGCCTTGACATTTTTCACATCGTCCGCCCTTGACATTAAAGCTAAAGCGTCCCACGCTATAGCCTCGCACCTTAGATTCTTTAGAATCTGCAAAAAGTGTGCGTATATCGTCCATAACTCCCGTATAAGTCGCGGGATTACTACGAGGAGTGCGCCCGATAGGACTTTGGTCTAAATAAATTACCTTATCCAAATGCTCTAGCCCTGCAATCTCCACGCCATCGCATTTTTGCACCTTTCGTGCATTATTAAGAAGCTCTTGGGCTACGGGTAGCAAAGTCTGCAAAATAAGTGAGCTTTTACCGCTACCACTCACGCCCGTTACACATACAAATTGAGAAAGCGGGATAGACACACTAAGATGAGTAATATTATGAATATTTACATTAGAAATTTTAAGCCACTGCGATATTTTGCGCTTATGCGGATAGAAAATAATTTTCGTACCTTTCACATACTCCGCAGTGAATGTGTTTGTATCCAAAAGCTCCGCTATATTTCCGCTAAACACGACTTCCCCGCCGCGCAATCCCGCCTCTGGTCCAATATCCACGATATAATCCGCGTTTAGAATCGTCTCCTTATCGTGCTCAACAATAATCACGCTATTACCCTTTTCCTGCAAACTACGCAATGTCTTAATGAGGCGCAAAGTATCACGCTCGTGAAGCCCTATGCTTGGCTCATCAAGCACATACATTACCCCTGTAAGCCCACTACCAATTTGACTAGCAATGCGTATGCGTTGAGATTCTCCCCCGCTAATGCTCCTCGCATCGCGCCCCAAAGTGAGATAGCCAAGCCCCACATCATAGAGAAAAAATAATCTCTCGCGGATTTCTTTCAAAATTGGCTCGGCAATAAAGCGATTTTGCTCGTTAAAATAGGAAAACGCACTCGTATCATTAAAAAATTCATAAACCTGCTGTATGGGCATATCAATAACTTCCCCTATGCCAAGCCCAGCAACCTTAACACTTAAAGATTCTAGCTTCAAGCGGTGTCCATTACAAGTAGGACATACCTTTTCAGTCGTATAATCCCCCAAATCCTTATCATCTTTTAGCATATCATAAGCAATTTGCAAAATACCTTTCCAAGGACGTTTTAGCTTACTTGACCTCCATTGAATCTCTACTTCTTGCTCATTACCATAGAGCAGACTGCTCTGCTGTGATTTACTTAACTCCTCAAAGCTAAGATTTGGGTCAATCTTTGCGCTACGACAAAACGCATAAAAAAGCTCCGCGTAATAATTGCGATTGAATCCAAAGATAATTTTGATACCGCCCTTATTTAGCGGTTGGGATTTATCAAGGATTTTTTTCAAATCAATGGCATACTTCGCCCCAAGCCCCAAACAATCCTCACACGCACCCTTTGGTGAGTTAAATGAGAATCCAAGCGGCTCTAGCTCCTCAAAACTCACCTTACACTTAAAACACGCGAAATGTTCGGAATAATGCAAAAACTTTTTTTCGTCATTATGAATAATCTCTACTTCAATTTCGCCATAAGATTCCTTAAGTGCTTTTTCTACTCCTTGCGCGATACGCGTGTGGTTTTCCGCTATATTCACTACCCTATCAATCACAATTTTAATGCTATGCTTTTTATTTTTAGCAAGTTCAATCTCTTCATCAAGTCGCACCATTACGCCATCAATCATCGCTCGCACATAGCCCTTTTGGCGCAAGGATTCTATTTTGTCATTAAAACTCCCCTTTTTTTCCTTGACAATAGGCGCAAGGAATATCATCTTTGCGCCATCGGGGAGATTGAGAATCTGCTCGATAATATCTGTCGCACTCATTTGGGAAATTTTCTCGCCACATATATGGCAATGCTGAATACCCACACGCGCGTAAAGCAGACGCAAATAATCATAAATTTCTGTAATCGTGCCAACCGTTGAACGTGGATTCTTACTTGTTGTCTTTTGGTCAATAGCAATCGCGGGAGTGAGTCCCTCGATTTTATCCACATCAGGCTTACCGACTTTATCTAAAAACTGCCGAGCATAACTTGAGAGAGATTCTATATATCGGCGTTGCCCCTCTGCATAGAGTGTGTCAAAGGCAAGAGTGGATTTACCCGAACCCGACAAACCTGTAAAAACAACGAGCTGATTTTTAGGAATACTAAGATTGATGTTTTTTAGATTATTCTCACGCGCACCGCTAATATGAATATGATTATAATCCTTCAATATCTATCCTTAAAGTGAATTAAAGGTGTATTATATCGTGCTTAATATGCTTTTGTGCTAATAGTGAGCTAATAGATTTTATAAAATCTCCTTGAAAATTTTTATTTTTGATATTATCCCCTGCAATGTTGCTTTTATCAATTTCGCAATTTTGAATCTTGACGTTTTGAATGCTATCATTTTGCATATTTTTAGAATCTACATTGTGATAAGATTCACAATCCCTGCCCCACTCAAGCAAAATAGACAAGGTGCAGTTATTGCTATATTCCTTTGGTGTGGGGACAAGCTGTAAGCTAAAATCAAAATCAGCAAATAGAGGGGAGCTTAGAATTCTCTGTGTGGCGAATGCACTAGAAGAATTCTCAAAGATGATGTAAGTCTGAAAAGGCATAGAATCTAGCACGGAGCTTTCACTCTACTTAAGATTCTATTTAAATATTAAGCATTTTGACATTAATAGCTGCGGGGATTTGCTCAAGCTGCTTTAGCACCTCGCTAGAAACTTGTGAATCTACAAGTATCACTGCCATAGCCTCTTTATTTTGACGAGCAAGGTGGAAATCGGTAATATTGACTTGATTGTCTCCTAAAATACTTCCCACGGAACCAATCACACCGGGCACATCGGTATTTCTAAAGAAAATAATATTACCCTTTGGCTCAATATCAAATTGAAAATTATTAATCGAAGTCAAGCGCAAGTGCTTATCTTCAAACACCGTGCCACTTAATGAAAGATTCTCATTTTGTGTGCTTAGGCTAATAGAAATGTGATTTTTGTAAGTATCACTTGCTTGCTTCTTTTGAACTTTCACATCAATACCGCGCTCTTTTGCCATAAAAGGCGCATTGACATAATTAATCTTGTCGCCTAAACTCGCCTTGAGCGCACCAACAAGCGCAAAAGTCTGCAATGAATCCGCATAGGAGCTAATCTCACCCTGTGCTTCTATGTGAATCGAAGTGATCACACCCTTATTTGCCTGTGCTGCTAAGAATCCTAGCTTTTGCATAAGCTCAAGATAAGGTTTTACCATACTTGGGAGTTCGGATTCTTTTATAGGGAGATTGAGTGCATTTGGATAGCTTGAGCCTCGTGCCGCCTCAATAGCTGCCTCCGCAGCTTGAATAGCAATCTGCTCTTGAGATTCTAATGTATTTGCTCCAATATGTGGCGTTACATAAACATTTGGCAAATCAAGCAAAGGATTATCAATAGCTGGTTCTTTACCAAATACATCAAGCCCAGCCCATTTAATCTTGCCACTCTTTAGCGCATCATAAAGGTCTTTTTCGTTATACAAACCACCCCGCGCGCAGTTAATGAGTATCACGCCGTCTTTCATTTTTGCGATTTGAGCCGCCTTTATCATATCTTTTGTTTCCGCATTTTTTGGTGTATGAATCGTAATAATATCGCAGGAGAGAATATCATCAAAGTTTGTTGTGTAGGTAATACCCACATCGGTGGCTTTTGAAGGCAAAATATAAGGGTCATAAGCCAAAACCTCCATTTCAAAGGCTTTCGCACGCAGTCCCACGCGTGAGCCAATATTGCCAAAACCAATAATGCCTAGTTTCTTGCCTTTAAGCTCAATCCCATACCAATCTTCACGTTTCCATTTGCGCTCATTTTTAAGCTGTGTATTTGCACCGGGAAAATTACGCACGGCGTTGATAAGATGAGCCATTGTGAGCTCCACTGCGGCGATAGTATTTGCAGTAGGCACATTCATTACTACAATACCCTTGCGAGAACAACCCTCAATATCGACATTATCTACGCCCACACCTGCACGCACCACCGCGCGTATTTGCCCCGAAGATTCTAAAAATTTCTCACCCACATCAGTCGAGCTACGCGTAATTACCACATCAGCACTTGAAATTTTGCTAAGTAGTTCATCTTTTGGTATAGAGGCAAGATTCTCCATCTCAACATCACTCTGTGTGCTAAGTAAATCAAGCCCTCTTTGATGGATATGGTCGCATACGATGACTTTATATTTCATATTCACTCCTTTTTGCAGTTTATTGCACGCTAAATTGCAGACGATAGTATTTCAAATCTGCTAAGAGCTTCTCATACATTGCTTCATCACTTACAAACACCATAAGTTTAAGCACATTGCCTGATTTGTAATAGGCAGATTCTATATTATTTTGCGCTAAAACCTGCTTCACACAAGCAAACTTATACTCATCAAGGTCATCGATGCTAATAGCCGAAGGTATCGTGCGCTTGGCATCAGGTGCGAGAAAATCAAAACGAATACTAAGTTCTGTCGCCGGGTAGGCATAAGGCAACTCGTCATTATCTGGGACAAAGCCTAGCCAATTCTCCTCTTTGTGTTCTATCTCGCCACCCACTTGAGGAAGCTCCATAGGCTTTGCTTCAAAAGCAGGTGCTACTGATATTTTATCAAGATACAAAACCCCATAAATAGCCGCACCTATAACAGCTACAAGCACCGCAACGAATACAAGCTTTTTCACTCCCTACACTCTCCTAAAGGCGATTTTTCAGCTTATCGCCAAGAGTTTCTCATCAGAATTAAAAGTCTTTAATGCTTCTTTTTCTTTTTGTCTTTCTAGCCTTTTGATAGAAGCTCTCACTTTGTTATTTTCCTCATCAATGTGAGCTATTGCGCAAGATATTTCATCTCCTAGCTTAATCTCCTCTTTTTCAAGCGGATAAATCTCTTCATTGCGAATGAGTGCTTCCATTTCATCAATTTTCACAAAGATACCAAAGTCTTTTATGTCTATCACCACACCTTTTACCACATCATCGGCTTTATGTGTTTTACCAAATATTTTTGCTGGAGATTCTAAAAAGACTTTACGAGAAAGCGAAATTCGCTCATTCTCCTTATCAATCTTAATGATTTTCACCTCTATTTCATCACCCACTTGCAATCCATCTTTACACTTTAGATTCTTATCCCAATACGCGTCCTCATTGTGTAACAGCCCATCTACTGCGCCAATCTTGATAAACGCACCAAAGTCTGTTAAAGTCGCTACCTTGCCCTTAAGCACATCGCCAACTTGATGTGCTTTGCTAAAAGCAATAAAAGGTTTATCAAGGAGTTTTTTAAGCGATACGCGCAACTTTCTCGTCTCTGTATTAATCTCTATAATCTCTACATCAATTTCCTGCCCTACGCTCAAGTAACTTGAAGGATGCTTGATATTTTTATCCCACGAGATTTCAGAAATATGCAAAAAGCCCTCAATATCATTCCCCAAATCCACAAATACCCCGTAAGGCTCTATATTACTTACACTTACTTTAATAGCATATCCCACTTCAAGCTCTTTTTCTATTTCTACCCACGGGTCGCCATTGAGTGCTTTCATAGAGAGTGTAAATCGTCTTTTTTTATCATCAAAGCCAAGCACCCTCACCATTACTTCATCACCTTCTTTGAAATTCTTTGAGGGATTGATTGGTCCTTTATGGCTAAGCTCCGTGTAATGCACTAGCCCCTCCACGCCACCTACATCGACAAAGATTCCAAAGGGTGCAATTTTAGTAATCACACCCTTTTGCACCTCATCATTCTTTAGAATCTTCTCACATAATTCCTTGCGCTTTTCATCATCAAGCTCAAAAAATCTTTTGCGCGATACAATGATTGAATTACTCTCCTTATCAACCTTAATAATGGCTACCTTGTATGTTTTGCCTTTTGCCTTATCGTCCTCGCGAATTGCAGAGTCTCTGCGTGGCATAAATACATCTATGCCATCATACTCCATCACAAAACCACCCTTATTTTTACCAATTATCTTTGCTTCGATGATCTTATCTTGATAACCATCTGCGAGTTCCGCTATTTTCTCAACAATCCTCTTCATTTTCTGCGCTTTTATATATGAAGCACTCGGTCCCTGCCTTGATTGAGATACAAATACTTCAATCCTATCGCCTTTTTTAAACAACAACTCACCATTTTTAGTAATTTCAGAAATTCTAAGCCTTGCCTCGCGTTTTGCGTGTGGGATTGCTACCATTGCGTATTCATCATTTATCTCTACAATCTCGCCCGTCTGTATCGCACCTTCATCTGCCCCTTTTTCACTCGCTGCATATAAAGTAGCAAAATCCTCTTCATCGATAAAAGAATTATCGTTGTCCAAATTCACTAACATCAAAACCCTTTGCTATGGAAATTAAAATCTTGCAGATTCTACCAAAGCAAAACCTTGCTATACCTTAAGAATATCCGCACGCTCAAAAAATCACCTAAAACTGCTCAATTTTCTCCCTCACGCCCTCAATGATCCAATCCGGTGTAGAAGCCCCTGCGGTAATGCCGCATAGCTTTTTACCTTTAAACCACTGCTCTTGCAGCTCGTTTTTATCCTCTACCAAATAGCTATTTTCGCAATAATTTTGAGCAATTTTAAGCAACTGCTTTGTGTTTGAAGAGTTTTTGCCACCCACTATTATCATTATATCTACTTCTTTGCTGAGTTCAAGCACCGCACTTTGATTCTCAAAAGTCGCATTACAAATCGTATTAAACACACGCGCTTCATTTGTTTGAGAGATAATAAAGGCTGCTATCTCACCAAACTGCTTTATCTGCTTGGTTGTTTGCGATACAAGGGCTACTTTTTTCTGTAATTTGCACTGCGCTATTTCATCAACACTTGCCACAATCTCCACATTCTCGCCATAACTCGCCACACCTTTGACTTCTGGGTGATTCCTATCGCCAAAAACAATGATTTGATAACCCTCTTGGGACATCTTCTTTACAATTTTTTGGGGCTTTGTTACAAAGGGGCAAGTCGCGTCAATCACATTATTACCGCGTTCTTTTAAAATCTCTAAATCCCCCTTAGTAATGCCATGTGTGCGCACGATTACATTATCACACTCTTGCACTTCCTCTAGATTCTCTCCCAAAGTTACACCAAAATCCCTTTTTAATCTATCAATTTCTTTTGCATTATGTATAAGCGGACCAAAGGTAATAGCATTACGATTATCCTCGGCGATTTGAATTGCCCTCTTCACGCCAAAGCAAAAGCCATATTTTTGAGCGAGTTTTACTTGCATCATAAATCCTTACTCATTGATATTTTCTATATGTGTAATTGAGGAAAGATAATCAAGAAATTGTGGAAAAGACACATCAATACACGCGCTATCGCTTATCTCACCTCCGCACACAAGCATTGCTATGGCAAAGCTCATCGCAATACGATGATCGCCAAAAGAATCTACCCGCGCCCTCTTAAGTTCGCCACCACACACACTAAATCCGTCTTCAAATTCCTCGCATTTTATCCCCATAGCGCGTAGATTCGTAATTGTAGCGTGGATTCTATCACTTTCTTTTACGCGCAACTCTTTCGCATTAGCCACCCTTGAAGTGCCACTCGCCACTGCAAATGCAATACTAAGGGCTGGAATCTCATCTATAAGCCACGCTATCTCGCTCTCCACATTGATAGCCCGAAGGCTCTTGCCACACACCTCAATATCCCCCACTTCCTCATAAAGTGAGTGGTGAAGCTCGTATTTTACCTCCGCACCCATAGCTTCTAAAATCTTAAAAGCTTGTATGCGTGTTTTATTTAAAAGCACATTTTTAAGCTTAACCTTTGATTGTAGCACACACGCTGCCACCGCAAAATAAAATGCGCTCGAAGGGTCTGCGGGCACACACAAATCAAAGGATTCTAATTTTTTACGCCCCTGCCCCTTAAATTCCAATTCATACGCACCATTTTCTTGCTCTTTTGTGCTCATTTCCACGCCCATACCCTGAAGTATATTTTCTGTATGATTGCGACTTAAAAATGGCTCATAGAATCTCGAAGTTCCCTCTGCCTGAAGCCCTGCTAATATCATTGCACTTTTGACTTGTGCGGAGGCAATCTTGCTTGTGTAATTAAAGCTCTTTATCTCCCCGCCTGTAATGCTTAAAGGCGCATAGGCATTGTTCTCTCTCCCTATAATATGCGCTCCTATACTATTTAATGGCTCAATAATGCGTTTCATCGGGCGTTCATTCAAGTATTCATCGCCACTTAGGACAAAATGCCCCTTAACCCCACTCAAAAATCCTGAAAAAAGGCGCATTCCCGTCCCCGCATTCCCACAATCAAGCACCTTGTGAGGCTCTTTTATCTGCTTTGGTGGCGTGAGGATTAAAACATTTTCTTTTTGCTCCACGCCAAGCCCCAATTCACGCGCAATATGCAGGGTATGCAGAGTATCCTCACCCATAAGGTAATTTTCCACTCTACAAGAGGCACTTGCCAAAAGCGCAAAAATCACGCTACGATGCGAAATAGATTTATCGGTGGCAATCCCGCTAAACTCGCGCTCAAAGCCCTTTGTCGCTGTAATTTTTGTAATACGCATTCTACTTTCCTTAAGCCAAATTAAACGCGCATTATAACAGCAAGATTCTTAGCTTTTAGCAATTTTTATATAAAAGATTTTATCATCTGTGTTTTCATTGAGCGAAATACTACCATTGTGCGCATTGACGATTTGCTGACACAATGCCAAGCCCAAGCCATTACCCTTTAGCTTTGTCGTCTTAAATGGCTCAAAAAGCAAATTCTTATCGGCGATACTCGCGCCATTATCGCTAAAGATAAAGCACCAAAATGCCTCGTCCTCGCTAAAGCTCACATTCACCACGCCATTACTGCACTCGCCCTCCTCAATCGCGTCAATGGCATTTGACAAGAAATTTTGCAGCACGATACTAAGCAAATCAAAATCAGCGAAAATTTGTGCATTAGATTCAAGATTAAAGTTAAAATCAATGGGTTTAGAGTAGGTATAATGCCCCACACTCTGCATTAGCTCGTTTTTAAACTCACCTAAATCACGCAATGTGCGATTTGCATTCACACCTTTTGTCCAAAGCAAAGTCGTGTTAATCAGCCTTTCCACACGCCAAATTGCCTTTTTTATCTCTAGCACGAGCGGTTTTACCTGCACTCCAGCGCGTTTCAAAAGCGTAGAAGTAAGGAGTGAAATCGAGCCTATGGGGTTTCGAATCTCGTGTGCCAAATGCGCGGAGATTTGTCCCATAGACGCAAGTCTTTCTTGTCGCTTTTGGTTTGTAATATTTGTCGCACTCATCACTTTTTTGTCATTTTTCACGCTAATTTGCAGGAGATAAAACTGCTCCTTATACGCTACTTCACTTTCGCCCTCGCCCAAATGTGCCACATTCTCAAACATATCTGCGATTTTACTCGCCTCTGCATTACGATAAAACACATTTCCATTGGTTTCCATTACACAAATTGCTTGTGGTATAAGCTCAAGCACCCATTCATACAAGGCTTTTAGGCTATTAAAATCACTTTGGAGTTTTTTAAATTCCTGCTCTGTGCCATAAGTACTTTGAATCAATGTAGCGAGAGTTTCGAGCAAAACACTTTTATCGCTACTATTTAAATGCTCTAAAAGACTTGGGTTGATGACATTATTTTCCATAAGGATTATTTGTCCCTCTATGTGCCAAATGCACCCTACCTGCGCTTTGTTGCTCCTTTAGATAATTAAACAAAAGCTCACTATACCCAAAACTACCGCTTAGCTCTTGGCTTAGGTTATCAATATACATAGAGTGGTAAATATCGCTCCCGGGCTGTTTTGGATAAAGTGTATCGTCATTTTTAATTGCGCTCTCAAGCATAAATTTAAGCAAGATAGATTCAAATTGGTCGGTTTGCTCCCTTAGTGCCTTGTCGTCCTTTGTCTCATCTACGCGTGAAAGTTGTGAATCTTGCGCCCTTTGATACGCAGAGATTGCCGCTGCATTATTAATACTATTCATCATTTTGCGCTCCTTAGAATCTATAAAGATTATGAATCTTTAGCATAATTATAGAATCAAGCATTAAGCCTACTGCAAATTTTACATCTTTGATAGATTCTGTAATTTTTTTAAGCCCTCGCATTTGCACTCCTTTTTTTTACATTACTTCTATTTCCGCTCTCAATGCGCCCGATTTGCGCATACTCTCGAGGATTGAAATCACATTGCGCGGGGTTGCACCCATTCTCTGCAATGCCTTGACTACGCTTGAAACCGTGGGTTTTGCGCCATCTGTGCTACTAATCGTGCCTTGTGCCTTGCTCATTATTGTGCCGTCCTCAAGCTTCACTGCCTCGGGGTCATCGGGCATTTCATTAGAGATTTTTATCGTAATATCGCCGTGCGTGATAATCACCGGGTCGATTGTGATGCCCACACCCGCTACAATCGTGCCAGACTTTTCATCAATCACTATACGTTCTTTATGTGAGTAATCTACCTCGACTTCCTCAACTAATGCTAAAAATTCAACCATACTCAAATTTTCCGGCTTATTGAGCTTAAGTGTCCGCGCATCTACCGCTACCGCAACCGCATCGCCAAACACCTCATTAAGCGTTTGCTGAATCTTAATCGCATTTTGTAAATCTGTTTTTTTCAAGCTCAAAGTCGCATTTTGCTGATTATAGAGATTGTAGCCCACTTCGCGTTCCACACTCGCCCCGCCAATGATTGTGCCAGAGAGTGCGCTCCCGCTCTCGCCCATAAGGATATTGCCCTGTGCTAACGCATAAATATTACCATCAACCCCTGTAAGAGGCGTCATTACGAGCGTTCCACCGCTGATAGACTTCGCATCGCCAATAGAAGAGACGAGAATATCAAGCTTATCGCCCTGTCTTGCAAAAGGCGGTAAGCTCGCAGTTACCATAACCGCAGCGACATTTTTTGATTTTATATCATTTGCGGAGAGTTTGACATTTACACTCTCTAGCATATTTGCTACGCTTTGCATAGTGAATTTTGAGCCACTTTTATCACCACTTCCATTTAAACCTATGACTAAGCCATAGCCCACTAAGCTATTTTCTCTAATCCCCACAATTTGTGCCACTTGCGAGATTTTTTGCCCATAGAGAGATAGAGCGCATATTATGCTAAGCAACACACCAAGCATTAGTCGCGCACCAAAGGATTCTAATCCCTTATACATTGCTTCATCATTCCTACCTGCACTTACTTGACCCATATCGCTTCCTTGCTTTAGATTCTAAAGCAAGGAAGCAAAACACATTCCTTTATAAACTCATCTATTTACACATTTTCAAAATACTACAAGCTACAATGCTACATATGATATAAAAAGAATAAAAGATTTTGTAAGTCTTAGAATAGATACAATGGTCGGAGTAGCGGGATTCAAACCCACGACCTCACCCACCCCAAGGGTGCGCGCTAATCAGGCTGCGCTATACTCCGCGTTGAAAAGTAAAGGTTGTATTATAAGCGTATTTTGTTAATAAAAAATTGTAGATTTTAGATATTTTGTTTTTTATAAATTTACTTCTATTTCCCTCTTTTAAAAAAGATAAATAAAGAAAGGTGGGGATAGAGTGCAGATTATGCTAGGATATACATTGATTACAGATAAATTATCTTTATTTGGATTCTATGCTGATTTTTACAAAAGATTTTTATTAAGGAAATTTTAACATAGATGAAACAGCCTCCCTCACAAGATAAGGGAGGAGAAGGAGCGGAGGAGCTATAAGAATGGCAAACCTCGTTTAATGTCAAAAAATGCAGCTTCACACGCACGTTAGCACGACTCCTTGCTGCATTCGCTAGATGCCTCGTCCCTGAGATGACCTAGCTAAACAAAGAACCTAACCACACCCCAAAAAAAGAGAGCTAAGGAAAACTAAGCTCCCAAGAGGTGAGTTAAACCAAGCCTTGAACTAAAAAGCCAAAGCCAAGTGTCGCGCTAGGCTAGAAGCCTAATCGCGCTATTTAAAAGATTTAAAGCCCTAAGCCCGAGCTCAAGAGAAAGCACCGAGCCTAAAAGAAAGCCTAACCTTAGTTAAGTAATCTTAAGATGTTTTGTTGGATAGCATTTGCTTGAGAAAGCGCGTAACTACCAGATTGAGCCAAGATATTGAGCTTACTAAATTCAGAGCTTTCAGCGGCAAAATCCACTTCGCGGATACCAGATTCAGCTGCCTTAACATTCACTTGAGTAATAGTGATGTTATTGACTGTGCTCACCATTTGTCCTTGAACAGAACCAAGGTCTGCCCTAATCTTATCAAGCATTTTTTGAGCAGATTCAGCAATATCCATTGTTACCATTGCACCGCGTAGGGTTGTTACACCAGCACCAAGGTCAGCTCCACCACTTGCGATTACTGCATTATAGTTCGCACCAGCAGCAGATTTCACATCGGTATTAAACACACCTGTTATGTTTCTTAGGTTTACCGTAGTTTGAGCTACTTTAGTTTCATCATTATATCCTGTTGAGCTAATATTCACACCACTTACAATAACATCTCTTGCGTCAGTTCGCACTAATGAGAGGCGTCCATAGTTACTAGAACCATCACCAGTAAGATTTTGTCCGCCATTTACATTTTCAATCGCTACAGGTCCTTGTCCGACAGGACCATTCATTTTCAAAGAAATACCGCGTCCATCCATACTTCTTAGATTCAAACGACCAAGATTATCCGTATAGGCTTCAACACCTGTGTGCATTGTAGCTGCATTGAAAGCTTGCACCAAACGACCATCGCTATCATTCTTTTGAATCCCAATAATATCCCCAATAGAGACACCATTAAGCATAATACCCGCCATACTTCCACTTGCAATAGATGTATCAGAAGTTGTAATAACATTCGCTTGAGCGCGAATACCTGTTTTATCAGAGTTTTTATTAATCACTTCTGTCAAAACACCAAGTCCTGTCCCTGCTGAATGCGAAATCTTCACAGATTCCAAAGTAACATCATTTACACCATCAACATTTTTAAAGGTTACAGTTACTTCACCAGAAGCAGTAACTAAAGCACCTGTCTCAATACGAGTTTGTCCAATTTTGTCAGATGTAGTCGCACCAATAGATGCCTTAATAGATTGGTTAGAATACGCACCCACTTGGAATTCTTTATTAGAGAATGCACCAGAGAGCAACGCCATACCATTGTATGTAGTTGTATTACCAATATTATCAAGACCTTCAATAAGTCGCTTGATGTCCATTTGAATCATCGAACGAGATTGTGTGCTTTGTCCATCTTGAGCTGCTTGAACCGCTTTAGTTTTGATTGTATCAAGGATTTTGATTTGCTCGTCCATCGCTTTATCCGCAATTTGGATAATCCCCATACCATCGTTTGTATTTCTAATCGCTTGTCCTAGCGCACTTGCTTGAGAGCGCAAACTATCGGCGATAGTCATACCTGAAGCATCGTCTGCAGCCTTGTTAATGCGGAGACCTGAACTCAATTTCTCCATTGAATTTTTGAGATTGTATTGAGTAAAGGTAGATTGTGCGTGCGCATTGAGCGCGTTAATGTTTGTATTGACTTGGAAAGCCATAGCAACTCCTTTATTTGTAATTTCCTTAGGCGTCCTTGCCTTTAGGTTGAGATACATATCGGTAAGAACATAGAAATTTTAATAAATTTTTAGTTTTTTGGATAGTTTTTAAGGGAGTGCAGGGAGATTTTGCGGAGATTTTGTGAAGTTTTTGCCTATTTTGCGGGGGGAAATAGGGGTAATACAGGGTATGTGGGCTAGAGTATGGCTCGTTTGTAGGGTTGGGATTTTTGAGATTTATAATGAAATTATTTAGAATAGATTCACATTCTTATCATTTATCTACCCAAATAAATTTATCCTAATATACAAATGAAAAAATAAAAAGATAAACCCTAACCACAAACATAAAAAAACTGCAAATATAAGCACATCATATCTTGCTTCTTTGATTAATATAAAGATTATAAGACAAAACAATAATAAACCACAAGAAACGATAAGCATAATACTTCTTTCGCCAATAAATAAAATGCAGACTATGCTTAAAAGAGCACAAATTGACATTATTGAAGTGGATTTATGAAAAAAAGATAAGAGTAAAACTATTGAAAGTAATAAAAATAATAATACCACACTTTGCCTTTGGGTAGATTCTAAACTGATATATTTAAAGCAACAAACGCGCTAGTGTATATCCCACAAAAGCAAAAATATATGAAACTGCACTTGTAAAAAGAAACAGATAAATAATATATCGCTTTCCACCTGCTTCTTTACCAAAGACGATAGTTGCTGCAAAACAAGGGTTATAAAACATAATGAATAAAATAAATGCAATCGCGCTAGGCAAACTGATATATTCGTTAAGCACATCGCGCAATGCTAAGTCATTGTTTTCATCTATATCATCACCAAGTGCGTAGAGCACACCCATACTTGAAATGATTGTCTCCTTTGCCAAAAGCCCATTGAGAAGCGAAACAGAAAGTTTCCAATCAAAATCCATAGGTGCAAATATAGGCTGTATAAACTGCCCTATGCGCCCCAGATAACTCTGCTCCACTAAAGCCGCTTGATAGTTATGATAAATTTCATCAATTTCATCTTGCAATGTATCATTTTCTTGTGTAGGATTCACACTCTGTTTTAGAAACTGCACTGATTGCGTCATTTGCTCCTCTAAAACTGCATTTTTAGGGAATTGCGTCCCCACCCAAATAATCACTGAAGCGAGCAGTATAAAAGTCCCCGCTTTTTTCACATAACCCACCGCTTTATGCCAGATACTAAAAGCAATGAGCTGTGCGCTCGGCAGACGATACTTTGGCATTTCCATTACAAAAGGTTCATCATCGCCCTTAAACGCGGTAAGTTTTAGAATCTTTGCCATACATAGCCCAACAAGTGCGCCAAAGATATAGATTCCATACAAGACATTACCCGCCATTTGTGGCGCGAAAAATGCCCCGATAAAGAGCGTATAGACAGGCAAACGCGCCCCACAACTCATAAAGTTAATAATAAAGAGTGTAAGCATTCTATCATTATGATTTTTGAGCATTCTTGTGCTCATAAAAGCCGGAACAGAGCAGCCAAAGCCTGTTACAAGCGGAATAAAACTTTTGCCGTGCAAACCAAACTTATGAAAGAATCCATCGAGCAAAAATGCTACACGCGCCATATATCCGCTGCCCTCCAAAAGCACGATACCAAAAAAAAGGATTAAAATATGTGGCAAAAAGCTTAGCACCGCGCCCACACCGGCGATAATACCACCAGAAAGCAAGGAGGCTAAAAACTCATAGGGCAAAGTCTCCTCGACCCAATCCCCAAAACTCGCCATACCCTCCTCAATCCACACTTTAGGAAACTCTCCAAGATAAAAGGTAATTTGAAACAAAAGCCACATCAAAAGTAGAAAAATAGGGATTCCAAGATATTTATTGAGTAAAATATTATCTAGTCGTTGCGTAAGTGAAGGCTTTGCGGGAGCATTTAAATGCGTGGCTTCCATACTCGCGCCCTTAGCAAAACTCAACATATCATTATGAAACACGCTCCGCACATTTTTTTCATCACTTTGCAGATATAGCCTATTAATACATTTTTGAGTAAATGCACTCAGCTCACTCCAGCATCCTTTGTCGTGGAGAATTTCACTTATAAAGCTATCCTGCCTTAAAAGCCTTATAGCCACATCACGCATACTGCGCACCCCTCGATAATTTAAATGTAGAATCTGTGCTACTTCGCTGTATTGCTTCTCTTGCAAAAAAGTTTCAAGATTGTTTATTTCCTCCTCCAAAAAGTCCGCATACACACGCTTATTACGCTTCTCACCGCTATTTGCAACTTTGATAATAGAATCTAACAACTCATCTATATTATCCCCATAAAATGCCGACACACTCACGCATTCCGTGCCAAGTATCTCGCCCAAAAGTGCGCTGTCAATGTGGATTCCCTCTTTTTTTGCCTCATCACTCATATTCAATGCTAGACACATAGGCGTGTGTAAGTCCAAAAGCTGTGTGCTAAGGAATAAGCAACGTTCTAAATGTGTAGAATCAACTACATTTAAAATCACATCATACTTTTCATTTTCCAAAAACTGCCGCGTTACGTGCTCTTCAAAAGAATAGTCATTTAAAGAATAAGTCCCGGGCAAGTCGATAATACGCAATATATAATCTTTGTATGTAATAGATGCCTCCGCCTTTTCAATCGTTACACCGATAAAATTCCCCACTTTTAAATGCACACCGCAGATTCTATTAATAAGTGATGTTTTGCCAACATTTGGCTGCCCCACACATACGATAGTAATTGTTTTCATTATATAACCTCTATACCCACCATAAATTATTATGGTATCTTAAAACAACAAAATTAATATTTATTCTTAGATTCTAATTTTATACTACAACTCTATTGATTTTATCGCAAGTAAAAAATAGCCTTAACTTGCAGATTATGAAATCTCTCAATTTTTATTATCTAAAACGCCAATTTCACGCCAAGATTCACATTTGTGCTATGCGGATAGTAAAGCTCTTTCCCGCCGTGCGTATTAAGCACATTAAGAATCCCGCTTAAATGCTCTGTGAAGCCAAAATCCACCAAAAGATTCACTTCATTTACTCTATCGTAAGGATTTTGCATACTCGTGTAGCTAATCCCTCTAAACTTCGTGCTACCATACACCACTGCAAAACTCACTCTATCAATGGCAAACATCACTTTCCCATACCACAAACTTGCATCTACCCCTTCAAGCAAAGCCCTTCCACCCCACATAAAAAATGGGCTTATACTATTGCCAAGCGTGTTGAGCGAACCCCAGCCGATATTACTTCCCGTGCTAATATATCCCGCACTCGCCTCTGCCATATCTTTGACACCCACATAAATTTTTACATCGGTATTGTAGCCATTGCCAGAATTTCCCCCGAGTCTGCCATAAGTCTGCTCGAAGCTTGTCGCAAAATGTCCGCTAAGCCCCAGATAAGATTTTGAGCTCTCATATCGGGCATTTGCTTTCACACCAGCGGCGTAAAATACCGCAGAGGTTGCTATACCATAGGTTTTTATGCTAAATTTTTCACCGATATGATACTTGAGGCTAAGCTGTGTTAATCCCAACGCACTATGAGGATTTACATCATAGAATCCTGTCATTTTGTTATACTGCACATAGCCGCTATTTTTTACCCATAGTGCCTCAATAAGCATATTTGGCAAGGAACGATTACGTAGCCACACGCCATCTATGAGCCTATCCACCCATTCTGAATCCACAAATACTCGCCCGAGCTTGATGCTCGTATTGCCATCAAAATATTCCAAATAGCTCTGTCCTAGCATTGTGCGATCATTCATATAAAAATCCCTTGAAGCATCACCCTCACCATAGCGATTGGGATTGTTCAAAAGCGGTGCTGCGCTCCATTGTGAATGTCTATCAGCTTCATACAACACACCAAGAGCACGAAAACTCACCGCCAAGCGCAAATATTTATAAAATGCCGAGTGGTAGGCTAATCCCACAGAACCTACCACATAACCAGCCTCACTCAAATCATTTTTGCTCTTCACATTAGCAGGATTTTTTTGCCCATTGATATAGTTGCCATAAAGCGTTACATCGCCGCTTGATACGCCATTTTCTAAGGCTTCATCAATACTATCATAGCCCCAAGCAATAGCACACGCACACAATATAAAAGCAAGTTTTTTCATTTTCTCCCTTTAAATTCTCGTTTATATCCATAGATTATCAAGGAGACGTGTTGTGCCAACTTGAGCGGCAATAAGAAAAATACTCTTACCCTTTTCTACCCTCTCAATAGGCTTTAACTCCCTATCAAAAAAATCCGCATAAAAGATTCTATCCACACTCTTTAAACCCTCCAAAGCCAAAGCGCGCAAATGCTTTGCTTCAGCCTGCCCCTTTTCCACCTCATTTTTTATAGCTTCAATCGTGCGCGGGATACAAAGTGCGCTTTGCCTTTGTTCTGGGCTTAGATAAATATTGCGTGAGCTAAGTGCCAAGCTATCGCTATCTCGCATTATAGGACAAGGCACAATCTCCACAGGCACAAATAAATCACGCACCATTTTTTGCAAAATCAACACTTGTTGTGCATCTTTTTGTCCAAAATACGCACAATGAGCGCGAGTAAGCATAAAAAGCTTTAAAACTACTCGCAACACCCCAGCAAAATGCGTAGGGCGGTCAAATCCCTCTAAAATATAGCCCATATTTTTAGGCGGAGAAAGACTCACCTCATCATCAAAATACATCTCCTCCACACGAGGGGCAAATACCGCGCTCACACCCGCCTTTTCACATAAAGCAATATCTTGCTCTAATGTGCGTGGATAGCTGCCAAAATCCTCATTTGCCCCAAACTGCGTAGGATTCACAAAAATAGAAACGATTGTGTAATTATTCTCTTTTATAGAAGATTCTATAAGGCTCAAATGCCCCTTATGCAAAGCCCCCATTGTCGGCACAAAGCCCACACTTCCATTAAGCCCAGCACGAAACTCTTGCAGAGCTGCCCTACTTTTTAGCACTTTCATCAATGCCCTTTATTGAAGAATCTTTAAGATATTTTCCACCACTTGCAGCGGATTCTCTGCTTTGTAAATGGGACGCCCAATGACCGCAAAATCGCTTTGCGCTGCTTTTGCATCCTTAAGTGTTGCCACGCGTTTTTGGTCGTCTGCCCCCTCGCCAAATGGGCGGATACCGGGTGTAATCGTAAGAAAATTTGATTGAGTGCGTTGCTTGATATAGAGGCTCTCTTGCACCGAGCATACCACGCCGTCAATACCACAACGATACGCCAAATCCGCAAGTTTAAGCGTATGGGAGAAAAGCGAGGCATTATAAATCTCTGCAAAACTAGAATCTTCAAAGCTTGTAAGCGCGGTAACGCCAACAATAAGAGGGATTTTGGCTTGATTTTTAAGCTCCGCAATAGCCCTCATTGCCCCTTCCCCACAGCTTGTATGGATAGTGAGCATATCCACATCTAATTGGGCGCATTCTTTGATAGAATCAAGCATTGTATTTGGTATATCATAAAGCTTCAAATCTAAAAAGATTCTATAATTACCATATTTTCTTATCATTTCTAGCCCAGCGATACCATCGCGGATAAAGCTGCGTAAGCCCACTTTGAGCCATATATTTTGCTTATGTTTGGGATTAAGTGTTTGCAAAGAATGAAGCAAGGTAAGATTCTGCTCTAGGCTTGGGTTATCAAGGGCAATACACAGCTTCATTATTATCCTTTCGCATTTTTAGAATCTAGACAAGTCTCTAAACCAATGCCCTGCGCTTTAGGATTGTTTGTAATAGATTCTCTCGCACTTTTTTTACTTACCTTGCCTATTGAATCTAGCACACCATTAATAAATCTCGGCGCATTGTCTTCGCCACCATAGAGTTTGCATAGCTCCACTGCTTCATTAATCACCACAGGCGTATCAGTATCGGTATAGAGTATCTCATACGCACCAAGTCGTAGCATAGCGCGCTCCATTCCACCAAGACGAGAAAAATCCCATTCTTTTAAATGCGAAGTAATACTTTCATCAAGGCTTTGTAGATTATCTAGCACCCCTTGCAAAAGTGCGTAAGCAAAATCCTGCTGCTTATTCTTAATTTTTTTTTCGCTAAACATATCACGCGCAAAAAGCAAGATATTTTCATTACCTACATCATAGGCGTAAAGCATTCCAATAACCGCTTCCCTCGCCTGTGTGCGTGTCGCCATATTACGCCCCAATATTCCTATAAAGGTTAATCAGCTCAATAAGCCCTGCCATAGATTCAAAGCCCTTATTTCCTGCCTTTGTCCCGGCTCGCTCAATGGCTTGTTCGATATTATCAGTTGTTAGCACTCCAAAAGTTACCGGCGCACCATATTTAAGCGTAACATTAGCAATACCCTTAGTCGCCTCCGCAGATACATAATCAAAATGTGGCGTAGCCCCGCGAATCACCGCACCTAAGCAACACACACCATCATATTCGCCTTGTGAGAGAATCTTTTGTAATACAAATGGAATCTCATACGCGCCCGGCACAAGCACCAAATCAAGCAACTCATCGCGTCCGCCGTGGCGCAAAAAGCAGTCTTTCGCCCCCTCTACCAACCTATCGGTAATCAAATGATTAAAACGCGCACTCACAATCGCAATGCGCTCATCGCCCACTAGCTGTAATTTTCCCTCAACGATATTCATTGTAACCCTCCAAATATTATTTTTAATCCCGCACTATTTTGTATGCAGGAATGAATCTAATGCGCAAAGCTGTTCTACAAGCGGGATAAGCGCATTAGTCTGCACCATATTTGGTCCATCACTTAGAGCTTCTTTAGGATTTAAATGTGTTTCCATAAAAAATCCATCTACACCCACAGCCGCCGCTGCACGAGCGAGATAAGGCACAAACGAGCTATCACCTCCGCTTTTGCTCCCTGCTGCCCCGGGCATTTGCACACTATGAGTCGCATCAAAGACGACAGGAGCAAACTTACGCATAATCACAAGTGAGCGCATATCTACGACAAGATTCCCATAGCCAAAAGTGCTTCCACGCTCTGTGAGCCATACGCGGTATTTTTGCGCCTGTTCATAACTCGCTTCACTACCACCACGCGTTTTAATCGCCTTTAACACGCTATGTTGCATATCTGCGGGATTCATAAACTGCCCTTTTTTGATATTCACAATACAATCAGTCTTCGCCACCGCTACGATTAAGTCTGTTTGGCGGCATAAAAATGCCGGAATCTGCACTACATCAGCGACTTTAGCGATAGCTTGGGCTTGGTGGCTTTCGTGTATATCGGTAATGATTTTGTAGCCAAATTTTTTCTTAATCTCGCCTAGAATCTCCATACCCTCTTCTAAGCCCGGTCCGCGATAAGATTCTAAACTCGTGCGATTTGCCTTATCAAAACTTGCCTTAAAATAAAAATCAATATTTGGATTCTCATTCAAAGGCTTTAATGCCTCTGCTACCGCACTTAATGCCTCATATCCCTCAATCACGCAAGGTCCGCTCATTAAAATCATTTTTTCTCCTTTTAGTTAATTTTATTAATCAATTTAAATTCACGCTTTATCATATTATAGTTAAAGATTTCTCCTGTTTCAATAATATAATACCACCCATAAATATTAAGCTCCCCCCTATCAAATCGCTCCTCCACAAATGGATAAGTCATTAAATTTTCAAGCTGATGCTCGACATTCATCTGCTCCATAAGCCAAGTGCGCTTTGCTTTCGAGCTGGGTGCTAACGCATCGACTTTTTGCTTTACTGGCTCTAAAAGCTCTATCCACTTTTTTACATATGGCGCATTATCTAACTTTGTTGAATCTTCATAAATAGCCGAACACGCCCCGCAGTCGCTATGTCCGCAAATAATTACATTTTTTATGTTAAGAATACTTAAAGCATATTCGATAGCTGAAGTCGTTGCGAGATACCCACCGCGTATGCCCTTGTCTTTCCCCAAATATGGCGGGACGAGATTCCCCATATTGCGTATTACAAACAAATCGCCGGGCAAAGTGTTTGTGATAAGATTTGGCACGACACGCGAATCGGTGCAGGTAATCAGTAAAGTATGGGGTTCTTGGTGCTTTTTGAGGCTCTCATACAAAGCCTTATGCTCGTTATAGTCCTCCTCGCGAAATTTCACTGCCCCTTCAAACAACTCTTTCATTACCCTCTTATCCTCACTTAGTTGATTTTCTCTTTTTTAAAATAACAGATTCTGTAAAAAACTTATGGCATTATATCAAACTAAAATAATCAAAATTAATAAAATCTTAAACACCTTAAAGTGTGCATTAATTAGGAGTGTATAAATGGGCGAAATCTTAAGCAGTATGATTAATTGGATTGTGGAACTTGTAGGGACTTTGGGCTATGCGGGAATTTTCATAATGATGTTTTTAGAATCTAGCTTTTTTCCCTTTCCCTCCGAAGTGGTGATGATTCCTGCGGGATATTTGGTTTATACAGGCGAGATGAATGCCTTTATCGCCGTGATATGCGGGGTTGGTGGCTCACTTGCTGGAGCATTGTTTAACTACTATCTTGCCTTAAAACTCGGGCGAGAGTTTCTTATCCGCTATGGCAAATATGTCTTTTTCACAGAGGAGACAATGCAAAAGGTGGAGATATTTTTCAAAAAACACGGGCATATCAGCACTTTTGTGGGGCGTCTCATTACTATCGTGCGTCAATACATCTCCCTACCTGCCGGACTTGCGCGTATGAATCTTGCGAAATTTTGCCTCTATACTTCGCTTGGCGCAGGGATTTGGGTGATTATCCTCACTATTATCGGCTATTATGCGGGGGCATTTTTCACGCAGATGAGCCTAGATTCTATCATTCAAGCCTTTACTTCAAGTAATCCCTCCGCAGAACAACTCGAGCTTAAAAGCCTCGTCAAACAGGCGGGATTGTGGGTATTTGGCTTCGTGCTCGTGGGCGTGGTGGGCTATCTCTACTATTACCGCTACACGCAAAAATCAAAATCTTAAAGGATTCTCAAATGTCAAATATCATACAGCCTCAAATGCAAAATGCTATTCCAATCCTCACAATCGCAGGGAGTGATTGCAGCGGTGGAGCAGGGATTCAAGCGGATTTAAAGACTTTTAGCGCACATAAACTTTTTGGTATGAGCGTGGTTTTAAGCGTGGTGGCTGAAAATACCGCGCGTGTAATTTCTAGCTATGATATACCCATTCAAGCGATTGATGAACAATTTGAAGCAGTGTTTGAAGATATTCCACCAAATGCCACAAAGATAGGAATGCTCGGCTCAAATGCAATTATTGACTGCATAGAACAGAATCTACTTTTCTACAAACCCCAAAATGTTGTGATTGACCCCGTGATGTTTGCCAAAAATGGCTTCCCGCTTATGCCTAAAGAGACACGCGCTTACTTTAAGGAGAAGATTCTCAAACTTTGCAATGTGCTTACGCCAAATATCCCAGAGGCACAAGAACTTTGCGGGTTTGATATACATAATGTAATAGATATGAAAAAAGCGGCGCAAAGGCTGTATGATATGGGTGCAAAGGCTGTTTTACTTAAGGGCGGACATAGTGAGCAAAACGCCGATGATGTGTTTTATAATGGAGAATTTCATATCCTACCCTCGCCAAAAATTGATACCAAAAATACACACGGCACAGGCTGCACACTCAGCTCGGCAATCGCTTGTAACCTCGCTCTAGGCTTTGATAGCCTCACTGCGATACAAAGGGCAAAAGAATATATTTTTAATGCAATTTTGTATTCACTCAATCTTGGCAAAGGCAATGGTCCAACAAATCACTTTTTTAGGTAGATTCTAAAATATTTTACATCTCTCGCACCCTTTTGGTATTTTTGATATTGAAGAAAAATAAAGCGAGTTTTTGCAAAAATGTGGGCTTTGTGTGTGAATATTGCAGGAGGAGCTTTAGAATCTGCTTTCTCCCAAAGAAACAAGCGCAATTCATCGGGCTTAAACCCATACCGCCATCGCCATTAGGATTTGCACCATATTGCAACAAAAGCTCGGCTATATCATCATAGCCCTTGAAGCACACACCTGCAAGTGGTGTGTGATTTTTGTCGTTTTTCTTATCAACTAATGCACCGCACTTCAAAAGTAGCTCTGTGGCTTCAAAATGCCCATTATATGCGGCAAGCATAAGAAGTGTATTGCCACTTTCATTGCTAAGATTCACATTAAGCCCTGCATCAAGCAGGGTTTGCAAAGATTCTACATCATTATGACGCGCACAATCAAGTGCATATTGGCAAAGCTCCATAAGCTTCGCCTCCTCCTCTTGCGTGAAACTTATATTGTTTATGCTACCTTGAGTATTTTTACTCATTGCCACTCCTTGCCATTCATTCTGCCACTTTGCTACACTTTTTAAGGTGCAATTAAAGCACAAGCTCTTCTACGCGTTTGCCATAGGCTGGGTCAGCCTTTTTGAAATGCTCAATTTGACGCTTTTTAATCTCATTTGGCACACCCTCCATTGCGTCTTTGATGTTTTGGCACAATGCCTCTTTTTGCTCTGTATTCATCAAGCGATACAAATCTCCTGCTTGCACGAAATAATCGTCCTCTGTGTCGCGGTGATTGTAACGATTTGCTACATCGCCACCCTCTGTGCGTAGTGCAGGTTCAAGCGCATTAGAATCTTCGGCATAGTCATTAAAAATACTTGGATTATAATTTCTCTCCCCGCCAAAATCACCTCGCTGCATATAACCATCTCGGTGTGTATTTGCCACAGGGGCGATACTCGCATTCACAGGAAGCTGGGAATGATTAATGCCTAAGCGGTATCGCTGCGTGTCACCATAGCTAAAAAGCCGTCCTTGTAGCATTTTATCGGGGCTATATCCAATGCCGGGCACAATGTTTGCGGGGTTAAATGCGGCTTGTTCTACTTCAGCAAAATAATTCTCTGGATTCTTATTTAGCTCCAAGATTCCCACTTCAATCAATGGATAATCCTTATGACTCCACACTTTTGTCAAATCAAAAGGATTGAAGCGATAGTTTGCCGCCTCTTTTTCGGGCATTACTTGCACACAGAATCTCCATTTAGGGAAATTACCCTTTTCAATGTTTTCAAACAAATCTTTTTGATGAGATTCTCTATCTTTGGCAATAATCGCCTCCGCTTCTTTGTTTGTGAGGTTGTGGATTCCCTGCATTGATTTGAAGTGAAATTTTACCCAAAAGCGTTCATTTTTGGCATTGATAAAGCTATATGTATGGCTACCAAAGCCGTGCATTTCTCGGTAACTGCGTGGAATCCCCCTATCGCTCATCAAAATCGTTACTTGATGCAAACTCTCTGGGTGCAAACTCCAAAAGTCCCACGCTGCTGTTGCAGAGCGCAAATTTGTCTTTGGGTCTCGCTTTTGTGTATGGATAAAATCCGGGAATTTCACCGCATCTTTGATGAAAAACACAGGCGTGTTATTGCCTACAATATCCCAATTTCCCTCATTTGTGTAAAATTTAAGTGCAAAGCCTCGCACATCTCGTTCCGCATCGGCTGCGCCTCGCTCACCTGCAACGGTGGAAAAGCGCAAAAACGCCTTTGTTTTTTTGCCCACTTTGCTAAAAATATCCGCCTTAGAATATGCTGAAATATCATTTGTGATTGTCAGCTCACCATAGGCAGCACTTCCTTTTGCGTGCACTACGCGTTCGGGGATTCTCTCCCTATCAAAGTGAGCGAGTTTTTCTAAAAGCCAAGTGTCTTGCAAAAGTGTAGGACCTCTGCTCCCTGCTGTAATTGAGTTTTGATTATCGCCTAATGGTGTGCCTGTCGCTGTTGTGAGTTTTTTACTCATAATGTCTCCTTTTAATGTTAAAGTTATGAAGCGATAATATAACCCACAATAATTAATGGATAATTATTATCTTTTAATATTTCTTAATTTTAAAGCTCATATTTTCCACCAAACATAAATGTTTTAACAAAAGATTTAAAAAAATATTTTACAATGCGCGGCTTCAATTATATAACCTAATATACAAAGATAAAGGAAAAAAAATGAAATATGATATTTCTCAACAAGCGCACCTACCCACGCGATTTGGGGATTTTCTGGCTGTAAGCTTTAGGGAATATTTAGAAAAATCTAACCCACTTAGCACACCGAGCGAACATTTGGTTGTTTTTACGCAAAACTTAGGAGAAGTTCCACTTGTGAGAATCCACTCCGAATGCCTTACCGGCGATGTTTTTGGCTCTAAAAAATGCGATTGTGGCAATGAACTTGCCCTTGCAATGGAGCAAATCGCACATAATGCTCAAGGAGGAATGCTTATTTATTTGCGTCAAGAGGGGCGAGGTATTGGGCTTTTTAACAAAATAAACGCCTATGCCCTGCAAGATAAAGGCTATGACACGGTGGAAGCAAACGAAAAGCTAGGATTCCAAAGTGATGCAAGAAATTATGACATTGTGGGAGAAATTTTTAAGCATTTTCATATCACACAAATCAACCTACTTACCAACAATCCACGCAAGGTAAGTGCGATAGAACCTTATGCAAAAGTGGTGCGCCATAGCATTATCACGCCCACAAATCCTCATAATGAAGCCTATTTGGAAGTCAAAAAGCAAAAACTCGGGCATTTGCTTTAGAATCTAAAATGCACTTGAGAATATGGGCGTTTAGATTCTATTGCAATACAGAATCTGCCCTCACAATGTTAGAGCGCAAATTTATCACAAGGAGCGATTATGGCATACCCTACCCTGATAAGCTATAAGGAAGCGTTGGAGCTTTTAGAATCCCTTCCGCTCACACCTCTTGGCACACAACGCGTGCATTTCAAAAATGCGCTCAATAGAATCTGCGCCCAAGAAATCAAAGCCCCCTGCAATGTCCCCGCTTACCCCACCGCAGCAATGGACGGCTATGCGATAAACTTTGATGATATGGCACTTTTAGAAAGTGATGGCTTAGAAATTTCACAAATTAACAAAGCAGGGAATCCAACGCGCCCCACACTCACAAAGGGTTGTGCGATAAAGGCTTTCACAGGCTCTATAATGCCTCATAATGCCGATACACTCGTGATTGTAGAGCATATTGAAATAAGAGAGAATAGAATCTTCTTAAACATTCAAGCCCATAAAGATTTTATTCATAAAGCGCAATGGGTGCGCCAAGTAGGCGATAACTACAAGCAAGGTGAAGTTTTACTCCATAAAGGCGATAAAATCGGTGCGTTTGAGATAGGGCTACTCGCCGAGCTCAATTGTAACTTTATCCAAGTCTATCAAAAAGTGCGTGTAGGTATAATATGCGTAGGTGATGAAATTATTGAGGTAGGCGAGATAAGCGAGAATGCAAACATTGTGCGAAGCGTGAATACACATCTTTTAGAATCTTTGCTACTCCAAATGGGGCAAGAACCTATCGTCTATCCACTGCTTAAAGATGATAGGGATAAGATTAAATCCACCTACCAAAGCGCCTTACAAGAATGTGATATGGTAGTAAGTGCGGGTGGTATGAGTATGGGGGACTATGACTTCACACAAGTTGTCATTACAGAATGCGCAGATATGGTGTTTAAGGGAGTGCGCTTAAAGCCGGGTAAGCCTGTCGCCTGTGCCTTGTATAGCGGGAGAAAAAGCATAGATTTAGAATCTATGCAAAATTTAAAAAATGCGGATAGTCTAAAATCCACGCAAGAGGGGCAAGATTCTAAAACCATAGAAAACACACGAGTTTTAGAGAGAGCAAAGCCTATTTTAGGGCTACCCGGATTTCCAAACTCCTGCGCCCTCACATTCCTCCTGTTTGGCTCTGTGCTTCTTGCGCGTTTGCAAAATAGAATCCACAAGCCCTATATTTTTGAAGCTACCTTACTTGAGGATATTAAGCGCAGTGATTCGCGCTTGGAATTCCGCGCCTGTGAGATTCATAACAATAATGGAATCTTACAAGTGAGCTTCAAAAATAAAAAATCCCTACAAAGCTCAATGATAAATAATCTTACACACAACACTGCCGTGGCGATTTTAGAGGAAAATGGCAGTGATTTAAAGGCGGGTGCGAAACTAAAAGTGATGTTTTTAAATCACTTTTAACACAAGTTTTGCTATGCTTTTGGGATTGTAAAAAGCATAAATTGTGAAGTATATTTTAAAGGAGTGGCGATGATTAGGGTGGAATTTCTAGGGCCAATAAGCAACATTCCCGCGCGCGAACTAGAGGCACAAAGTCTCGCAGAGCTTAAGGAACTGCTAAGCAAGGATACATCTCTACACTCGTGGCTTGATATTAGTGCTGTGGCAGTCAATGATGAAATTATTGAAGACCTCTCCTATCCTCTTTCTTATGGCGATAAAGTGGCACTTCTTCCTCCTGTATGCGGTGGCTGATGCTCAATCTTTATAAAGGAGCATTGCCTACTTGTGAGATTTATACCAAATGGGAGAATCTCGCCCAAAGCAAAAATGCTGGAGCATTGAGTATTTTTACGGGTATCGTGCGTGCAGAAAATAACATAAGCGCATTGAGTTTTGATATATATGAGCCGCTTTTACGCAAATGGTTTGATAAATGGCAACAAAAAGCGCAGTATCATTTTGATACATATATTTGTATGGCTCACAGCGTAGGCGATGTGCTATGCGGACAAAGCTCTTATATGTGTGGCATTATCTCCGCACAACGCAAAGGTGTGCTTGGTATATATGAAGACTTTATAGAGGATTTTAAAGCAAATGCACCTATTTGGAAATATGATGTTATCAATCATCAAAGAATCTATGCCAAAGAACGCAGCAAACCTTTGCAAGGTAGCGGTATTTTAGGTAGTCAAAATGACACATCATTCTAAACTCACGCACACGCCCATTATCTTTGCCTTTAGTGGAAAAAGTAATAGTGGCAAAACGACACTTATTTGCAAACTCTGTGAATATTTAAAGCCAAAGGCAAAGGTTGCTGTGATTAAGCACGACCCAAAAGATAAGGCTATTTTTGATACACAAGGCAAAGATTCTTATGAGTTTTTTCAACGCTCTAGCGCAGTAGCCCTGCTCTCCCCTACTCGCACGATTTTACAAATAAAGCATAATGAAAATTCTCAAAACACGCAAGAAATAGAATCTAATGCTCTATTTAGAGTATTAAAGCAATTTAAAAGCTATGATTATATATTTATTGAAGGGCTTAAAACTTTGCCTTTTCCACGCATTGTGATAGCAAGAGAGCATATAGAATCTTCATATATTCCTTATGCAAATGCTTTTGCTATTGATGAGAGTGTCAAAAACACCCATATTCTCCCCTCTAATTTGCCTATTTTTAATCTCAACGATGTGGGGCAAATTGCAGCATTTATCAATGCTTATCCCAAATCTACTTCATTTAAAGGAGCATAATGCAAAATATGCACACTATCAAAATAGGCATTTTGGTTTCAAGTGATAGAGCCTCTCAAGGTGTATATGAGGATATTTCAGGCAAAGCAATACAAGAGGTTTTAAATGAGTTTATTTTAAATCCTTGTGAATATCACTATCACATCATTAGCGATGAGCAAGAGTTAATAGAAAAAAACCTCAAGCTTTTAAGCGATAAAAAAGGTTGTGATTTAATCGTTACCACAGGTGGCACAGGACCAGCCAAAAGAGATGTAACCCCAGAAGCGACACAAAATGTGTGTGAAAAAATGCTGCCCGGCTTTGGGGAGATTATGCGGAGTGCAAGCCTCAAATATGTCCCAACAGCGATTCTTTCTCGTCAAAGTGCGGGGATTCGCGGAAAAAGTCTTATTATCAATCTGCCGGGTAAGCCTAAAAGCATTAGAGAATGCTTAGAAGCCGTATTTCCTGCTGTGCCTTATTGCCTTGATTTGATTGAGGCGGGTTATATCCACGCTAATGAGGAGCAAATAAAGATTTTTCGCCCTAAAAGCTAGATTCTTAAGAATCTGCTTTATATAATTTGCATTTGCCAAAAGATATAAACACCCCATACAGCCGCCTTTAGAATCTTAGGCTAAAATCCAAGAAAGCATTTTGAGCAACTATTTTTAGCGCACACTTACAAAACCAAGCGAAACTTTTTTTTGCATTTGAGATTTTATAAAAGCTTCGCTACTTCTTTGGCGTGATAGCTAATGATAATATCCGCTCCGGCGCGTTTAAAGCCTAGTAATGTTTCAAGCATCACACACTCATAGTCGATTATCCCAGCCTTTTGAGCGGCTTTAAGCATAGCGTATTCGCCACTCACATTATATACCGCTAAAGGTAGCAAAGTCTGCTCTCGTATATCACGCACGATGTCAAGATAGGCAAGTGCAGGTTTTACCATCAAAATATCCGCGCCCTCTGCCTCATCAATAAGGCTCTCTAAAATCGCCTCTCTACGATTAGCACAATCTTGCTGATACGAGCGTCTATCGCCAAAACTAGGCGCGGAGTTTGCCACATCGCGAAATGGTCCATAATATGCACTCGCAAACTTTGTAGAATAGCTCATAATGGGTATATGTGTGAATCCTGCTTTATCCAAATAAGCGCGTATAGCACCCACCATTCCGTCCATCATCGCGCTCGGGGCTATCATATCGCCCCCACAGCTTGCGAGCACCACCGCTTGCTGTCCTAAAATCTCAAGTGTTGCATCATTATCAACACTATTAAGTTTCTTATCGATAATCCCACAATGCCCGTGGTCTGTGTATTCGCAAAAGCACAAATCAAGCGTAACAATCATTTGCGGAAACTGCTTTTTGATAGCCTTTATCGCCTGTGCTACAATATTCTTATCGCTAAGTGCCTCGCTGCCACAAGAATCCTTATGTGAGGGCAAACCAAAAAGTATAATATGATATATGCCAAGACTAAGGAGCTCCTCACATTCTTTGAGTATATTATCAATACTAAGCTGATACACCTGTGGCATTAAAGGGATTTCGTTCTTAATATTTTCTCCCTCTATGACAAAAAGCGGATAGATAAAATCCTCTTTTCTAAGGTAATTTTCCCTCACTAATGTCCTCATTGACTCTTTTAAGCGCATTCTTCTTAATCGTCTAAACATCACATCTCCTTTTAGTTTGGTTTATCTTCTATCGGGCAGTAATCCTCCACTACGCAGTGATGAATAATGAAAATATTGCAACCATTTTCGTGTTTGTAGCTAAGGTCAAATCCCTGATTGTCAAGCGTATTTTTGATAATGTACATACCAAGCCCAAAGCCTTGAGATGAAGGGTTTTTTTCATTTTTAAAATATGGCTTGAAATAATCTTTGAGCGGGTGGGTTAGAGGCTCACCTCGTGAGCTTGTATAAAGGCGGTCATTTTTCACATATACACTTACCTTGCCGTCCTCGCTGTATTTTATAGCATTATCAAGGAGATTTTTTAGAGCAATCGCAAACAAATCAAAATCCGCTTTTATGAGGGCATTTGGCGAAAGAAATGTGATAGGACTAGATTCACTCGCTTCATCAATGAGGAGCATATTTTCAGTGTGGGCTATCAAATCACTGAGTAAAAACTCCTGCTTGTTGATGTGGTAGTTTTTCGAGTTAATTTCCTCTATCTTTGCAAATTCATTAATAAGTTCATTGAGACGCGTGAAGCTCGAGCAAAGCTGTTGTTTTTGTTTAGAATCTTGCACCATTTCTGCGACAATGCGCCCTTTTGTGATAGGGGTTTTTAGCTCGTGCATAATCGAACGCAAAAGTAAGCTACGAGATTCATTCAAGGATTTAATTTTGTTTGAAGCCTTATAAAATTCGTGATAAAGTTCATCGATTTCATCTTTTGCATCCTGCTCATAGTAGGTATCAAAATGCCCCTCTGCAAATTGCTTAATTTGCCCTTTCAACACTTTTATTGGCATAAGGCTTTTAAGCACAATAAAAAACACAAAAGTGAGTAGCACGATGCCAATAAGTGTGATAATATAAAAATTTTCATAAGATTTGTGCGAATTATCCCTATAGAGTGTCGCCTCATCGCTTGTTTCAAGGAGGATATAAATGCCATTTTGCGTATTAATCGCCTTAGCAAATATACCATCAAAATCATATGGTATTTTATTAATCTCTTGCAGCACGCGCTTAATCTCATCCTCGCTCACAGGGGTAAAGTGTATATTATTAAGATATTGCTTTATGGTAGGGAGATCTGCGCCAAACTGCATAAGCTCATTAATCGTAGCGGTAAATTGCCCATAGCGCACTTGCGAGAGAAGCTCCTCATTTTTAATATGGTCCTGAATAAAATAATAAGAGACAGCAAAGAAGCCAAACAACGCGCATAGAAACAAAACGACAATTTTAAAAAAAATAGAATGGCGAAATTGAAACATTGTATCTTAAACTTTGTGGCTATGTTTCAAGCTTGTAACCCACTCCGCGCACAGAAATAATGTATTGTGGGTTTCGTGGATTTTCCTCAATCTTTGAGCGCAATCGCCCAATAATCACATCAATACTTTTATTTGAGCTTTCTGGATTAATAGATTCGGATTCTATGGCGATAGCCTCACGTGAGAAAACATGTCCCTTTTTACTAATAAGTAGAGTGAGAATCTCATACTCTGCGCGTGTAAGCTCAAGCTTTTTTTCTTTAAAAAAGACTTGGCGACTATACTTGTCGATTCTAAAAACGCTGTCTTTCTCTTTATCTTGCTCTTTCACGCTTTTTTTATTGTAGCGTCTAAGAAGAGATTGAATCCTCGCCACAAGCTCTTTTGGGTCATAAGGCTTTGAAATATAATCATCAGCTCCGGATTTTAAAGCCTCGACTTTATCATCAATATCACTTCTTGCAGAAGAAACAATGATGGGAACGCTATTTTGCTTCGCCACCCTTTTGCACACCTCCAAGCCATCAAGATTTGGCAATGTCAAATCAAGTAGCAAGACATCAAAATGTTTTGCATTTACCGCACTCATACCAGTATAAGGCTCGTCATAATTGGTTACATTCATATCATATTGCTTTAGGTAGCTTGTGATAATTTCTGCCAACTCTAAATCATCTTCAATCATTAGAACTTCTAACATAATCCAAACCTTTGCTTCAAGTAAAATGCGCGATTCTATAATAAAACACTTTTTAGATAGCTTAAGTAAATTGTGAAAGGCATAATTTGTTTTTGTGAGCTTATTTACACACATACAAAAAACTTAAATACCTGTGAGATTTATTGTATTGTAAGGATTCACAAGTGCGTAGCTTCTTAAAAAGACACCGCCCAAGTGGGGTAGTGGGCGGCTCAATAAAGGTTTGGTTGTTTCGTAAGTATCCAGTAAGGGAGGAGTTGGAGGGGGATAACCTCCCTTTGAGATGATACTCACCTAAATGGGTTAATCCATCACCTCACCCTATCTCATTCGGGTCAAAGGCTGGGTCAAATTGTAAGCGAGATTATTAAATGTAGATTTAACAAACTATCTCTTAATATCACTTAATCGTTCAGTAATCACACTCAATTCATATTCTAAAAAGTTTATAGTAAGATTGAGCTTTGTTTGTAATTCTTTATTATGCTCTGCCTTGAGCCCTTCAAAAAGTACTAAAAGTCGCTCTTGGAGCATTTCTAAAAACTCGCATTCCTCACGCAAAGCCTCACTTTGCGCCTGTGCGAAAGGAGCGCGTATATTTTGCACACTTGGCATACCCTGAATGCTTTGCATATTTTGCGTGTCTATCGCTGAAGTTGAATGTATAGTAACACTTTGATGAGTATAAGAATCCTCGCTAGGCTGGGAAAGCTCATCAATTGTTTGCAGCACTAAATCTTTGATGTCCATCGTAGTAGCCACCTTTGAAATTGAATTAAATCCTCTTGAGATTGCGCGTTTATGAAAAATTCTCTTTGGGCTTGATTGACTTGTGGAAATGTCTGCTGCACAAGCATTAGGCGCTTTATCGCTCTTTGAGCTTCTTTGCTCTCTGGAGATTCTAAAAGAATCTCGCGATAAATATTCAGCGCGTCCTCTTTGAGCCCATACATCTCATAAATACGTGCTAAGGCTATTGTCTTAATAGTTTGTGCCATTTTGTATCCTTTGGGCGATATTCTATAATTTTTTTGTTTGCAAATACTTTAAACAATCTCAAAGTTTAAAATACCGCTCATCACAAAAGCTCTCCGCGTGGATATTGCTAAAGGCATTTTTGAGTGATTTAAAAAAAAAGGGATTTTGCTCCTCTATGTTTTTTAAGAATTGCTTTGTCTGTTCGCGCACATATGGTTTTTTATCAGAATCTAACCAATTAATGGGACAATTACAATCAGGTGCAATATAAATGTAATTACTTGCAATGAAATCAATTATTTGTCTCTCTCGCACAAAAATGAGCGGGCGGATAACTTCTAAACCATTCTGCGCACGATATATTGGTGGCATAGAGCGCATTGCTCCATTATAAGTAAGATTCATAAAAAAGCTTTCCGCCGCATCATCAAGATGATGTGCAAGGGCAAGTTTATTAAATCCTCCCTCTAATGCCTTACTATATAAAGCACCGCGTCTCATACGAGAGCAAAAGCTGCAATAAATTGTCCCCTCCCGCTTGTTTTGCTCCAAAATCTCATAAATATCGGTGCGGTAAAGCTCGTAGGGAATGCCAAGATTCTCACAATACTCGAAAATATACTCATACTCCCCACCCCTGCCATAATCAATAGTAATCGCCTTATAATCAAACTTAAATGGTGCGTGTTTGTGCATATAGGCGAGGATTGTGGCTAAAAGTATAGAATCTTTCCCGCCACTCAAGCCTAGCAGGATTCTATCTCCCTCTTTGATAAGGTTATACTGCGCATTTGTTTTGCCAACAAGGCGCAGAATTTTTTTGCTTATTGTGGGCATTTGTGCGAGATTCTTTTTTTGAGTTTGGATAGGGTTATTTGTCATTTTGATTTTTATCTTCTTTTGGGAATTTAATTTCTATATAATCTTTACTCCCATCTTGTGTTTCTATTCTTATTGTTTCATACTTGTCATTGTCTTCTTGTGTGTCATTTGCTTTATCGGTGTCTGTATTCCCTCTTTTTATAATCGTCTCTCCATCATCTAAAACCCAACTTCCATTCTTTGAATGATCGCCTTTTCGCGAACGCGTGAAGTAATCTCTATTTTGATAGATTAAAAAGCATAAGTATAGCCCCATTGCAGAGGCAATGATGATTTTTTCGTATAGTTCCATATTTACCCCTTGTGCAAGACAGATAGAATCTGATCTTTTTGAATCAGTGTATCATCATATTTGATAATGGCAACATTTTCGGTTTGGTTGATATACCATTCAATCAAACCGGGTTGATTATCGAGTAACTTAAGGCACGATAAATCCACTTCTTCTAACGACAGATAAATATTCTTGTGATTTTTTGGATTCTGTAAAAATATTATCAATAGCAATGCCCATACAACACACACGAGCGCGATAATGATTGAGAGGCTAAAAAGCCCAATTTTGTCATAGAGCCACCCGCCACAGGCTCCACCAAGTGCGCTTCCCACATATCCAAGCGTGGTAAAAACACCAAGTGCCGCACCTTTTTGATGTGCCTTTGGGTAGCGACTAGCCAAAGACTGCATAATAGGCTCGTGTATCGCAAAGCCTACAAAAAAAAGAAGCACTGCCACACCAAAAAGTATAAGTGTATTGCTACTCACCGCATACGCCATAAGAAAATACGAGATAACAAAGGCGATAATACCAAAGAGCATTACGGATTTAAATTGTCCCTTTTTTTGCGCAAAAATTGATGAGGGACCCATAGCAAAAACCCCAGCGAGTGCAGCAGGGACATAGATATACCATAATTGAGATTCGTCCAAATCAAAATGATGAGTGAGCGTGATACTCACGCATATAAAGGCAAAAATCATCAAAAATTTTTGCAACAACGCGCTTAGATTCATAATAAGCAGATTCTTATTTGTGAGAATCTGCTGCATACTGCTATCATTAAATTGATACTGCACACGCGGCGTGTCCGGGACACTTGTATATAAAATGATAATAGAGACAACACAAAGTGCGCTTGTGATAAAAAATAGGGTATTGAGCCCAAAATAACTAGCAACTACGGGGCTTAAAAACATAGCGAGGATAAAGCTTATAAATATCCCTGCCCCCATTACTGCCATAGCCTTATTTCTCTGCTCCTCACGCACTAAATCGGCAATCTGTGCGCTTACCACCCCACCAATCGCCCCAGCCCCTTGCAAAAATCGCCCGATGATAAGCATAGTAATATTTGTAGAAAACGCGCAAACTAAAGAACCAAGTAAAAAAATCAATAGCCCAATGCCAACGATATGTTTGCGATTATATTTGTCGCTTAAAATGCCAAAGGGCGTTTGAAAGATGATTTGTGTCATCGCATAACCACCCGCAGCCAAACCAGCAAGAAATGCGCTCGTGTGAAATTCATCGGTATAAAGCCCAATGATAGGCAAAACAATAAAAAGCCCAAAAAATCGCAGACTAGAAATAAGTGTGAGAGGGAGTAAATGCTTCATCGTGCTACTGCCTAAGATTCGGGGAGTGTTTCGCAAATGGTAATTGTTTTTATCACATCGCCTTGACTAATAGAATCTAACACAGCAAGGCTTTTTTTATCTTTTATCTCAATCCTACCAAAAACCGTGTGTTCTCCATCAAGATGGGGTTGTGGGGCAAAACAGATAAAAAATTGACTCCCGCCTGTATCCCGCCCAGCGTGAGCCATAGAAAGCGCACCTCTCGTGTGTTTGTGGGGATTATCGCTTAGTTCGCACTTAATACGATAGCCCGGACCTCCTGTGCCATTACCAATAGGACAACCACCTTGAGCGACAAAGTGAGGTATCACACGATGAAAGGCAAGATTATTATAAAATCCGCTTTGGGCTAAAGTGGCAAAATTTGTAACAGCCTGTGGTGCTTCTTTGAAAAGTTTGCAAGTCATTGTGCCAAGCGATTCTCCGCTTGGTTTGCATACTTCTATAAGAGCGTAATTGAGTTTTTCTAACTCATCTTGATTAATCTCATATACCTTTAATTCCTCTCGCATTTTTTCTCCTTTATGTCGTATGAGTTACCTTAAAAAAGCATAAAAAATGTGCGGATTCTACCGATATTAACTTAATCATTTTTGAATAGAAGGGATACAGAGTGCTAAGGCGAGATGTTTTTCAGGGTATTTTTTATATATGTGCGTGTATGATGTGCGCGTGTGTAGCCCTGCTTAATGCCTCTGAAGATTCAGTAGATGCAGTGATGGAGGGCTATGAAAGTCCGCAAAAGCTTTTTGCAGACATCAAGTCTCCAAATGCAGATTCTAAAACAGAATCTAGCACACAAAAAAATGCAAGTAACACAAACGCGGGAGAGTCAAAGATTGACCCTAGAGATATGAAGTTACCCTCTCAACCCCAATGGATTTATTCTACTGCAATTATTGAAACTTCTTTTTTTGATGGCTCATTTAGAAAGGGGCTTGGGACACTCTTACGCAATGGATTATATATTACTTCTGCTGATGTGATATATAATGGTAGGATTGTGCCTAAAAAGATTTATGCGAAAATGCAAGATGATTTAAACGCAAATATGATGTGTGTGGCGAGTTTAAGCATTAAAGCACTTGATTTAGATTCAGGACTTGCGCTACTTAAGGTTACCGACTATGTGGATAGCTCCTGTCAAATGCGCGAACAAAAAAGCTATTACCAAGATAGAATCTATAAGCGATTTGGCATTGATGTGTTTGCCTCAAATGCCATTGTGGCTAAACATACAGAGGCTTTTTACCCATATCTTAATAATGCGTATTTGTTTGTCGCTCAAAGCTTAAAGCTTGAAAAATTTGCTACCTATTATGACTATATGCAAAAAAAAGAAAATGTGTATGGTTTTGAAATGGAGCGGGATTCTTATGAGGAATTCACTTATGGAAGGGCATTTTACGATAAAAAGAATGTGTTTTTGGGGATAATGAGCAGGGTAGGCAATGGACATTTACCTGTCTTTATTAATCGCAATGTGATTCAAGATTTCCTCTGTGAAGTGCAAGAGCAGGGTATCATAAACGATAGCGATACAGCCAAATCCTGCGCAAAGCTGGGCGCAAAAAGAGTGCGCTTTTTCGCAAGTGAAAATGCTATGAGTTTTTATTAATATGTAATTTGCATTACTTTAGGTGTTATGGCGGATATACTTAAGGCTAGGTGATTAAATTCTACTATTTCAAACATTGTGTTATGGCAAGATTCTATTTTTTAAATCTTTGCTTAATATCATTAAGTGTGAGCGCATTTTTACCCATTAGTGTGCTTGGGCGCACGAGACTGCTTTCATAGTTATACACTTTAAACCCCGCGTTTATAGCGTTTTTCACAATAGCAGAGCTTTGGGAATAAGTTGTAATAATGCCTTGAGAATCAAGTAGTGTAAAAAGTGTGCGAAAATATGCCTCACTCCACAAAGCGGGATTTTTCTTCGGGCTAAAGGCGTCTTGATAGATGATATAAAAATAATCTTTTGGGAGCAGAGCCAACATAGCAAGGGCATCGCCCCTATATATATAAAAATTAAGCTTTAGCGTATGAAATGCCATACTTTTGACGCACACGCAAGAATTTGGCGTAGCAGCACAGAATCTTAGTAGTTCATTTATGGGCTTTTGATACGCACTCAAAAAAGGTGGATATGTAAAATCAAGCAAGTTGTCAAAAATATTATAATCCTGCTCTGGCGAGTAAATACTTATCTCGCCCTCATAGCCCATTGTGGCTAATGTTGCAAGGAGCGCGAAGCTATTGTATCCTAGCCCAAAGCATATATCTAGTGCGTAAATATGCTGTGGCAGCGCACTAGGAAAATCCTCTTTCTTTATTATGTTGGCAATGCTAGATTCTAAAATAGCATTTGTGGTGTTTATAGAAGTCAAATGCGCCAAGGAGGGATAAATATGCTTATGCAAAGTCTCATTGAGTGCGCCATCTTTCAGGCTATGATAACATTCATCAAAAAGTGCATTATACGCACTTAAACTCCCATCACTACTTTCGCGTAAAAGCACACTTTACCCTAATATATTAGAATCTTATCACTTACTAAAACTTCCGCGCACAAAAACGATTGTTACTCACTATCTTTAATCACATATCCATTTTTTAGAATCCACCAACTTAGTGCAGTGGCTTGTTGCGCCCTCTTGTAGAGATTTTGCGCATTTTGTTTATCGTCCTCATAAGTCGCCACGCTGTGAAAATACTCTATCACATCATCTTTCGTGTAAATATATCTATCTGTGGCGACTGCAAAATAACCCTGCGCGGTATTTTTCTCACTCAATGCGATAATATTATTATTACTCACAAGTGGTGTGCCAAAGCTATGATATGTGTAATTATGCGGTGCTATGAGCTCCAAAATACTTGGTGTAATATCAATATGTGAGCCGATATTTGTATTTTTGGTAATCTCAAGCACCGGCGAATAGATGATAAGCGGGATTGTATTGCTTACCTTATGCGAAGCTGTTTTTGGATATTCCCTATCGTAATGATCGCCTGTGATGATAAAAATAGAATCTGGCAACACACGTGATATTTCCTGTATAAAATGTAAAATCTGCTTATCTTGATACCAAATATGCCCGAAAAGCCGCGCATCTTGCTTATTGTAATTCTGCTTTGCGAGAAATTGTCTAATCTCATCAAGTGGAACATCAAACTGCTCGAGTGGCACATCATAGGGCGGGTGATTTGAAGTTGTCAAAATCATATTAAAGCTAGGCATACCTCTATATTTAAAAACCTCATCACGCACAAAAGTGTAAAGATAATGATCATACGCACCCCATAATCCCTCATAAGGCGCAGAGTAGTCATTAAGTTTTGCATTATTTATAACATTAGTGTTATAAAACATATTATCAAAGCCCTGTGTCGCAGTGTATTGGTCAAGCTTTTGCCAAATACCGCTGCCACCATAGTAAAAATTTGTCCTATAACCTAAATCTTTCATAATCACACCCGGTGCAGTCATAAAGGGCTGCAGAGTGCCTAAAATAGAATTTACCGGTATTTCTGTTTGAAATAATCCCGTGAGTTGCACATCGAGGCTTTTGATTGTCGAACCTGCATTTTGCAAAAATACACCAATTTTTACCCCGTGCTCATCATTAAGTAAAGACTTCAACCCAGAGGTGAGATGAATATCGTCAAATTCTTTATCAAAATGCCACTCACTCAATGATTCAGCCACTATATAGAATATATGGTCGATTTTCTTTTCACTCATATTTGTTACTTTTTTTGCCAATAATTCTTTTAAATCATAGGATTCTTTTTTGTCATCAAGCTCAAAATATTCTCGCACGACTTCAAGCGGACTTTGCGAGGTGTAGTCGCTAAAGTGAGAGTTTAAGATTCTCGCGTAGCCTCTATATACAAGGTAGAGATTGCGAAATGCACCGGGTGAGATTTTACGCAAAAATGAATCTTCCACTGGCTTAATCACTTGGTCTAAACTAGCACCCTTGAAACTAAAGGCAGAGTTGATAGAAAACATCATCAAAAGTGCAAAAATGACAAATAAAAATATGGTGGCGATAGTAGATTCTTTGCGTGTGGAACGCGAGTGAATGGAGCTTAAGGGGTCATAGCCATACTCACGCGTAACCTTGCCAAAAATCCTCACATAAAAATATATGAAAATCGCGGCGAACACAAGCCATAAAATCACTTTTGAAGTAATATTGTATTGTCCGCTTATGCCGGTATGAAAAATTGCCTTTCTATCATCAAAGATTAAGCCAAGCAAATTCACATTAAAAACATCATCAAAAATTTGATAAAAGACAACTTCGCTTATCCCCACAAAAAGCGTCAAAAGCACGACACAAATCGCATAAAAAAGTAGCACAAACCACCGCGCCCTTGTCCAAAAAAATAAGATTCCAAGAAGAAAATACGCAATACTAAAAGCCGCGATACTCCTTGAATCATAGCGCAGCCCATTAATAAAAGTATCGATATATTCGCCAAAGCCCACCCCCTCGCCTATAGCATTATGATACACGCCGATATAGAGGACAAAAAACAGCTTCATCACAAAAAACAGCACAAACAAAAATAAACTAAAAATGATTGACTTCACAAGCAGCTTTTCAAACCACTTTGCTTCCATTAAACCCCCTTAAATTTTTCTAACCAATACCCCGCTCGCCCGACATAGAAGCGCCGCTATACAGCCCACGAACAAAAATGGGTCTAAGATATAATTTATAAGAGCAATATCCCCTAAAATCCCCAAACTATAAGTAGCAAGCACAAATAGCATTATATAGCCCATAGACGCACACAAAAGGTAGCACACAAGTGTTAGCACAAGAAATAAAAAAAGGTGAATTTTAAACTCTAAATGGTAAATATCAATAAAACCATAGGTAAAGTCTGCATAAATTATTGCACCCATAAAAATCCATATATATTGAATGCTTGGCGGGAAGATTCTTTGCATAACATTATACAGGCTCAAAAGATACGAATCTTGGTGTATTGCAGAATCTTTAGAGATTAGAATCCGTAAAAAGACAAAGCGCACGAGCCACGCAGCGCACAAAGAGACAAGAATCATACTTGGCATATCAAAAAGTGCATAAGCATACGCACACAAGCTCCATTCAAAAATTGGCATATTAAAAACGAAAAGCCATATTATTGAAATCGCAAAAATAAAGCTCATTTTGCACTTTTGGAACATTGCCACGATAGCACCTAGAGCGATGATATTTATCATTAATGCTGCTACTATACTCACGCACAACTCCTACACACAAAACTTGTATCGTGCAAAAAGCTCGTTTCAAATCCTGTGTGAGATTTTGAATCTATATTTAGCTCATTTAATTCATCAGCACTACTCGTATTATCTGTGTGAATCTTGCCATCTTGCATCTCAAGTAAATACTCTTTTGCCCTGTAAAGCTCGCGTTGAATTTCATTCTGCATATTATCGATTCTATACAGATTCTCTTGTATTTTACGATTAACACGCATTTTGTGAATCTTATCCATATCCCACTGCTCGAGCGCACTTTGAAATGAAAGAGTTTTAAGCACAGATTTTGGCAACAGCGCACTTCTTATGTGTTTGCGCCCATAGGTATAAGCAATATGCACAAACTCGTCATTGATAGCCACGCTAGGATAGGAGACTTCATTTTGAGGTAGAGTATCGAGCAAAAGCACGGGCACAAAGATAATTTTAGCATCTAACAGACTTTCTTTTTTAAGTTCATATAGCCACAGCTCTGCGCGATTATTACCCCCCTGCACATTTGGCTGATTATGAAGCAAAAACACCGAATCAAGTGCATTAAAAAGCACAGAGGAGGAATCATAATTTTTGAGATTGCTCGGCTTTGCCTCCGCACACTTTACACCACATTCGCTCACAAAAAGTGTATTTTCATAGGCTTTGTGATTGCGATAAACACCAACGCTTGAATGTAAATCTAGCGGCACAAAGCTTGGCTGAAGCTGTGATTGAAGATAGGTAGGGCGCATAGAAGATTGAAGCGTGAGTGCTGAGCTAAAATCAAGCAAGAGTGGATATTTGCTTAATAGCTCGTGATAGATTGGCAGGATAAATCCCCCATCACTTTTAAGCATAGGTGGTGTGCGCACGAGATGAGAGAAATTCAAAAATGGGCTTAAATGTAGCTCTTTGATATAACGCAAATGGCGCAAGTTGTTATGTTGCGAGGCTTTTTGTGAGTGAAGATTCAAATCTATATGAGTTTTAGAATCTACATCGTGCAAGGCTTTGCTCTGTGAAATCTTAATGTGTGAATCTACGCCATTATAAGGAGTAGATTCTAATTGCAACCAATAGATTTTGCTTGTCGCCCAGCCACCCATACTCACGCCCACGACAAATAAATGCACCCTGCCCTGCGTATCTACAAAGCTTACGGGATTGCCTAGTTTTTTGATAAACTTTCCGCTTAGGTTCGAAAGCATAGGCGCGCTTAGCAGGAGCTGCGGCTCACTCCAATGCCCCACTGATTTAGAATCTAAGTGCCAACTCGCAGCAACAGAATCTGTATTTTCAGTATGTGGGATTGAGAGGGATTGAGAATCTGCATTCTTACGAGATTCTATGCTTGAGTCATTTTTATCCATATAAAAAAAACTTTGGTAAATCCCTACATCTCGCGCACCCTCCCTACTCCCGGCAAAATACAAAAGCATAAAGTCTGCATCACTCACTTGCGAGACATTCACTATCGCACTCGCGTGTGCTTGAGGCTGTGCATTTAGCACATCAAAATAAGTAATAGAATCTGCTTCATTTAGTCTATCTTGCGGTATTATAAGATTATAGCGCGACAAATCAATAAACCCACTAGGCGACTTATCGCTAAGAATGCTCCAAGTAGCACACAGGCATAAAAGCAGGGCAAAAACGATATGTTTTTTATATTGTCGCACTTAAAAATACTTATAAAAGTGATTTTACAAAGTGTGAAATGCGCTCCACTCCCTCTTTGAGCTGCTCGAGAGAACACGCAAAAGATAAACGCGCAAATCCTTCCATACCAAAAGCCGAGCCCGGCACGAGTGCTACACCCTGCTCTTGCAATAAAGCCTTACAGAAATTCATAGAATCTTTGCCATATTTGGGCAATGCAGAAATATTGATAAAGAGATAAAATGCACCTTGAGGCTTAAGTGCGCTAAGATTCTGTATATTATTAATAGAATCTACGACAAAATTCATACGCTCTTCAAATGCCTTGCGCATATCCTCTATATCAGCGTCTGCCTCGCCTTTGAGGGCTAGAATCGCCGCCTTTTGTGTGATAGAGTTAATATTAGAAGTGCATTGACTTTGGAGATTATCCATAAGCTTGATAAGCTTTTTATCCTTACAAGCAAGATAGCCTATGCGCCACCCTGTCATCGCCACAGACTTACTTAAACCATTAATGGTAATCGTGCGCTTATTCATATCTTCGCTAATCGCAGCCGCAGAGGCAAACTCCACTCCATACACGAGCTTTTCATACATTTCATCACTCACCACCCACACATTTGTGCCTTTAAGCACCTCCGCCAATTCCTTTAGCTCATCTTTGGTATAGACCATACCACTAGGGTTTGAGGGTGTATTGAGCACAAACATTTTTGTTTTATCAGTTATAGCATTTTGGAGTTGTTTTGGTGTGATTTTAAAATCATTTTTTTGCGTTGTTTGCACAATGAGAGGCTTCCCACCACTAAAAGTTACAAGCTCGGGGTAAGTTACCCAATACGGAGAGGGGATAATCACCTCATCACCATTATCTACTAATGCCTGAAATACATTAAAAAGCGAGTGTTTTGCACCATTACTCACAAGTATTTCACTCGTTTCGTAGGATAGATTATTTTCACGCATTAGCTTTTCTTTAATCGCCTCACGCAACTCCGGAATCCCCGCCACGGCAGTGTATTTTGTGAATCCACTCTTTAATGCTCTAATCGCCTCATTTTTTATCACCTCTGGCGTATCAAAGTCTGGCTCACCTGCCGAAAAACTTAGCACATCTTTACCTGATGCCTTTAGTTCACGTGCAAGTGTGCTAATAGCGATTGTCGTAGATTCTTGTAGAAGTTCTACTCGTCTTGCATAAATTGATTTTTCCATTTTCTTCTCCTTAAGCTATTCTTTAATATCTGCAAGTTTAAGCGTAAATTCTATCTCACCCTTGCTTAAGCGCATTTCTTTTGCAATCGCATCAATGCTCCAACCATCACGAAACATACCAATAATACGTTTCTCATCAATATTTGTTGCGCTTGAGCCTGAAAAGTAGCCAAACTCTCGTATTTTCTCCTCAATGCTAACTATTTTTTCCTCTATATAGTCGCGCTCTTTATTGACCTGTGCCTCTAGAATCTCCACTTGACGATATACATTAACAAGCGCATTATTCACTACATCAATGCTTTCTGTTTTAATTTTATTATGCAAGGCGGTAGTGCTAAGCTGATTTTCAAGCTCACTATCCTTAATCCATTTGTGAATCTTAAAAATTTCGTTATTAATATCCTCCATACCCTTTTCAATGCGTCTAATCCTCTTACTCACATCAAAATTGCGTGTGTAGTTGAAAAATGCCGCCAAGCAGACGATACCAAGCGATATAAGCCCCACAATCATACTGATACTACTCATTGAAATTCCAAACATTCCCTCACTCCTCTGTTGTGTATATTTTTTTAGCATTGAGGATAGATAAACGCTCCATTTGTGCTACAAAATTATCAAAATCCCCCGTATCATTGTAGTGCATACGTTCAAATTTTATGATTCTATTATGAATCGCACTACCAAAAATACCAATATATCGTTGCGGGAAGACAGGCAAAAATATACGCATATAATACTCTGCCCCCTCCTCAAATACATCTTGAGGCATACACAGCACACTATGCCCCACAAAATCCGCTACACCCCCAAAATCCAGCGGTAAATACTGCGTTGTTTTATTACGCAACATCTGCTCGATATTTTCAACCTTTTGATATAGCTCTACAAGTAGCTCGAGCAGCACTTCATCAGTATCTTGTGTGCGATTTTTTGATTTATTTTTATTAAGCCATTGCATTATAGAACCATAGCGATACTGCGAAAGTGCGACAAACTCTCTATCACAAGCCATTTTGTTGCTTTCATCTATTTTTGAAAACGCCACTTCAAGCTCACAGGGCACGATACGTGTGTAAATCCCGCATTGCTCCAAAATGCCCTTAATATCCATACACAACCCCTATTGAATCTGCCAAAATACATAAAAAGAGCATAATACCCAAATAACCATTAGTTACAAAGAAAGCTTTAGGGATATTTTTCAAATGCACACTCACTAAATACTGCTCATAGCATAGAATCATAGCAGCGAGACAAACGCCAATTTGCGCAATGATATGAAGCTCTGCCACATATACAAAACCTGCCCAAAATCCCACTGCAAATAAATGACAGCATCTTGAAATCCACAAGGTAACCCTTACACCAAAATACGCAGGGATTGAATGGAGATCATTTGCCTTATCAAATTCCATATCCTGTAATGAATAAAGTAAATCAAATCCAGCCACCCAAAAAAGCACACCAGCAGATAAAAGCACACTCCAAAGTGTAATCTCACCCATAATCGCAATGACTCCAGCAATGGGGGCTAATCCTAAGCACACGCCAAGCACCCAATGCGCTATGGCACTAAAACGTTTGGTATAAGAATAAAATGCCAAAATTGCTAAAAATGGCACACAAAGGTAAAATGCAAGATTGTTGATAAAATAAGAAACACACACAAAAAGGAGTGCGTTAAAGACATTAAAGATAATGAGCCACGCTAAACTAATGCGCCCATCAACGCTAGGACGAGCCTTTGTGCGTGCGTTTAAGATATCAATATCCCTATCTTTGAGGCGATTAAACCCCATAGCAAAATTTCTCGCACTAATAAGTGCCAAAGTACACAGCAGGAGTGTCCCCCACCCGCACCACGGAATCCCATACATTTGCATACTTGCCACGACCATTGCGATAAGAATAAAACTACTTGAAAAAATCGTATGTTCAAACGCTACAAGATCGCTAAAACTTTTTAATTGCATTTTAAAGGTTCTAAACATACTCATTACGCTACATTCCTTACACTTTGCTTTATATAGAATCTTAGGTTCTGTGAAAATATTTTACAGCAAAAAACGGGGGATTCTAAAATACCTTACCAAAAAATAAGCTAAAACTCTTGCAAAATAAGGCAAAATCGTTTAATATTACTGCATTTTTTTGCCTCTTGTCTCTCTCATCTACCAAAGACAAAAAAAGAGAATGCAACAAAAAGGATTATCACAATGGATACATTAAGCTATATTGACATAGGAATTTTAGTTTTGCTTATTTTGCTCTCTATCAAGGGCATTTGGCAGGGCATTATTAGAGGGTTGGCTAGTTTTTTAGGCATCTTGCTTGGGATATTTTTTGCTTCAAGATTCTATACAGATGCGGGCGAGTGGTTTGCTCATACAATCTATGATTTCAACTCCACAGATCTAAATGCCCTTGTCGGCTTTGTTATTCTCATCACGCTCATTTGGTCTGTATTTTTGCTTGTGGGCGAAATCATATTTCGTGTGCTACACTTCACGCCTCTAGCCGTGCTTGATAGGGCTTTTGGCTTGGCTTTTGGATTCTGTAAGGCGTTTTTGCTCCTCTCTATCGTTGTCTTTGGTATCTCACAGATTGGTTGGCTCAAAAACTTTTCCCAAAATATTGAGCAAAATAGCTCCATTTTTCCCCTAATGAAGAATCTCGCTGTGCATATTATGAATCTTGATGAAGTGCAAGAGGTAGCAAAGAATTTACAATCTCCACAAAAGAATATAGAAGCAACCATTAACGAACAAATCGATAAAGTAAAAGAGCCAATAGAGAATGTAAAAAATGAGGCGAAAAACATCACACAGGAAATAAAAGAGGGCGCACAAAATCTGCAAGAGCAGATAAATTCTCATTAAAGGTTACTTAAAGCTATGTTTTCAAATTTTTATGTCCAGCAACGTATCAAAAAAATGCAACTTATGCAGGATTTAGGGTTAAACCCTTACAGCAATGAGCTTTCACGCACATTAAGCAATCGCGCGTTTTTAGATAAATACACATATCTTTTAGAATCTGCTGCGCCAGATTCACAACCAAACCCTACCGCACATTCTCAAAATACAGAAAATCCACTAGAGAGTCAGACGGAAAGCATAGTTGGGCGCGTGAGATTTATCCGCCTTATGGGAAAAGCGTGTTTTATTAAGATTCAAGATGAGAGTGCGATACTTCAAGCATACATATCAAAAAATGATGTCGACGAGAACTTTTCATATATCAAAAAAATCCTTGAAGTGGGGGATATTATCAATGTTAAGGGCTTTGCTTTTGTAACCAAAACGGGCGAGTTAAGCATTCACGCACAAAGCTTTAGCATACTCACAAAAAGCATCGTGCCATTACCTGAAAAATTCCACGGACTAAGCGATGTAGAGCTACGTTATCGCCAACGATATGTAGATTTAATCGTCAATGAAGAAGTAAAAGAGCTTTTCAAAATGCGGAGCAAGATTATCTCGTGTGTGCGGAGATTTTTTGAGCAAAAAAGCTTTTTAGAAGTCGAAACACCTATGCTCCACCCAATCCCCGGTGGCGCGAATGCAAAACCTTTTATTACTCATCACAATGCCCTGAATGCCGACAGATATTTACGTATCGCACCAGAGCTTTATTTAAAGCGGCTTATCGTGGGAGGATTTGAAGCGGTTTTTGAACTCAATCGTAACTTCCGCAATGAAGGAATGGACCACTCACATAATCCAGAATTTAGTATGATTGAATTCTATTGGGCATATAAAACATACGAGGACTTAATCACTCTCACACAGGAGCTTTTTAGCTTTATTTTAGAATCTCTTCATCTCCCCAAGATTCTATATTTTAATGACCACGAGATAGACTTTAACAAGTGGAGCATTATTAGCTACAAGGACGCTTTGGTGCAAATCGGCGGACTCGATAAAGAACTTATAAATGATAAAAATGCGCTCCTTAACCTTTTGCAAGAAAAACATCTCAAAGTCGATAGCCAAATGCCCTATGGTAAGCTTTTGGGCGAGGCATTTGATGAATTTGTTGAGCATAAACTCATCAATCCAACTTTTATTACGCAATATCCCATTGAGATTAGCCCACTCGCAAGGCGCAATGATAGAGATTCTAATATCGCCGATAGATTCGAGCTTTTTATCGGTGGGCGGGAGATTGCCAATGGCTTTAGCGAACTCAACGACCCACTAGACCAATTTGAAAGATTTAAAGAACAGGTAAAAGCAAAAGACGCAGGCGATGAGGAAGCACAATATATGGATGAAGACTATGTGTGGGCGCTTGCTCACGGAATGCCACCCACCGCGGGCGAGGGCATAGGAATTGATCGCTTAGTAATGCTTTTAAGTAATGCAAAAACAATTAAAGATGTAATTTTATTTCCTGCATTAAAGCTAACTAAAACAAATTTTGATACAATACATTTTCAAGATTCAGGCGAAAACGCAACCAAACAAGGAGGGTAGATGAGTTACATCATTAAAGAGCAGGATAGTGAGATTTTTGAACTCATAGAGAAAGAGCTAGAGCGGCAAAACGAGCATTTAGAGATGATAGCGAGTGAAAATTTCACATTTCCTAGCGTTATGGAGGCTATGGGAAGCGTTTTGACAAATAAATATGCTGAAGGCTACCCTTTCAAGCGCTATTATGGTGGGTGCGAATTTGTGGATAAAATCGAGGAAATTGCCATTGAGAGAGCAAAAAGGCTTTTTGGGGCAAATTTTGCTAATGTGCAACCGCATTCAGGCTCACAAGCCAATGCAGCAGTCTATGCTGCCCTCCTTAAACCTTACGATAAAATACTCGGTATGGATCTAAGCCACGGCGGACACCTCACGCACGGCGCAAAAGTCAGCACTTCAGGACAGCTTTACCAAAGCTTCTTTTATGGTGTGGAACTCAATGGCTATATCGACTATGATAAACTTGCGCTTCAAGCACAAGTTGTCAAGCCAAATATCCTTGTATGTGGATTTTCAGCCTATACGCGAGAGCTTGATTTCAAAAAATTGCGCGAGATCGCAGATTCAGTAGGAGCTTTACTTATGGGTGATGTAGCGCACGTAGCCGGGCTTGTCGTCGCTGGAGAATATCCCAATCCGTTTCCACATTGCCACGTCGTTACGACAACTACACACAAAACTTTACGCGGACCAAGGGGTGGTATGATACTCACAAACGATGAGGAGTTAAGCGCAAAAATCAATAAAGCTGTGTTTCCCGGTATCCAAGGGGGACCGCTTATGCACGTGATTGCCGGCAAAGCAGTAGGTTTCAAAGAGAATCTAAAGCCAGAGTGGAAAACATACGCAAAACAAGTCAAAGCAAATATTCAAGCCCTTGCAAAAGTGCTTGTAAAGCGCAATTATAACCTTGTGAGTGGTGGGAGCGACAATCACTTGGTGCTTATGAGTTTCTTAAACAACGATTTTAGTGGTAAAGAGGCGGATTTGGCTTTGGGTAATGCCGGAATCACCGTCAATAAAAACACCGTGCCGGGCGAAACTCGCTCACCTTTTGTAACAAGCGGTATTAGAATCGGTTCGCCGGCTTTGAGTGCGCGAGGTATGAAAGAAAAAGAGTTTGAGTGGATTGCAGAAAAAATTGCGGATATCCTTGATGATATTCACAATACAGACTTGCAAGCCAAGATTAAAACTCAAATCAAAGATTTTTCAAAAAGTTTTAGAATCTATGATAAACCAATTTTTTAGCAGGAGGGGAAGTCGTGACAGAGATGGATCTTAAACTCATCAAAATGGACACATCACATTACTATAAACGTGTCAATGGCTTGGGGACAAAAGTCAATCATATGGGACGGATTTTGTATGACAAATATGAAAGAGTCGATGCGATGCTTACTTCAATGCTTATTAGCAAACATTTTAAAAAAGAAATCGTCCTTGCACACTCACTCCTACTTGCCAAAGGGGCGAAAGTGGAAAATATCGTATTTGATTATAATGGGCGCAATCCAGAGAGATTCTACCACCGTGCGCAGTTACTCTTGCGTGAGGAGGGCTTCTTGAACTTTACCGCGTTTCGTTCCAAGACACCCGGGCATTTGCACCTCTATGTGCATAAGGGACACACAGAAATCAATGAGGGAAAGCGACTAGCCAAAACTCTCTCTCTTAAGTTAGCGCAACACTGCCCAAAAGAATGGAAAATCTTTCCAAGTGATGAGGTGCCTGCAAACTTCAATATTCTAGTCCTACCCTATGATGTGTATGCCAAAGAGCGTGGAGCAGCGTGGGCAAGGCATATGTAAGCCTACCAATATAAAATTAAGGAGCAATAATGGAAACAAAACGAGAACTAAATGATATTTTAATCAACGATGATGACTTGCAAAAGCAAAACCGCACAAAAAGATTGATGATGATGATTGCAATGGCACTCATCTTTTTATTTATTTTGATTGCGGTTGTTTTTGTCGTTACACGTGATGAAGAGGAGCTAAGCGAACGCCAAATGGCTGCCAATAGTGGTTTAACTCCTTTAGAGCCATCAGATCCATTCGTGCAGATTCCACTTGAGACCAAAGAAACAGAGAAAGATCCATTTCAACAAGTATTAGAGGATATTCGTAACCGCGCAGAAAATAATCAAGTGGCACAATCTACAACAACCCAAGAGCCTACACCACCAAGACAACCAATTGTCGAGAACAAACCAACTCAACAGCCTGTGCTTCCTAGCAAACCGGTTTCACAGCCCACGCAAACCCAACCCGCAAAGCCTGTAAAACCTGCAAATATGACAGCTACTACAAACACGACAAAAGAACCTACAAAACCGGCTCAAACAGCTGCGCCAAAACCAGCAACAACTAAGCCGACTACTACGCCTACCACAGCCACACCGCTTAAACCCGCACAAGCAACCCAAAGCGATCCTAACAATATCGCAAGTATATTTAGTGATGTCTCCACGCCACAAATGGATACATCAAAAAATGGACAAATCGCAGAGAAAGGATTCTATTTACAAGTGGGATCTTTCACAAATAAGCCGAATGCAGAGTTTTTAAAGCAAATTAGCAATTATAGCTATCGCGTGTATATGGGGACTTCAACAAATGGACAAGCCACTACAAAGTATCTCATTGGTCCTTATAAATCTCGCACAGAGGCAAGTAGAGATTTACCAAATTTCAAGGCTCTCGTGCCTGACCCGGTGCATTTTGAGGTAAAATAATCCTCATCATGGGGCTTTAGCCCCCTAGATACCAGTAAAGTTTTCAAAATATCGTAGCACTTGTTTATGTACTCGACAAACACGATTAAAAGGCAATCCTTACTTATACGCTTTTATAAACCATATAACCAAAAAACAAAAGCGCGAGCAAATGAAGTGTGTAATACAACCTTTTTGTATAAATTGCCCCGATTGCGCACAAAGTAAAAATACACAAAAACCACCAAGGCGTATAAAATTCGATAGAATTAATTTGCAGATTCATAGCCCACTGCAAAAACTCATCACACAATGCCCCAACTCCCACAATATGTGCTATCAACATAGCCGGGAAAAACACGACAAAAAGCAAACTAATTGGGATACTTAGTAAAGATAAAGAAGTGAAGTAAGGAAAAAACCAATGTGTCAAAGGGAGCATATCAAAGAAAATAAGCGTATTAAATAAAAGCACATATAGCACTTTAGAATCTAAGCGCACATATTTTACAAAGAGATAGATAAAAAACACACCACTTACAGACAATCCAAAGCCTATACTAAATATAAGACGTGGAAAGAATGCCACACACACGCACACCACAACAACAAGGAGTCTAAAGCTAAAAAGCTTAATCCCACTATATACGACTAAAAATCCACACACTGCCATTGTAAAAGCGCGTAAAAACGAGGGTGTAAAATCAAGCAGCAACAAATACGCAAAAAGCCCCACAAGCACCATAAATCCCACATCAAAGTATTTGTTACGATAGCTTAGCCTATGGTGGAAGATTCTATAAATACTACTAAGAATCCACCCTAACACAAAGCTCAAAATCCCCAAGTGAAAGCCGCTAATAGCAATTAAATGCGCAATACCTAGCCTAGCACTCAAGTCTCGCCAAATGCTCGGCAAAGCATCTGCCATAAAAAGTGTTTTATACAAAGAGGCGATAGCAGATTCAGTATGTTGGGTTTCTATCCATTCCCTTAGAAAATCCCTATAATCCCGCTCATTCAGCAAGGAAATGCGATAAGAGACAAAAAAACAATGCTGCAAGTAGGATACAAACGAGCACTCAAGCCCCTTGCCATAAATTCTCACAAATCTATGCGACAAGTCCTTAATATCCTCCCTGCTTGTTGTGTAGAATATCTCACCCTGTTTTGTTTTAAGTTTAAGCACCTCATAAGTTTTGCCATTTTTATGCTTCGTGTATTGATTGATAACTTGTGCGTATATTTCTTTATTTTCCTTTGTGCTAAACTCCCTATACGCGCGGTATTCCTGCCACAAATTCAAAGCAAATACAATCACACAAGCACACACAAAAACAACCCATTGCACCCTTGTGCTAAAAAGCTCCACATCAAAGGGAGAATGCGAAGCTTTTATAGAATCTTGCACGATTAAAAAATATTTGGCATATCAACTTGCGGAGAACCGATAATATCCTCGATATTAATCGAGCCACCGCTCGTATCATATTCTGGCTCACGCGGCTTATCCTCAAAGCGCGTAAAGCGTTTATTAAATTGAATCTCAATGGTTTTTACCTCTCCATTTCTGTTTTTGGCAATGATAATTTCGGCAGGTTCAATCTCGCGCTCTTGATGCTCGGGCTTAAAATCCTTTTCCTTGCCCTCCTTTTTTAACCTCGCGTATCGCTCCCTATCCTCGCGCTTTTTGTAAATATCATCTCTATATAGAAACAAAATCACATCAGCATCTTGCTCTATTGCACCCGAATCTCGTAAGTCCGAAAGCGTAGGATGTTTATCATCTCTAGTTTCCACAAGGCGATTAAGCTGTGAGAGAGCTATTATTGGCATTTCAAGATCACGCGCTAACATCTTAAGCCCACGCGAGATTTCAGCAATTTCTATTTGCTTATTCTGCTCCTTTCCACCGCTCATAAGCTGCAAATAGTCAATAATCGCCACATTAATTTCAGGGTGCTGTTTTTTCAGTCGGCGCAAAATCCCCTTGAGCTGCGCGATACCCAAAGACGAGGTATCGACAATATACAGAGGTTGGCTTGACATTGTATTTGCTACTTCACTCAAACGACCAAGCTCATCATTTGTGAGGTTTGCAGTGCGGAGATTCTGCAAAGCAATTGAGCTTTTCGCACTAAGCATTCTCATACCGAGTTGTAAATAGGGCATTTCAAGACTAAAAATCACCACTCCATTATGAGAATCCAAAATATGCTGGGCGATATTAAGGGCAAAAGTCGTCTTACCCATTGAGGGGCGCGCACCAATGATTATCAAATCGCCCGGATTGAATCCTGTCGTTAGGCGACTAAGCTCTCTAAAGCCCGTATCAAGCCCCACCACGACATTATTACCGCTATTTTTTAACTTTGTGAGATGGCTAATCACATTATTTGCTATCATCGGTGCTTCATAAATATTCTCTTGAGATTTCCCCAAAGAGACATTATTCAGCTTACGCTCAATCTCATTGATGATTTCCACCACATTTTGATTGTTATCAAGCGACTTTTCACGCAAAAAATTCGCTAATTGATGCAGCTCACGCTTGATACTCGCCTCTTTTATCTCATCTACATAAACTTCAATATTCGCAATTGGATTGATCGCTAGAATCTCGAGCAATTCTTCTTGCGTGATTTTCTTATGCGGTGGCTTCTTGCTTAAGAGCAACTCACTATCAATAGGGAGATTGTTTTTAGTAAGGAAGTGGCACATATCAAAAATATCCTTATGCACAGGCAAAAGAAAATCATCGGCTTTAAGTTCAGCAGTGATTTCTTCAAATTTTTCGGGCGAGAAAAAGATAGATGAGAGGACAATTTTTTCAATCATCACAATGGGTTCTTGCATACACACTCCTTAAAAAGCAGTATTTTATCTTTTTTTACATTATCATTACTTGAGATTTTTTGTATTATCCCACAAAAGTGTGAAGCAGCTTCCCTCCCCTACTTCGCTCTGCACCTCAATATCAATATGATATTCATCACAAATGCGCTTAATAAGCGTCAAGCCTATGCCAAAGCCGCCTTGAAAGTCATTGCAGCGCACATATCGTTCAAAAATCTTTTTACACTCTTTTTCATTTATGCCACAGCCACTATCACTAATACTTAAAAAACCTTCCCTTAGCACAATGTGAATTTTGCCACCTTTTTTGTTGTATTTAATAGCATTATGCAATAAATTATCAACTACGCAGGTGATTTTCTCCGCACTTGCATTGATAAATCTCTCCTCTAATCTGCTTTGCACCACAATGGATTTTTGTTCAAAAAATGGCGTAAAATACTCTAATCGCTCCTGTAAAAGCAAATGCAATGCAAGATTCTCATTTTTATCACTAATAGTGTGGGGAAAATTATACGCGACCAAGTCTTTATACAAATGACTTAAACTCTTTGAGGCAAGTTTAATGCGTTCAATTTTTTGAATCTGCGACTGGGTGAGATTATCCCTCTGTAAAGTCTCTATACTCATCAAAATAATGCTTAAAGGCGTGTTTATCTCGTGCGTAGAATCCTTGATAAAGCTATTAAGCAAATCGATTTTTTCACGCATAGGCTTAAGCGAGAGACGCACGAGAAAATAAGCGATAACTCCCATCGCAAAAAATGATAAAAGAAAATATGCAATAAGTCTAAGGCGCAAAAACAACATATCAGAATCTAAACTATCATCTTGTATAAAAACTTGATAACGTGGGCTCTTATAAAGCTTATGAAGTTTGGTATTTTTATCTTTTGTATCCTCTAAACCTACTTTATTTGAATCTTTGCCTTGCTTTTTTGTCTCATCTCGCTTCTTTTGTCTATGCAAAGGCTTAGGAGAATACTCGTGCATTGAAGGCTCGATAATAACCTTATCGCCGCGAATCGCAATACCATCTGCACGCTCATTTTCACTCAAAGGGCTTTCTAGGCTATTATAGATAACCTGCCCCTTGTGATGATAAATTGCTATGGGGTAGGTGATATTAGATTCTATTTGAGCAAGAGCAAGTGACAAATCATCTTTATTTGTGTATAAAATATCATACACCTCAAGGCTCATTTCACGCAATTTGCTTATCTGCTGGGCGAGTAAATGCCGACTCTCTTTTGCATACAAAAAACCAAAGAAAAGGCAGAGAAACACCCCGCTTGTGCCAAGATATAAACACAAAATCTTAATAATCGCCTTTTTTGCATTATCCATTGTGTGCCTCGTTTATGCTTTCGATATAACAATACCCGTATCCGCGCTGATTCACAATGCTATCCTTACCCAAAAGCTTACGCAGATTCTTCACATATGCGCGCAGACTCATCTCACTAGGGTTTTGATTATACCCCCATAATGTATCAAAAATCACTTCTTGAGACACATATTTGCCCTTGTGCTGCAATAAGAGCGATAAAAGCAGAATCTCTTTTTGCGTAAGCGGAACAATCGCTTCATCTTTATCATAGAGTAATTGTGTGATAATGCCAAATTTGAAGCCATTTGATAAAAAGATATAGTCTTGCTGTGTATGCGAAAACGAGCGCTTAAGTAATGTGCTTATGCGATATTGCAATTCTAAGAGTTCAAAGGGTTTTTTGAGATAATCATCACAACCCGCCTGATAGCCACTTTGCAAATCGCTTACCCTATCAAGTGAGGTAATAAAAATCGCTGGTGTTTTCTTGCCACACTCCCGTAGCTCCTTGAGCATAGTAAAGCCATTGCCAAAGGGCACTTTCACATCTAAAATCCACAAATCAAAATATTGCTCATACGCCTCATCTTGCGCCTCTTTGGCATTATCATACAATTTTACTTCATAGCCCTGCTCTTGTAAAAATTCTAGCAGAATTTCAGATAGTACAAAGTCATCTTCAAGTAGCAAAATTTTAGCTGACATTTCTCCTTCCTCTTTGCACTTTTTAGATTTTATATTTTTGCTTGAAAGCTCACATTATTTTACACATTTTTGCATTTTTTTAGATTCTAAAATTTTGTATTTATAGCCACCTCTAAGTTTTACGATAAAATCTTAGAGGCATTATCAATTACTTTTTAGAATCTGCAAGTTTTATGACAATCTTTGCCTTTTTTCGCATTTTTATCTTTTTTGTCCTTTACCTCACAGAATCCAAGCTCTTTTCGCTCCTTTTTGCTCATTGTAGATACACGCTTTTTCATCGCCTCGCCTGTCGCCTTTCTATACTCTCTCAATTCCTTGACTTTCATATTTTCGGTAGCCTTCTCGTATTGTGCCTTAAGTTCTTCCTTGAATACCTGGGCGTCTTTGTCGCTCTTTTGCTTTATGCGCTTTGCAATTTCAATTTTATAGTCAGGAAAATCCACCGCCTTCACGCTGCCTGAAAGTTTAATCAACTCATCATCACTTTTTTTGCTAAAATCTGCTGCACTAAGTGCGCTAAATAATCCGCCACAGCAGAGCAAAGCCAAAGTCATTCCGCATCTTTTTATACACTTCATCATAAACTCCTCAATAAAGAATTGTCTTTGAAAGACATTATGAATCTTAAAACAAAAGTATGAAATCAAAGTGAATTAAAAATATTCTTTATAAAGTAGATTCGCACTTGCACAAAGTGATACAATCACCACCAAAGGCTTAATGATACGCACACCATAGCCAATGGCAAGATGTGAGCCTACATTCGCTCCCACAAACTGCCCCAACGCCATACATAAGCCCACAATCCACAAAATCTTCCCTCCTAGTGCAAAGATAATCACAGAGGCGAGATTTGTGGCAAAATTAAAAAGTTTTGCGTGGGCAAGAGAGCAAAGCAAATTGAATCCACCAAGCGTGATGAGTGCTAACATAAAAAACGAGCCTGTCCCGGGACCAAAGAAACCATCATAAAAGCCAATCGCCCCTAGAATAAACGCAAGTGGAAAAACCCCAATCAATACAATGTTTTGTGAATCCTGCGTAATTTTTGGAGAAAAAAGAAAATAGAACGCAAAGAGGATAAGCAAAAACGGGATACATTTACGCAAAAAATCAACTTCAAAGCTCTGCACACAGAGACTTCCAAGCATAGAGGCACAAAAAACAACAATCACAAAAGGGAAATATTTTTTTAGCTCAATATGCCCTCGTTTATAAAAATGCACGCTCGCACCAAAACTGCCAAAACTGCTTTGAAGTTTATTCGTCCCAAGTGCTTCAAGCGGAGGGATTCCAGCCATAAGCAGAGCGGGAATTGTAATCATACCACCACCACCTGCTATTGCGTCAATACACCCAGCTACAAATGCTACAAGCACCAAAGCACCAAGCGCATACAAGCTTATATCTAGCTCCATAATGAATCCTTATAGTCCTTTAATAAAAACATATTGAGGGTGCATTATAGCAAATTTGATAGACAAATACCTAGTAAGCATTCGCACTGCGTTACAAAAAAATGTGTTTAATAGCTGTTGCCTAGCATACGCAACATTCTAAGTCTCTGCAATCCTTGAAAAAAAAGTAGCGTTGTATTATAATACCATCACTTGGTTTAGGGTTGAAAAAGGTTTAAATCTCATTACCCACCTCATAAATTTTGAGATTGTATTTGATATAAAGCCGCCCATCAGCGCATACTCAAAAAGCTCTTAAAATGTGCTATACACTTCACAATAAAAAAGGAAAACAATGAAAACAACAACTTACCAACAAGCACTCGCAAATGGTGAAATCTCACTTGAAATACCTGTATATGAATCACAACATCTTTTTGTAAGCCAAAAAGGCATTATAAAACTTTCAGATTCTAATCATTTAACGGAGGGGGGGGGGGAGCAAGATGAAAACGATAATTTGCAAAATTTCACAGATGAATATTTCATTTTTCGTGATATTTTTGGAAAACTTAGTCGCTTTTTTCGTGCCTATACGCACCACACACTTGAATGTAAAGTTAGAATCCTCCCTTACGCCTACGCCTACACGCACCAAGAAATCGTATTTACTAGGAGTAAAAAAGCACTCATAGATCACACTCCATTCCGCAGACACCCCTTTAGTCCTCCCCTATCTAACACAAGCAACATAAAGAATTATATTTATCTCATAAAACGCACACTGAGTTACATTTATCTCATAAAGCAATGGTTTTCTTTTTATACAAAATCTCTTTTTGCCAAGCGGTATAATACTTCAGTCGCACTTTTGACACGAGAGGTGGCAAATAATTATTATCATTTCTTAAATGAAACACTCGCAGAATACTATCAGCTTAAACTTGCCAAAAAAGAGCCGGATTTCTATATTTTGCCACTTGAAATGCCATTTCACAAACAAGTATATCAACTGCTTAATATCGATATAAAGCGCATTATCCCCTCACACACACGCAAACTTATCCGTGCAAAAGAATTGATTATCCCTACACTCCTTGCAGACTATGAAATCCTTGAATACCGCAAATATACGCATTTTGACTCACATATTTTGCCACTTTTTACCTACACAATGCATAAGGAGCTATTTCATAAAACACTCTCTATCACGCATACACTAAAACCCACAAGAAAAATCTTTCTTGCACGTCCAGCTCATTCTAATCGTAATTTTACAAATCACCAAGAGATAGAAAAAGTGATGAGGGAGTATGGATTTGAAATTATTATGCCAGATTCTCTTAGTGTGGAAGAGCAAATACATACAATCAGGGAGGCAGCATATGTTGTAAGCCCTCACGGAGCAGCACTAGAAAATCTTGTATTTGCCAAGGAGCAAACCAAAGTGCTAGAGATTTTTCCTCAATATTACCACAACCGCTGTCCGCAATTTGTCGCACTTGCTCAAAAATGCCAATACTCCTATCTCATCGGCGATACGCAAGATACTTCAATGCACCCACAGCAAGAGTGCATATATCTTTCTGCAGATAAGCTGCGTTTCGCACTTGATATATTCTTAGGATCTTGATAGCAAGAACTATTCAATATAAAAATATTGACAAAGCCTTAGGAGTTATATTATAATACACGCTTTTATGTCGGGGCGTAGCGCAGTCTGGTTAGCGCACTTGGTTTGGGACCAAGGGGTCGAAGGTTCGAATCCTTTCGCCCCGACCATTCTTCTTTTTTATGGTGGGTGTAGCTCAGCTGGTTAGAGCATCAGGTTGTGGCTCTGAGGGTCGTGGGTTCGAACCCCATCACCCACCCCATAAAATCCTTTTATTTTTTTGCGTTCGTAGCTCAATTGGATAGAGCACCAGACTTCGGATCTGGGGGTTAGGGGTTCGACTCCCTTCGGGCGTGCCACTACTCAATATCTCAAAAATATTTTAAGAGATTAAAAAAGCATTTAAAATACCCAAGACGCGATATTTTAGCAATTTTTTAATTTTTTCTTAAACTTTTCCACACAGCAGGTTTCTCTCAATGGCAAAAATGGTGCTAAAAGCGACAACAGATTTTATATGCTTTAAAAACCTATAAAAATGTCAAATGCCTTGCCCCTGCTCGATTCTACATAGAATCTTTGCTAGAAAATTTACCGCGCATTTTTTTTATAATAACTCGTATCAAGCTGCCACGAAAGCCCTGTATAATCTCCTCGCCTAATGTGAATAAAAATGCTATTTTTACTCTTTAGAATCTGCTCGAGCTTAGGTAAATTTTCTAGACTTTTAATGGGGGGGGGGATAATGATTCTTTAATATAGTCATCAATATTTTGATAATATTGCTGATTTTGAAAATAGCCACAAAAATAAGTAATATCATTTGGCTTGAGATACTCCTCATCATACTCATCAAAAGGTGGTAAGGAAAAAGTCGGCTTTGCATAGCCTAGTCGTTTCATAATGCTCCTTAGGATTTTCGGTTTGCGCTCAAACGCCCTAGATTCTGTCAGGTTTGCTATGTTTGGGTGCTTTAGGGCTTCAATAATTTGAGCCTTTGTCACACAGGCTAAATCCATATGAAAAATATCTAGGCTCAACATTTTTGCGTATTTTGGCTTATCATACCAGCTTTTATCAAGCAAAATTGGTATTTGCAAATGTTTTTGTAATGCCTTTGCAAAGGCGTATTGAAACATTTGATTGCCTAGTCCCCCCCCCCATAATCTACACAACTTTATATTCCATTCCCTCTCCTTTTTTAATTTTTACGGCTTAAACACATTGACAGATTCTATCACTCGCTGCACTTGCGCTTCACTCATCACCGGGCTTATAGGCAAGGATAGCACCTCTTTATGAATACGCTCTGTGATAGGCAAAGAGAGATGATTATACTCTTTGTAGGCTTCTTGCTTATGCGGTGGTATAGGATAGTGAATAAGCGTTTGAATACCATTTGCACTTAAATGCTCCTGCAATTTTGTGCGATTTTCGCTCCTTACAATAAAGAGATGCCACACTGCGCCCTCCTCGTTTAACACTTGCGGAAGCACGATATAAGGATTAAAAATCTGCTCCCTATAAGCCTTTGCGATTTCACATCGCCTTTGATTATCGCTATCAAGGACTTTAAGTTTAATACGCAAAAATGCCGCCTGCACCTCATCGAGCCGAGAATTTAGCCCCTTATAAAGATTTTCATACTTGATATGTGAGCCATAATTCCCCAGCGCGTGGATTTTATACATTAAATCCTCATCATTTGTAACTACACAGCCACCATCGCCCAGCGCACCAAGATTCTTCCCCGGAAAAAACGAAAATGCGCCCACATCGCCAAGATTCCCTACTCTTTTACCCTGATATATCGCTCCGTGTGCCTGTGCGCAATCCTCAATCACCTTCAAATGATATTTTCGCGCCAAATCCCACACCTTTTGCATATTCACCGCCTGTCCATAGAGATGAACGACAAGTATTGCTTTCGTGCGTTTCGTGATATGCGCCTCTATCAAATCCACATCAATATTATAAGTTGTAAGTTTTGGCTCGACAAACACAGGCGTGCAGCCATTATCGGTAATGGCTAAAATTGAGGCGATGTAAGTATTTGCCGGGACAATAATCTCATCGCCGCTACCAAATCCCAAAGCCTTAATGCTAAGGCGCAATGCGTCTAAGCCATTCGCACAGCCCACGCTATACTTCGTGCCACAATACGCGCTAAACTCGCGTGTAAAGCCTTTATACTGCTCCCCCAAAATATACCAACCACTTTTGAGCACCGCACTAAAGGCAGATTCAAACTCATCTGCAAATCGCGCATTAATCGCCCTCACATCAAGAAATGGAATCTGCTCCATAAACAAACCTCTTTTTTGATTCTTGCTTTGTTTTACGCGGCATTTTAGCAAGATTCTATAAATTTCTTATCTTTCAAAAGAAAATGCAACCTCATCACTATCAAGCCTTAATCCTCTCTCGTAACTGCGGATAATGCGCCAAAAGTAATGAGAGCACCTCATCATTTGCACTCTTTGCATTCTGCAACCACAGCGCACCTGTAACGCTTGTATCAACATAGCTTTCAAACTCCGTGTAATTATCCTTAACCACATTAATTTTCACACCATTCAATAATGCCATAGCAAAAAACCAAAAATCATCTTGTAAAGGGGCGAGGCGCAAAAACAGCTCCTCTTTTAATACATCGTTATAAAGACAATGAGGTGGATACAACACACCGCCTACGCCTGTGAAAAAATTTAAAAATGAAGGGTAAGTGTGTTTGTGTGAGATTCTAAGTTGCCATTTCATATAAGGCAGGATTTCGCCATTTTCATCAAAAATAATCCTATGTGCACGGTGGCAGTGGATATACTGCGGCGCAGTTTTATACGCACTATACAGGCGCAAAAGCCAATCGTGTGGATAGCATACATCATCATCTGCAGTTACGATAATACAATCCGCATATTCTCGCAGAGTAGGTATAAGCTTTTTATAGGATTTGATATTCCCCTCGCACCACCTTATCTGTAAGCCATAGTTTGTGAATCTTAGCACACTTTGTGGTAAATCCTTTTCTTTATATAAAAACTCATCGCGTGAGAGCCAAAGGATAATCTTATGAGGTTTTAGCGTTTGAGTAAAAAGCGAATAAAGCGTGTAATGCAGAGTTGGGATTCTAAGCGGATATGATGTAAGAGAGACTATCAAGCAACCCTCCATTATAGAATCCTTTTCAACCATTAACAAATCCTTTCTTGCGAAGTTTTTTGCCTAAAACCCTATACAGAGTAAAAAAGATTCTATCCTTGAGATTTGCACCTTGCAAGGCGATTTGCTCTAACTCGTGCTTATGACTTTTATATGTAGCCTCTAGCTCCTCGCATTGTGATATTTTTCTTTTTATCTCTAGCTCCCCCTCCCCAGCGATAAATTGAGTAGGGCTATACCTCATATACCCTTTTTGCGAAAAAAGCAAAAATTGCGGATATTTTTTGTCAAAATACAGCCACATATCGCGCCAAAACATCGCATTTATCAAAACACGCTCATATGCGCTAAGAGAAGTCCAAATCCCGCTTGAGACAATTCTATACACAGAATCTACCTCGCCAGAATAATACGCCTTACCTTTTTGCAAATGCACAACATTGCGGAAAGTATCGCCACGAAAGGTAATCTCGTTGTCTGCGCTCACATTTAAAAGCTGCTGCGGCAGTCCATTACAAAAGACGACATTTCGATATATTACGCTCGAAGTATGCGGAAACATTCTACGCTTATCAAGGAGTGCAGCAAAATCGGTAATGTGAGGTTTGCAATCCCTAAAGTGCTGCTCGGGGTCTTGGCTATGTGTCTCTACCTCGTATTTGTAAGCCGTATTGCCAAAATACATACTAAAATCTTTATGAGATTCTAAAAAATCAATTGCCTTTTGAATCTTGTGCCTATCTATCCAAAAATCATCAGGGTCTAAAACGCAAAAATACTCGCTTTTTATATCCGCATACACGCGCGAGATATTTTTAAAAAGCTTTTGATTATGCGCAGAAGTAAGGATTCTTATCTTGTCCTTATGCTTACTTTGATACTCCTTAGTAATATATAGTGAATCATCGCTTGAGTAGTCATCGGCGATGATAATTTCATACAAATAGCTACACTCTTGCATCAAAATAGAATCTAGCGCGTCCCTTATATAAGCCTCCCTATTGTAGGTTGGCATAATAATAGTGAGTTTAGGCTTATGCGTCATTATCGCGCTTCTTGTCTCTAGCTGTCAATCTTAAGCACGGCTAGGAATGCCTCCTGTGGTAGCTCCACGCGCCCTATGGCTTTCATTCTTTTTTTGCCCTCTTTTTGCTTCTCTAGCAATTTTCTCTTACGCGTTATATCCCCACCATAGCATTTTGCGGTTACATTTTTACCCATAGATTTGATTGTTTCCCGCGCAATAATCTTGCTTCCCACACTCGCTTGAATTGCCACCTCAAAAAGCTGTCGCGGAACAATTTCTTTCATAGATTCTACCAATGCCCTACCCTTTTCGTAGCTTTTTGACTTATCCACAATAATGGAGAGCGCATCGACAACCTCTCCCGCCACGCGTATATCAAGGCGCACCAAATCCCCCTGCCGATACCCAATAGGCTCATAATCAAAACTCGCATAGCCTTTCGTGCAGGATTTGAGCTTATCATAAAAATCCATTACAATCTCGTTGCTCGGCAAGGCATACACAAGCATAACACGCGATTGCGTGAGGTATTCCATTTTCTCCTGCACACCCCTACGATTTGACAAAAGCGTGATGATATTCCCCACATACTCGCTCGGCGTGATAATACTCGCCCTTACATAGGGTTCGAAAATAGATTCTATTTTTTGTGTCTCGGGTAACTCGCTTGGATTTTGCACAAGCACTTTTGCGCCATCTGTGAGACACACTTCATACACAACCGTTGGTGCAGTAGCAATGAGTGAAAGCCCAAACTCCCGCTCGAGTCGCTCCTTTACCACCTCCATATGCAAAAGCCCCAAAAACCCCACGCGGAAGCCAAAGCCTAAAGCCACGCTTGTTTCAGGCTCAAAACTAAGTGCCGAATCATTTAACTTTAGCTTATGTAACGCCTCACGCAACTCCTCGAATCTATCCGTCTCAATGGGGTAGATTCCAGCAAATACAAAGGGTTTTGCTGGTCTAAAGCCACCTATCGCTTCGCTCGTTGGTGTCTTTGCGTCAGTAATCGTATCGCCCACTGCCATATCAGTTAGAGTTTTTAGCCCGAGAGAGATAATGCCAATCTCGCCACATTCTATAAGCTGTGTTGGAATCTTCTGCACAGGGTGGGGGTAGTAGAGACTTAGCACCTCATATTTTTTGCCGTTACTCATCATTATCACTTCCTGCCCCACACGCAAATTCCCGTCTTTTAAACGCACTAAGGCTAATGCCCCTAAATAATTATCAAACCAGCTATCATAGATAAGCGCTTTTGTAGGTGCGCTACTATCGCCACTAGGTGCGGGGATATGCTCGATGATATACTCGATAAGAGCCTTTATACCCTCGCCACTTTTTGCGCTTACCTTGAGGGCATTTTGACAATCTAAGCCAATGGTGGATTCTATATCCTCACATACCCGCGCGGGGTCAGCGGCAGGCAAGTCAATTTTATTAATCACGGGCACGATTTCAAGATTATTTTCCATAGCGATATAGACATTTGCGATTGTTTGCGCCTCCACGCCCTGACTCGCATCGACTACAAGCAGCGCACCCTCGCACGAAGTTAATGAACGCGAAACCTCGTAGCTAAAATCCACGTGCCCGGGCGTATCGATGAGATTGAGTATATATTCTTGCCCCTTATATGGATAGCCCAAGCGCACAGACTGCGCCTTAATCGTAATGCCCCGCTCCTTTTCAATATCCATAGTATCCATAATCTGCGCTTTCATCTCACGCTCACTTACCGCCCCACATTCCTGTATGAGTCTATCTGCGAGGGTAGATTTGCCGTGATCAATATGGGCAATAATCGAAAAATTACGAATATGAGATTTCATAAACAACCTTTGGAAGAGCTTTTGCGTAATTTATATTTTATATTTTTATGGACGCACCTTAAGATTCTAAAATATTTAGAATCCATAGAAAAACCTACGCATATCACAAACTACACATAAGCGCGATTCTAGCACACTCTTTACACTTTGTCTATAAAAGCCCTAGAAATTACTAATGCTTTGAAACCAAGCGAGTTTTTAGAATCCTCGCATACCTGTCAAGCTGTGTTATATCACCGAGCAGTCCGCCAGAGAGGATAAACACAATCTCCTTATGCTTGAAAGATTCTAAATGCCTTTGCAAAAGGCAAAATGCGGGGCTGTCATAGACCAAATCCGCCCTCACTCCATTTTCTAGCAGATATGCCCTCATCGCCCATATCTCCTTGTGAGGTTTAGCAAATGTGAAAGGTGATTGCAAAATCTGTATATGTGCTACATTGTGCGTCTTGCACTTTGCCCTTAGCTCCGCCTCACTCCCCGCAATATTAAGAGCCACCAAAGTAGCCTTTGGCAAGAATCTATCTAAAGCTTTGCGCAAAGCAATTACCCCTACTCCACTCCCACTACTACAACAAATCACAGGTGCGCCACCAATACTTTGGGCTAACTCTCCTGCAAGCGCATTCATACCACTCATAGCATCTTCCACACTTCCACCCTGTGGAATAAAAAGGCTATTTTTATCGACAAGCTTTTTCGCATAAGATTCTAAACTCGCGCGATTGCTCCCCACCGGCAAGGCAAAGGCGGACATACCATATTTGAACGCATAGTAAAGATTGCCCTTGTGCGAGAGATTTTGCGCATTTATAGAATCTCGTATAAAATCAAGTCTAACAAGCAAATCCTTATCAATTTCCTCACGCGTGGTATCTGCGCTCATAGAAAGGAGATGTATAAAATCTTGCATATTTTGCATCAAAAGAGAATCTGCCCCCTCACCCAAAGATTCTAAATGTGGTGGTAGCATAGGCATTACATACTTAAAAGCCACGCCTTTAAGATTAGCAAGATAAGCCAAAGCGAACATTGCATTAGACTGATTGCCCCCATAGCTTATCCAAGTTTTATGTGGGACTTTAATAGATTCTAAATTGAGAGAATCTACCTGCGAGGTAAAACACAAACAAGAATCCACGCTCTGTGGGGCAAGGTTCAAGTGAGAATCCCCACACTGCTGGGTAACCTCCGCAAAGTCTGGGTTAGATTCATATAAATATGCAAATTTTCTCGCCTTGTTGCCATTGCAAATAGGATGGATTAAATCATCGCGTTTAAGCCACAATGTGCGCCCAAACAATCGCTTCTGCTCCATTATAGAGAGCGAAAAATCAAGCATTATTTGCCTAGGCAGAATGTGCCAAAAAGTTTGTCGAGCAGCTCCGCACTTTCAAACGAATGAGTAATACGACTAAGTAAATCGAGTGCGTCCCTTATATGATACGCACATAACTCCAACTCACCGCTTTTTAGCACCTTAGTTGCTTCACATATAGAATCGAGCGTATTTTTTACGCATTCAATCGCATAGCTGGTTGTAAGTATCAAGCTCTCATCACCACTTTGCGTGTTGATAATGTCTTTCAAAGATTCTATAACTTTCTGTGCCCCATCATTGTGTGCGCTGATGTAGAGTGGTGTGGGAAGTATAGCCTTATCACACGCATTTATAAACTGCGCGATTTTCTCCTGCTCAAAACTTTGGGGGAGGTCGGCTTTATTGCAAACAATGAGTATATGCTTGTCGCTAAAGTTTTTGAGCATATCAAGCACCTGCATATCCTTGTCATCAAATAGACGTGAAGTATCAAAAAGTGCGAGGATAATATCGCTTCGTTGCAACGCCTCTATTGACTTCTGTATGCCAAGCCGCTCAATCTCATCATCGCTCTGGCGAATACCTGCAGTATCAATGATACGCACCAACGCACCATTGACATAGAAACTCTCCTCTATGGTATCGCGAGTCGTCCCCTCTATGCTACTCACAATGGCGCGCTCATAGCTTAATAGCGCATTCAACAGGGAACTTTTACCAACATTTGGCTTACCAACAATGCTAAGTGTGAATCCATCAACTAGCCCACTGCGTGCTAAAGAAGATTCATATACCCTACACAAAGTATCCTCTATGCGCTTTAAGCGAGTGAGTATATCATTACTATAATCCTCCTCCACCTCCTCGCTATAATCAATATTGACCTCGATAAAAGCAAGGACTTCGAGCAAAGATTCTCTTGTATGCTCTACAAAAGCTCCCACATCGCCCTTTAGATGACGCATTAGAATCTTATTTGCTTCGAGGCTTTGCGAGGTAATCAGCCCTGCAACCGCTTGTGCTTGAGACAAATCAAGCCGCCCACCCAAAAAGGCGCGTTTGGTAAATTCCCCCGGATTTGCCACTCTAGCACCCAAAAATACACATAGCTCGACAATCGCCCGAGCACTCACAATCCCGCCGTGACACTGCACCTCGCATACATCTTGTGTCGTGTAGCTGCGTGGAGCTGGAAAGTAGAGCACTATGGCTTCATCTATACTCGCCCCCTGTGTATCATAAATACGGCATAAATGCGCGTAACGCGCTTTAAGCGAATCTCTATGTGTTAGGCGTAAAATAATTTCACAAGCGTTTTTACCACTTAGTCGCACAATGCTAATCGCCCCCACACCCACAGGTGTGGCAATGGCAACAATGGTGCTATCGTCTAAAGTCATTGATGATAATGTATTTTTCATCAGCCTCATTTTGTCGAACAGAGACATATTTATCTGGGAAAATATCACGCAATTTATTCAGCGCAATATAGACAAGAATCCCTTCAAGTGTCTTTGTCTGCGCCCTGCCATTGCTTCTTACAAGCCGCACAATATCCTTAAGATACACATCTATCATTTCTTCTTGATTCTTCAAAAATTCTGCGATCTCTAGGCGTAATGTATAACCATATCGAGGATTAATCCAATTAAAAAGCAAGTAAGAAAGTGCCTTGTAGCGATAACCTCGCTCACCAATAAGCAACGCACAATCACGCCCATCAATATAGACAGAGAGCGTATTATCGTCCTCAAGATGCACTTCAAATGTGTCAATCTCAAATGGCAACATCGCAAACAAAGATTCAATTTCTGCACGAATCTGCGCTACATTATCATCATCTTGCTGTGTAGAGGGGGTTTGCTTACCCCAAATATCTTGTGAAAAATCTTGCTCCGCGTGATAGTCCTCATAGTCTGTACGTGATGCTATGTTAGATTCTCCCACTTCCTTAGGAAGCTTAGGCTCTCTTACCTCTTTAGATTCAAAATCTTTATATGAATCCTTGTATGGTTTATGATGGCTGTATTCTTTATATTCTTTTGGTTTTGCATATTCTGTTTTTTGCGTAGTCTTATTTTTTGTATCAACAATAATAACCGCCTCTTTCTTACCTAGCCCCAAAAAACCATTACTAGAATTTTGCACCACTTCATATTCCAAATCAACCACCGAGCAACCAAGCTCCGTAGAAGCCTTGATTAAAGCCGCTTCTAAACTTTTTTCTACAATCTTTTTCACTTTATCCCCTTTTGTTTATGAGATGTTTCATTATGATGTTGATGTTGCTCTATTTCTTTGAATTTTCTCTTTTCCATAATTTTATTTAAGAACATTTGCTGGAAAATCGAAAATACATTATTAATCGTCCAATACAGCACGAGCCCCGCTGGAAAAGGAAAGATAATAAAAAATATTGTAAAAATGATAGGCAACATTTTGAAAATCTTTTCCTGCATTGGGTCTGTGAAATTTGAGGGTGTAAGCTTTTGAGAGATATACATACTCCCTCCCATAAGCACAGGCAATACAAAATACGGGTCGATAGCGGATAAATCGCTAATCCATAGAATCCACTCCGAGCTTTTGAGTTCCACCGCGTTATGTAGCACACGATAGATTGCAAAAAACACAGGAATTTGTAGGAGCAGAGGCAAACAGCCACCGAGCGGATTTGCTCCGTGTTTTTTGTATAAATCCATCATATGCATTTGCAACTTTTGCGGGTCGTCTTTATAACGCGTCTGCAATTCTTTCATCTTAGGTGCTAAGTCTTTGAGTTTTTGCATACTCATCATACCACGATAAGTGAGAGGATACAGCACAATACGCACAATCAGCGTCAAGAATACAATCGCCCAGCCCCAATTCCCACATAGATTATACAAATATTCGAGCAGCACAAAAAGTGGCTTAGCAAAAAATGTAATGCGCCCATACTCTACCACATCAGTAAGGCTCTCATCAATCCTTTGTAGCTCTTTATAAATCTTTGGTCCTATGTATCCGGCAAAATTCGCATTCCCCTCAAAGCGCACATAGGGCATAGGATTATGTGCATTGTCTCCACTCATCACAACATAAAATCCTTGCGATTCCTTAGTAAAAAATAGGCTTGTATAATATCTATCCACACTTGCTATAAAGCTTGAATTACGCATATCTACGGCAGTTTTTGCAAGATAATCACTACTTGCATCACCATCCTCGATTTTTGTCAAAACGCCATCAAAGGCATTACGCGTTACTACACCGCGAAATGCGTAGGTATCAGGGTCGGCAGTGGGGCGCATACCATTGCTTACAAAATATTCTACATTTGGCTTATCAAGCTCTATGCGCACATCGTAACGCAAATTTGGGTGTATTGTAAGATATTTTGTCAGCACGACATCGTCAAGATCCTGTGTGAGGACAATTTCAATCGGTGCACTTTCCAACTCGATATGCTTAAGGTTTGTCGTATAAGGGGTATTAAAGGCTCTTTGGTTAAGATTGCTATCGCTAAAGCGCACCTCCATTGTGTGTAGTCCGCCATTATCAAACAATGGGAGCTTTTCTACTGCCTCTCTATGGGAAGTTTTGAATCCCAAAACCTCGCCCACCATACCAAAGAGGCTTTTTTGTTCTCCGCGCGTGAATTGCTCATCTTTAAGATAAACTTGCTTAATCCGCCCCAATGCGTCAATTTCAATTTCAAAGGCATCGCTTTGAATATGCGCGATAATAGTCTGTTTGAGGGGTTGTGAAGTAGGTAGCGCAGAAGTGCTACTCGCCTGTGTAGCACTGCTTTTGCTAGGAGTGTGAGGAGATGAGATACTATCTTGAGATTCTATACCTGCCACATCTGCACCACTCACTTCACTTGAAGTAGCTTGTGTTTTCTCGGCGACTTGAGTGGGCGTTTGAGGGAAAAAATACGCATACACAGCAAAAAACGCGATTGATAAACCAACTGCTATGAGTACGCGCGAAAGTGATATGCCACTATCTTGTTCATTTGGACGATACATCGATATAACCTTTAAAAAATTGATTTAATAATATAAACTCGCATAATGTAAGTTTGACTAGAAACGCGCATTATATCTAAAAAACTTGTATTTGCGGTAGGGACAAACCAATATTTTACCTTTTTGCGCACAAACACAATATTTTTAAACTTGAGGCGTGCCTTAGGATATGCTATACCCCCTACAAAAAATTGATTACAGCTTAGAATTCGTAGTAATGATTTATATAAGGCAATAAAGGGATTATCAAAATATAACAGCCACAAAGTATATTCCGAGCAGCTTGGATAATATCTACACGCCCCAACACTTAGCGATGAAAGACTCTTTTGATAGAATCTTACACTTAAGATAAATATCTGGCGCAAAATATGCAAAACACTGCACACAGCATAATGCACAATGTGGGATACTCTATACAAAAGACACATTTAAGATTCTATCCTACTCATTGGGGCTTTGGGTGCTTTGGCATACATTTCACAAATTTTTACAAAACTAAAAAGTATATCTGCCCTCAAAGTTGCAAAATCAACATTAGTAATGCCCTCTTTTGCCACAAAAACAAAAATAAAATCCGCGAATGTGGCACGATTTTCATACACAATCGCCCTAACGCGTCTTTTGATAAGATTACGCTTATTTGCCTTGCCGATTTTACGCGAAATGCTTAACCCGAGATAGAGTGTAGCTTGATGAGATTTTATGCCTTCTAAAATCCGTTTGTCTTTGAAATGTTTGGGTTTGTAGTGCGAGATTCTAAGTGCATAAAGCACAAAGGATTTATGAAAAAATCGCCTCGCATTTTTGTAGATAAAGTCAAATTCAGCCTTTGTTTTTAGTGAATCTAACTTCATACATACTAAGCCTACACACAAAGTCTCTTGCGCCCTTTCGCTCTTCTAGCATTAACCACGCGGCGACCATTTTTTGTTTTCATTCTTGCGCGAAAGCCGTGAGTGCGTTTTCTGGGTGTATTGTGAGGTTGATAAGTTCTTTTCATTTTTAGCCTTAAGTGTAAAATAAGTTGGCGATTATGCCGATTTTATGCTTAAAAATAGGTTATTTTGGCTCAAATTCTTTACTAATATCAAGGATTTTAAGCAAATCTTTATTTGCCTTTGTGATGACCCTAAACTCCACACGGCGCGATTTGTCATCGTCCTCAAGTGGTTTGGCAAAAGAAAGCCCATTGGCACGAAAAACCTTAATGAGCCATTCTTTATACCCATCAATGCTTGTGAGATTAAAACAATACTTCAGCACCTCTAATGCCCTTGCCTGTGAAAGTTCGGCATTTCCTAAATATCTCTCCTCTAAACTATGAGCTGAAAACCAAATCTGTGAAGTATGTCCCTCTATGCGAATCTCCTCAATATTCCCCTTAAACTTCTCCAAAGATAGAATCTTTACATAACGTGGAAAAAAATCGTCCAAAATATCCTTAAAACGCTTTTTCACCTGCTTTGCCCCAGTATCAAAAAGCACTTCGGGTTCATTGAATCTAATCGTATTATCCTCATCAATAGATGCCTCCCACGCCTTCAAATCCTTGCCAAACTCCTTGAGTAACGCCTCATACAGCTCTTGCTGTAAATTAGAATAATTCTTTGCAATACTGCTCATAGCATCATTGAGTTCTAAAAGCTTTTGATTTTGAATCTTCAAATCCTCTTGCGTTTTTTGCGTAATCAGCATAAAAGATACCATAATAAGCAGAAAAATCATCATAATGCCTGCCATCATATCAGAAATGCTAATCCATTGATTATCTCTCATAGTTGCCCTTTATCTTATCTCGAGCCGATAATTTCACGCACACGGCGCAAAAACCACTCGTAATTCTCCTTGAAATTCTCCATACTCGCGCTCATTTGCGTATCAAGTGTGCTGAATGTATCCTTAATCTCATTTTGTAAATGCTTGTTGCCCTCAATGTTTTCGTTAATTGTATTTTGCACATTGCGATAAAGCTCAATGAGCTGCATACTATTATGCTGAATCTGCGCATTGAGATTTCCTAAATGCGAAAGTAAATTATGCTGCAAAGTGCCAAAATCCTTTATCACCTGCGCGCCCATATCTTTGGGAATGGCTACTGAATCTTTGGTAAGCTTTTGTATAATTTTTAGATACTCACTCGCAAGTTTTTTGACAAATCCGCTCACTTGCTCGTATTGCGCATTCACATATTCATCGCTTTTTGCACTTAGCTCACTCAAAGCTTCAAGCCGTGCTCTTGTCATCTCTTGCTCTTTAGTAAGCATACTTTCCATATTGCTTTGTGCTAATGTGAGGTATTGCTCCTGCATAGCCTTCATATCCTTTGCCATATCCTGCATAATCACTTCATTATGCGAAGTGAGATAAGAAAGGCTAGATTCTAAACTCTCCACGATTGCATTGTGATTTTTAGCTATATGCTCTCGTAAGCGCGCAAATTCCTGCGCATTTTCATTGCTTGATTGTGTATTTTGCGCGATATTTTGCTCCAACATTTTACCAAGGGCTATGATATGCGCACTTGCGCTATTTGTAATCTCATCAAAATACCCACTGCTACGCTCTACAAGATTGTTACAATGCGAGTTAAAGCCTGTGGCATTAGATTCTAAAATCGTGCCTATATGCTCCCTAGCCGAATCGGTGCTTTGGGCAATAAATGTACCCAAATGCTCCATTTGCCCCTTAGCGTGTGAATCTAGCTCTGCAAAATAGCTCTCCACCTGATTTTTTAACAAATCAATATGCTTATTTGTCGTATTTTCTAGTTCACCCATTTGCTGCGTAGCGGTGATAAAAAATTTATCCATACTATCCAAACAATGCTGTGCGTGCGCACCAAGTGTGGCGATTTCTTGCAGTTTTGCATTCAGCATTTCGCCACGAGAGCGCATATCCTCCATAACTTCAATACTCTTTGTATAAAATGCCATAGCATTCGCATTTTGCGCTACTATGGATTCTAAAGTATTTTGTGTGCTATTCATTGCATTCGCACTATCGCTCATCGCCTTATGCGTTTGCGTAAGAAGTTCTTGTGTATGTTCAATATTTTGCTTGTATTGCTCCTGCCAAGTGAGTAATTTGCCCACCGCGCTATTGAGTTCCTTAAAATTTTCGCCAAATTGATTCTGTAAGTTATGATTAAAATCCCTAATCACAAGTTCAAGCGCACTAATAAGTTCCCTAGAAGCGCCAGAGGCTAATTGCTTGATTGTCGCTTGTAAAGACGAATTAATATCTTGCAAAAGTGCATTTGTCTCATTATTCAATGTGCGTGTATCCTCTAGTGTAGGCAGATTCACAATCTTATTATTAAGCTCCAAAATACCTCGCAAATGGTCTAGCTGTCCTATTTGCGTTACCACATAGTCCATATTCATATCTTGTGCGCTTTTTATACCCTTTACCCTCTGTGTGATTGAGAGTGCTATTGCCAAACCCATACCCAAAATAGAGGTGTAAAACGCTGTCTTTAGCCCATTTAAGAGTAAGGGGACAGAATCTTGTAAGGCAAGCGTATCAAAACCAATAAGCCCAATAAAAATCCCCACAAATGTCCCCAGCACACCAGTGCTCATAATAATTGCCTTAAAGTCCTTATGCGTAGGCTCACCAAAGCTTCTAAAATCCCATACAAACAGCCCTACCATTAAAATCGTAAAGCAAATATTCACAAGCCAAACAAGTTCTTGCATATATCCTCCTTAAATGCTATTTTTGCTCCGTTGTTACATACACATCATCAATGCCATTATCTCGTAAAGTCGTGGCAACCTCCAAAAAATACTCCAAATCACTCTGTCTATCGCTACGAATAATCACCTGCGTATCCTTCTCAAAGCTCTTTATCTCTGCTTTAAGCTCACCTAAGCCTAACAGCTTGTCATCGAGAAAAAACCGCCCCTCCTTGTCAATGGTGATTGAATGCGTTTTCTTTTGCTGTGCATTTTGCCCCTGCGTGTCCTCAAGACGAGGCACATCAACCTGTATGTGTGAGCGCACCACAAATGACGCGCTCGTAAGCACAATAACAAGCAACACAAGCATAATATCAATAAAAGGGATAAGATTAAGCGAATCTATCTTTTTCATACATTATACTTTGTGGGGTTTTTGACTTTTGTAGGGGGGTTATGCTCAATATCCCAAAGCGATAAAATCACCTCTGTTTTGCGTAACAAAAAGTTATAAAACACAATCGATGGAATCGCCACGATAAGCCCCGCTGCTGTTGCCTTAAGTGCGAGAGATAGTCCCACCATAATACTTTGTGTATCAATAAGTGCATTTGAGCCAATCTCCACAAATGTAACCATAATCCCAAACACCGTTCCCAAAAGACCAATATAAGGTGCATTTGAACCAATCGTTGCGATAATTGTTAGACGCTTATGGAGCACAAGCTCCAAGATTCTTTTATCATCAAACTTCGCCACATCAATATGATAATACACCCACATACGCTCAAATGTCACGCCAAGCGCAACTACACTCAAAAAAATCAAAAAACCAAGCACCCCATAATCTACAATCTCTTTCACTGCCTCACCCCTATATTTTTTTACCATAGTTTTTCATATTCGCCCTCGCCTCGCGCTCTAGCATTTTTTTCTTTATGCTTTCGCGTTTATCATAAAGTTTTTTCCCTTTCACAAGTGCGATTGTCAGCTTGATTTTATTTCTTTGATTACAATAAATATTTAATGGCACGATGCTTAAGCCCTGCGTGCTCACATTTCCAAAAAGCTTATCAATCTCTTTTTTATGAAGCAAAAGCTTGCGTGGCGCACGTTCATTTGGCTTAAAATACGAGTAGGTATGCTCCAAAAATGAAATATGCATATGAAACAAAAACGCCTCGCCCTTGATGATTTTCACAAAACTATCTTTGAGATTCACACGCCCTGCGCGTATTGCCTTGACCTCACTTCCAACTAAAACTATGCCACTTTCAATTGTCTCTAAAATTTCGTAATCAAATGTGGCTTTTTTGTTTTTAGCAAAGATTTTTTTTTGCATACTATCCGCCTATTTTGCCAAATCTCATACTAGATTCTGTAACTTTAGAATCTAGCGCACTCTGCAAATTTCCCGCGCCCTGCATATTTTTCAAGCGAAAAAAGCTACTCCCGCTTCCACTAAAATACCATTCACTGCCTAGCTCTTGTGCAATCTCTTGTAGCACAGGATACACACTCACTGCGCTAAGAAATAAATCATTCATCACTTCCCTACTATGACTTTGCCCTAATAACTCTCTGCTTGTAAGCTTAAACCATTCTTTTGTGGGTGCGCTATACGCGGCTTTGCACTTATGTATAAAATCTGCATAGGCTTGATAGACTTTTGTCGTATCACAAAACAATTTGGGCGTGTGAATCTCATATAACGCGCTAGATTCCATAAATGCCTCTATTTTTTCCCCCTTGCCCGATACATTCGCGCTCTCCTCCCCACTCGCAAAAAAACTTACATCTGCACCTATACCTTGTGCGATACCCATAAGCTCCTTATCACTCAAATTCAGTTCGCCCATTTCATTTATCACACGCAAAAACTCCCCCACATTCGCACTTCCTCCGCCAAGCCCTGCGCCCTGCGGGATAGACTTTTGCACCTCTACCTTTATGGTTTCTAAAATATCAGCTCCTTTGCCTAAACTCGCCAAATACTCTTGCAAAGCACATTTTGCCTTAAAAATAAGATTATCCTCCACAGCACAGCCAAAATCACCCAAAAGTACAAAACAAGAATGTGTCCTTATCTCCATTTCATCATAAAGATTCCCATACGCCCTCACAAAGCGTGAATTGAGCTGATGAAAGCCATTTTCATATCCAATAACTTTCAAAAAAATATTGAGTTTTGGATAAATCTTACAAATCACTTGCGTCTCTATTTTTTGCTTTTAATAATTTTTGAATCTGTGTGAGCGATTGCTTATCAATAGCCTGTGAGGCTTGTTTATTTGCTAGGCTCACAGCCTCTTTTAGCTCACCGCGTAAAATTACGCAAGTTTCTGGAGCAGAGAAACCTAGGCGCACACTACCCTTATCAATAGAAATCACCCTTACTTCTATGTCATCGCCTATAATAACACTATCTTCTTGCTTGCGTGAGAGAATTAGCATATTCAATCCTATTTAAGATATATTTTACATTACCATTTTCACAAACCTCAATTATAGAGAAAAAATCATCAAAATACACTTTATATTTGCCTTTTTGTATATTTTTACATACGATTTTCTTACCAAGATACATATCTTTCGCTCTTATATCGCTATTACTAAGTAAGGGATAAGGTAAATAATCAAGCGGATTTAACATCTTAATCCCCTCTATTGCACTAACACTCATTGCCCCCTCACTCACGCGTTCTAAAGAGGACAATGTGCCTTCTACACCAAGATTTTGGGCTATCATCTCACCAATACTTCGCACATATCCACCCTCACTCACACTTACTTCAAAACTCACAAATGGGTGGCGATACGATAAAAGCTTTATGTAATAAATTGTCATTTGTATAGTTTTGAGGCTAAACTCCTCCCCCGCTCGTGCAAGTTCATACGCCCTCTTGCCATTAATATGCTTTGCGCTAAAACGTGGCGGCGCATAGGTAATAGTGCCTTTTATAGAATCTAGCGCGGATTGTATGTCGTGCATAGTAAAAGCCCTAAGTGTGCTTACAGATTCTATATTTTCTATATCAAGGCTCTGTGAGTGTGCCCCTAGCCACAAAGTTGCACGATAGACTTTAGGAGATTTTACCAAATGGCTAAAAAGCCTTGTATAGCTGCCAAAGCCTATCACAAGTGTGCCTTTGGCAAATGGGTCAAGCGTGCCAAGAAATCCGCCCTTTTTACAAGAAAATTGTTTTTTGAGTGTGTAAAGAAACCTATTTGAGCTAATAAATGGCGGCTTATAGGCAGCTATAAGCATTGAAACACTCATTATTTATCCTTTTAACATTAAATAAATTCTACAAGACTCTAAATAGAGACAGGGCAAACGCTATGTAAAAAGCGCGTATTATAGCAGTATTCTAAGGGAGATTTTATAGTCCTTGTGTAATAATCAAGCTTTATTTGATGTTTTAAGGATTGATATGGCACAAGAAATATTTCTCCAAAATGACACACTCATTACTTCCAAAACAGATTTAAAAGGTTGCGTCACCTATGGCAATAGCGATTTTGTGCAATTTAGCGGCTTTAGCGAAGATGAATTCTTAGGCAAACCGCATAATATTATCCGCCACCCAGATATGCCTCGTATCGCTTTTAAGCTCCTGTGGGATAATATCCAAAATGGCAAGGAGTTTTTCGCATTTGTAAAGAATTTATCACGCAACAATAACATTTATTGGGTGTTCGCAAATATTACACCCTCTTATGATGATAACAATAAAATCATCGGTTATTACTCCGTGCGCCGCCGCCCAAGTAAGCAGGGTGTGGCGTTTTTGAATGATATTTATGCCAAACTCGTTCAGGCAGAAAAACAAGGCGGTATGAATGCCTCACTCAAGCTTTTGCAAGATACATTACAAGATGCACAAACAACTTATGATGAGCTAGTGATTCATTTACAAAATACAGGCAAGACTGAGGGCTATCACGGAGATTAAGATTTTAGTTTCCAAACAAAAAAGTATCAAAAGTCTTTAGAAAATTTAAAAGATTTTAGGAAGTTTTGAGTTTTAAACCCCCAAGGGCGTAAAGCCTTTGGGGACAAAATGAGGAGATAAATATAAGAAAGCTTAAATTTAGATTCTAAAATTCTTAGAAGCTAAAGATATAGCGTAAGCCTACATTGTAGTTGTGTGTTGCTGTTACTTTTAAACCATCTTTATTAACAAGAGTTGTAGCGACAAAAGGTACACGAGCAGCTAATTCTATGCCGTGAGCTTTAGCAATCTCTGTGCGCAAACCAACATTAAGAGCAGCACCAAAGCCACTTGTTGTTACTTTTGCGCCAAGTCCTGCCATGTCATCTTTAAGACCTGTAATAAGGCTGCCACTCCAGCTATTAAGACCTAAGCCAAGCCCCAAAAATGCACCAAAGCTTAGAGAATCATCAGCGATAAAATTATAAAGTGCATCAACATTTACACCAAAATTCATCACATTTGCTTTACGCTTTATACCCTCAATTTTCTTTTCTCCTGTAGTAGATGCAAAGTTTGCATAATAAGCGCAAACCAAAATTTGGAGTAAAGAATTGCTTATAACCAGCAATCACTTCATAGCTTAAACCATCTAGACTTTGTTTCCCACCACCGTCACCAGGACTTGTAACTTTCATTGTGCTTCCACCATATCCTAGCCCTACACCCACAAAAATGCCATTTTCTTCAGCTACAAGTGCAGAACTTGATAATGCTAAAGCCACTACTGAACTTACAAGTAATTTTGTAGTTTTCATTAAACCACCTTTCATAAAATTGATTTTGTATTATAAATAATACGGGTTCAATTCTAGCCCCCTCCCCCCCCCCTTTTTTTTTGCTTAAAACAAAAACTTTAAAAGTGTTTCTTATGATTAAGTATAGAGAAAAGTAACATTTTTCTATCTTTTAGGTAGAGAAATAGGGAGGTTGTAGGAAGTGTTTTAAAGTATTTGATTTATGCTTGAAAATGTGTATAAATTTGTATGTTTAGATAAGGAAGCTTAAAAAACATAACAAAAAGGGATATAATTGCACTCAACACATTGGTGTATTCCACATAAGCCCTTGGGGCAAGAAAGAGTTGCAAATGGAAGAGGATTCACAATCTAAATTAAAATATTTTCCTGTTATGATGTTTGCCATTACAATGGGCTTTGGTGGGCTTACGATTGACTATAAAAAGGCAGTGGAGGTTTTGGCGTTTCCACCTGTTTTATATCAAATTCTCTCTATGGTTGTCGCCACTTTGGCGTGTGTAATTTTTGGATTCTATCTTTTGAAACTTTTGAAATATCCACGCGCGGTTTTGGGTGAATTTTCTCACCCTGTTAAGCTCAATTTCTTTGCAACAATCTCAATGTCTATCCTGCTCTTCTCTAGCATATTCCACGAAATTACAAATGTTTCTTTTGCTCTTTTTACCATTGGAGCTATTTTTCAAATTTTTATCGCTTTTTATGCAATTACCTATTGGCTCAATAGAGATATTGAGTTCTCACATTCCAATCCCGCGTGGTTTGTCCCTGTCGTAGGCAATCTGCTTGTGCCAACCACGGGGGCGGATTTTGTGAGCCACCCTATCCTTATGTTTTTCTTTTCTTTGGGAATTTTCTTTTGGATTGTCCTCACTGCTGTGCTGTTTAACCGCATTATTTTTCACGGAATGCTTGCGCAAAAATTCTTGCCGACATTAGCAATTTTCATCGCGCCTCCGGCAATTGCGATGACGAGCTATCTTAGAATTAACGGCGATGATTTTGACTATATTGCCGAGTTTTTGCTAAATGTCGCCATTATTTTTGCCATTATTCTTTTTGCTCTTGCGCGAAATTTTTATAAAATTAAGTTTTTTATCTCGTGGTGGGCTTTCACTTTCCCCTTTGCCGCACTCACTCTTGCACTGCTCGTGGCATATGAAAAGACCCAATTTACACCCTATTATTTTCTAAGCTTTTTCTCACTCGTGCTGACAAGCTGTATTATCGCATTTGTAGGGATTAAAACTATTCAGGTGATTATGCGTGATGAGCTTTGCAAGGAGGAGTAAGGCTTTATTGTATTAAATGTAAAATCTGCAATTTTCACATTGTTTATTTGATTATCCTGCATTTTGTGTCCTAGCCGCGCAAGACTCTAATCTTGCTTATACCAGATTTTAAAGTACAGAAACAGATATGTCGCTTAAAATGCTATCAAAATGCCTCGTAAAACTTGATATGATACAAACACAAAGGATTTCTAAGTCCATAATCCAAAATGGCGATAATTCATACTAAACTATCAAGGGGATTTGTATGTCAAGCAAATGCAAAAACCCACAAAACAAATCAATGTCTTTTATCTTAAGCAACAAAGAATGACCAAGCCTTGAAATATTAGAATCTCTTGCAATAGGCGAAATTCTTAAGAGTGTGATGAGGGCGTATAAAGCCACCCTCGCCAAAAAACTACCACAAATTAATCATAATTCCTTAAGCCCAACAACCTTGCATAGTCAATAAATGTAGCGATATTATAGCCATTTTGTGAGTTTTCAAACCTTACCACTGCACTTTGTGCGTTACTTGCATCTTATTCTAGCAATCTCTTGTTATGCTGGCTTAGATTTTATCCGTGCTTGCAAAAGCTATTGCCACATCTGCCAAAATAGAGCTTGGATATCCAATTCTTTTCTAAAAATTCTTATTTTAGGGCTTTTGCTTTCATCTCATCAAACTTCATCATCGTTCTTAAATCTTACAGAATCTTTCTCGCTTCTTGTATTTTATTCTTTGGTATCTTTTAAAGAAACTTTATTTGAAAATTTTTCAAATAAAGCAGCGTAAGATATATCACTCTCTTGTTCCAATAGATAAAAATACTCTTGCAATGCTTTTAACCCCCCCCCCCCAGCCACATTCATATAGCCCATCTGTGTGTATCTCATATTTTATACTTTTGCTAGATTTTCCTAGCAAATCAAAGGACGATACATAGAGGATTTATTTTTAAAGTGGCACAAATCTCCTAACTCTTGTGCTACTTTGTCATTTAAAATCTCTTAAGTCCTCTTGTATTGTAAATTTACAGGTTTATTATTACACAAAAGAAAGTGTTTGAAGTGCAAATTCCATTCAACACAAAGATTCTAAAGAATGTCTGGGGGGTGCATTAAGTCGCCTAAAAGGCGTCAATATACTCCGCCAAAGCCTCAATATCCGCATCACTTAGATTCTTTGCCTGCATATACATTATCACGGAATTGCCACCTCTACTAAGCGTTCTTGAACGAAAACCTTTGAGTGATTCAACCACTTGAGTTTTATTCATTGAAGCAATAAGCACGCCACCGACACTACCGGGTGCAACACTCTTGCCGTCTTTACCGTGGCAAGCCGCACATCTCGCATATAGTGTCGCCGCATCCAGTGCGGTAGCCTCCTGCACCTCTTCACCTGTGCTAGATTCAGTAGATGTTTCTGCACTCTGTAAATCTTGCGGGATAGTAACCTCTACGCGTGTGTCATCGTCTAAAGATGGTTGCTCACTATCTAGTGAAGCTTGGCTACTAGATTGAAATTCTCGTGTTTCTTTGCTCTCTTGGTTTTTCTCATTAGAACAAGCACAAAATAGCACAAAAACAACACAGAAAAGAAGAGTTTTATACATAATACATCCTTTTGTTTCCTCTCGCACTTTACGAGAGGAAAATCAAATTATTGAGCTGTTTCTTCTTTTGAAGCTTCCTCATCTTTTGCTTCTTCTGTAGATTCTGTAGTAGCTTTACCTACTTCTTCCGTAACTTCTGCTTTATCGTCTTTTGCCTCTTCCACAGGAACAACAACTTCTACTTCCTCTATAACTTCAACAGGAGCTGGAGACTCATCTTTTGCCGCGTCATCTTTGTTTCCACACGCTACAAGAACCAAACCCAAACCTAGAACAAAAATCAGCTTTTTCATCATTAACCCTTTCTCTTTTCGATAATTTCTTTGGCAACATTACTTGGCACTTCACCATAGTGGTCAAATTCCATTGTATATGTGCCTCTACCCTGTGTAGCTGAACGCAAGTCAGTAGAATATCCAAACATTTCAGCTAAGGGAACAAAAGCATTCACAATTTTCAAGCCCATACGGTCGTCCATTGAGTTGATTTGCCCTCGCCTTCTGTTTAAATCTCCTATGACATCGCCCATATACTCTTCAGGGACCTCCACCTCAACCTTCATCATAGGCTCTAATAGCACTGCGTTTGCCTTACGGCAAGCGTCTTTAAATGCCATAGAGCCGGCAATTTTAAACGCCATTTCAGATGAATCCACATCATGATAGCTTCCATCATAAAGTGTTATTTTAAAATCCACTACGGGATATCCTGCAAGCACACCATTTTGCATTGCTTCTTGAATACCCTTATCAACAGCTGGAATATATTCTTTTGGAATAACTCCACCACTAATATTATTCACAAATTCATAGCCTGTGCCTGCTTCTTTTGGCTCAAGCCTAATATGCACGTGCCCATACTGCCCACGCCCACCTGATTGCTTAGCGTATTTACATTCTTGCTCAACTGCAGTGCGAATTGTCTCTCTAAAGGCAACTTGTGGCTCACCCACCTCTGCTTCTACTTTAAACTCACGTTTTAATCTATCAACAATAATTTCTAAGTGAAGCTCGCCCATACCGCCAATAAGCGTTTGTCCTGTCTCTTCGTGTGTGCTTACTCTAAAACTCGGGTCTTCTTCAGCAAGTTTGCCAAGTGCGATAGACATTTTTTCTTGGTCAGCCTTTGTCTTTGGCTCTACGGCAATTTGAATCACAGGCTCTGGGAAATCCATACGTTCTAAAATCACAGGCACTTTTTCATCACAAAGTGTGTCGCCTGTAACCGTGTCTTTCAAACCTACAAATGCACAAATCTCGCCTGCATAGATTTCTTTAATATCCTCACGTTTATTAGAGTGCATTTTTAAAAGTCGTCCTACACGTTCTTTCTTGCCTTTTGTTGAATTAAGCACATAACTACCAGATTCTAATTTACCCCGATATGCACGCACAAAAGTGAGTTGCCCCACAAATGGGTCAGTCATAATCTTAAATGCTAACCCTGCGAATGCACCATCATCGCTAGATTCTACGCTTAGTTCAGATTCATTTTTGGGATCAATGCCTTTAATCTCTGCTACTTCAGTAGGAGCAGGTAAATAATCCACCACAGCATCTAAAAGTGTTTGCACTCCTTTATTCTTAAAACTTGAACCACAAAGCATAGGGATAAGACTCATATTTAAACAACCAATTTTTATGCCTTTTTTAATATCTTCAATGCTCAATTCTTCGCCGCCAAGATATTTTTCCATTAAAGCCTCATCTTGTTCTGCTGCAGCTTCAAGTAATTTTTCTCGGTATTCATTAGCTTTTTCAACTAATTCGGCTGGAATCTCCTCTACATCATATTTTGCTCCCATTGATTCATCATTCCATACAATGGCTTTCATTTGCACCAAATCAATCACACCTTTGAAATTCTCTTCTGCACCAATGGGAATGTTAATGGGCACAGGATTAGCTTTTAAACGTTGCTTAATTTGACTTTCAACACTATAAAAATTTGCACCGATTCTATCCATTTTATTGACAAAAACCATACGAGGCACACCATATTTATTCGCTTGTCTCCACACGGTTTCACTTTGAGGTTGCACACCTCCCACAGAACAAAATACAGCAATAGCTCCATCAAGCACGCGCATAGAACGTTCCACTTCAATGGTAAAATCAACGTGTCCGGGTGTATCAATAAGATTGATTTGATAATCTCGCCAAAAACAAGTTGTAGTAGCAGAGGTAATGGTAATCCCGCGCTCTTTTTCCTGCTCCATCCAATCCATAGTTGCCGCACCATCATGCACTTCACCAATCTTATGACTCACACCTGTATAAAATAAAATTCGCTCTGAAGTTGTTGTTTTACCTGCGTCAATATGAGCAGCAATACCAATATTTCTAATTCTTGCTAAAGGGGTTTTTCTTGCCATTCTAGTTCCTTTATGCTACCAACGATAATGTGCAAAAGCTTTGTTTGCTTCAGCCATTTTATGCACATCTTCTTTTTTCTTAAAAGCCGCTCCTCGCTCATTCGCAGCATCTACGAGCTCACTCGCCAAACGCTCTACCATTGTGCGTTCATTTCTCTTGCGTGTAGCCTCAAGTAACCAACGAATAGATAGAGACTGCTGACGCGCTGGGCGCACTTCAACAGGTACTTGATAAGTCGCTCCACCTACACGGCGACTTCTTACCTCTACAAGAGGTTTAACACGTTCAAGGGCTTTTTCAAATACCTCTATACCTTTTTCACCGCTTTTTTCCTCAATTTTATCAAAAGCAGCATAGATAATTCTCTCGCTCACGCTTTTTTTGCCATCAAGCATCATTTTATTAATGAATTTTGTTACTACCTTATTGTTATAAATCGGGTCCCCTAGAATCTCTCTTGTTGGAGCTTTTCGCCTTCTCATTATCCTCTCCTTAAATTACTTTTTATCGCCACTAGCTTTGGCTTTTTTTGCACCATACTTACTACGCGAAACGCTTCTTTTCGCAACACCTGCAGTATCTAATGCACCACGAATAATATGATATTTTACCCCCGGTAAGTCTTTCACACGACCGCCCCTTACAAGCACTATGGAGTGTTCTTGGAGATTATGCCCTTCACCCGGAATATAACTAATCACTTCCACTTTAGAAGTAAGTTTTACTTTAGCGACTTTTCTTAATGCCGAATTTGGCTTCTTAGGTGTCGTAGTATAAACACGTGTGCATACTCCTCTCCTTTGTGGGCATTCTAGTAATGCTGGAGATTTCGTCTTACGGATAACTTTCTTTCTCTCTTTCCTAATTAACTGATTTATGGTTGGCACTGACATTTCCTTTTTGTGTGAATTTGAAAATAAAAAATGCGGGATTTTACCCAACAAAAACTTTTATTTCTCTTAGAAAATAAACAAATTGCCTATTCTTCCTCGAGTTCGCCCTCATCTTGCTCATCATATCTATATGATAGCCTCTTGTTCTTATACAAACCTGTTCCTACTGGTATCATACGCCCAAGCACGACATTTTCTTTAAGGTCATCAAGTGTATCTCTCTTGGCAGCAATACTTGCCTCTGTGAGCACCTTTGTCGTTTCTTGGAAACTTGCGGCCGAAATAATAGAATCACTTCCAATAGCCGCACGAGTAATACCAAGTAGCACGGGTTCAGCCACTGCAGGTTCTCCACCAATACTCAAGATCCTCTCATTTTCCTCTCTAAAGTGTCGCTTACTTACCAAGTCTCCCTCAATGAATTTTGTATTGCCACTATCAACGATTTTAACTTGTCGCAACATTTGGGAAACAATAATTTCAATATGTTTATCAGCAATGCTCACACCTTGTCGGCGATAGACTTGTTGTACTTCACTTACAATATGCTTATGAAGCTCTTTTTCGCCACTGATGCGTAAAATATCATGACTTGAAATGATACCATCAGTCATAGCCTCTCCAGCGTGAATAAACTCTTGCTCATGGACTAGAATCTTTTTATTTTTATCCACCGCATATTCAGCTACCCTGCCATCTTCTGAAGTAATGATAATACGCTCCTTACCTCGTATAGGCTTACCAAAGCTCACGGTTCCATCAATCTCTGATAGAATGGCTGTATCTTTTGGCTTTCTCGCCTCAAATAGCTCGGTAACGCGCGGGAGACCGCCAGTAATGTCTTTTGATTTTGCCAACGCCTTAGGCACTTTAGCAATAATATCCGCCACTTCAACCTTATCGCCATCATTGACCGCGATAGATGTGCGAGATTCTAAGCGATAAGATATTTCCTTACCATCTTTTGTCGTAATCACAAGCATAGGCTTATAACCTGCTGGCACATAGTCATTAATCACAAGATTCTTTTGATGTGTGTTTTCATCCTCTTGTTCGCTCACAGTGAGACCAGCGATAATATCCCTAAAGGATACAACTCCCGCTTGGTCTGCAATAATTGGCTCACTATATGCATCCCATTCCGCAATCACAATTTGCTCACTTGATATTGGCTCAGATATGAGTGTATTGATATCCACTTCACTATTATCATCAACTAGAATCTTCGAAGTGCGTGCGATATAGTGGCGGATAGCCTCTCTATCGTTTGAATCTGCAATTACTGCAAACATACCCTTTTCACTCACCACCATACTAGCTTTAACATCGTGGTTCCGCTCGAGCGTATCAGCATGCAAGGTAGAGAATTTCACAATGCCCTTTTCCTTAGCTGTAATTCTTTGGGAAATAGGTGCATTATCCTCTACCTTAAGCACACTCCCATAAGGTATGCGAGCAGGCACATTCCAATTATCCACAATCGTATCTACGACGCTTCCACCAGCCTTGACCTTATATCCACTCTCATGAGGCACAAGAATCTTACCTTCAATCTTCCCTGCCACACCGGCAAGTTCATTTTGCTTAGCAACTTCATCTTTACGCACACGATAAGTAACGGACTGCTTTTTGTCACCCACAATCGTAATATGCACCTCATCATGCACATTTTCTACTTGCACTTCTCCATCAAACGCTGCCTTAATGCGTGGCGTAACAACCAAAATTGCGGCATTTCTACGATTTGCCACAATCTTTTGCCCCTCTTTATTCGTATAAGTGCGGATATTGTGATAGCGTATAAAGCCTTCTTTTTTAGCAATAATTTGCTTCTCTTCTGTGCTTCTACTTGCTGTACCACCCACGTGAAATGTTCGCAGTGTAAGCTGTGTGCCCGGCTCACCAATACTTTGTGCAGCAAGTACACCTACAGCTTCACCCGGTTTTACCATTTGAGATTCACCAAGATTCAATCCGTAGCATTTAGCACATACGCCCTTAGTTGCCTTACAAGTTACAGGAGTGCGTATCATTACAGACTTGACATTGGCTTCTTTGATGCGTCTTGCCATAGCTGCATCAATTAACACTCCCTCACTCAATAGAATCTCATTCGCAATAGGATCAATAATATCACGCGCCAATACGCGCCCAATTACACGTTCTTCAAGTGGTTCAATCATATCGCTCCCCACCGTTATATCCGTAATTTCTACACCCTCGTGTGTGCCACAATCCTCGATTGTAACTTTCATATTTTGGCTTACATCAATAAGCTTTCTTGTGAGATACCCAGCATTTGCAGTTTTAAGTGCAGTATCGGCTAGACCCTTTCTCGCGCCGTGCGTAGAATTAAAATATTCCAGCACATTTAAGCCCTCTTTAAAGTTTGAAGTGATAGGCGTTTCAATAATCGTGCCATCAGGTTTTGCCATAAGTCCTCTCATCGCGGAAAGCTGACGAATTTGTGCCTCGCTTCCTCTCGCTCCAGAATCCGCCATCATATAGATAGAATTAAAGCCATCTTTGTCGGTTTTGACTTTTTCCATCATTAATTTACCCATTTTCTCGCTTGTCTCCGTCCAAATGTCAATACTCTTATTGTATCGCTCTTGTGCAGTAAGGAGTCCCTGCTCAAACTGGCTTTGAATTTTCTTAATCTCCTCTTTTGCATCATCAATCATAGAAATCTTATCGTGAGGGATAATAATATCTGCTGCTGAAATAGAAATACCCGCTTTTGTTGCGTATTTAAATCCAAGATTTTTAAGATTATCAAGGAAAGTCGCTGTAATGCCTAAGCCCCCCTCTTTATAGACATAGTCAATCAAAGCCCCTATGTCCTTCTTCTTCATTATCTTGTTCCACAAATTGAGTTGCACGAAATCAGGTAAAATTGAGCGCAAAATCATACGTCCCGCAGTCGTATCAATCACTCTGCGTTCATACACAGTCTTAATACGTGCATTAATATCAAGCTCACCCATTTCAATCGCCATAATGATTTCATCAATACTTGCAAAGATTTTATGCTCGCCTTTGACACCCTTTTTCTCTAACGAGAGATAATACAAGCCCAAGACCATATCTTGACTCGGCACTGCTACAGCCTTTCCACTTGCTGGGAGTAAGATGTTCATTGAGCTAAGCATAAGAATCTTGCATTCTGCAATCGCTTCTTGTGAAAGAGGCACATGCACCGCCATTTGATCACCATCAAAGTCGGCATTAAAAGCTGAACATACAAGCGGGTGCAACTGAATCGCCTTACCATCAATGAGTTTAGGATGAAATGCCTGAATGGATTGTTTATGCAAAGTCGGTGCACGGTTGAGTAACACAGGGTAACCATGCACAATTTCTTGCAAACATTCCCAAACTTCATTTGTCTTTTGATTTACCATTTTTACAGCTTGCTTCAATGTAGTCGCATAACCTTTTTCTTCAAGTTTGGCAAACAAATGTGGCTTAAACAGCTCTAGTGCCATATTTTTAGGCAATCCACATTCGTCCATTTTAAGATTTGGTCCCACGACAATAACGCTTCGCCCAGAGAAATCCACACGCTTACCGAGTAAATTCTGCCTAAATCTACCTTGCTTACCTTTGATGATTTCAGACAATGATTTAAGTGGTCGCTTATTCGCGCCCTTAACCGCATTTGCATTTCTACCATTATCAAAAAGCGCATCAACAGATTCTTGCAGCATTCTTTTCTCATTACGTACAATAATTTCTGGTGAATCAAGCTCCATAAGTCGCTTTAAGCGTTGGTTGCGATTAATCACCCGACGATACAAGTCATTCACATCGCTCACCGCAAATTTTCCGCCATCAAGTGCCACCAAAGGACGCAAATCAGGTGGAAGCACTGGCAAAATAGTAAGCATCATCCACTCTGGGCGATTGCCAGAGTTAATAAAGCTCTCTACAACCTTCAAACGCTTAACAATCGTCTTTTTCTTTGCTTCTGAATTTGTGGAGCGAATCTCCTTGCGCAAAGATTCTAAAAGCATCACCAAATCAAGCTCTTCAAGCAATTCCTTAATCGCCTCCCCACCCATTTGTGCTACAAAGCCGGTATGCTCAAAGCGTTGATTGATACTTTGATACTGCTCTTCATTTAGCACATCATATTTCAGAATAGGTTTTGAGCCTTCATTATCATAGAATGCCTCACCGGGTGATTTAACAATATATGCTTCATAATACAACACGCGTTCTAAATCCTTCATCTTCACGCCTAATAATGTCCCTATACGACTAGGCAATGAGCTTACATACCAAATATGTGCCACAGGCGCGACAAGTTCAATATGCCCCATACGAGAACGGCGCACTTTTGCTTTTGTAACTTCAACACCACATTTTTCACATACGATACCCTTATAGCGCATTTTTTTATACTTGCCACACAAACATTCATAATCACGCACTGGACCAAAAATTTTAGTGCAGAACAATCCATCGCGCTCAGGTTTTAAAGTGCGATAATTAATTGTTTCAGGTTTTTTTACTTCTCCATTACTCCAAGAGAGAATCTTTTCTGGGCTTGCCAATACAAGTTGGAAAGATTTGAAATCTTTTGGTCTATCATCTTCCTTAATAACAATAGGCACCGATATGCCATTTTCGTCTTTATCATCACCAAAGATATTCACATCAAGCGCAAGAGACTGCAATTCTTTTGTAAGAACATAAAAGGTCTCTGGGATCTCACTCTCTCCAACATGCTCACCCTTTGTAATCGCCTTATACGCAGCTTTTCGCCCCTCTGTATCATCAGATTTAATCGTAAGCATTTCTTTGAGCGTATGAGCCGCGCCGTGAGCCTCCAAAGCCCACACTTCCATTTCTCCAAAACGCTGCCCACCAAAGAGTGCCTTTCCTCCAACAGGCTGTTGTGTAACTAAAGAGTAAGGTCCTGTGCTTCGTGCATGGACTTTTTCATCAACCAAATGATGAAGTTTGAGCATATACATATAGCCCACATTCACGCGCTCACGCATCTTTTCGCCCGTCTTGCCATCATAAAGCTCTGTTTTGCCATCTGTATCAATTTTTGCCAAAGTAAAAAGTTTATCAAACTGCTCTTGCTTAATACCCTCAAACACTGGAATAGCAAACTTAACGCCATTGCTCCAATCTTTGGCGTAATTAATCAAGCTTTCATCATCTATTCTCTTAAGAAAATCAACCATTGTTTTATCATCGACATTCACAACCTGCGCGACTTCCATCATCTTTGTGCGCAAGGTATCAACCCATTGCTTTGTTTGAGAGGCAAAAATATCATTAATTTGCTTACCTAGATTCTTCCCAACAAGCCCCAAATGCACTTCTAGAATCTGCCCGATATTCATACGACTAGGCACACCAAGAGGATTTAACACAATATCCACAGGCTCACCATCGGCGGTATAGGGCATATCCACCATAGGCACGATATTTGAGACGATACCTTTATTTCCGTGCCGTCCTGCCATTTTATCACCCACTTTGAGTTTGCGCTTTGTAGCGATATAGATTTTTACAAGCTTCACAACACCGCTTGGCAAAATATCATCTTTCTCTAGGATAGAAAGCTTTTCTTCGTGCTCCTCGCCCAATGTTTTCTTTTGCTCTAAGAAATTTGTTTTAATCTGCTCGTAACGTACCTGCACATCTTTAGAGTAACTCTTAAGAAGGGTGCTTAGCATAAATGGATTGAAGTTACTGAGCTCTTCTTTTGGAATCTGCACACCTTTTTTAAACACCTTATCAGCTACCTTTGCATCACTCGCGAGTTTTTCTTTAGATAGCATAGCGGCGATTCGCAAAGACTCTTCTTGTTGAATCATCGTCAAACGGTCGTGGTGCTCGACATCAAGCACACTCTTTTCCTCATCGTGTGCACTCATCGCACGAGCATCTTTTTCATAACCTTTTTTAGTGAAGATTTTTACATCAACCACAGTTCCTTCAAGCGAAGGTGGGCAATAAAGAGATTTATTTACCACGTGTCCAGCTTTTTCTCCAAAAATCGCACGCAAAAGTCGCTCTTCTGGTGTTGGCTTTACCTCACCTTTTGGAGAAACTTTCCCTACAAGTATCATACCCGCGCTTACATAAGTCCCTATACGCACAATACCACTTTCATCAAGGTGCGCGGTTTCTGTCTCTTTGGTGCCGGGAATATCGGCAGTAATCTCCTCAATGCCGTGCTTAAGCTCCCTTGCCTCAATTTCTTTCTCATAAATATGAATTGACGTAAAAGCGTCCTCTTTGATGAGCTTTTCACTCACGACAATCGCGTCCTCAAAGTTATATCCATTCCACGGCATAAACGCTACGCGGATATTTTTACCTAATGCAAGCTCGCCATTATCCATACTTGGACCATCAGCGATGATTTGCCCCTCCTCTACTTTATTCCCCACACGCACAATGGGCTGTTGCGAGAAGCAAGTATTTTGATTTGTGCGGAGATTCTTGCCGAGATGATAATGATCAATATACGCGCCGTTGCCATCCTCGCCCAAAATGTAGATATTTTTAGAATCTACTCTCTCCACAACACCTCCGCGAGTTGCCTTGACCGCCTCCCAAGAATCTCGAGCAACAATCTGCTCTATACCCGTCCCAACTACCGGCGCATCTGGCTTAAACAAAGGCACAGCTTGACGTTGCATATTTGAACCCATAAGAGCGCGGTTAGCGTCATCGTGCTCTAAGAATGGAATCAAAGAGGCTGCCACACCCACAAGCATACGAGGGCTTAAATCAATAAGCTGGACTTTTGATTTCTCACTCAAAATAATCTCGCCGTCCTTTCTAGTCTCAATCAATTCCTCAACAATGTGCCCGTCCTTATCTACCTCTGTGCTTGCTGGAGCAATTACTATGCCCTCCTCTTGTGCGGCAGTGAGATAGACGATTTTATTGCTCACAACACCATTTTCCACTTTCTTATAAGGCGCCTCAATGAATCCCAAATCATTCACGCGCGTATAAGTTGAAAGCGTATTGATAAGCCCGATATTTTGCCCTTCTGGCGTTTCAATAGGGCAGATTCTACCATAATGTGTAGGATGCACATCTCTTGCCTCAAAACCTACTCTGTCTTTTACGAGCCCACCTTCACCAAGCGCAGAAAGACGACGCTTATGTGTAACTTCAGACAAAGGATTGGTCTGGTCCATAAATTGCGAGAGTTGCCCGCTGGTAAAAAACTCCATAATCGTGCTTGTAATCATCTTACCATTAACTAAGTCGTGAGGCATAATCGTATCAAATGTGCCACTCAGCGAAGTAAGCTTATCACGGATAGCCTTTTGCATTTTCACAAGTCCTGTATGAAGTTCATTTGCCAAAAGCTCCCCAATAGAGCGGATTCTACGATTTCCCAAGTGATCTCTATCGTCAATTTTACCCAAGCCATTTTTGACTTTTAAAAGATATTGAATCGTCTTGATAATATCCTCGTGGGTAAGCACAGTAACATAATCAGGGACATTAATTTGAAGTTTATGATTCATTTTCATACGACCAACACGTGTTAAATCATAACGTTCCGAATCAAAGAAAAGCTGTCGCACAAAGCTCTTAGCCACTTCTTTTGTTACAGGCTCACCCGGGCGCATTACCTTGTAGATTCTAATTGCGGCAAGCTCATTTTCATCATCAATTTTCTCATTTTGGCGGAGCATTTTAAGTGACTCCGCATCGGCAATGAAAGAATTAATAATTGAATTATCCACTCCAGCCGCGCTATCATTGGCAACCACAAATTCATTAATCTTAAGATCACACAGCTTTTTGAGTTTACTCTCATCAAGCTGTGTGAGTGTATCAAAAATCACCTCACCTTGTGCATTCACAATCGGTTGAGCCAAAAACTTATTTGTAAGATTCGCAACAGGATATTCGATTAGATCAATCTTCGCCTCTTTGAGTTCTTTGATTTTTTTTGCAGAAAGTCGCTTACCTGAAACAACTAAAAGATTACCCTTAGCGTCCTTAATGTCAAATTCCGCACGATTGCCAATACTATCTACATCAAATGGAATAAGATACTTTCCTCCCTTATATTTGACATTCTGTAAAGGATAGAAAATCTTAATAATATCTTGTTTGCTGTATCCCATAGCACGCAAAATAATCGTAACGGGCACTTTTCTGCGTTTATTGATACGTGCATATAACACATCTTTAGAATCATACTCAAAATACAGCCACGAACCCCTATCAGGGATAATCTGTCCAGTATAAATGAGCTTATTTGATGATGTGTTTGACTCTTCTTCTTTAAAAATCACACCCGGACTTCTATGAAGCTGATTTACTACCACGCGCTCCACACCATTAATAATAAAGCTTGTCCTATCCGTCATAAGTGGAATATCACGCACAAAGATGTTTTGCTCTTTCACATCTTTTACACCAAGCCTTTCGCCTGTTTTTTCATCCTTTTCCCACAGCACAAGGCGAATTTTAATCTGCAATGAAATGGCATAGGTTACACCGCGCACCATTGCTTCGTTTGTTGTATATTTTGGCTTGCCAAATTTGCAACCTGCATATTCAAGTGTAATGCGGTTTTGATTATCCTGTATAGGAAAAACGGACTTGAAAACTCGCTCAATGCCAGATTCCTTCTCACCACTAATGCAAAGAAAATCATCATAACTATTCCTTTGAAGCGACAAAAGATTAGGAACATCAATGCTTTGAGGATTTTTTGTAAAGTCAGCTCGGAGTCTATTTTTAAGTTTTATATTATGTGCCATAAGTCGTATCCTTCTTTGGGGGTTAAAACGAGCAAAATACTCTAAAAAAACCTAACGAAATTATAAAGTATTTTTACAATATTCCATAAATGCAAAAAGCCAAACCTTAGCAACTAAGATTTGGCGATTTATAAAAAGCAGAGAATGTCAAAAATTATTTGATTTCGACCTTTGCTCCTGCATCTTCAAGCTTCTTTTTGAAGTTTTGTGCATCTTCTTTGCTCACACCCTCTTTGAGTGTGCTTGGAGTTTGTTCTGTAGCATCTTTTGCTTCTTTCAAACCTAAACCTGTGATTTCGCGCACTGCTTTAATCACATTGATTTTATTCGCACCTGCATCGACAAGTATAACATTAAACTCGGTTTGCTCTTCAGCTGCTGTTGCACCTACACCACCCGCTGCTGCACCTGCCACAACGGTTGGCGCAGCACTCACGCCAAACTTTTCTTCAAAAGCCTTTACAAGCTCTGAAAGCTCCAACACAGAAAGATTCCCAATATACTCTAATACTTCCTCTTTAGAAATTGCCATTTTACACTCCTTTTATTGTGTTAATTTTCTTCTTTTTGCTTTCTCAAATTATCAAGCCCTGTAACAAAGTAGCGAGCTGGTGCAGTCCATACAGAAAGCAACATACCAATAAGTTCTTCTCTACTTGGTAGCTTGGAAACAGACACGATGTGTTTGCTATCGACTATCTCTCCATCAAACACGCCAAATTTTAGAGCAAAGTGCTCACTATGAGCGTCTGCAAATTTGCAAACAATCTTGGACAAAATGATTTGATCATCTGCCCAAAGAAAGATATTTGTGTCCTTTAACTCTAAATCAGGATACTGCGCTTTCTTAATTGCAATACTTGCTAGAGTGTTTTTAATCACTTGCACTTTAATGTTTGCAGCCCTTGAAGCACATCTCAACTCTTCAATTTGGCTTACTCGTAAACCCTTATAATCACATACAATAAAGGCTGAAGCCTGTTTAAATTCAGAACCCAAATGCTCAACAATCCGAATCTTATCTTGCTTAGTCATTTTTCCTCCTTTCAGCCCAAAACCTCACCTAGGGTAGTTTTTAAGCCTAAGCCCCCAAGTTCTTTGGTCTAAGATAAATGTGATACGCAAAGTTTATTTCATATCCATAAGTTCTTGCGAATCTAGCTTGATAGCTGGACTCATAGTCAAAGACAGAGAACTACTACGGATATACTTGCCCTTTGCTGAAGTTGGTTTTAGCTTATTGATTGCTCTCACAAGCTCAAGCATATTGTCTCGTATCTTATCTTCAGCAAAAGAAACCTTACCAATAGGCGCGTGGATAATACCCTTCTTATCCACTCTAAAATTCACCTGCCCACTTTTAGCATTAGAAACTGCTTTGGCTACATCCATTGTAACTGTGCCTGTTTTTGGGTTTGGCATTAAACCCTTTGGTCCCAAGATTCTACCAACTTTACCTACAAGAGCCATCATATCGGGCGTAGCAATAACAATATCAAAATTAATATTGCCATTTTTTATTTCATCTGCTAAATCATCAGCTCCAACCACATCTGCTCCAGCATTTTTTGCTTCATCTGCTTTCACACCCTTTGCGAACACAGCTACACGCACCTTTTTGCCTGTCCCGTGTGGTAAAACAACCGCACCGCGTATCATTTGATCAGCGTGTCTAGGATCAACCCCTAGACGTAATGCTACCTCAACCGTCTCATCAAATTTAGCAGAAGCTAAAGATTTAACCGCGCTTACGCCACTTTGCACATCATATATTTTTTGAGAATCCACCTTTGCTTGTAACGCTTGTAGTCTCTTTGCAATCTTCTTAGCCATAAACAACTCCGTTTCTAATCTTGGATTTCAATACCCATACTTCTTGCACTTCCCGCGACAATTAACTTCGCAGCTTCAATGCTAGAAGCGTTAAGGTCTTCCATTTTGGTTTGGGCAATCTCTTCAAGTTGTTTTCTTGTCAATTTCCCAACTTTATTTTTGAGAGGGTTATCAGAGCCTTTTGTAATTTTAGCTGCCTTTTTGATAAGATCAGTTACAGGAGGCTTTTTTGTGATAAAAGTAAAGCTTTTATCTTGGTAAATAGTAATCACAACAGGAATATTGAAATCACCCATATCCTTTGTTTTCTCATTAAACGCCTTACAAAATTCCATAATATTCACACCTCTTTGACCCAATGCTGGACCTACAGGAGGAGATGGATTTGCCTTCCCTGCTGGAATTTGTAATTTCAACTCACCAACAACTTTTTTACCCATTGCGTATTCCTTCCTTTACTAACAAATTTAAATAATCTTTTCCACTTGTGAATATAAAATTTCAACAGGAGTATTGCGTCCAAAAATAGAAACATTCAGCTTAAGCTTTTTATGCTCTAAATCATACTCTTCCACCGTGCCTGTAAAATTCACAAAAGGACCATCAATAATGCGCACAACCTCGCCGTGTTCAAAAGAAATTTTCGGTTTTGGCGCACTAGGATTCCTCACTTTTTCTAGAATCTTAGCAATATCAGCTTCGCTCAAAGGTGTGGGCTTTTTGCTCTCGCCAATAAAACGTCCAACTCTCGGCAAAGATTGAATCATATGCCAAAGCTTTGTATCCAAATCCACTTGGATAAATACATAGCCCGGATAGAGGCTTCTATCTACAATCTTTTTCTTTGCTTCAATAATAGACTCGGTAGGCACAACAACTTCACCGAATCTATCTTGCATCTGGTTTTCTTTAATAAGATTGCGGATTGCTTCACCTACTGACCTCTCACTACCAGAATACGTTTGTATAGCATACCACTCCAAGTGTCACCTCTCCACAACAATATTATAAAACTATCGATACAGAATGAAACAAAATCCAATCCGCTAATGCTAAAAATAAAGTAATTACACTTACTACAATCAACACAGAGACAAACGCATTTCGAATCTGCTCTTTCGTAGGAAATATAACTTTTGAACGTTCTTCATTCGCACTTTGAAAATAGGTTTTTATCTTTTTTATCATTTGCATCTCTTTCTTTTTTCACTACAGACTACCAAATCTCCGTGGCAGGCCAGGAGGGACTCGAACCCCCAACATTCGGTTTTGGAGACCGACGCTCTACCATTGGAGCTACTGACCTATAAGTTAGGCAAAAGCCTAACTTTTAAGCTTCACTTCCTTATGAATGGTATGTTTATTCAAACGAGGACAAAACTTTTTGAGCTCCAGTTTTTCTGTATTTGTCTTTGTGTTTTTAGTGGTGCTATAGTTAATATCACCACATTCTGCACACTTCAACCCTATCTTAATAGTGCTTCCCTTTGCCATGCCAAGCCTCTATTATTCTATGATTTTGGTTACAACACCTGAACCAACCGTTCTACCACCTTCACGAATTGCAAAACGAGTCCCATCTTCAAGTGCTACAGGTGCGATAAGCTCCACTGTGATTTTTACATTATCACCAGGCATAACCATTTCTACACCGCTTGGGAGCTCAATAGAACCGGTAACATCAGTTGTTCGCACATAGAATTGTGGGCGGTATCCCTTAAAGAATGGTGTATGGCGTCCGCCCTCCTCTTTTGAAAGCACATAAATCTCGCCCTCAAATTTCTTATGTGGAGTAATTGAGCCGGGCTTACAAAGAACCATACCTCTTTCTACTTCTTCTTTTTTTGTTCCTCGCAACAAAATACCGACATTATCTCCTGCCTCACCTTTATCAAGCTCTTTTCTAAACATTTCAACGCCTGTAACTGTTGTTTTTTGAGTGTCGCGGATTCCTACGATTTCTACTTCATCGCCTACTTGCACAACACCTCTTTCTACTCTTCCTGTTACAACCGTTCCACGACCAGCGATTGAGAATACATCTTCTACAGGCATAAGGAATGTTTTTTCAGTATCACGTTGTGGAGTTGGAATATATTTATCAACTTCTTCCATTAATTTTAATACTTTTTCACCCCATTCACCTACATTACCTGCTTTTGCTTCTTCAAGTGCTTTGAGAGCAGAACCTGCAATGATAGGAGTATCATCTCCGGGAAAATCATATTGACTAAGCAATTCACGCACTTCCATTTCCACAAGCTCAAGCAATTCAGCATCATCAACCATATCTTGTTTATTTAAAAATACAACGATGTAATGCACACCTACTTGGCGAGACAACAAGATATGCTCACGTGTTTGTGGCATAGGACCATCTGCGGCAGAAACAACAAGAATTGCTCCGTCCATTTGAGCTGCACCTGTAATCATATTTTTAACATAGTCAGCGTGTCCGGGGCAATCCACGTGCGCGTAGTGGCGATTTTCTGTCTCATATTCAATATGAGAAGTCGCGATAGTAATACCTCTTTCCTTTTCCTCTGGCGCGTTATCAATGTTATCATAGTCTTTCAATTCTGCAAGACCTTTAGTTGCCAACACAGCAGAAATAGCTGCACTCAAAGTTGTTTTACCATGATCAACATGCCCGATTGTTCCCACATTTACGTGAGGTTTGTTTTTCACAAACTTTTCTTTTGCCATTTTGTATCTCCTAACTTTAAGATTTAATTTTAGAATCTTTCAAAATCCATAGAAAACTAAAAAGATTCTACATATAAAAAACTGGAGCCCATAAGCGGGATTGAACCGCCGACCTCTTCCTTACCAAGGAAGTGCTCTGCCGCTGAGCTATATGGGCATATTAATGTAATACTTTAATGGGATAATCTTAACTTATTAGTAAGCAAAGTGAAGATTCAGCTCCCAGTATGGAGCGGGAAACGGGGCTCGAACCCGCGACCCTCAGCTTGGAAGGCTGATGCTCTAGCCAACTGAGCTATTCCCGCAAACTTACAAAAAAATTATTTCAGCTACCACCTCACCGCAATTCTTATAATCTCACACATAATTTTGCAAAGTGGTGGTGAGTCGTGGATTCGAACCACGGAAGTCGGAGACAGCAGATTTACAGTCTGCCCTCGTTGGCCACTTGAGTAACTCACCAAAAATAATCAAAAACTGGTCAAACACTGAAAGCGATACCGCTAGAGTGTAAAATGGAGCTGGTTAAGGGACTTGAACCCCCGACCCTCTGCTTACAAGGCAGATGCTCTACCAACTGAGCTAAACCAGCATTATAGATAAAAAAGTTGCAATTATATAGATTTCATCTTGCTTTGTCAAGAGAAAACCCTCTAAAACTTGCCTTTCTCATTTTATTTCACATTTTTTGCATCATCATAACTTTTTATTTTTGCTTTTTTTGCCTTGCATTAAAGTTTAAGCATTCGCATTAAATTTAGATAATATTATGAAGCTATAAATCTCAAAAAGGCTCATAACAATGAATGATTTGTTTTCTCTTATTGAAATTGTTGGAATGTTTGCCCTACTTTTTACTTTTCCATCATTTCTCATCAATATCTTCTTATTGCTCATTCCGAATTTTAAAAATATTATCAACTCATCGTTTATTCATGGTGGATTTGCTGGCATAGCAGTGGGTGGAATGATTGGCTTAACTCTAATTTATATCCCCGCGTGAAATTATTGATGTTGATTTTTTAAGAATCTATGCAATAGGCTTTGTGAGCTCCCTATGGATTCTTATCCCACATATATTAATATTTTTGTTAAATAAAAGGCAAAAAAAATTAAATGCTGACTCTCTTTTTAGTGGGGCTTGTTTATTATACTCTATTGAAATTTTAGCTGCATTTGCACTCTTAAATAAATCTTTCCATTAAGTGAATATTTGTTTATAATTACGCAAATTATAAACAAAGGAGATTAATGGGAAATTTGGCTTTTTTAGCTTATGTAATTATTTTTTTAAGTATTGTAGGCACAATTAGTATAATAGCAATGTGCATTACATTATTTTATGCACATAGAATCAGAAAACATATAAATAGATATTTTTTTACTTTTGCTTATGCCAGTTTAACAGGGTGTATGATAGGTAGCGTAATTGGGGTAGGTATAGTGATCGGATTGGAAATGATTGATGTGCTAATGCTAAAAGCAAAAGCTGCTATGGTAATGTTAGAAGATTTGAGATTCTCTATTCCTTTTATATCTTTAGTAAGCATTATTTGTGCTGCTCCGACCTTTATTATCTTATCTCTTATTATCTATCGTAAAAATACTCATTCTGCCATAATGCCCTCCTCTAAAAAACAAGTCTTCACTTTTGGGTTTTTATCTTTTAGTATTTTGAGTTTTCTAATGTGGTTTGCTTCAATGCTAACAATAGATGTTATCTTTAAATAATTGTGGAAATAGTGGCCGGGAGAGAGGGATTCGAACCCCCGGAGGTGTTACCCTCAACGGTTTTCAAGACCGCCGCTTTCAACCGCTCAGCCATCTCCCGAATCTGTGAAAAAAAGAAGTATATAGAATCTAAAATCCAAAGTCTATTTTTGGAGGCGACACCCAGATTCGAACTGGGGAATCAAGGCTTTGCAGGCCCATGCCTTACCACTTGGCTATGTCGCCACACTTTTTCAAGTATGGGTGGTGCCCGAGACCGGACTTGAACCGGTACAGACGCAATGTCCGAGGGATTTTAAGTCCCTTGTGTCTACCAATTTCACCACCCGGGCTTCACTCGCAAATCAAACAAAAATAAAGCCCTTAAAAAACATCAAAAAGCTTTAAAAATGATTGTGTGTAGTCGAAAGCTTAAAGTATAAAAATCTAAAAAATGGAGCGGGAGACGGGGATCGAACCCGCGGCCCCAACCTTGGCAAGGTTGTGCTCTACCACTGAGCTACTCCCGCACAGACTTTTAAGGTGGTAATTCTACCAACGCTTTATTAAAAAATCAAGGGCAAAAGTCAAAAACATAGCAAAAAGTTATTATTTTACTATATAATTCCCGCCACATAAGAGTGGTGGTGATATGCAAAAGCCCTAATCTCGCCCAAAACTCACAAATTTTTGGGTAGTGTGAGGGTAGTATATTTTGCTTACATTTTACACATTGTGGATTTTAGAACAACAACACTTTAAGGAGGCTGTGTGCTTAACCATTTTGAAAGTTATCCCTTTGAGAAGCTCCGCGCCCTCCTCGCAAATGCCACCCCACCAGAAAATTGCGAAATTTTTACCCTCACTATTGGAGAGCCTCAATTTCCCACTCCGACAAATATTATAGAATCTTGGCGGCAAAACGCACATTTACTCAACAAATATCCCAAATCAAGCGGCGAAGATGAGCTAAAAAACGCGCAGATTCAATTCCTTAACAAACGCTACAATCTCGCGCTTAGCTCACATCAAATTATCCCCACCTTTGGCACACGCGAAGTGCTTTTCAACTTCCCGCAGTTCTATCTCTATGATATGCCAAGCCCTACCATTGCTTATCCTAATCCTTTTTATCAAATCTATGAGGGCGCAGCTATTGCTGCAAAAGCACAAATAATTCTTATGAATCTCACAGAGCAAAATAACTTTACACCCTCACTCACAGCAAAAGATCTTGAGAAAGTCCATTTAGTTATTCTTAATTCTCCTAATAACCCCACAGGTAGAATACTAGATATGCAAGCACTTAAAGAATGGGTAAAAAAAGCACTTGAATATGATTTTGTGATTATAAATGATGAATGTTATAGTGAAATTTATGAGAGCTCTCCTCCTCCGAGCATTCTCCAAGCCTCAATCCAAGCAGGAAATGCACAATTTAAAAATATTATTGCCCTTAATTCTATTTCCAAACGCTCCTCTGCTCCGGGTTTGCGTAGCGGTTTTATCGCCGGAGATGCTGAAATTTTAAAAGCCTACAACCTCTATCGCACTTATCTGGGCTGCGCACTGCCATTACCTTTGCAAAAAGCTGCTGCCGTAGCGTGGAAAGATATGCAAACTCCTGAATCTATCCGACACATTTATGCTAAAAATCTCGCCTTAGCGAGGGAGATTTTAGAACTAAGCACAGGGCAAATCAGCCCTTATACCTTTTATGTATGGCTTAAAGTTGATAATGATGAGGCATTTTGCAAATTCGCCTATGAGAAAAAAGGAGTGCTTACTCTGCCAGGTAGTTATTTAGGCAGGGAGAATCAAGGTAAAGGCTATGTAAGAATCGCCCTTGTGTATGATAATAATACAACAAAAAAAGCACTTCTTGCCCTTAAAGAAGCAATCAAACTTTATAAACAGGAGCATAAATGAAAATACATTTCATAGGCATTGGCGGTATTGGTATTTCAGGCTTAGCCAAATATCTCCGCGCACAAGGCATAGAAGTGAGTGGCTCGGATATTGCAGAGGGAAATGCCACAAAATACCTCCGCGCACAAGGTGTGCCTATTCATATTCCTCATAGTGCTGCTGCTATTACCAATCAAGATGTAGTAATTCATTCAGCTATCATTAAGCCTGATAATATTGAAGTGCAAGAGGCAATAAAAAAAGGTATTAAAGTCCTTTCACGCAAAGAAGCCATTGCTTCTATTCTTAAAGAAAAACGCGTCTTTAGCGTATGTGGCGCACACGGCAAATCTACAACAAGCGCAATCTTAAGTGCGATTCTTCCACAATTTGGTGCAATTATTGGTGCAGATTCTAAAGAGTTTGGCTCAAATGTGCGTGAAACGAAAAGTGAAAGCATTGTTTTTGAAGCTGATGAATCTGATAAAAGCTTTTTAAACTCAAATCCTTATTGTGCGATTATCCCAAATGCCGAGCCAGAGCATATGGAGAGCTATAATCACGACTTAAAGGAATTTTATGGCGCATATTATGAATTCATTTGTAAAGCAAAAAAACGCATTTTAAACCTAAGCGACCCTTATTTGCAAAGCCTTACAGGTATAGAATCTATCACGCTTTGCCCTGATAAAGACATTAAAGACATACGCTTTAATCTCCATAATGATGAACCTCAAACAACTTTTAGCCTTAAAAATTATGGGGAGTTTAGTGTATGGGGTTTTGGAGAGCATATGGCGCAAAATGCAAGTTTGGCAATTTTATGCGCGCTTGATGAGCTAGGAGATTCTGCCCTACCCCAAATTAAAGAGAATCTTAAAAACTTCAAAGGTATCAAAAAGCGATTTGATATTCTCACTAAAGGCGCAACAACAATTATCGATGATTACGCCCACCACCCCACAGAAATTCTCGCTACACTCAAAAGCGTAGCGATTTATAACTCGCTTAAACCTCATAATAAAGTCATTGCCATTTGGCAACCTCATAAATACTCGCGTGTGCTTGATAATCTGCAAGCTTTTATAGATTGCTTTCATAATGCGTGTGATGAACTTGTGATTTTACCTGTATGGAAAGCAGGTGAAGCACATATAGACATTGATTTTGCTTCACTTTTTGCACATTATAATCCCACCTTTGCCACACATCTTAAACGCGAAAATTCTCAAATCCACCTCTATGATGGAGATAATCTCATTAAAACTTTGCAAAATGCACTTATTATTGGGCTTGGCGCAGGAGATATTACTTATCAATTACGAGGAGAAAAATAATGGGCTATGTTATCTTTTTACTCACATTACTCCTTTTTGTCCTTATTTTTGTGCTTCTTGCTCGATATAAAGAGCATATCTCACGTCAAAGTAAAATCATTATCGGTGTGTGTTTTTTAGCACTTGCCGTGCTTATTGGTATCTACAATCTCGTGCAAGAAGATGAGAGTGAAAAGCTGAATGCAATAAAGGGTGCATTTTTGCGTGGGATACCTATTGTGTGTAATTATCAGGGTAAGGAGATTGGCATTAGCGCAAAGGATTTTAACCTAAGCAATGGCACGATGAGCTTTCAGGGCAAAAATAATGCTTCTTTTACACACATTGTGATTCCATTACAAGAATGCAAGACAAAAAACACAGAGCAAAATATAGAATCTTCACAGACACAAGAAAGCGAAAGTAAAAGTATAGGTGAGGATTCACAAGATTCTATAAAGGCTAAAGATTTATAGCTATAATGCCAACACAAGAATATCAAACACTCATCACAAGGCTTGATTTATCCGCCTTTTTAGAGCAGTTTCAAGCATATTTCGCGCGGACAAAAGGCTTTATTTTTAATGGAGACAGGCAGTTTTATGCCACGATTTTGCAAGAACTTGATGATGTCCCATTATCCGCACCACCCAAACTTGCCTCACTTGATACACCTTTAATGCACCTCAAAAAAAGCGGTATCTTGGGGCTAGATTCTATCTTTGCTTGTATGCAGCTTGTGCGCTATTTTCTCTATCTCAAAATAAGGATTTTAGAATCCACCCCCTACACGCAAAAATGGCTTGATAAAATCGTTATTCCAAACGCGCTTAGCGATATACAAGAAATTTTTGATGATGAGGGCGAGTTAAAAGAAGGTATTTATCCTGATATTGACAATCTCAAATCCCACATCAAGCAAAACAAAATGCGTATAGACGAGCAAATGCGTCAGATTCTGCAAAAATCCGCTATCGCACCCTATCTCGTGGATCACAATGTGCATTATATTAATGAACACGAATGTTTGTTACTTAAAGCTGGATACAATCAAGTTATCAGCGGTATGGTGCTTGAACGCTCACACAATGGCTTTTTTTATCTCTTGCCAGATTCTATTATCACACTTAAAGAGAGGCAAAATACACTCAAAGACAGCTTGCAAGAAAGCTTATATAAGCTTTGTGCTACTCTATGCGCAACCTTACATAAACATATTCCTTTTTTGACTTTTCTTAACCACGCTTTTGATACCTTTGACCATATCTATGCGCGATTAAGCTTTGCCAAAGCCTATAATCTCTCATTTATCTATCAGTTAAGTAAGCAAAAAGATATTATCCTGCACGAGTTTTCCCACCCAACATTAGCCAATCCAAAGCCCATTAGTTTAGAATTTAACGCCCAAACGCTAATGATTACGGGTGTAAATGCAGGAGGGAAAACTATACTTCTAAAATCACTCCTTAGCGCGTGTTTTCTCACTAAATTTCTCATTCCGCTTAAAATCAACGCGCACCGCTCACAGATTCCATATTTTAAGCATATCGTAGCTATTCTCTCCGACCCACAAAATAGCAAAAATGATATTTCGACCTTTGCGGGGAGAATGCTTGAATTTAGCCAGATTCTAAACACACCCACTCTCCTACTTGGTATCGATGAAATCGAGCTAGGCACAGATGCGGACGAGGCGGCGAGTCTCTACAAGGTGCTTTTAGAGCATATAATGGCAAATGGCGCGCACATCGTGCTTACCACACATCATAAACATCTTGCAGCACTTATGGCGCATAATCCCAAAGTCCAGCTCTGTGCCGCAATGTATGATATACAAAACCAAAAACCACTCTTTAGTTTTCTTAAAGGTAGCATTGGCAAAAGCTATGCGTTTGAGAGTGCGGCGCGCTATGGTATCCCGCATACACTTATCCAACGCGCAAAAGAAGTGTATGGCGAAGATAAGGAACGGCTAAACGAACTTATCGAACGTTCAAGTGAGCTAGAAATTGCGCTTTTAGATAAACGCACAGAGCTAGATTCGCTCATAAAAAGTTATGAAAACAAAATTTTATCGCTTAAAGAACAAGAAGAGGCGCAAAGAGAAGCTTTTCTCAAACTACAACATCATCTAGAATCTACCTACCAAAACGCCACGCAAACACTTAAGAGTGCCCTAAAAGCAAAGGAATCTAAAGACATACACAAGGCTTTTAACAAGGCTCATCATATTTTACAAGATAAAATCACGGCAGAACCTCCCAAACTAGAATATTCACAAACTTTCAAAGTTGGCGATAGAGTAAAATATAAAAGTGCAAGAGGCAAAATCATAAGTATAAAGGGTGCAATGTGCTTTATTGAGCTTGACAATGGTGTGAAACTCAAGGAAAAATTAGTCAATCTCAAACCCCTAGGTGCTACTCCGCCCTCACCTCCCCCACAGACAAAAATTATGCTCTCACACACAAAAAGCGTAGGGGTAAGCTGCGATTTGCACGGAATGCGTGGTGATGAAGCAATAGATAAGCTCGATGAATTTCTATCCTCCGCGCTTATCGCCGGATACGACGAAGTGCTTGTATATCACGGCATTGGCAGCGGAATCTTAAGCAAACTTGTGTATGATTATCTCAAGTCTCACCCCAAAGTATTATCCTTTAGCGATGCACCCGCACAAATGGGCGGATTTGGCGCAAAGGTGATTAGGCTTTGAATCTTTTATATCAAATTTCGTTGGCATATAGGCTTGTTAAATAATCGCACAAGAGCATTTTTTGTCGCTATCGTTTGGATAAAATCCCCTAGATTTGTATATCCAGACATTACACAATGTATCGTGTAGGAAAAAAGCAAGAAGTGATTTGTTGCAACTTTTGCATTTGTATTAAGGATAATAAAATTCCTCAAAGCGAGTGTTTGCTCTACACAAGACAACATTTCTAGTTTTGTAGAGGGAGTTTTTTGTCTCGTATTTTTGTGAGAATACTTGATAATTTTTGTTTTAGCCATTTCATCTTTTAAAGCCTTTACATTGAGATGTTTCTTACATAAATTTGCTTATTTAAAAAATAATAAAGATAGATTCTACAATACGAGAAACATCATAGAATCTAAAAAATCTTATCGTTTGAGGTTAATCGCCTCTTTTAACAAATCATCGCCAGTTGTGAGGGCTTTTGCGTTCATCGAATAGCCCCTTTGCATTACAATAAGCTCTGTCAAGGCATTTCCCACATCAACATTGCTTGTTTCAAGGTGCTTATACAGCACAGAGCCATACTTAAGATTCAATCTATCCCAGCCGAGTATTGGGCGTCCGCTAATAGTATTTGCATTACCATTTACGACCATTTCAGTCATTTCAAAGAGATTTCCACCTACTTTTCTAAGTCCTTGATCATTGACAAAAGCCGCGATTCCCACACGCCCCATAGGCTCATACGCGCCATTATCAAACGCTAAGAAAATAATGCCGTCTTTATCAATTCTCACATCACGCAAATGCCCTTCAGCTCGTCCGTCCTGTTCCTTAGCCACCACACCAGAATCCCGATATACAAAATTAGAGCTTGGCACTTTGTCTGTCCCTGCGATATTATATATCACGCGCTTATCGCCAAATTCTAATTCCACAGGCTCTGCGATTGGCTTACCATCAGTGCCAAACTCTATATTATGCACGACAAAATCCGGGCTTACCATCACTTCGCCCTGCTGGTCAAAGATTGCTGAGCGCACTTCCCACTGCTCACCGCTTGGTGGCGTAGCGTTTGGATTATCAGAGGCTGTCATAAAATAATGGCTTTGTATAAGGAATTTCTTGCCACTCTCATCATAAATTTCCACATTGGTTTGATAACTTGGAATCTGTATAAACTCACTATGGAAGCTATCCCCGCGAATCTCCTGCCAACCGATTTTATCCACTTTTGGGTCGCTTGAGCCACTATCGATAATCTTGCGGTAAAGTTTGCCATCACGACTCACAATATCATCAAGTGCGTAATTCGTGCCTTGCGCGTATTCTGGCGGAAGCGAAGTCTGCATATCCGCGATTTCCTCCCAGTTGCCCTCACCTATGGGATTATTCCCAGCGTGCTCTGTGCGGCGGTAGATTTTGCCCTCACTCGCAACCATATCGCCTTCTAAATAGGTGGCATTCTCACTCCAATCGCTAATTGCGCTCGTATCTAAAATGCGCCAATTCTCCTTATCCTCAAATGGATTCTCGCTCTTGCCAAGCTCACCTGTGCGCATAAATACCACGCCCTTATATTGCACAATCGTATTTGGCTCATAGGCTTTATTTGCGTTGAAATTCACACCCACGCCACTACTAAAATGATCATTTTTACCTTTGAATCCTAACTTTTCAAACAAACTTCCGCCGAGTTCTAAATTAAGCTTTTTATAAGAATTATTTTTTAGTTCAAGGCTTACCTTCTCACCTACTTTATCATCAGCGCCCTTATTTATCACAAGCTCCAAGCCCACCTTATCAAGCAACAATTCCTTTAAATCGTTAAAAGTGCGAAACTCCAAAGCCTCTGCACCACCTTGCCCATATTTAAAGGTAAGCACTTCCTTGCGCCCTTCTTTATCAAGCGTGAGACGCACCTCATTATAACTTGGGGCATTGAGCGGCACATCATCGGCGGCAAAGGCATTAATGTCGGTATTCATAAAACGTTCTTCATCAAATTCGCCATTTGCATTTCTAAAGAATTTTGTCGCAGACGAAGCATTTTCATTTTTATTCAAATTCGTGCTTAAATCAACTCTTGTCGTAAGCACAGGGCGATAGTAAAGATTCTGTGGCACTTGCAAAGGTTTCAGCATACCTGAAGATAAGGCTTCTGTATCTTGTTCTTCACTTTGACTTGAAGTGAAAATATCATTTTCTATTTTACCCAAATCCACTCCATACATATAATATCCACTTGTATTGACAATATACCCCTCGCCATCACGCAAAAACGAGCCATCGCGTGTAAAATAATTTTTTTGCTTTTTCTCATAGCCATCATCTTTGATTTCAAATGAACCACTTTTTTGCTCACCTACAATAAACCAACCTTTGCCCTCATAAGCGACATTAAATTCACCATCACTTGCTTTATAGCTACCGCTACGAGTAGAAATAGCATTGCTTGATTTTGTTGCACCATAGTTCATATCGTTATTAATAGGAGAATCTGCATTAAGAGAATCCATATTACTAGCAAAAAGGCTTTCAAATTGTGGAATATTCTCTCTGTAACCAATGGTATTGACATTGGCAATATTGTTTGCAATAGAATCTAGCCCAAATTGATGCGTTTTTATACCACTATATCCATTGACTAAAGTCCCATTCATAGCCCGTGGTCCTTATTATAAAATTCAATCGCACTATCAAGCGGCAAGATCATATCACCCATTCGTAGCATAGGAGCACCTTTATCAAAAATAATGCTTTGCACCTCTCCTCTTCCCACACGAGCAGTATGATATTGCTTTGTGCCTTCATCAAGATTATACTCCGCGCGGATATTATAAGTGCCATCATCAACCTGCTTACCTTGATTATCCAAAGTATCCCAAGTAAATTCCAAATAGCCATTTTGATTTGCTCTATCTTTAAGTGAAATGCTTTTTACCATTTCATTGCTGCTATTAAAGATATGCACCATAGGTTCGCCCTTATTTGGGTCAATTTTTTGGTCAAAGTATATAGAAAATTTCACCGCCTTACCCCGCTCCACATTCACGCCAAAGACATCAGTTTCTGCGACTTTGCCTATCATTGACACCGTGTTGAGTGCATTCAGTTGAGCCGTAAGCACATTTGATTTTGCATTCTCTTGCATACCAAGATTCAAAGCTTCAAGGGATTCTTTCATTTGGGATTGAAATTCTTTAAGCTCTTTATTTGTTTCCTGCGTGCTTTTCATCGCCTCCGCCACTTCAACCATTGTCTTTTTATTTTGCTCCTGCATTTCAACCTGTGTGAGTTGGGCAGTTTGTGTGATGATTTTGTCTGTTTCCATAGGCGCGGTTGGGTCTTGATTCTTTAATTGCTCTAAAAAGAGGCGCATAAACGCGTCATTATCAAGCTCATTAATATTACGCACCTTTTCCTTTTCTTTTGCTATTTTTGCCGCACTGCCTGTAACTTCTGCTAAATCAACTGCCATTGTCCTACCCTCAACCTACGCATATTTTGGAAGCGTGATATGAATCATATTTATCTCGCCATTTTGCGAATCTTCCAAGCCATTTTTGTTCCTATTTTCGTGAGATGAGCCATTTTGTGAGGCGTTTTGCTCTCTAGGATTATCTCCACCGCCCTTTTCACCGGAACTAAAGCTTATATCTACATTTTCAAAGCCTACCTGTGCGAGAGAGTTTCTAAAATCCACTTGATTTTGCAAGAATAGCCCCACCGCGTTGGCATTTGACAACACACTTATATGCAAATCCTTGCCTTTTTTTGTGATTGTAAGCTCCAAACTCCCTAAATTACGCGGATTTAGCTCCATAGAAAGCTTTGTAACCGGTGGCTTATAGTTTAATATCTCCTCACGCAAAGTCTGTGCGAAATATCTTATATTTTCTTTAGCAAGAGCTGAACGATAGAGAATCTGCGTCTTCTCATTTTGCTTGACTTGACTTACCTCCGCACTTTGCTTTTGTGCACCACTCTTTTGCGTTTGACTTTCTTTTTGCTCTTGGATTTCTTTGGGCTGCTCCTTTTTTTTCTCTCCACTATTGAAACTTTCTATCTTTTGAGGCTCTTCCTCATCGATAAACTGACTTGCAAGCATATCCTCAAAGCCTATTTGCGCCTCCTCTTTATTTTTTGACTGCACGGATTGAGAATCGCCTGATTTTGTCATTTTTTGGCGCGAATCCTTTTGTGAATCTTTGTGATTTTTATCCTTATTTGATTCCACAATCGCCAAACTCTGTGCCAACACATTGCCCTTATTTTGTGCATTTGTATTCTGTGGCATTTGCCCTTTAGCTTGAGGTTTTAAGATGATTTCGCTCTCTTTGGATTCTATTTCTTGTGCCACTTCATCATCTTCTAGCTCAAATGCTTGTGGCGCAATATACTCTTTATGCTCCTTGCTCTGCTCCTGCAAAATCTGCGATACCTGCACTTTTTGTGTCGCTTGAATTTCTTTAGAATCTGCAATCTTTTTAATATCTAAAGGTTTTTTTGCAGATTCTTTAGAATCTATCACAACATTCTGCACCTCTTGCTTCTTGGCATTTTTGTGCTTCTTTGACTTTTTTGTCTTACCACTAGTTCGCTTTGCATTAGCAGATTCTAATACATCTTTAGTCTCTTTAGAATCTGCACCCTTTATAGGCATATCCTTGAGCGAGGATATTTCCACCTTAGATTGAGATTCTACGATACGCGTGGTCTCACTACTTTTAGAGTGAGATTCTACGATATGTGTAGTCTCGCCATTTTTAGACACAAAAGTCTTTGTGCTGCGCTTCTCAACTATCTCTACATCAGCTGATCTGGGGTCTGTCCTTTATAAAGGATAAATCAGCGATATTTTCTGTCTCTGGCTTTTTACTCGCATACTCATTTGAGATTTTGCTCGTGATATTTTTAGGCTTGTTCGTGCCTCGCTTCACAATGGCGATTCTATCGACATTATTTTCATACTCATACGCTATACTTTCTTTTGCCGATGCGGGAATAGTCTTCACCTTTGGCGTGGCTGGCTTTTCCTCCTCTTTACTTAATATAATATTGCTAGGATTAAGTCCCTTTACTTGGGCTAATCTCTCTATATCTGCCAAAGTCTTTTCATCATTCACCTTTTGAGGCATTGGCATAGTTGTAAGACGCTCTGCTGGAGACTTTTGCTCTGCTAGTTTTTGTTCATTTTGCCCCGTTATTGTTTTATCAATGGCAGGTTTAACAAGATTTTGTATATTTTTATCGTGTTCTGCACCGGGTTGTGAATCTGCCTTAAGCGTTTTTTGAGATTCTTTATTTGCCGCGCTCAATGCTTCAATCAAAGGATTTACCTCTGCTGGTTTTGATTCTTTTGCATTTTTAATCTTTTCTTGCAAGGCTATTTTAGAATCCTGCCCGTCATTGTCCGCAAAATCAAATGATGTAAGCGGAGCAGATTTTGCATTCGCTTCTTTACCTATAGCGAGTTGAGATTGTGTATTTGGCATACTTGATATATTTTTACCTTGCGTGGCTTTAGCATTTTTAGTCGGTATTTTAGAATCTTGCTCGGCTAACTTCGCCTTATTTTGGGCTTTTTGCGCGGATTCTGTATTTTTTGCAGTCTTAGCCTGTGCGGCTTTGGCAAACATATCTTCAAACTTGCTCTCAAGCTTGCTTACTTCGGCTGATGGTGAGTTGGCGCGTTTATTTGTGGAATCTGTTTTGTTTAAAATGGTGTTCTGCATAGCATCTAGCATAGTCATACTCCTCGAGTAAATTTTGTAAGAGATAAAGCAAAAAATATTCCGTATATACCCAAAAAATCAACAAACACTACGCAAAAGTTTGTAAAAATTATTTTATAATAGCGCTCATAAACACACAAAAAGGAATATAATGAAATTTTGTAGTATCATACTACTATGGATAATGCTCCTCACACAGGGCTTTTCTTACGAAAAAAGCGGGTTTAAAATCTATGGCGATGTAATGTTGATTTTGCCCTTTGCAATGATGGCATATAGCTATAGTATTGATGATATTCAAGGCGTGAAGCAACAGGCTATCGGTGCTGGAGCGACACTCATCGGCACACATCTTATCAAACAAGGATTTGTCATCGCCTCACGCTCGAATGAAGCAAACGCTAGAATCTCCCAACGCCCGAACAATGGGAGCTTTGATGGCTTCCCCTCCGGGCATACTTCATTTGTATTCTCAAGCGTGGGATTTGCTCAAAAACGATATGGTTGGAAATGGGGATTACCACTTGCAGCAGTGGCGACTTCTGTGGGAATAAGCAGAATCTACGCGGAGAGGCACACCACTGCGCAAGTTATTTCCGGAGCAATTTTTGGCTTTGGCACTTCGTATCTCCTTGCTTCAAAATATCAACCAAAGCATCTTAGTCTCTCACTTCATACCGCCATAGATGGCACACCAAGCTATCATTTACACTACAAAAAGGCATTTTAGCCAAACACCCTTGTTGGAAGCGTTACTTTGTATAAAAAATGTTTGTGTAATTTGCTTTTTTAAGAGTGATTTTTAAGTTTTATTATAAAATTATGGCTTAAAAAATCAAAGAAGGAAAGAATATGACACCTCAAGAAAAACTCAATAAGCAAATTTATGATGCGCTTAATGCTACAATAGAAGCACCAAAAGAGAAATTAGAATCTCTAAAAACAAAAGTCCTTACACTCTGTGAAAATGTGGTGCAATGGGGGTAAGCAAAATGTTGCGACAATAAGGATAAATAACTGAACCACCTGCACTAATATTATACGCAGTAGAGCCAGCAGGCGTGCCGATGATAAGCCCATCACATCTATAAGTATTAAAATATTTTCTATCAATACTTGCATCAATATGCACCATACCGCTTAATTCGTGTTTGGAGATAAGAAACTCATTGATGGCAATAAGTGTTTGAGCAGGAGTTTGGTTTTTATTGTCTAAATTGTCTTCGTATGCGGTATTTAAAGTGGAATATATACGCGCTTGAAGCACGAGATGTTTTTGCAGAGTGTAATCCCCACTTTTAAGATGAGAAGTAAAGGTATGTAGATTTTGAGGCATAAGTGCCGTAAGAAAGCCTAATCGCCCTGTATTAATCCCCATACAAGGTAGTTCATATTCAAATGCGCGGCGAAGCATAGAAATAAGTGTCCCATCGCCACCAAGGCTAAAAAGTGCATCACATTGTGTAGCAAGCTGATGAAAATCTCTTCCTAAGAGTTCAATCATACCCCCACTAATGCTTTCTAATATCACTTCAATGCCAGCATTATTAAGCTCTTCTTTTATTTGCAAAAAAGTCGTTTTTAGCTCCGGGCTTGAAGGGCGCAAGATAACGCCAACTTTTGTAATAGGGGCATTATGAGATTTCATTTTAGAGTCTATTCCACATAGTATGCGCGGACAACAAATCCCCTTTGATTTGCTTTTTGCTGACTTAAGCCCTCAAATGCTGCGACATTTGGCATTCTTTTGCTCACTATATAAATAGCCTCTCTTGCGCGAAAACTCGCTAATCCTTCTTGTTTAAGCTCTGGGCTTAGCCCTGCATAAGGGAGATTATCTACCACGCCTGAAATCTCAAAAGCCACAATTTTATTATCTGCCCTTGTCATTGCTACAATACCACTTGTAAGCTCTTCAGTGCAGTTTTTTGGCATACCCCAACGTCCTATTTTCATATTGACACAACGTGCCACGATTTTATCTTTTGGTTTGATAGAATAGCGGAGTTTCACAGGAGTGCTCTCTTGCTCTTTTTTTAATGCTTTGGTTTGGGCTTTTAAACGTTGAATTTGCGTGTCTTTAGAATCAAGTTCAGATTTTTCTATTTTTTCTTGCTGTAAAAGATTAGATTCTATTTTTTCACTAATATCCTCAAGCGAAATATCAGAATCTGCTGCTATATAATAATATACACCACCAAGAGCCACTAAAAGTAGCAGGACAAATATTAAAAAAATTTTTATTTTTGATGAATTCCTTTCCATAGCTATACACTCCTTGTATATGTCAAAAGCTAGAGGTTATAACGCCTTTGGTGCTCCTTATTTTAAGGAATATAAGCAAAAAATATTCCACCATAAGGTTAAGATTCTATTAAGTCGCTGTAATATACAATCTTAAATTTATCTTAGAAAGGCTTTCGTGTAAAGCATTACATTAGAGACGCATCATACTTCTTTTTCTTACGCACTCTAATTTTATTTTGCTATTTTGGGGAATGTTATGTTTGAGGATTTCAAGCAAAGATTCCTAGTCAAATTTTGGTCGCCTATGCCCGCGATTATCGCACTTGGCGTAATGGCTGCTTATTATTTTGGTTTGACTGGGACTTATTGGGCTGTTACAGGTGAATTTACGCGTTGGGGCGGACATATTATGAATCTTTTGGGTGTGGATACAAGCACTTGGGGTTATTTTAAGATTCTAGGTTTGCAAGGAACACCGCTAGATAGGGTAGATGGCGTGATGATTATTGGAATGTTTGCAGGGGCATTTGCCGCTGCCGCAATGGCAAATAATGTCAAGTTTCGTTTGCCTCAAAGCAATATTAGAATCGCTCAAGCCCTTATTGGTGGGATTATCGCAGGATTTGGTGCGAGGATTGGTATGGGTTGTAATTTGGCGAGTTTCTTTACGGGGATTCCACAATTTAGCTTGCACGCGTGGTTTTTTACGATTATGACGCTTGTTGGTGTGTGGCTAGGTACAAAGGTTGTTTTACTCCCACTTTTTCGCTCTCATACAAAGCTAGAGAAAGTCAGTGCGCAAAAAGACATTGGAAATAGCAAAGAAAATCAGAGTAGGGCAAAACTCCTTTTTGCACTTGGTGTTTTGGTATTAGTTGGAATTGGCGTTTGGGTAGCGTATCTAATGGCGTATGGAAATATTCCAGAGGGCAAAAAGATTCCTATTTTAGCACTTGCAGTTGTATTTGGTGTGGGATTTGGATTTATCATCTCGCGTGCGCAGATTTGCTTTACCTCTGCCTTTAGGGATTTATTTATCACAGGGCGTGGATATATGGCAAGAGCGGTGATTGTGGGAATGATGGTTTCAACTATTGGCGTTTTTAGTTACATTATGCTTGGACTTCCGCCTAAAATTATGTGGGCTGCGCCAAATGCAGTGATTGGCGGATTGCTCTTTGGCTTTGGTATTGTGATTGCAGGAGGGTGTGAATGTGGCTGGATGTATCGCGCAGTTGAGGGGCAGGTGCATTATTGGATTGTAGGTGTTGGTAATGTCATTGGCTCTACGCTTTTGGCAGCGACTTGGGATTATTATTCTGTGCCGCTTGCGACAAGCTTCCCTAAAATTAATCTTTTAGAATCCTTTGGTAATTATGGTGGCTTGGTGGTAAGCTATGTGTTGCTTTTTGCATTCCTTGCCTTTGTGCTGTTTCTTGAGCGGCGATATTTTGCCAAAAATAAACGATTTGAACGCGCATAAAGGAGGAGAATATGCAACAAGAAATTATCCCAAATTTTAGATTAGACTTGCAAGGCGAGCCTTGCCCTTATCCTGCGGTAAGAACTCTGGAGGTTTTGCCCGAGCTTAAAAGTGGCGAGATTTTGGAAGTGCTAAGTGATTGCCCACAAAGCATTAATAATATCCCCATTGATGCGAAAAATCACGGCTATGAAGTGTTAGGAGTAGAGCAGCTAGGAGCCACGATAAGGTATCTTATCAAGAAGCCTTAAAATATGCAGATTAAGATGTTTAAGCAAAATTATTTTATAATGCGACATTTTAAAACTTCGGGGGAGTAGCAATGGCAAGAAAGGCTTGTAATATAATTAAAGATTCTTACACACATAAGATTTCACAGAGTGAATCTACTAATCCCCCCCCCCTATTTTTATTGCTTATGTATTAAAGCCTAATTCCTCTTAATATTTTCGTTAAGTTATAAAGTAAATTTAAGAAAATAATCAAGGAGAGAAAATGAAAAAACAAATTATCTTTGGATTTGTGTTTTTAGCTTGTGTGGGGGCAGTTGCATTTGGAATAAAGGCATTAAGAGATTCTAAATCTCTTGTTTCTGAAAATGTAGAAAGTGTATTGCTCCAAGATACTCAAAACAATATTGCCACACTCAATAATGCCGATTCTATTTCTACTGGTGTATCTCAAAATCCAAATGAGACTTATATATTACCTCCTATAATCCCAGAAGTGCCACTTCCTGAAGGCTTGGAAGCCAAAGATTTTAAGTTTAACCAACAAGATAAACCTCATTTCAAGCACCCATACGACCCCGATAATTACACTTATGACTTTCCACTATTAGAGTTAAAAGATTCTCAAGGACATTCATTATTTGAACTTCCTGATAAACCCACTGAGATGATGATACCCGTCAATCAAAAAGATAATGAAATCATATATGCTACACCCTATTTTATCCTAAAAGAAAATACTTTAGATAAATCTTTTGGTGTAACACTCATAGGAAAGAATGAAAAAGCTATTTTAATGTTTGGGGAGATAGACCCAGAAGAAACTTGTTGCCAATTTTATTCTATACCCAATGGGCTAGAGTTCAGCGTTGATTTTGCAAAAGTTATAGGGGATTATTTTATTTTTTATGATTCACAAAGCAAACGCACAGCCATAGCAAGAATACTTTATGATGGTGAAAAGAAACTAGCTCATTGGTGGCTTTATAATCACGGCTATATTGAAGTTACTGAAGATTTTGAAATAAATGGTCTTTTGTTGTCAGATGATATTTTTAAGTCTGTATATTATGATGGTATTTATGGAGGACAAAATAAATCCGCAGAATCTGAAGAATCCGAAGTAATGTATATAGCTATTGACGACAAGGGTATCTTTCACCCAAAGGATAAATATGAGCTCTATTACCTTCTCACCTCTGAAAATATTGATTTTAAAAATATTGACACAAGCAACATTACAGATATGAGCTTTTTGTATGCCTTAGAATGCGAGCTTGATTATGATGATTTCTTCTCCTTTTGGGGGTGTATGCGAGATAAAAATGCACCAAGTTTCCAGCCTAGTGATTTTTCACATTTTGATGTCAGCAATGTTACCAATATGTCATATATGTTTGCAGGAGTAACTTGGGAGTTTGATGGACTTAATGAATGGGATACCTCTAAGGTAGAAAGTATGGAGGGTATGTTTGCGAATGCGAGCGCATTCAATGCACCTTTGGATAAATGGAATGTAAGTAATGTTAAAAATATGCAATTTATGTTTACAGGAGCAATAAGTTTTAATCAACCATTAAATGCGTGGAATGTCAGCAATGTAAAAAATATGAGCGAAATGTTTTGGAATGCAGAGAGTTTTAATCAACCTCTTAACCAATGGAATGTGGAAAATGTTGTAAATATGACATACATATTTAAAAATGCCTCTACCTTTAATCAAGACTTAAATATGTGGAAAGTCTCGCGTATGCTTGAAATGGAATATAATTGTGATTGTCTTGCGGAAGAAACTTTTAAGGGCACACCTTTAGAATCTCATTTGCCAAATTGGGTTTACAAGCTGACAGAGAAAGAACAAGCAAAGCTTGAAAGCATACCCAAGAAAGGAATTATATATTACCCACAAGATAAAGAGGAGCTTATTTTATTGTTGAGACAACCCATACGAATAGCTCTTGATCATATTGATACGAGTGCTATTACAGATATGGCAGGATTATTTTCTGAATATGTCTATTATCGTCATTCTGGTTGCCAAATACAAAAGTGGAATGTGAGTAATGTTAAAACAATGAGGGCTATGTTTAAAGATGTAAAATCATTGAATTGCGATTTGAGTGGGTGGGATATTTCTAATGTAGAGGATATGAGTGAGATGTTTGAAAACACTTCAATGTCTTTTTCGCTTGAACAATGGGGAGAGCAGCTAAAGAGCAATGTAAAACAAGAGGCGATGTTTAAAAATACACCTTTAGAATCTAATCTACCACAATGGTATAGAAAAAAGTAAATCTACCCTCAAAAAGGCGTATCAAAAATATCATTTCACACAAGAATTTTATGTCGCGTAGCATTTGATACGCACACACTTCAAATTTTTCCCACTAGCAAATGCACGCCACGCAATGCACTCACAAAGCAAGGCAAACCTACGAGTGAATATGACTACGCACTCAACAAACACAGCCTTAAGATTCTCTCCATATTGCTACATTTTTCTACATAAATATATTTTTTCTTATCAAACCTTTTGCTTTTAAGCAAAAATCGGGGGGGATAAAATTGAAATCGCGTTTAACGCAAAATTATCAACAAAGGTGGTTTCAATGAAAACAATCAAAAAATGTGTGCTAAGCTCTGCGGTAGCTTTAGCTCTTGCGAGTTCTGCTTCTTTTGCTGAAGAAAGTGGCGCATTTGTAGGTGTAGGTGTGGGCTATGGCGGCTCTCAAGTAAAATCTGGTGAAAAGATGAACCTTGATGGCATAAGCTATGAAATCATTGCTGGTTATAAGCAATTCTTTACTCCTAACTTTGGATTGCGCTATTATGCAAACTTTGCATATGCAGATGCAAGTGGAAAACCAAAAGACTCAAGTGAGAAAATCAAAGGCAATGTAATGGATTATGGTGTAAATGTTGATGCACTTTATAATTTTGTTACAGGTGGCACAGATTTTGGTGCATTCTTAGGACTTGGACTTGGTGCTAATACTTGGGGTGGCAAATCTTTCAAAGATGCAAAGATGGATAAGACAGGGTTTAACCTTGCACTTAATGTCGGTTTAAGAAGTGTGATTGCTCAACATCATAGTATGGAAATCGCTGCTCGTGTGCCTTTTATCGCTACGACATTGCAAGCAGCAGCAACAGGCACACCAAAAATGACAGGCTCACATACTTATAATGTAGGTGTAAGATATATTTTTAGTTTCTAAGATATAAATAAACCTCCAAAAATTAATGTCCTCACACACTCTGCCTAAAGAGTGTCAAAGGGCGGAGTAGATTCTATACTTAATGATAGAATCTACTTAACTGCCAGTTGTGGATATAGCCGTATATAGCTCCACTGCCATCAGTTACATTAGGTGGAAAATACACGACAGGCAGCCATATTGGTTTCTCTCTATCAAGCATAGCATTTATCCACTGCAAACGTTTTATGCCTCCACAAAGTTGCCCGCAATAGTCGTCTATATTGTTGTTATAGGTTGCTAGTAATATCCCACTCTCTCCGTATATATGTCCTTGACAAGCATCTTTAAAAGTAAGCGGTGGATTTGCGACACAATCCTTTTGTAAAGTGCAATCTATACGATAGGAATCTTTATATTCATCATATATAATAAGTCCTTTTTCAAGATTTAAGGCTTGTGCTTGATTTGAGGGCATATCTTTTTTATAAATACGAGTGAGAATCTTGCCATTTGCGGCGTGGGTGTGCCATAAAGATTCGCATAGACGACATTGACATCACTCATTGCCTTTTTGAGCGCATTTTCATCAAGTGCATTACCCTCCACTACTTCCACACGCGCACTTTTGAGGTGGGAAAGTCGCTTTGAGTTTCGTAAATAAAGTTTCAAATCTACATTGGTGTTTTGTAAAAACATCGTAGTAGCTACCCTTGCGACACTCCCATTCGCACCGATAATCAGCACTTTGAGCCTTTCATCTTTGCCTTGTGTGCTTTGGGATTTCACATTTTGTGCGAAAAGTGGATAAGACGCATAAGCTGTGAATGCCACTGCTCCTGCAAGTTGTGCTAGATTCTTTAAAAAGTCCCTACGATTTGCATTATTGCTCCTTTATTAGAATCTAAAACGCGCAACTTTGCGCTTACTAAAGCTCTATTTGTCAAAAACCTTTTTCAAATGCGCTTCATAGTCTTTGATATATTGTTCCACTTGCGGATTTTTGACAACATCATTACAGATAAAGCTTGGCAAAGCCTGCATTCCCATAAACTCGTGTGCTTTGTGTAAATGCAAATACACGCCATCTACCCCCACTCCCTCAAAAAATCCATTTTTTTCTGTAAAAACCCCAAGCGGTGCATTCCAAGTAACGCTAAACATTACCCTTTTGCCTTGAGACAAGCCCCCGCTGCCATATTTTAAGCTCTCATCTTTGCGGCTGCGCCCATCGTTTTTAAAGAGAATCCCCGCACCCTCCATATAAACCTCATCAATGTATTTTTTCACAATCCAAGGCTCGCCCATCCACCACGCAGGCATTTGATAGATGATTGCATCGCTTTGAAGCCATTTTTGCACCTCTACTTGCTCCTCATAACCCTTATCAATATGCGTTTGCAAAATCTCAAAGCCAAGATTCTCTAAAGTCTGCTTTGCGACATCGTGCAAAGTTTGGCTAAGCCTCCCGCTATCCATTCCAAATTGTTTTAAGCCATTGAGTAATAATGCTTGCATTCTCTCTCCTTAAAAATTGATTTTGCAATTATACAGCCTGATAGTTAGTATCTGTCAAGGGGGCAGAAGCACAGCAAGGATAAAAACCCAGCGACCTCAACCCTTAAGCTACCATAAAAACTTTTGTTATAATTCTAGCTTTATTTATTAAGGGGCAAGGAAAGAATTATTAAATTTTCTCTATATCTTTGCACCCATTTGTTCTAGGCGGAGGATTCTTTGCTCTAAGGGTGGGTGCGTGGCAAAAATCATAGCACGACAAGGTAGGAAAAACATATGTGCGCAAGAACTTGCTTTAGGGTTGGTAAGATAGGTGGGCTTTTTGGGAGAATCTTCACTTGCTTCATAAGTGCTTGAAACCTGTGCAATTTTTTGCAGAGCGGATTTTATACCTTGAGGATTGCGTGTGTATTGTGTGCTTGAGGCATCAGCTAGAAATTCCTTTTGACGCGAAATTGCCGCTTGAATGATTTGCGCAAAGAGCATACCAATATATCCAAGTGCAAAAAACACAAGCGCAATGGCAACGAGTAAAGCAAAGGCTTTACCATCATTTTTAGAGCGAGAAGTCCTTGTGGAGCTATTGCTCACCGCCCTAAGCAACACTTCACCCACCACCACTACGCAACTTAATGCAAATACAAGCGCGAAGATTCTAAGATTGAGCGCAACATCACGATGAAAAGCGTGTGAAAACTCGTGCCCTATCACGCCTTGCAACTCATCTCGACTTAGAGTATTTAGCGCACCTTGCGTTACAAAAATCGCTATTTTTTCTTTCTCTTTGCCAAAATATTCCCCGCTACACATTGCGTTAATACCTTTCTCCTCTTTGAGAATAAACACGCGTGGCATTGGGCAAGAGGAGGCGATTGCCATTTCCGCGATAACATTTAAAAGCATTCGTTCTTTTTGTTTTAAACTACTAGATTCTGTAATTTCTGTGGCATTGAGTGTTTTTGCGAGTTTGTCAATGCTATGTTTTGCCAAAGAGAATTGTTGAAAAATAAAGGTGCAAAAAATCACCGCAACTAAGACAAATGCTAAAGCTAGAGAAATAAGAAAATTTTGAGTAGAATTATCCGCTACAAGAACCATTCTTCTAGGTGGGAAATCAAAAGAATAAGAATGTGGCACAGCTACATTGAACCGACTAGGATTATCTAGCAAAGTAAAAATCAGTCCAAAGCAAGAAAAAGCAGTCAAAAAAATCAAAAAAAGCATTATGAAAAAGAGAGCATTGCACCATAAAATCTTAAATTGTGCAGCGTCTTTATGCTCCCAAAATGTATTGGATAGCTTCACTTCCCTACCCAAAATAGCACGTGTGATAAAAAATAAAATGAGTGTGCAGAATGCGACAAAGACAAGAAGTGCAATGAGGGTTTTGATATTAAAAAAATACCAAGTGGGCACATCAAAACCTAAAGATGTGCGTATGTCTGCAAAAGATCTTATGAAATCTACAATTTGTGAAGAAGAATTGGTTAGTAAAATTAAAATGAATAGTGCAGAAATAATGTAAATAATCTCCAAAGAAAATGCTTGTTTATCCTTAAATTTTTCAACTAAGCCTATTAATATTCCAATCGTAAGAGCCATAAGCAGAATCTTAACGCTTAAAGGAATAGTTGAAAGAAAGGGATTTTCAAAAAAATAAAAAAGGATAGATTTTATATCCATCAATGCACCGTTACAATATCATAATATCAAAACTGCACTTTGGGCGCTTGGTTTAATACCTCGCGCTTCTCCTCAAACTCTAGCAGAGGTAAATCTTGCGCGAATTGTGAAAAGAATCCCACAATAATATTAACTGGAAAGGTTTGTTTATAGGTATTGAAATTTGTTACATTATCATTATAGGCTTGACGCGCAAAAGCAATTTTATTCTCTGTGGAAGCTAACTCCTCACTTAGCTGCATCATCGTAGTATTTGACTTTAAGTCAGGGTAGGCTTCCATTGTCATATTGAAATTCATCAAGGCGTTTTGCAAAGATTTTTCAGCACTATTCAGTGCATTGATAGCATCGGGTGCATTTTTTGCAACATTGTCTAATGCGCCTTTTGCAGTGTTTCTTGCCTCTATGACTTTCATCAAAGTTTCTTGCTCGTGGCTTAGGTATTTTTTAGCGATTTCAATGAGATTTGGGATTAAATCATATCGCCGCTTGAGTTGCACATCAATTTGCGAAAAAGCATTTTGTGCGCGGTTTTTTAAGGTTACTAGAGAATTATAAGCACCAATAAGCCATATCACTCCAAAAGCAATAATACCAACAATGATAAGAATACTCCCAAATACCATTCTTTGCTCCTTTGTTGCAATTTAAAGCACGGATTATATCTTAAATAAGTTAAAATCCTTTTATGCTGTGAGCATTCTTAAATCCCTAAACCCTCAAGCCATTTTGTGAGTTTTGCCTTGCTTGTGCCGAAGTTAAAGCGTTTGCCCTCTTTAAAAATTGCATTAGGAGCGCAATTTTGCATATCGCGCGGGGCATTACTCAAATCACTTCCGCCACTTGTGCAAAAAGGCACGATGACTTTGCCCTTAAAATCGTGAGATTCTAAAAATGTGAAAATAATCTGTGGCGCACTATACCACCAAATGGGGAATCCAATGAATATGATGTCGTAGCTTGAAATCTCTATGTCTTTAGCGATTTGCGGACGCGAGGCTTTGTCTTTACACTCTTTTGTGCTGCGGCTTTGCTCATCTCTCCAATCCAAATCCACCTTGCTATAAGGCACTGCGGGGATTATCTCATAAAGCTTTGCATCTGCCACCTCTGCTAAGGCTAAAGCAACTTCCCTTGTGATTCCACTCGCGCTAAAAAATGCGACTAATGCTTTCATTTTTGCTTTTTCACCTGTTCTTTCAAAACCCTTTTGCACTCGCTAAAGCTAGAATGCCGATAATCCACTCCATTTTCAATCAAATCTGTATAAAGCTGCTCTTTGTATTCAAGCATTGCGATATTTTCCTTAGCTTTTGCAAGTTGGGCGAGATTCTTTTTCTTTTGCGCTTGAATGATTTTTAATCGCTCTTTTAATGTTTCATCGCCCTTATCACACAAATCTTTGTAATATTTAAGCTCTTTAATACTCATTCCAAGCTCACGATAAAGGTTAATCCAACAGAGCCAATCAATATCTTTTGGATTAAAAAGCCGTGTGCCGTTTTTGTCCTTATAAATGCGTGGAAAAAGTCCTTTATCTAGCCAAAAGCGAATCTTGCGTGAGGGAATGCCGCTTTTATGCTCTGCTTCTAAAATGGTGAAATTCATCTCATCTCCTTTTAAAGTTTTTAACCAAGTTTTTGAGGCTTATAAAATGACATTATAAACCCTAACACTTAGTGTTTGTCAAGGGGCAAATAAGATTTTAAAATCTCACAGCCCCACACTCTTTGCCGCATCGCTATTGGGTGCGTATCTATCCCCTATGATGACAATCTTGCTTAATTCCTTATTGATTTCTTTTAGCTCGTTAAGGCTAAAGTGCAATAAACTTGCGTTAAGATTCTCCTCTAGTCTGTGGATTTTCGTGGTTTCAGGGATTGGAATGACAAAGCTTTTGTTTGAAAGAATCCACGCTAAGGCGACTTGCGCGACACTTGCAGGTTTGCCATTAATGCTTTTGCTCTGTGCTACCTTTTTGATAAATTCAATCACACTTTGATTTGCCTCTAGGGCTTCTTTGGTGTAGCGAGGCATAGACGCGCGGAAGTCAAGGGTAGGGTGAAATTTCGTATCTTTGGTGAAATCCCCACCTAAAAATCCTCTATCAAGTGGAGAATAAGCAACAATCGTGATTCCTAGCTTTTGGCAAGTGTCCATTATGCCATTTTGCTCTAATTCACGGAATGCCATAGAGTATTGACTCTGCATTGCCACAGGGGCAAAGACTTTGTGCGCCCTCTCTATTGTCTTAATCCCTGCTTCGCCTAACGCCCACGCTTTGATTTTGCCCATTTTGACTAAATCTTTCATCGTCCCTGCCACTTCCTCAATAGGCGTATCAATATCCACTCTGTGTTGCGTATAGAGGTCAATGCAATCCCTTTGCAATCGTTTCAAGCTCCCATCAACTGCGCGCATAATAGACTTGCGGCTAGAATCTAGCTGTTGTTTGCCAAAGGGATAGTAAAAGCCAAATTTGGTATTGATGATAATTTTGTCTTTATAGCCTTTCAAAGCCTCGCCCAAAAGCTCCTCATTGGTGTGTGGTCCATACACTTCAGCGGTATCAAAGAATGTATATCCCAAATCCACCGCTTTATGCAAAAGCTTAATCATCTCTTTTTTATCTCTTGCCGGTCCGTGATTTGCGCTCATTCCCATACAACCTAAGCCAATCGCGGAGACTTTGAAATCGCCAATTTTTCTTTGTGGAATTGCTGTTTTTGTCATTTTTGCCTCCTTAGCATTTGCAAAAGTTTGTGCGCCTAAAAATGCCATTGTGGCAAGTGCTGCGCTTGTCTTTAAAAATGTGCGTCTTGAATGCAAAGCCGTGCCCTGTGGTGTGAAATGTTCTTGCATTTTTATCCTTTTTGTATTGAATTTTAAAATATTTTGTAATTATAAAGCCTGACACTTAGTGTTTGTCAAGGGGTTTTGGGGAAAATATAGAGAAAATAAGGTTTTGTTTGATTTCTTTACTATTAAATTGGGGCTTAATTTATATGAATTCTAATGGAATTGTTAAAACCCAGATTCACAAAGCGCAAAGTTCTTTATAGCTTTTTGCACCTGCTTGTTTCAAAATAAATGCTATTTTATAGTGTGCTTAATACCACTCGGTTAATGCTCTCTACTTCGTTGATGATTCTACTAGAATAGTTGTCTTTAGACTCTTTTGTGATTTCTTGCATATTTTTTAAAAACCCATATTCACATTTACAAAGATTTTGTTGATTAATCTTAATTGCTTCTTTGCTCTCATCAATGCCTATAAAGTTTCGCCCAAGCAAAAAAGATTCTCTCAAAAATCCTCCGCTTCCACAAAAGCAATCCATTACTAAGGAATCCACATTAGAGGACATTTGGATTATTCTTTTTAGCATTGCATTGTTTTTCTGTGTAGGATACATAGGGCTTTGCGTGTCTTTAAACTCCCAAATATCTTGAATCTTTTTACCCTTGCAATCTTTTGCATACACCTTTTTTCTAGGCACTCCATTTTTGCTCCACTCAATCAGTCCGGCTTTTTCTAGCTTATCTAACTCGTTTAAAGAGCAACGCCAATGTCTGCCCTCTGGAGGTTTTAAGCCATTCCATTCTTGTCCGCTTTCTCCCTTTTGCGTAACTCCGGGTGCGTGAAGCGGAATCGTAGTATAGTATCCTCTTTCATCTTGCTTTTTAAATCGTTTATGTAAATCATTTTTTGTGATTTCCTCACAAACTTCATTCCAAACATATTGATTGCTTTTTACATAAAATAAGATTCTATCTTTGACATTCCCATAGGCTTTGCGTTTAAAGTTTTTAGGATTACATTTAATGCGCGCAATATCACTAATAAAATGCTCTCTCCCAAAAATCTCATCACAGAGGATTTTGACATAATGTCCCACCTTGTCATCAATGTGTAAATACAAACTCCCCTTTTCGCTCATTAATTCTTTGATTAATATTAAACGATAGTAGAGAAATTCCAAATAAGATTCTAAATTAAATTTATCTTTATAAGCAATTTGTGAATCTAAACTCGCGCTCATCGTGCTTCCTAGTCTAAAGGTATTATTTGTGGCAAAAGGAGGGTCAATATAGACTAAATCAATACTATTTTTAAAGGTTTTCCCCTGATTAAAGCTTTGATTTTGCAAGAGATTTTGCATAGCATTGCAATTATCATCAAAAATAAGCAAATTTTTTTGATTGTAATCCCCTTGCAATTCTCTGCGTAATGGAAGTTTTAGAAAATCTTGCGGAGATTGAAAAGAGCTAAAAAAATCAAACATTACTACACCTGATAGAGAAAGTCTCTTAAGAGGAGAGCAGATAAAACATTATGATTTTGATAAATGCTTGTGAGTGTTTCAAACATTTTGTTTTTACCTTGAATATAACATACTCCATCTAAAATTGCTACTTTGATAATATTTTGCGTTAAAGGGGTGTTAAGCAAACTCATTGCGTCCTCAAGCTGGGCATTTTGATGTCCGCCAAAATCACTTAGAAACTTTGCCTCGCCGATAATCATTTTCCCATTAAATCTTGCGATGAAATCTAAGCCTTTTAAACGAGTATAGCCCAAATGTTCTTTTGCAAATTCTTGCATAGCCAAATCTGAAGCGTTTAAGATAGCATTTTCGTTAGTATTCTTAAATATCTCTAGACTAACAGGCTGGACTCCTAAAATACCACTATTAACCCACCGCTTAAAAAGCGGTCCTATTTGGCGATTCGTTTCTTTTGGTTGTGAGAGATTTTCGTAAATTTTATTTAATCCCATTTCTTTTAATCTCCCACAAATTCTTGCTATCGTTGCGGGATTTCTTTTGATTGCGCTCTTATCACGCCTTAGATATGCGATATAAGAATCCTTGATAGGAAACAAATCAAAATCAAGCAAAGATTCTATTATTTTTTCTTGCTCATTTGCGTTAAAGGCTTTTTCAAATCTATCCCATTTGATAGAATCTATCTCTCTTATATTATCCGGGCTCATAGGATATACTCTAAAAAGCTGGTCTAAATAATTTCTTTGATTCGCTAGTTCTATACTTTGGCTTAGAAAATGGTTCATTTGATAACCCTTTTATAATATTCTAGCCCAAATACAAACTTTTTCATCTCTTGTCTCCAAATCAAAGTAGCCTAACATTATAGCAAAAAAGCCTAATAAATGCCACTTTTTCTAGTGTAACGGTGCAATCTCATCAAGCGCACTTAGGGCGTTTAATCTTCTAGGGTAGCCGATGTAAGGCACAAGTGCGGTGATGACAGAGATGAGTTTGCCTCTATCATTTCCTGCTCTTCTTTTCATTTATTTCCCCACTCTATTTGCTTGTTCGGCTGGGTATCTATCCCCAACGATTACAATTTTATCTAGTTTAGAATCTAGGCTTGCTAGTTCTTGCTTACTCCATTTGATGCCTAAAGCCTGTATATTCTCCTCCAAATGTGCGGCGTTTGTCGTGCCAAAAAGCGGAACAATATAGGGCTTTTTCTCTAAAAGATAAGAGATTGCCACTTGTGCGGGAGTGGCGTTAGAATCCTTAGCGTGTGGATTCTTGCCTTTGCCAAATTCTGCCAAAAGATTGATGATTTGGTAATTTGCCTCCATAGCATTAGGTTGGAATCGCGGGAAAGTCGCGCGATTATCATTGTTTTTATCAAATTTAGAATCCTTATTGAGTTTGCCACTTAAATACCCGCGATTAAGCGGAGAATACGCGACAAAGCCGATTTTTAGCCTCTCTAATGTAGGGAAAATCTCACTTTCAGGGTTGCGCCACATTAGGTGGTATTCACTTTGCACAGCAGTAATCGGGCAGATTCTATGTGCTTCTTCAATGCTTTTTGCGCTTAGCTCACACACGCCAAATCGTGCGACTTTGCCCTCTTTTATTAAGTCTTTCACACAATTTGCTACCTCTTCAATCGGTGTTTTTGGGTCAAAGCGGTGTTGATACAAAAGCGGGATTTGCTCTAAATGTAGTCTTTTTAAGCTTTGCTCCACGACTTCGCGAATGCGTTTGGGTGAGCTATCTAGCACACTTGCGTCCTTGCCAAAGCCAAATTTGGTGGTGATGAAAAGTTTTTTATTATAAGGCTTTAAAAGCTCCCCGACTAAGATTTCATTACTATTTGGTCCATACACTTGCGCGGTATCAAAAAGCGTGATTCCATAGTCTATGGCAGATTCTAAAATCTTTAAGGATTCCTTTTTACTTAGCTTTTTAGAGCGGTGGTAGTTTAGCCCCATACAACCAAAGGCAAGGGCAGAAACGCTAAAAGCATAGCCCCCTTTGCCAAGTATGCGCGTGGGCATTTGGATTTTAGAATTTTTAGAATCTGCACCAAAAAGTGGCAAAGAACCTACGCTTAAAGCAACACTTAGCATTGCAGAGGTTTTGAGAAAATCTCGCCGAGAGTGTAAAGCTGGGTTTGTTAAATGTTTTTTCACTTTTTATCCTTTTGTTAATTTGATAACGGTGCAATCTCATCAAGCGCACTTAGGGCGTTTAAGCTTCTAGGGTAGCCGATGTAAGGCACAAGTGCGGTGATGACAGAGATGAGCTTGCCTCTATCATTTCCTACTCTTATATTTCCTGCGATATGCGCCCTCACTTGAGAATCTGCCCCGCCCATTGAGAGAATATATACAAGGGTTAAAAGCTCCCTAAACTTCAGAGGAAGCCCACCGCGCGTGTAATAATCCCCAAAGCAATTCGCACTTAAAAAGGTGCGGATATGTTGATAATCCTTTGGTGCTGCGGCATTGCCTTTGTCAATCGCCTCACCAAAAAGTGCGCGTTGGGTTTCTAGCCCTTTTTCTCTCCTTTGAGCGTATTCTACCCTGCCTTGAGATTCCAAAGGAAGCGCAATTCCTTGTTGTGCAAAGATTTCATTGGTGGCATTAATAAAATCTAGCACTTTCCCCATACCCACATAAGGCGTAGCTTGATAGAGAATCTCCTTAATTGCCACAGGTTCAACGCCATTTTTCAAAGCCGCATTGAGAATTGCCTTAAACTCACTCAAAGCAGGAATAGCTACAAGAGAGGCAAGAGTAATCATCAAGCCTTCTTTTAGCTCAAGCTTAGATTCTGTGGGGACTTCATCAAAGGCAAAATTCACATAATTACTAAAAAACTCGGGGTCGCTTTTGCTTAGTGGCACATCGGTGCTGCCAAAAAGCTTTTCAAAGGTTTGCTTGGCTTTTGGGGTTAGATTAGTTTTCATTGTGTCTCCTTGAATGTGTTGTGTTTGCGTGTTTGAAGTCTTAGAATCGCACGCACTTAAGGCAAATCCGCTAAGGCTTACTAGACTTGCAACTGCGCCAAACTTTGCAGAGGTTTTGAGAAACTCCCTGCGTTCTAATGATTGTTTATGTGGATATTCCCGCATTGCTCCTCCTTTACAAATTTTTGTCATAAAATGCTTTTAGCTCCCCTAGTGCCTCTTCAACCGCTTCTTTTTTGTAGTAAGTTTGGATATGCGTTGCATTTTTAAGCTTATGGTATTTTTTATCCTTACTCCCTGCCTTTTTATACGCTGCCTCACTCATATACGCAGTATCCGCCTTATCACCCACAAGCATTAATAAAGGCTGATGGATAAGTTCTATTTGATTGAGTGTATCAAAGCGCATTAAATCAAGCAGTGAGCTTGTCGTATAGGCAAAGCTTGAGTTTGGGTGCGCGTGGGTGTCGCCATAATATATCATTCCCTCCCTATATAAATCTGTGGGGATTTTGGCAAGTTCATCCTCGCTTAGCTTTTTAGGCGCACTACCTGTGTAGCTTACTTTGCCCTCTACAATCTCTTTTGTCCTTGCCTCACTTGCGCTTTTTAATCTCTCTTGAATGCTAGATTTTTCACTACCCAAAAAGCCCTCTCTGCGCACAAGTCCGCTATTAAATAGACTTAAGGTCGCCACTGCTTTTAGCCTTTTATCACTTTTTGCGCTATTTAGTGTATAGCCACCACCTCCACAAATGCCTAAGATTCCTATGCGATTGGAATCCACACCTTGCACTTTTAGCAGATAATCCACCGCCGCAGAAATATCCTCTGTGCGATTTTGCGGAGTATCTACATTACGAGGCTTTCCCTCACTTGCACCTTGATACGCCGCATCAAAGGCTAGGGTGATATAGCCAGATTCTGCTAACTTTTGCGCATATAGCCCTGCAACTTGCTCTTTCACACCTCCATTGGGGTGGGCTACGATAATTGCAGGAATCTTTGCTTTGGGATTAAAATCACTTGGCAGATAAAGATTTGCAGCGATTTTTAGCCCTCTACTTGCATAAGTTACGCTTTTGATATTGACTTTACCTTTTTCGTTTTTAGCGATTGCGCCCTCATAGACTAAACCAAAGGGATTCTTCGCCACATTTGCTTTTGCTTCCTCGCTAGGGTTTGCGATATTTGTTTGCATTGTGCCTCCTTGTGCGTAAGTAAAATTTAGTATCACCAAAACAAATAAAATAGATTTTAACACTCTCATTTTCTCTCCATTATTTAAAGCTATCTTTATGAATCTCAATCAGAAATTTCGCTGTTTGTGGGTCTTGGTGGTTTAAAAATAGGCTTGTTTTACTATCCATTGCTGCGATACTCTGCATATCTTGCTCACTTAGGACAAAGTCAAACACGCTAATGTTTTCAATCATGCGCTCTTTTCTTGTCGTCTTTGGAATTGCGATAATCCCTCTTTGAATCTGCCAACGCAAAATGACTTGCGCTATACTTTTATTGTATTTTTTGCCAATCTCGCTTAATGTGGGGTTGCTAAACATATTATTCTTGCCCTCGCCAAAAGGTGCCCAAGATTCCATAGCGACATTATATTCTTGCAAGACTTTTTGCGCCTCAAACTGCGCGTGGAGCGGGTTGCATTCTATTTGATTGAGTGCAGGTTTGATTTCGTTATTCAAACAAAAATCCGCGATTCTATCGGGATAAAAATTACTCACACCAATAGCTTTGAATCTCCCCTCTTTATAGAATCTGCTTAATGCTCTCCACGCACCATAAGTGTCGTTAAAGGGCTGATGAAGCAACATTAAATCCACATAATCTAAGCCTAGTTTGCGCAAAGATTCCTCACACGCTTTTAACGCCTTTTGCTCGGGGTAGTTGTTAATCCAAAGCTTTGTCGTGATGAAAAGTTCCTCGCGCTTTAGCCCGCCATTGAGGGCTGTTTTTATCGCCGAGCCCACACCTTCTTCGTTAAAATACGCTTGTGCGGTATCAATGCTCCTATATCCCACGCTGATTGCGTCCTCTACGCACCTTTGTGTTTCTCTTGGGTCAATTTGAAAAACTCCATAGCCTAGAATTGGCATTTTCACGCCATTATTTAAAGTTATAAATTCCATATTTACTCCTTGTGGTAGTGATATTGGGGCTTTCTCGCCCGCGCTTGTATTTTCTATGCCTTGTGGATTCCCTTTAGAATCCTCGCTACACGCACTCAAAACTAGTCCTCCAAAACTTGCTAAACTTGCCACTGCGCCAAATTTTGCGGAAGTTTTCAAAAACTCCCTGCGCTCTAGTGATTCTTTATTTTTTCGCATTGCACCTCCTTTATTGAAAAGATAAAATGACATTATAAAGCCTAACACTTAGTGTTTGTCAAGGGAATTTTAGGGAAAATTTAGAAAACTCTGCTTCATTTTGTTGTGCTATAATTTTTGAATGATTTTAATTACTCCTTGAAATTATATTTTGTATCAACAAGGATTTATAATGGCTACTAAAAAGAATGAAATGAAAGAAATCCTAAGTGATAATAAATGGCATTGTGCTGTCTGTGATTTAGTAAGTCAAGTCAGCACGCTGCAATCATTAGAGACCTTGCAGAAGAGGGGTGTGAATTTGATAATGCTTTAGATAATGCAACAAGGACATATAAGTATGGAGTGGAAATGTGGTGTAAAAAATGCAAAAGAAAAACCACACATAGAAGACTAAAACCTTAAGGACAGATATGACAACCCATGTTTTTATTGTAAATGCTATAACTTTTAAATATCACTTGGAATATATGTTCGTTGGTACGGGTATGAAAGATTCTGTTATCGATTTTAATAATAGTCCAACAACGCAGCTTGCGCCACAAACAGAGAATACTATTTTGGGTATGGTTGCAGATTTTTCAAGGGTTCAAATTGGAGATTTAATTATTTTTTATTTGCAACAAAATTTTCGATTTGGCATTGGGGAGGGAAAGTTTTTTGGTGTATTTAAAGTAAAGAACAAATTTTTCTTTGATAATAATGATGAGCAACAGTATCTTAAGCAAGAACTTAACAAATCCCTTACTTTTAGATGTTTGATTGAACCTGAAAAAGTTTATAGCAAGGGTGTTACAGAATGGGAAGCATTAGATGAGATTAAAACAATACAATCCCCCAATCAAATGTTGTGGAGTCTCATTTATCGGAAACTAAAGGGCAATCGCGGCAACACAATGATTACTATTTATGAAAGCGAAAGGCTTATTGCACTAATTAGAGATAAAAATTTAAAGCAAAATATCAATGGAATTCATTTTAGTTTTGATTTAAAAAATCAAGAAATTGTCTCTATTTCCACTCATCATATTTACAAGGGCAGACAAGAGAAATTAAATATTTTACCGAGATTAATTTATAAATATTCAAGAAATAATCAATTCGAGGCACATTTACAAGCCTACATTTTACAATCTATTTATGAAACTAAATTATTTGGAATTTTGGAAAATCAGCCGATTGAATGGTTGGGTAATGAAGTTAGCTGTGGCGTTGGAATGCAACGCATTGATATTATGCTATCTCTTGCTGAAAATCCAAGAAAAATTATTCCCATAGAATTAAAATCTAGATGTGTTTATGCTGAAATTTTAAGACAAATTCAACGATATATTGATTGGTTGGAACAATATTATATTCCAAATCGTCCATCAGATATTCAACCGATGATAATTTGTAGAGAAACTGCCAATAAAGATTCTGCTTGTTATCAAGACTTTTATCAACAAGCACAAATGTTCAATGAGAAAAATAATATTTTACCCCTAATGTATATAGAATTTAAAATTCAAAATTGTTCCATAACATTTAATCGGATATTTTAATGAACTACATTGGCTCCAAATTTAAACTCTCTCACTTTTTGCAAACAAGCATAGAATCTACACTGCAAAAAGCTAGTGCAAAGCCTTTAAAGGATTCTATCTTTTGTGATATGTTTGCAGGGAGCGCGGCAGTGGGGAGGCTCTTTAAAACACAAGTCAAGCAAATTATTAGCAATGATAGGGAGTATTATAGCTTTGTTTTGGCGCAAAATTATATCGGCAATCATCAAAAATTAACGCGTGTTAAAGAGTTGCTCGGTATTCTTAATGACACAACTCAAACGCCACCAAAAAAGGGTAAAATCTATACCCATTATGCGCTTGGCTCTGGGAGTGGGAGGCAGTATTTTAGCGATGAAAATGCACAAAAAATTGATGCTGTGCGTTCTAAGATTGCGCAATGGAAAAAAGAAAAGTTAATTGAGGACAAGGAATATTACTTTCTCCTTGCCTCCCTTTTAGAATCCGCCGACAAGGTTGCAAACACTGCTTCAGTGTATGGAGCGTTTTTAAAGCACCTTAAGAAAAGTGCGCTCAAAGGTTTTATTCTAAATCCTGCAGAGTTTGAATGCAATGAAAATGAACATTTGGTATTTAATGAGGACACAAATACACTTATTACTAAGATAGAGGGCGATATTCTTTACCTTGACCCGCCTTATAATGCGCGAGAGTATGGCGCGAATTATCATCTTTTAAACACGATTGCCTTGTATGATGACTTTATCCCAAAGGGCAAAACAGGATTAAGAGAATATGCAAAATCGCCTTGGTGCAAAAAAGCAAAAGTCGCGAGCGAGCTAGAAAACCTCATCAAAAATGCGCATTTTGAGTGGATTTTTCTAAGCTATAATGATGAGGGATTGCTTGGTTTAGAGCAAATTCAAGCTATTTTTGAAAAATATGGCAAATACTCTTTTGCCACACAAAAACACCAGCGCTTCAAAGCGGATTCTAAACGAATCCAAAAGCAAGATTGCACTTTGGAATATTTGCATATTTTGAGGAAGTAAAATTAACTTTTAGATTTATCTTTTATCCGCTAAACCTACTTCCTTGCCTTGCCCTCTGCCTCCTTGATATAGCCCCCATATTCTGTATCGCTTAAAAGCTCTAGCCAAGTAACATTCTTGCCATTTTTCTCGTGCGTAAGGGCGATATGCACGCCCTTTTCTTTCAAGCCTGCTCCGTGCCAATGCTCTACATCAGGCGGACAAAGCACCACATCACCAACCTTTGCGATTTGTGTAATACCTGCTTTTGTGCCCGTATAAATCGTGCCTTGTGTAACAATCAGCGTCTGTCCTGCGGGGTGAGTATGCCACGCTGTCCTAGCCTTTGGGCTAAAGGTAACCTCCCCACCCCCATAAGGGCGATAATCTCCGCTTTTAAAAAGTGTTTTGATACTCACTTCACCGCTAAAGATTTTAGAATCTCCTTTAAATCCTCCAAGACTGCCACTTTTAACCACTTCTTGTGTTTTTTGCATTTTTGCCTCCTTTGTATAAGCGATATTCACGCAACCTAAAGCTGTAACCAAAGCAATAGCAATGAGTTTTTGCATTTTTTCTCCTTATGATTTTAAAATACATTTGACATTATAAAGCCTGATACTTGGTGTTTGTCAAGGGTTTGGAGCAGAAAATTATTTTAAGATTCTATATTTTTTATCAAAGCTTGGATATGGGTTTGATACCATTTGCTACCCCAAGTTCGCCATTATCAAGGAGCTGTTGGATTTGGGCAAAAGCTCGTTGTAGTTTGAAGATTTTAAGCTAAGACAGAAATAATAAGATGACTGATTTCTTGTTGTTTTTGCTTGATTTGTTCATCAATAAAATTTTGATTATCAATTTGAGCTTTGATTTTTTGTGCTATGGCTTGTTGTTGCTCCAAAGAAATATTAAGAATATCAAAATTAGATATTTCATTTGCATATAACTCAACTTGATTGGTAGTGCCTGTATAGTCTCTCTCAATTTGATATGCCCCTAAAATACTACGCAAGAAATAAACAAGAAAAAGTGGATTATATAGTTTTTCATTAATTGTTACAATGCTGATATGTGCATCAGCTAGCACTTCTTTCTCTTCGTCCTCCCATATATCTATTTTGCCTATGGAAACCTTCCCTGTAGAGGCGATGACAATATCATTTTTGTTAATTTTTGCATTTTGTTTTTGGGAGAAAAATTTTTTATTTACAAATTCACAGCATTCTAAGTCAATAACACTATTCTTTAATTGCGCAGTTTTAACTACTGCAATTTCACCATTCTCATCATATTGTGGGTTTATGCCTCTCCTAATTTCTTTTGCAAGAATATCTTTAATTTTTATGGTATTTTGTGCGTGTAGGATATTTTCACATTGCTGACTTAATGGATTATGAAATCTACAAGAAAATCTTAAATTTAAACTTTTATCAATATCTGAAAATTTAATTGCATATATTTGGACAAGCCTTATATTTGAGTTTTGTGTATTTGCACTCATTCCTTTGCCAAATGCTCTCCATAGATTTTCATCATAATTAAACTCTTCTGCAAAAGCTTCATTAATAATTTCTAAATGAAGCTTTTTACTCTTTTTGAGTTTTTGGATTTCTTGCTCTATAAATTCTATGTTTGAAACAAGCATATTTTCTTGTCGCAAGATAGAATCTACAAGCGTTTTAGGAAACTTAATATTTTTTAAATCATCTGCTTTTAAGGTGGGGTAACCTTTGCCTTGTCGTGAAACTGCATTGATTAAATCAAAAAATACACTTCTTATGCAATAATAAAAAAGTTTGGGATTAATTTTTGGTTTGATTTGTATCATTGCCTTTGTGAAATATAATTCATCATCTGTGATTAACACATTTTTGTTTAAATATGGTCTTACTGAAGAGAGGAGAATACTATTGATTTGTGGTTTAAAAATATCGCCTCTTTCAATTTTTGCAAAGTAGCTTTCATTTTCTTCGTTTTTATTGTCAAAACAAAGATGAACAGGATAAACTTCTCCTTCTTTATTGATGTTGCTAATTTCAGCATATTTTAGTTCTTCTATTTCACTAAGATTGACATTATTTACAGCGGGAATACAAAATAAATCTTTATAACCATAATATTCTTGTTTTTGTGAAGCAAAAAATTTAATAAACGAAACATCAAATCTCAATGATTTTTCTTGTGCAATCTCACTTAATTTGACTTTATTTACTAATCCCATTGAATTTGCTTCCTTATGGAATCCAAAATTTTAATTTCTACATTTTTACGCAATAAAATATCATTACTCACCCATTGTTTCATAATGCCATTTTTAAAGTAATGGATTAAGGTTTCATCCGTTCTATCAAAAAATTCTTCTTTGATTTTATTATTCTCATAATAAGTTTCTAGTATATTTAATGCCTTTTCTTTTTGCTGCTCTAAATCTAATAATCTCTCCTGTAAAGATTGTAACTCTTCTTGTAGTCTTAAACATTTCTTTTCTTTAATATTGGAGGTTTTAGCTTCATTTGTAGATTTTAGTTTATCTATTTCTTGTTTAATATTTGCAAGGATTTCTTTATGTTTTTCAATCAATGGATTAAAATATTTTAAAATAGATTCTTGATTTAGAGTATTTGGAGCATACTCTAAATCAAACAAATCATTGCTCGTAACTTTTTCACTTTTTATACCGCGTTTATAGCCTATATTTTGGGCTTCGCTCATAAAGATTTCATAATCTTGTTCTTTTGCCACTTCTCCAAAAACCCACCAAGCATTGCAAAATCCGAAAACCTCACTTATATCTTTATCAATAGAGCAAATCTCTTTTAATTCGTCTTGATAGCTTTCTATAATTTCTTTTACAGAAGTGTTACAATCTAAAGAGATTTTTAACATTCTTTGTAAAATTTTTACTTCATCTTGAAATTTTAAACCTTTAAGGCTTGGCATTTTACTTCGCTCTTTATTATGCAAATAAACTTCTAAGAGGTTACTTACTCTCGTTTTTAGCATATTCCATTCATTCACATACTTGTCCCATATTTGATTCCAAGTTTTAATTTCATCTCGTGTTTTCTTTTGCATAAAAAGCAGAGAGGTTTTTGTAGAAGTGTATGGCTCAAAAGTAATTTGTGGCAAGCTTACTACTGCTTTGACTTTAAAATATTTGAAGATAAAAAGGCGGATATATTTATTTTCTGTTGTATCAAAAACAGATTCTGGCAACACTACCCCTATGCGTCCATTTTCTTTTAAAAGTTGATACCATCGCTCTATAAAAAGATTTTCCGAATTTTTCTTTGTAGAAAATAAAAAACTTCTAGGTAAAAGCCTTTTTGTTTCATTATCAAGTTCCACACTAAAAGGAGGATTAGAAATAATACAATCAAAATTGCCATTAACTTCTCTTGCTTGAGTATCTTTATATAAAGTATCCTCAAAGGAGACATTTAAATGATTGGGGGCGGTATCTTTTGTATAGAATCTAAAGGGCAATAAGCCATCTTTGACAAAAATATTACTAGAGCCATCACCGTGTAATATCATATTTACTTTTGATGCTGTGCCTAAATCAAAATTAATCTCCGCTCCATAAAGATATTCTTTTGCCCATTTATTTTCTTTTCTATCAGGCACAAAGAGCTCTTCAAACCTATCTTGCGTTTGATGATTATTGTTAAGTTTGTCAAATTGCTTATATTTTAGTTCTTTGGTAATAATTTTCATCACTTCAATAAGGTAAGTTGCACTCCCTGAACTCGGGTCTATGATATAAGGCAATTCTCTTGTGTTATTTAGTTTATCAATAGCAAGATTATCAAGATTTAGAGCATAAATAATAAATTGTACTATTGGAGTTGGAGTAAAGAATTGCCCCTTTGTTTGTTTGAAACCATCTCTAGTAATGCTCTCAAAGAAATCCCCCATAATATCTTTGCCATTCAGGGAATTTCTACCCTCGTAAAAAGAATAACCCTCAAGCTTAGAAATACAATAGAGTAACTTATTAAGAGGAAATTTTTCTTCATTGATGATATGTGCTTTAGCAAGCTTGTTTTTATCTGTAATATTTAACTTTTCTTTCAAGGCTCGGCGATAAAGTGCATTAATACGCTCATAAAGATTGTTTGGATTTTCTGAATTTTTCCCAATTGAATAGATTTGAAAATCATATTCTTGCCCATTATTTTTTTCTGTTTCATCTTGAATCTTTGCTAAAATAATATTTACAAGAGAGTAAAAGATTTCACTATCTGTTGTCCCACCTCCACCCCAAAGGACATTATGTAAATTTTTGGCTAAAGATTCTAATTCTTTTTTACTTATTTTACTTTTTAAATCATATTTAGAATCTCCCTTGATAAAAGGTTGCTTTTTGGGCTCTCCATAACCTGCTGGAATTTCATTTGCACTACTTACAAATCCTCCATTTTCCCAATCTTCATAATTTGGATATTTTTCATAATCAATAAAAATCAAATTATCTAGTATAATATTATTGTTTTCTTGTATGGTGTAATAAACAAGATATTTTGGCTTTGTTTTCTCTAATTTTGCAAGTTTATAAAGTTGCCCTTCTATATAAACTTTATCGCTCTCAAATTTATCTGGAGCTTTTAATTCTATGAATAAATAAGGTTTATTTTCTCTATCTCTCAAAATAATATCAATTCTTGGTTTATTTACTTTTGGTCTGCCGACTGAATATTCTTTTTCAATTTCAATAAATTCTGGTAAATAATTAAGTTCATTAATCAGCCTATCTACTAAGAAAGCTCTTACAATCTCTTCATCACCTGTAATTTTGCTAATATTTCTATGAAGTTTGATTTTTTCATCATAGGCAATACTTCTATCTTTTATATTTAATGCTACAAATTTTTGTTTTCTTAAATTTAATTTTTGCTCTATCGATTCCTGCCACTTCACTATTTTGCCTTATAATATATCTTTGGAGGATTAAATTATATAATAAATTTAATTAATGTAGCCCTCCTAATAAGACTCATTGTTGTCCTAAATCAAATTACCCTTAACCAAATAGATTTGCATTGATTTTCGTGCCACCTAACTAATGCGCAGCTTTAAACCTACGCAATTTATCTTTACTCCCTGCTAGGATATTTTTCTATCGTGAGGATAAAATCTTGCTTTTGGGCTTTCAGGTGCGCGATAAAAGATTCTTTTTCTGCCTTTACTACGCCTAGCTTAACCAAGCCCTTGTATGGGGGCTGCTTGGCATAAAAGATTCCGACATTACCCCAAGGGGCGAAATAGAAAAAATCGCCGCTTTGTGGGTCATATTCTCCGCGCTCTTGTGGGCTTAGGCTTTTATCAAGCTTAGCAATCTTTTCCTTGCCTACATAATCACTAAAGCTTAGGCGTAAAGGCAAGAGTGCGTAGAAATCCCTTGCAGCCGCATTATTTTCTAAAGTCAAAACAAAGCTTTTCCCTTGAAATTGCATTTGTATTTGCATTTGCTCCTCCAATTCCCCCCTTAAGTCTTTGCCTAAAGCGCATTGCGTTAGCAGCGCAAACAACAAACAAAGAAATGTATATTTGCGCATATTGTTCCTTTGCGTCCTACTTCAAATTCGCACTAAAAAATGTAGCAATTTTATCAAAGGGAATCTTTTGCTCATTGTCATACAAATCCGTGTGATTGGCATCTTTGATAAGCAATAATTCTTTATTTTTGCCCTTAAGCTTTTTATACGCGTCAGTGCTAAAATATTTGCTATGTGCCTTATCCCCGTGAATGATTAAAACCGCACTTGGTATCTCATCACTATATGCCAAAATAGGCGCATTGATAAAGCCTAAAGACGAAGTGAGATTCCAATTCCCATTGGAGTTAATAGAGCGTGCGTGGAATCCACGAGGTGTTTTGTAATAGTCAAAATAATCTTTGATAAATTGTGGCTCATCGCCTCTAAGCTTTTGAGGCAATCCATCGGCTTTGGCGTAAGTGCCGCTTTTGAAATCCTTTGTGCGCTGTGCATTGAGACTTTCTTTAAGCTTATAGCGTGCCTTTGCGTCCATTGAATCATTATAGCCATTGGCATTCACGCGACTCATATCATACATTGTAGAAGCCACGACTGCCTTAATGCGCGTATCCATTGCAGCGGCATTGAGTGCAAATCCGCCAAATCCGCAAATGCCCAAAATGCCGATTTTGTTAGAATCCACATTCGCATAATTGCTTAGAAAATCTACCGCTACACTAAAATCCTCTGTATTTATATCGGGTGAGGCGACATTTCTAGGTTTGCCTCCGCTCTCTCCTGTATAGGAAGGGTCAAAGGCAAGAGTGATAAAGCCCTTTTGCGCTAAAGTTTGCGCATAGAATCCACTTGCTTGCTCTTTGACTGCGCCAAAAGGACCACTGATTGCGATTGCAGGGAGCTTTTGTGCTTTGCCTAGATTCTTAGATAGATACAAATCCCCCGCGAGTGTGATTCCATAACGATTCGTGAATTTTACCTTTTGGACTTTGACTTCATTGCTTTTTGCAAACACCTTATCCCATTTCTCTTGAGCCATTGCTCCACCTCCTATAAAAAATATTAGCATTATAAAAATGCGTGTGAAAGTTTGTGTGAATGTTGTGTGTGTCATTTGTTCTCCTTGTGATTTTAAAATACATTTGACATTATAAAGCCTGACACTTGGTGTTTGTCAAGGGGTGGGAGAAAAAAAATGATAATTTTATGTTAGAATACATTTAACTAGAGGCAATGAGAATAGAAAATTTTCAACTTACTGGTGAGAGTTATGTCCAATAAAACCTTATTATACCTTTTATTAGTATGGTGTTGTTTTATATTTAATGCTTGTGCAGCTACTGCTTACTACTCAACGGAATCAGATCTACAATTTGCATTCAATCGGCAAGAACCTCTCACTTTCTCTTTAGATTAATCTCCAACGATTGAGGATAAGAAATTTGGGTTATTGTTGAGAGAATTAATGGTTGAAAGTGGATTTAATATTGCTGGCTTTAATATAAAAGAACAACAAACTCCCTGTTCTGTGAATTTTCCATAAAAACTTCTTCCTCTAAATACACAGGAAGCTATACAACATATCGCACAAATACTACATATATACCAAATCTCAGCAAGACAATTACCACCCTAACCCCTGTTACGAATGTTTATACAACTATATATTATAAAAAAATATAAACATAGGTATTTCTTGTTTAAATAATAAAGGAGAAAGCACTCAAGTATGGTTTGGATTTGTAGATGCTGATACTGCATATTATGACAAATACAAAAGAAGATTATTAAAAAGCCTTATTGAATTGATAGGTAAAGACTTTAAAGGAGAGTTAGAAATTAAGGATTCTCAAACCTCTTTGTTACTTATTTCAGATCTACAAATGACTTTTTTCAAATGATAATTTTGGTATATTAATGTAGAGATTTTGATTTCTAAACCAACCAGAGACTAGTATTGAAAAAGGAGAGAAAATGAGCCTAGATTTATTCACAACACCCACATTTGAAGGTATAAGCCCTGCTTTCTACATGCTCTTTTTTGTGGCTTCTATTGTAGGCGGGCTTGTAGGCTCACTCTCTGGTGGAGCAGGAATGATAACGATGCCCTTGCTCCTTGTGAGTGGATTAAACCCTCTCCAAGCCTTAGCAACGAATAAACTTCAAGCTTGTGTCGGCTCATTTACGAGTGCAGTGCATTATTATCATCAAGGCTTAGTTGATATGAAAGAATCCCGCGCAGTGATGATAGTCGCAATGCTCTTTGGAGCGTTGGGCGCGATTTTGGTGCAATTTGTAGAAGTCGCCTTGCTTTCCAAAATCTTGCCTTTTGTGATGATAGCAGTGGGTGCATATTTTTTGCTTTCTCCAAACATTAGCGAGGAGGATAGAGCGCAAAATCCTCATAAAATCTTTTTGTTTGCTTCTATGGCAGGGGCGAGCTTATATGGAGGGCTTTTGGGCATTGGGATTGGCTCTTTTGTCTTAGCCTTGCTTGTGAGTATTGGCGGATATGGGCTTAGCAAGGCTTTAGCACATTCGCGTTGGGTAGTTTTTAGTATCAATATCGCCTCTACTTTGTTTTTTGTGCTTGGAGGCAATGTGCTATGGGTTTTGGGCAGCATTATGTGTGTGGGACAAATCATTGGAGCGACTTTGGGAGCGCGCCTTGCAATAAAGCACGGAGCAAAGATTATCCGCCCGATTGTCATCTGTGTATGCTTCGCCCTCTCTGTGCAACTGCTTGTTAGGGAGTTTTTTAGATAATCTAAAATTCTATTTTTCGTGTAACCTGTGAAGCCTTAAGGTAGATTTGCGTTTAAGATTTTTCTATCAAAGCCTTTTAAGTCTCTTTCTTCTTGCCTCTTAATGTCTAGCAAAAGAAATTTGAAGCCTACATCTCATCTCTTGCCTCAAAAACTCTTTTGGCAATAAACATCGCTTAAGCATTTTTGGAAATCCTGTGTAAGGAATGCGCTGCATAAAACTCTCAATAATCTTTTCTTCTGGAATCCCCATATTTAAAGCCGCATTAATATGCACTGCAAGCTGTGCTTCGCAGCCTCCTGCTGTGAGCAAACTAGAGAATGTAATGAGTTCGCACTCTTGCAAATTGAGCTCACCTCGCGTATAAATATCGCCAAAGGCAAATTCAATGATAATTTTTCCTAAATCTAGCGCGATTGCACTAAGTGAATCTATAACTTTCTGCCCCACTTCTCCATCAATCTTTTGAAGCTGCTCTAAGCCCTTTTCAAATTGTGTTTGCATTTGTTCTCCTTGATTAGATTCCTGCGCTAAAGCTACGCCAAGTTGGAATCTTGCTTCACATTTTACCCCAAAAGCGGTGTATAAGCCCCAAGTGTCGCCACTCCTGCGAGTTGTGCTGAAGTCTTTAAAAAATCTCTACGATTTGTCTGTTTCTACTTATAGATTCTGTAATTATAAAGCCTGATAGTTGGTATTTGTCAAGGGCGTTTTGGATTTTTCTATGTAAAGATTTTAGCACCACGAAATATGTAAGATTCTGAATCTAGCCTTTGAGAACATACCTTGGAAGCTAAAAATATTGTTAAGAAATCTTATTGATTTTAGAATCTTGCCCTACTTATTGAGTTGTTGTAGATTTTTAGCATAGCAAATAATCTCCGGACGATATTCAAAGTGCATCGTATCATAATGCCACCACCGCCCACCCCATATGAATCCCTCTTCCTCAAACGCACGGACAATCTCTAGGGGGATTTGATTCTCATACTGATATTCATTGCGTTCTTTTTTATCCCATAGCCAATATTTAGAAAATTGCGTATTTATATCAAGTGCAATGCCAAAGCTGTGAGGGCTTAAGTTAGGAGAATCCGCAATCGTGCGCCAATAAAACGCATCTTGGTCGCTCAAAAATTGATAATATGCCTGTTGAATGTTGCTTAACCTTTGTATGACTCGCTCAAAAGCCTTATCTACACCATTTGCACTTGTTACCACTATGAAACTTTCATTGAAATATTCTTTAAACCAAGGCACTTGCACCAAATGTTCTTTTACTTCTTCCTCGTTCTCGCCATAAATGGCTTTGTAGAATCCTAAATGTCGTATGCGTGATGTATCCTCGTTGCGATTGGTAACATTACCGCTAAATGGGTAGGGGTAAGTGAAAGCATCATTCATATCGGGGGATAAAATCATCTCATCATAATCTTTACGCTTACCATCATCCCACACAAAGCTGTTGCCATTTTTAAGCAAAACTTGATTATCGCTAATGCTTACCACCTGCGGATAGTATCGCTTCACACATTCCTGCGCGATTATATCCATTACCTCATCAGCCCATAAAAGCGCACGGGATACACACAAACACACTATAATCTTTTTCATCTCTTTGCCTTATTTTAATGAAAAATTATAGCGCGTTTTGGCTAGATTCAAAAAATCGTTAGAATTTATCCTCTGCTTTAGGTTTATAGAATTTTTGCAACCAGTCGTCCAATGGCGCGATTGTGCGATAAATTGCGGGCACAATAAGCAAACTCAAAAACATTGAAAACAGCAATCCGCCAATAATACAAATTCCCATAGGCGATTTCATACCCGCTCCAGAGCCTGTAGAAATAGCTAGGGGTATCATACCAAAAACCATAGCAATTGTTGTCATAAGAATAGGACGCAAACGCGATTCTCCAGCTAAGATAAGAGCCTCATCAGTGCTATATCCTTCTTTGCGCTTTTCGTTTGCTACATCAATAAGCAAAGTAGCATTCTTACCTACTAATCCCATTAGAATCATAAGTCCCATAAGCGAAAACATACTAAAAGGCTGCTGCACAACAAAAAGTGCGATAAATGCTCCAGCAAAACTAAAAGGCAAAGTCATCATAATTACAACAGGTTGCAAGAAACTCTCATAAAGCGCGGCAAGGATAAGATAAATCAACACAATCGCCGTTAAAACCGCTACAAGAAAGGCTATCATCATTTCTTGTGCATTTTCAGCTTCACCTTGTAGCCTAAAAGTAGCGCCCGGCTCAAGCCATTCATTTGATTTTTGCGCAGTGATATTCATCATATCACCCAAAGAAATACCAGAATTTTTTACAGGATACGCATATACCGTAACGCTCCGTTGTCTATCAAAACGAGAAATCACCGAAGGAGCAGAGGTATGTTCTATTTCTACAAGCCCCTCTACAAACATCAAATCACCATTTCGATTTTTCACCTGCAATTTTTTAATATCATTGAGCGAGATTCTATCATTATCAGGTGCTCGGATAGTAATGTCGTATTCCTTACCCCTATCTTTATAATACCCGACAATCGCCTCACCAGAAAATGCTCCACGCACGACATTACCAATATCTTGCGCATTCACGCCATATCTATCGGCATTCGCACGAAGCACCCTCAAACGATACTCGGGCAAATCATCTGATGTATTAAGGTGGATATTAGTAACCTTGCCTGCCAATGTTGGATCAGTTTTTAAAAGATTGATGAGATTATCCTTTGTTTTTTTCAGTGTCTCACCATCGGGTGCAAGAATTGCCACTTGATAAGGAGAATTATCTCCTCCACCAAAATCTGATACTTCAGATGTAGAAATCACAAATTCTTTCCCCACTTCACTTGCTTTAAGCTGTTCTCCTATATCAGCCATAATCTTAAATTGTGATTCTTTATTTGCGCGCTCTTTTTTTGGCTTCAACCTCGCATAAATCTGTGCCTTAAAAATCGTTTTTTGCGCGTCATAGCCTATTTGCAAAGTCGTAAAGTCAATATCACTATGTGCCATTACTATGTTTTGCAGTTCATTTGTTTTTTCTTTCATAGCATTCATACTCGTGCCCGGCTTAGTCTCCATAAACACCTGAAACTCGCTTTTATCATCTGGAATAATAAACTCCATACCAAGCTTTGCCAAAAGCGTGAGTGAGAGAAAAAATATACCCACAATACCCACAATCACCTTGACTCTATTGCGCAATACAAAGGCTAGAGTTTTGACATAATACGCATCAAGTCTCTTAAAAAAAGGCTCTGTGCGATAATAGAATTTAGAGTGTTTAGGATTCACAACGATAGACGAAACCATTGGAATGATTGTAATCACAACGATATACGAGATACCAATCGCAGCAGCCACGGTTATACCAAAGCTTTGGAAGAATCTCCCCACGATTCCGCTCATACTTCCCACAGGGATAAATACTGATAAAAGCATTGCTGAAATAGCAATGAGTGCAAAACCGATTTCGCGCACACCCTCATAAGCCGCCTCACGCTTACGCATTCCGTGTTCAAGTTTCTTATGGATATTCTCAATTACCACAATCGCATCATCAATGATAATCCCAATCGCAAGAGCTACTGCAAGAAGAGTAAGCATATTTAAAGAGAATCCAAAAAAATTCATTAATGCAAAAGTCCCAAAAATAGAAATAGGAATACTAATGGCTGATACGAGCGTAATAGTCGCACTTCGTAAGAAGATAAAAACCACAGATACAGCCAAAAATACGCCAAGAAGCACATCAAATTCCACTGAAGAAATGGCTGCACGCACATTTTGTGTTGTATCTTTAAAGACTTTAATATCATACTCTGGGCTTATAGATTCTATTTGTGGCAGCACCTTCATCACCGCATCGGCAATGGAAATATCATTAGCGCCTGCGATTTTTTGCACTTCAAAAATCACACCGGGCGTTTTGTTAAAGGACGCAAAAGTCTTATCTTCTTCAATGCCATCTTCAATCGTAGCAATATCAGCTAATCTAATTCCCTCCGCAATACGAATATTTCCTATATCACTTACATCAGCACTTTGAGCATCGGTTGTTATAGCCCATTCACTCAATGTCCCAATGAGTTTCCCGCCATCAACTTCTAGATTCTCTAACCCTACTTTATTAGAAATATCTGTATAAGTTATACCATATTTATTAAGCATACTAGGGCTTACAAAGATTCTAATCTGTCGCTCTCTATGCCCTCTCATCTCAACGCCACCAACACCAGAGATTTTTTGCAACAATGGTTTTATATTATCTTTAGCGTGTCTCATCATTTCAGATGAAGGGACTTTATCACTTGTGAGAAATAAAGAGATAATAGGAGCGGAAGAGCTATCAAATTTATAAACTGCTGGACTTTTCACGCCAGAATCAAGCTGCACCGTGCCCACTTTATCTCGCACATCATTGACTGCATCACTTAGAGGCTTTTCAAGCTCAAATTGCACAATTACAACACTTGAATTACGTGCTGAACTTGAAGTTACTTTTTTGAGCCCATCAATACCCATAATAGCTTCTTCAATCTTATCTGTTACTTTTGTCTCTACAATCTCCGCACTTGCACCCGGATAAGCTGTGATAACTACTGCCACAGGAAAATCAATATCAGGAAAAAGTGAAGTTGGCATTTTAAATACGCCTAAGAATCCAAAAAATAAGATTGCAAAGGCGAACATTAAAGTTGAAATTGGACGAGTAATGGCAAATTTATACATTATTTTGTCCTTATATAACCATCACCAAATGTGCCTACAATTACGCCTTTTACAGGTGCTTCAGCCTTTACTTTACGCGTAGAAGTGCTAGCAGTTGGATAAATTTTACTAATCTTAGTGGTAAAACTATCCTTTTTGCCATCAATGCGGAATTCAAAAGTATCGCCTACTTTTACTTTATCAATGTATTTAAAGTCAAATTCTAGCACGAGTTTCACTTCTTTGCTGATGATTCTAAAAAGATTCGTGTTGTTTGCATTCACACCATCACCTAACTCTATGTCCTTAGAAGCAATAATTCCATCAAATGGTGCGCGCAGCTGCGTCTTACTCAACATAGCCTTTTGGTAACTATAATCAGCCTCAAGCTTTTTAAACTCCGATAGATACCTATCAATCGTATTTCTATCCACTGCCCCACCAGAGCGTTTGTAACGCTCATATTGCTTTTTGGCAAAGAGATATTGCTGCTCTGTGGAGCGCATTTGAGATTCTATATCTTGATTAAAAAGCGTGAGGAGCAAATCCCCGCTTTTTACTTCTGAATCTACATCAACAAAGATATTTGTTACAATCCCACTCGTAGCAAGACTCAAATTTGAATCCTTAATCGCCTCCGCGTTAAAAATCGCATATACATCTTCCGCCCATAAACAGCTCCACAAAAGCATACTTGCAAGTATTATTTTTTTCATCTTTTCTCCCTTATTTAACTATTGAATATGCTCTTGCAAATCTTGCCCACTATAATAAATATAATACGCCTTTTGCATTTCATAATTGTTGAGTGCTTGGTTGTAAGTAGATTCTGCTTCAAATTTCTTTGTTAAAGATTGAAGATAATCCACAAAATTAAGAATCTGTGCGTCATATTTTTTTGCTACATTCTCAAATGCAATGCTTGCTGAACGCAATGCTGCCTCTGATGCTTTAATCTTTGCTACGGCAATTTCAAGGCTTTTGCGATACATCTTTTCATCTTTTTTTTGCTCTTCTTTTTTATAAGCAAGCTCTTTAAGAGATTTTAAATAACCAAGTTGAGCAGCTTCATATTGCCGATAAGTCGTAAGTGCATCAAGGTGAATAGTCGCATTAATCATAATCTGATTTTGATTAAGCGGAAATTGACGAGACAAAAATGGAAGCATTTCGTCTAAGCCTCCCATAGAAGTATCTTTAAGAGTAATCGCCCCAGCCTTTTTAATATCGCTATTTATCACATAAGTATCACTGATACTTAAAATTGGCAGATAATTAAATTGTCGCGCTTGATATTTTGCGCTCAATGCTTGGAAGTTAAGCATATTTAAGTCGTGGCGATTTTCATCAAGTGCAAAAAGCGGTGCTTTAATATTTTTACGCTCAAGCTCTTGCACCTCTGTATTCGCAAGGAGTGAGAGCATAAGCTTATTTTTTTCAATCTCCATTTTGATATTTTCAATATCGTGCTCGGTAGCAAGCAGCTCCGCGCGCAAAGATTCTACATCATCAATGGTTGTAAGCCCTGAATTAAAAAGTCTCTCCACACGTTTAATGTTAGATTGTAGCTGAATGCGTTTTTGGTCTAAACTCAAAAGTTGCGCACGATTGGTAAAATAACCATAATATTGCTCAATCACACTTAAAAAAAGCTGGTCTTTAGTATTTTCCCTATCCTCAATGCTTGCACGATAGAGTGAGCCTTTTTCACGCACTTTGTTATAGGTTTTAAACCCACTAAAAACTTCCCAATTTCCCTTTATACTTCCTGTATATGTTTTAAGGCGCATACTTGGATTGTTTGTATCTTGGTATTGATATGCTCCATCAAGAGTGGGCAAAAATTCACCCCAAGCCGCCCTACTTGTGGCTTGAGCTTGTAAAATCGCCAAATCTTTAGCTTCAAGATTGTAATTTTTTCTTGCTCCTTCAAGCAAATCTGTTAGTGTAAAAACTCTCCCCACAGATTCAGTATTTTCGCCTCTTTGCTGCGTTGTAAAGCCTTGAGTAGATGTAGAATCCTGTAAACTAAAAGAATTTTCATATCCTTGCGCATTTAAAAGAGAGAAAAATCCTAACATAAGGACAATTCTTTTCATAAACCATACTCCTTAAATAATGATAAACGGATTGAGGGCGATATTCTAGCTCACTTTTGTAAATGTTGCATATGCAACTATATCAAAAATATGGCTTAAAAATTAATGAATAATGCGTGAAGGGTGTGTATAAATATTAAAGGTATCGCCTCGTGCAAAACCCACAAGCGTAACGCCCAAAGTCTGTGCGGACTTAATCCCTAAATGCGTGGTAGCCGAGCGAGAAATCACAATGGGAATATCACTCATTGCCGCCTTAATCACCATTTCCATAGAAAGCCGCCCACTGACAATAAGAATTGCCTCACTCATATCAACTTTGCTTAGCCTCGCTTGACCAATAACCTTATCAATCGCATTATGTCGCCCCACATCCTCGCTGATAAACTCGCGCTCACACACGAGCATTGCCTTATGTGTGCAACCTGTTTGATTAAAAAGTGCAGTTTTTTTATTGAATCTATCAAGTAGGGTAAATACGCTTTGCGCGCTAATCCGCATAGGAGAGGAAATATATTTTTGTGTAATCTCGCCATCAAAATTTGCGCTCACACCCACACAACAGCCGGTGGTAAGTGTTTTTTCCTTATGGAGATGAGAGAGCTTGTCCTCTCGTATATAAGCGCGCATATGCACACTTAAGCCGTCTTTGGCTACTTCAAGCGAGATAATATCATCAACACAATCTAACACACCCTCACCCATCAAAAAGCCCACAAAATGCGCATCTTGAGCATTTGGTAAGCTCATTACTGACAAGAGCTTGTTGCCATTAAGGTAGAAAGCTATGCGTTGCTCTTCAACAACCAAATCTCGCGTATCACTAAAGGATTGGGCATCTTTATGCACTTTTACCATACGCATTTTATGCATAAAATCGCCCATACTTCCCCTAACACATATACAAAAATTAATGCGAAAGACGCATAGAATCTAGTCTGCCTTGGCTTTGCAATTCTTTGTAATAAAGACTATGGAGCATTGAGACTTCTTCTTCGCCCATTTTGCCATTAATGATTGATTCCAAAGCACCCTCGATAGCAAAGACAGCCATATAAATATGTGTAATCAGCAATGCGATGATTAAAAAGCCCACAAAATTATGCACAAGAGCCATAAGACGCAAGGTATCAATGCCTGCTGCTTGGAAAAACATAATCCCGCCTGTGATAACCATAGCTGCGCCACCAAGTGTCGCCACCCAAAACCACATTTTTTGTCCGGCATTAAACTTATGTGCTGGAATCTCACGATTGACTTTATCAAGGTAGCCGCCCATAATCATCATCCACTTGATGTCATATCCACGAGGCAGACAATCTTTTACCCACATCAAAAACATTAATGTGCCAAATACAGCAAAAAAGATTGTTGCTAAGCCGTGAATATCACGTGCAAAGCGTATGAGCCAACCGCCACCAAGCTTATCACCAAACACCATCATTAGCCCACTAAGACAAATCATCACAAAAGGCACAGCCGCGCACCAATGCACGATGATATTGTATTTGCTAAAAACAAGCAAAAAGCTTTTATGCGAATAATGACGTTGCCCTATCATCTTATAATGCCCATAAAACGCCATAGGCACGAAAATAATAACAAGCAAGAAAATAAGCGCGAAATAATGCCCTTGCACGAGCGTGAAGATTTCACCAAGCCCCTTCGAGTTAGGCGAACCAACGCCCCACCCCTTAATTGCTGCCACTTCAGGTCCGCCATAGAGGAGCGGATTTGCCCTATCGCTTGGGGCAATGAGCGCATTATTACCACTTATGACTTCGGCATATTGCTTACCTCCCTCTTGTGGCACACTTGGATTCGCACCAAAGGCAAGGGCAGAGCTAAAGAACAAAAGGGCAAAGATTCTAAAACATATTGATTTCATAGAATCCTCCTAGTCGTTGTATGCCGTCTTCCACACATTTGGCACAGCATTAGGGATATTATCCCCCCTTGTTTGCGCACGATGCGTGATGATATTTGAAACTTCCTCGCTGCTTCCTGCTAAGAGTGCTTTTGTAGAACACATACTCGCACACATTGGCACTTTACCTTCTGCGATTCTATTTTGTCCATAGAGATGATATTCTTCCTCGCTATTTGTTTCCTCGGGACCACCCGCGCAGAAAGTGCATTTATCCATTGCGCCCCTTGAACCAAATACGCCATTTTTGGGGAATTGTGGTGCGCCAAAAGGACAAGCATAGAGGCAGTAGCCACAGCCTATGCAGGTTTTTTTATCGTGCAAAACAATGCCATCAGCACGAATATAGAAGCAATCCACAGGGCACACTTGCGCACAAGGCGCATCGGCGCAGTGCATACACGCAATAGACACGGCAGTTTCTTTGCCAACAACGCCTTCGTTTAACATAATCACTCTTCGGCGGTTGACACCCACAGGCAAATGATGTGCTTCTTTACAAGCGACATCACAACCGTGGCATTCAATACAGCGATTTGTATCGCAATAAAACTTGATTCTTGAAAAATTTTCAAGATTAGTAGGAATTGCATTACTCATTTTTTACCTCCCTACGCTTTCTCAATGCGGCACAAACCACATTTAGTTTCCGGACAAGCAGAGTTGTAGTCAAAACCATAACTTGCAATCATACACGCGGATTCACCAATCGCATAGGGCTTTGTGCCTTCTGGGTATTTATCAAGCCTTGATACACCTTGATCCATTCCCGAGAAGTTTTGTGGCAACCAAATACTATTATAATCCACACGCAACGAGAGCTTCGCAGGGACTAGAATCCTCGTATCCATTGTGCCATACACCCACACCATATCGCCATTTCTAATATTAAGCTCTGCGGCTTTATCAGGGTGAATCTCCATAAACATCTCGCCCTCAACTTCAGCAAGATATTTCGCACTTCGTGTCTCTGCACCTGTCCCCATATGCGCCACAAGTCGTCCTGTGAGCATATTGACAGGAAATTCATCAACCCAGTTTTTGTTCTCGCCCAATTCTTTTTGACGTGAGCGGTATTTGATGTTTGCACGGAAATGATTTGGCTTGTCAGGAAAATTGGGATATTTATCGACCAAATCGCCTCGCACGGAGTGCAATGGCTCTCTATGCAATGGAATCTTGTCATACCAATTCCACACATTTGCCCTTGCCTTGCCATTTCCATAAGGGCAAAGTCCCGCTTCTAGAGCTTTTTCCACCAAGATATTATTTCCAATGCCAAGCGCAAAAGTGCTGCCCTCAATCGCTGCCTTTTCAGATTCTGTAAGCTTAATGCCTAAAGATTCTGCATTTGCTGCAGTTACAGGTGCATGTCCGCCACTATATTTTGCATTTGGCAAGCTTCTATTTGTGAGCATACTTTGTCCATCTGGATTTGTAACACCCCAATTCACGCGGAATCCCATACCGCCACGCATAACAGGAATGCTATCATTATACATTACAGGAGTGCCCGGGTGCTTGTCGCTCCAGCAGGGCCAAGGCAACCCATAATAATCGCCCTTAAACTCCCCTGTGCCTTCTAGCGTTACCTTATCAAATTTATGCCAATTTTCTTGGTGTGCCTTTAGTCGCTCTGGACTCATTCCCTGCAAGCCAATGCTGCGGATACTTTGGGTAAGCTCGGTAGTCGCATCTTCTGGCCACATAAATTGCTCTCTGCCCTTTTCTTTTGCGATGTCAAATAAACGTCTTTGGAATTCTTCTAAGAATCCTAGTCTTTTTGCCAAGCCAAAGAGAAATTCCTCATCAGGTCGGCATTCAAAAAGTGGCTCCATTACCTTAGAACGCCATTGATAGCTACGATTTGTCGCTGCCACAGAACCGCTTGTCTCCATTTGAGACGCCGCTGGAAGCATAAAAAGATTATCGCTTCTATCGCTATAAATAGCCAAGTCATTGACATAAGGATCGACAAACACAACCAAATCAAGCTTATCCATTGCTTTTTTCTGCAAATCAAGCAAGGAAACGGTTGTCATACCCGAGCCAATCACCACAAGTGCGCGAAGTTTGGTGCCACCATTGTTTGCGGCATTTTCTTCATCTAAAACACCAAATTTCCAAGTTGAATGCGCAAAACCTGTCTTGCCCATCATCTCTTGGTCTTTGAATCTGCCCACCATCCAATCAAAATCAACATTCCAATGCTTGCAGAAATGTCTCCACGCAGGTTCGCCAAGCCCATAATAGCCCGGGAGAGAATCCGCGAGGTTATTCATATCACTCGCACCTTGCACATTATCGTGTCCGCGCAAAATATTGACACCTCCGCCATTCTTACCAATATTGCCTAAGAACATTTGCAAAATAGGCATAATGCGTGTGTTGCTCGTGCCAACTGTGTGTTGGGTAAGCCCTTGATTCCAAATAAGACTTGCAGGTTTTGCTGCCGCCATTTCTTCAGCAATATGCCGAATTGCATCAGCTGGGATTCCGCACACATTAGCAGCCACTTCAGGTGGGAACTTTTTAGCTTCTTCCATAATCTTCTCATAGCCATCGACTCTTTCCTTGAGATATTGCTCATCATAGAGTTTTTTAGCAATGATGTGGTTGAGCAATCCATATGCAAAGGCAATATCTGTCCCACTGCGGATTCTATGAAATTCATCACATTTTGCTGCAGTTTTTGTGAATCGTGGGTCAATACATACAAGCTTCGCCCCTTGCTCTTTTGCACGCAAAATATGCACCATAGACACAGGGTGATTCACCGCTGGATTTGCACCAATCACAAGGATATATTTTGAGAACATCATATCGCCCAAATGGTTTGTCATACCACCATACCCAAATGTATTCGCCACACCGGCGACTGTAGGTGAGTGTCAAACGCGAGCGCAATGGTCTATATTGTTTGTCCCAAAAAACGCTGCAAACTTGCGGATATAGTAACTTTGCTCGTTAGAGCATTTCGCACTTCCTAAAAACATTACTGCATCAGGTCCGCTTTCTTCTCTAATTTGCTTGAGTTGTGAGGCGATTTTGTCCATCATATCATCATATTTATGGCGCACCCATTTGCCTCCCTCTTTCGCAAGAGGATAGCGCAATCTTGTTTCACTTCTTGCCCTATCAATTAAATCTGCTCCTTTGCAGCAATGCCCGCCTTGAGAGATAGGGTGGTCTTGCGCCACTTCTTGTCGCACCCATACACCATCAACAACTTCAGCTACAATGCCACAACCTACAGAACAATGGGTGCAGATTGTTTTGATTTTCTTAGACTTTGGATACCTTTCTTTTAGCTCTTGCGCACTTGCCTTTTTGACGACACTCTCGCCCTCATTTCCCAAAGCACTGCTCACACCAGCCACAGAAGCCAATGCAGAGAGCTTGAGAAACGAGCGGCGCGCATTGCGTCTATTGTTTGCCTCGCTCATTTTCGCTCCTTATTTGTTGTTATTTGGCAACAGAAAAATAACTTTGCCAATATTGTGTATCACCACGATACAAAATCTCTTGCTTCTTGCTCTTGCCCTTGATGACTTCTTTTTGTTTGTGCTCTCCAGAGCAGCCAGCCAAACTAAGAGAGCCTATCGCAACCACAGCACCACCAACCCCGGCAGTTTTTAAAAACTTACGCCTAGAGTGGTTACCCTCTTGTGTCTTAGCCATATAGCCTCCTTTGTTTTTGACTTTGGGATAAACCCATTTTAACCTTTAGTTTCTGTATAAAAGCTAAAATCGATTTACCTTAAGCATTACTCCCTATTTATCATATCCTACAAGCCCCCTCTCCACATCTAAAAAACTCTGCAAAACATAGGCAACAGGTGCATAATACATTAGCCCCTGCCTTTCTAATAGCGCATCTATCACAAAATTTCCTAGAGGTATCACAAACTCCTTTGCAAATTGCGCACTTAATGCCACATCTTGCTTATCCGCAGAGCATAAAAGATAGCGCATAAGTAAAAGTAAGAATCCCAAATGCTCCTCACTCTCTTTAAAAGTGAGATTATTAAGCCTAAAAGTGCTTTGCTTAAGAAGCGCACGAGCCTGAAGCAGTGCCTTGCCATTGAGGCAACCCTCCGTGTAATGCGAGAGATAGAGCATTATTTGAGGATTACTATAAAACACCTCGCCCTTCCCTCTCCGCTTCGGTGCAGATTCTTTCTCACTTGGCACACTAAAAGGCAAAATAAAAGTATTTGTGTATTCATCAATAATACGCTTCAAACCATTCGCTTTTATCTCATTTTCCAAAATCTCAAAATACGCACTATCGCGCTCATCAAGCACATTTTCTTTTAAAATCATCACCTGCTTTAAAATCACATCTTCTCGCACACAAAGCAGCTCATACAAAAACAGCCCGGCAAAAAAATCATAATACAACGCCCGAGCACTCGCAACAGATTCTAAAGTATTGTTTGTTTGTGTATTGTGCGTCATACAGATACTCCATTAAACATCACTTTTACCTTGCAATCTGCGCAGCATTCTAAGCTTCTAAGCTTTGCGATATTGCCTGAAAATGCGGGTGAAAGAATATGCTTAATCTTTTCAATACTTTTGCGTGTGGCAAAAATTTGATTGCATTCCACACATCTAAAAGGCTCATCGCTCGCTATCGTGGTATATTCAAAGCTTTGTGGCACAAGCTTGAGCGTGTGAGATTCTAGGCTTAAGACTTGCTCGGGGCAACTTGACACGCAATAGCCACAATCCGTGCAAAGCAAGGCTTTATGTAGCAGCTCAAAACGACTTTGATGATTGATAAGGGCTTTTGTATTACACGCCTCCACACAGCTAAGGCACAGGGTGCATTTTTGAGAATCTATGTTAAGCAATGCGCTATTTTTCATCGGCACTTCACCATAAGATTCTTGCTTTACCCAAAAGCGCAAACGCTCGGCTAAAATATCCTTGCTACTCTCATTACTCGTGGGTGTGTAGATATAATGCGTCTGCCCAATGGGCTGCAGTGCGCCTACCTCTTGTAAATCTGCAAAAGAATGGATAGCTCGTTGAAAAAAAATGCGCTCATAAATGGTATTTAAAGATTCTATATCATCATTTATATGCTCACCTAATGGGCTATACAACACGATTGGCGCACCTGATTCTTGCAAAAGCGTAAGCAAATAGGTGATATTAAGCATATCCGGCACTTGTAGCACAAAGGGCAGAATCAAAGGATTATGATTTTTTAGATTCCCTAAATCATTATAAAACTCTGCCCTTTCAAATGCCTCCTGCGCGACTATAAGCGGGATAAACCCTTTATAAAGCCTCGCGCGATAAGTAAAAGATTCAAATCCGTCTCCATCACGCCATAAGCTACCTGTGGGACATACACTCACGCATTTGCCACACGCAATACAATCAATCGCTGAAAGCTCTAAGATTCTCGCACTCTTGTCGCTTGTTATGCCAATGGTTGGGCAAATATCCACACAGCTATGGCATACACTCTGCCCATTGGCAAGCGGTCGCCTCAACTGGAATTGGCAATGTGTTGGATTAAAAATGATATTCCGCTCATAGCTTTGCTCTCCGCACAAACCTAAAAGCGCTTGGAGCATTTGCTGGGCATTAGCATACATATCTGGCTTATGCACGCCTTTGCATTCGGGCAATTCAATGGGGGCAAAGCATACAATCTGCGATGTTTCAAGGCTCTCAACATCGTCATTTGCATTTTTGAATCTTAGGCTAAAAGCACCCAAATGTCCTTTTACACTCACAAAATCCTGCGGCAAAAGCTGCGAGACTTCTAACACAACAGAATCTTGATTCACACATAGCTCTAAAAATTCATCGCACAGCTCCCCATAGCCAATTACCACGCATTGAGGAGAAATGATATGAATAGAATCTTTGTGTAATGAGGCAAAATCAAGCGTGAGTTCATCACATTCACTTAGAATCTCACGCTCATTATCAGTCAAAATAGTGTGTAAAATGGATATTGCCTCTGCCATTGCCGCTTTGAAATACCTTCATAATAAGATCTAAGTGGCATTCTACAACAAATCAGCAAAAATGAAAGTATTTTTAACTAAAATATTTTTACAGAATCTATAACATATTGGTTTTTGTAGCACTCTTATGAGTTATCTCCTATCATCAAAGGCTACAACGCAAGAAAATTTTGCATTATAGCTTTTCCTTGCTCTTGCAGGATAGATTCAGGGTGGAATTGCACCCCATAGCTTTGATAATCCCTCGCTTTAAGTGCGAGAAGCACCCCACTTTCACTATATCCTAATGCCTCACACTGCCCTAATTTACTCACATAAAGCGAATGATACAAAGCAACTTTTACCCCTTGCTTGATACCTTTAAACAAAGGGTGAGGCGTGAAATAAAAATGTGCATTCTTGCCGTGCGTGGGATTTGCAAGAGAGATAACCTCACCCCCAAAGGCTTGAGCGATACATTGATGTCCCAAACAAATACCTAGAATCTTCCTCGTTGATGCAAAATGTCTAATCGCCTCCAAACAAACCCCTGATTCTAAAGGGTGGCTTGGACCCGGAGAGATGATAAGATGAACGATAGAATGCTTTTGGCAAAGCTGCTCTAACGCCGACAAAGGCGTATCATTTGGCACTACAAGAGCTTTCGCACCACATTGATTAAGCAAATACAGCACATTATAGGTAAAAGAATCATAATTATCAATGAGTAGCACTTTGGGTGCTTTGCGCCTTTGCTTATTCATTTTGCCCTCATTTTTCAAGCTGCACTTGCACTACGCCACGCACAGAATTGATGCAGTAGATTGTCTGCGCCTTTTTAAGATGTTTGCGTTTTAAAGTTTTTGCCTCTATCGCCCCGCTTTGAAGCAAGACTTGAGCCAGAGTGCCGCCAAGCAACCCGCTTTTGCGCTTTGGAGTATAGAATCTCCCCTTTATCTCAAGCACGATATTGCTTCGCGCACCCTCGCATAGCTCACCCTTTTGGTTACAATACAGCACATCAAATACCGCGCCAGATTCTATGAGTTTTACAGAATCTGCAAAATGCGCTCTGTGTGTGCTTTTGTGGCGCAAAAAGAAATTATGAGAATCTTGCCTATATGTAGAGAGAATGACAGCAGTAGAGCGATGAGGTACAAAGGGTTTGATGATAAGATTCAAACTGCCATTTGGCAAGAGGCTTAATCGCAAAATTACGCGCTCTTGTGGTATTTGTTGTTTGCAAAATGCAAAAAATGCTTGTGTTTGCTTCACACAATCTCGCTGCACTAAACTCTCAATATGTGGAAATACAAGAGGCGGAAATGCAGAATGTGGCGCATAAGATTCTTTCAAAGACGCGACAAATGAAGCAAGATAAGCATAATCAAAGCCACACTGAAGCGCGGAGTACAAAAGTCGCTCTAAATGCTCTTTTAAAAGAAAAATGCGTCCATTGTCAAAAAGCATTGTCTCAAAGAGTGCAAAAGATTCTAAAGGGGCGGCTTGTAAAAAATGCGTTTTGAGCGCAAGTTCGGCACATTCACTCTCACATACAGAATCCCACACTACCCCGCTTCCCACACCATAGCGGTAAAACTCCTCTTGTGTGGATTTAAAAAGTGTGCGAATAGGCACACAAAATGACATTTTCTTAGCAGAAATCACGCCCAATGCACCGCAATACACGCCCCTTTGGCGAGATTCTAAACTTTGGATAATCTCCATTGTCTTAAGCTTTGGCGCACCTGTAATGCTGCCACAGGGAAAAAGCGCACAGAAAATCTCGCGCAATGAAGTGTGCTTAGAGAGTTTGCCTTGCAGAGTGGAAACCATTTGATGAAGCGTGGGATAGCTCTTTATCGCACAGAGATTCTGTATATGCAAGGAATTAGGCTTAATCATCTTGCTTAAATCATTACGCAACAAATCTACAATCATCATATTTTCGCTACGATTTTTGCTATCTTGCTGCAATGCACGCTTTTGCAGAGAATCTAACTTGTGGGTTTTTACCCTTTTTATCGTGCCTTTCATTGGTTGGGCGGTAATTGTGCGATTTTTTATTTGAAAAAAAAGTTCAGGTGAAAAGCAGAGAATTTCACCAAAAGCATTTTTGATATATGCCTTATATGCGGTGTTTTGACGGGATAGAATCTCCTTAAAAAGCTGCTTGGAGCGCACTTTGGAGTAAAGCTTGAGCTCTTGGGTATAATTAATTTGATAACTCTCACCCTTTAAAATATGCTCCTTAATGCGCTTAAATGCACTCTTGTATCGTTCATTATCAAGCCCTTGTAACATAAAGAGTGAGGATTGTGCGTGATGTGTCGTGCTATGAATCTTTTTACATTTACTCCTTTGCGTGAAATATGCAAAATACAGCAGTGGCTGCTTGTGTGGGGACATTGTGGTGCTTATATGCTTGGAGAGATGAATATATGCCTTTGCCTGATAGGCTTGGAGCAGCACACCCGCTTCATAAGTCATATAGCCCACAAAATAACCTTCGGGGTTAGATTTGAGGGTGGATTCTATACATTTAAATGCGCTCAAAACCCCTTGCACATCAAAGACAATGAGCTTTCTTATAGGATTTTTATATTTAAAATTGCCATAAATCATTGCATAATGCTACCCAAAAAGCATTAAATGTTTGAAAATATTACTCCTTATTGCCCTATGATTCAAGGCTCTTTTCAAAACTCTCCAAATATTCTTTTATAGGATCTTCGCTTATCCATTCCTCTTCGCTCATTTCCTCCTCAAAATCCGCATAACCATACACCGCAGGGTCATCATAAAGCTCCATATCTCTTGTTTCTAAGATAGATTCTAATCTATCTTTTGCTTTAAAGTCCGCCTTGCTTTCATCAGGATTCAAAGCCTTAAGTGCGTTTAGAATCTCAAAGGCTTTGGCGTGATTACTTTCATATTTTTGCTTATCAAATCCTTTTTTATCATAAGGAATATAAGCAAGAGGAGAAAGTGCTATATCAAGTGCTGTGCTTAGATAGCTTTCACCCTCTTGGAAATCAAACTCCTCGTCTTGTTCCTCACTCACTACGCCATTTATATTTGCTCCCTCTTTTAAAGCCTCTTTAAAAAGTTCTACATCACTTTCATAAATCGCTTCTAAAAGTTTGTCGTCTGCTTTATTTGTTGTGTTTTGCATTTTAATCCCTCTCCACTTCTATCCATATTAAGAATGCCAAGGAAGTAGTCTTCTCAAGGGCTTTTTTATAATCCTCCCATAGCTTTTGCTCATACTCTTCACCTTTCTCTCTTTCTATTTTCCATTCCTTTTTCTTAGCCTCTCTATACTCTTTTACCTTCTCTTCACTCCCTAGTATCTCTAAAAGGCTCTTGCCTCCTGCTTTTCTTATGTATTTTTCTATCGTAGCACTTTGATCACCACAAGTATCTAAGGGTGTCTTTCCCAAACGATTAATAGCACTTGCATCTGCTCCAGCCTCAAGGAGTAATTTAACCGTGCTAGAATACAAACTACTAACAGCTATATTTAATGCAGTGTCATCATAATAGGTAGCATCTTTATATTTATCGATTCTTGCGTTCATATCTTTTATCTTACCACTTTGAATAATGAGATTTGCGAGTTTTTGTTCTTCAAAACCTATTGCTTGATGTAACATATTCTCTCCCCCAGAATCTTTTATATTAGGATCAGCTCCAAGCTCCAAGAGAAATTGCACGATTTCAAGCTGCTTTTCTCTACCTTGCTTCGTGTTGTTAAGCACAAAAGAACAACAACGATGCAAGAGTGTTTGATACCAACAATGATGAGTCGAAGTGCAATAAAATGAAGCATTGAGATTTGCACCCTTATCCACTAAGAGTAAGCAGAGTTTTTTTATATCCTCTAGTTCCATCTTACAACCATACAAATCGTAGAGTAGAATATTTAAATATTTTTTATCGTGGATAAATTGTAAAATAAACTCATAATATTCATAAGAAAATTGACGAAAAAATAGAAATTGAGCCATTGTGAAACAATACGCAGTTTCATCTAAAATAGCCTCTCGTGGATCTTTGCCTTTTAAAGGTTCTAAGAAATATACCCTTTCCATATCCTCATTTTTTACATATTCTTGCCATTCTTTAAAAAACTTATCTTCTGCAGTGCGCTTAATTTCGTCATTAGAAAACCCTTCAAAAAACCATTGAAGCATAGGATTTGCTTGGATTTCCTCATAAGTTACGAATTTTTCTTGTGTATGTGTCATTTAAACTCCTTGCTGTAATAGTGTGAATGCTTGGGTATTTTGAGATTTATAATTGCGAATATCAAAACTAGAATCTAAAGTGATAGAAAACTTGAAGCGAAATTAAGATTTTATGAAAGCTATGGAGGCTATGCCCCCCATATTGTTTATCATACTATACCAATTCAATGATTGCCATTTGTGAAGCATCGCCTCGGCGCAGTCGTGTGCGTTGGATTCTTGTATATCCGCCATTGCGTGAAGCATATTTAGGAGCTATTTCTGTAACAAGCTTTTTTGTAGCTGTCTTATCTTGTAGATAAGCAAATACATAGCGATGAGCGTTTAAATCTCCGCTACGAGCTGCTGTGATAAGCTTTTCGATATAGCTTTGCAATTCTTTTGCCTTAAAAATACCTGTTTCAATCTTGCCGTGTGTGATGAGGGCGATAGCAAGATTCTTTAATAATGCCTTGCGATGTGCTGATGTGCGCCCTAATTTCCTATATCCGTGTCTATGTCTCATTTTGCTCTCCCTAACTAATTATTTTTTATCTTGGTTAATTTGCGACTAAGAAGCTGCAAAATATCATCAGCAACCTCTCCACCAACAGGATAGCCAAGCTCCTCTAGCTTATCTGCAATCTCATCATAAGATTTTTTACCCATATTTTTGATGTTTTTAAGCTCATTTTCACTCATCATCACAAGCTCACCCACATATTTTAAACCAGACCTATCAAGGCAATTAAAACAACGCGCACTAAGATTAAGCGTGTCTATTTTAATCATCAAAGTCTTAAGTTCTCCAGAATTTTCAGCAATATTTTTCACACCACTAGAGGCAACGCTCAAATCCACGCCAAAAACGCTCATTTGCTTATGCATTACAGATATGGCTTCTTTGAAAGCTGTGATAGGCTCAATTTGTCCGTCCGTCTCAATATCAAAGATAATCTTTTCATAGTTTGGATTATCTTCTACAAGCATATTTTCAATCTCATACACTACTTTTTTTACAGGTGTAAAATACGCATCAAGCGGTATATAATCCTCCGCTATTTTGCCACGAATACTCTCACTTGGTACATAGCCTATACCCTTTTGCACGATGAGCGAAAAGCTAATAGAAGCATTTTCGTTAATCGTTGCTAGATACGCATCAGCATTTACAATACTTACCATATCATTAGCTAACTCTCCGGCATTGAGCACCATTGGACCCTTAAAATCGTAATGTAACTGCACATTATCGAGTTCCTTATCTTTGATAAGAAAGCGGATATTTTTAAGATTACTAATGAAATGCGACACATCTTCGACAATCCCTCTAACAGAATCAAACTCGTGTGCCACACCCTGAATCTTAAGCGCAGTTGGCGCATAGCCCACAGAGCTTGAAAGCAATAGTCTGCGAATGGGGTGAGCCAAAGTAATAGCATAGCCAGATTCAAAAGGATAAGCACTAATCTTGATTCTGTTTGCTGAAATTTCTTCAGTGCTTATATCCGTAGGGACATAAGGTTCGATTTTAATCATATTCATCGTGTTACCATCCTTATTTTTACTTAGAATAAAGCTCAACTATCAGTCTTTCCTCGATTGGTATCACTACTTCCTCTCTTTGTGGAAAACGAGTAAAAATACCAAATTTCTTTTCCTTATCTACATCGACCCAAGGCACTATACCTGTTTGTGCAGTTAAATCAAGCGCACGAACCACTTGAGGATTATTCTTGCTTTTTTCTTTGACTTCAATTTTTTGACCGGGCTTTACAATATATGAAGGAATATCCACACGTTTGCCATTAACAAGAATATGTCCGTGTGTTACAAGCTGTCGTGCAAATCGCCGCGTTGTAGCAAAGCCCATACGATACACAACATTATCAAGTCTTTGTTCAATAATACGCACAAGATTTTCACCCGTATTACCTTCTTGACGATTTGCTTCTCTAAAAAGCGCACGGAATTGCTTTTCATTCACCCCATACATAATTTTAGCTTTTTGTTTCTCACGCAACTGCAAACCATATTCCGAAATCTTGCCTCTTTTTTGCCCGTGCTGCCCTGGTCCATAAGGACGCTTATCAAGCGCACTCTTACCTGCCAATCTCCTCTCACCTTTTAGTGCAAGAGAGACGCCAAATCGTCTTTCTAATTTTTCAACTGGTCCTCTATATCGTGCCATTTATCACTCCCCTATACTCTTCTTCTTTTTGGCGGTCTGCAACCATTGTGCGGCAATGGTGTAATATCTTTTAGCCAAAGCACCTTAATGCCCTCAATCGCACCTACACTTTTCACAGCAGTTTCTCGCCCACTTCCGGGTCCTTGCACCTTGATACCCACCTCTTTAATGCCACATTCTTTTGCTTTTTCCATTGCTGCTTCTACTGCTTGTTGAGCTGCATAAGGAGTAGATTTTTTGCTTCCTTTAAATCCCAAGCCACCAGCAGTAGCCCAGCACAACACATTACCCATTTCATCAGTTACGGTTACATTTGTGTTGTTGAATGAGGCAGAGATACACACAACACCGCGTGCAATATTTTTCTTTGCGCCTTTCTTTTTTGTTACGCTCTTTTTTGCCATTTACCTACTCCTTATTTGCTACCAACTGTTTTCTTCTTGCCTTTACGCGTGCGAGCATTATTTTTTGTTGTTTGTCCTCGAACAGGCAATCCCTTTCTATGTCGCAAACCGCGATAACTTCCTAAATCCATTAGTGCCTTAATATCCATTGTTACTTTCTTTCTAAGGTCTCCCTCGACCATATAGCCTTCTTGAATCTTTTTTGCAATAGATGAGACTTCATCTTCGCTGAGATCAAAAACTCGCTTATCAAAAGAAATATTTACAGCCTTTAGGATATCCCTTGAGCTTTTAAGCCCAATACCATAAATATAAGTAAGAGCATACTCTACTCTTTTCTTTTTTGGCAAATCTACACCAGCAATTCTAGCCATTTTCTATCCTTGTCTTTGTTTATGTTTTGGGGTTGAGCAAATCACTCGCACCACACCTTTGCGCTTGATAACTTTGCATTTATCACACATTTTTTTGACCGAAGGTCGCACTTTCATACCTACTCCTTTTATGCTTTCTAACTTTTTTGAGTTAAAACTGCGGATTTTACAAAAAAAAAATTTAAAAACTACTTACAAATCACAAATTTATTTATGCCTATAAGTAATTCTCCCCTTATCTAAACTATAAGGAGTCAGCTCGATTTTTACCATATCGCCGGGCAGAATCTTGATATAGTGCATACGCATTTTGCCAGCTATATGGCAAAGCACGATATGCCCATTTTCAAGCTGCACGCGAAAAGTCGCATTTGGCAAAGCTTCGATGACTTTGCCATCAACTTCAATCACATCATCTTTTGCCATTTAATCTACCTCCGTTAGAATCTCTGCCTTGCCATTCACAACAGCAATCGTATGCTCATAATGACTACCATTTAAGCCATCTTTTGCTACGACAGACCAATTATCCTTAAGAATTACCGGCTCTCCGTCAGTATGGGCAATCATCGGTTCTAGACAAAAAACCATACCCTCTTGTATCTTTGGACCTTGTTTTGGATTGACAGATTCCAAATAGTTTGGAATCTCTGGTTCCTCGTGTGGTGCTCTGCCTATGCCGTGCCCACAAAATCCTTTCAAAGGCTCAAAACCCCTACTCACAATCGCCCTTTCAAGCACAGAGCTTAGCTCTTTGAAACGCATACCCACACGCACTTGCGAGATGGCTTCATATAAAGAATCTTTAGCACACTTTATCAAAGCCTCATCACTCTTTTTGATTTCTCCAATCCCAATTGTAATAGCCGCATCACCATACCAGCCACCATACTCCACGCCTATATCAATTCCCACAATATCGCCACTTTTAAGTTTATAATCCGTGGGGATTCCGTGAATAATCACTTCATTGACAGAGGTGCAAATAGATTTTGGAAAACCATAGAGCTGATAGAAAGCTGCTCTCCCGCCTTGAGAAACGATAAAATCATTTGCCATACTATCAAGCTCCAACAATGAAACACCCTCTTTTGCGTGTTTAGCTAAAAGATTCAATGTTTGGGCAACAATTTGATTTGGTATGCGCAAAGATTCTATGTCTTTTTTACTCTTAATGCTAATCGCCATATTTAAAGCCCTACGGCACTTAGCGTTTGATATTTACTCATATATACTTGAGCTTCAATACGTCTCATCGTATCAATAGCCACCTGCACAACAATCAGTACGGCTGTCCCACCAAAGTAAAAAGGGACACCTGTAAATTTCACAAGCACCCACGGAAGCGTAGATACAAGTGCCAAATAGAGCGCACCCCAAAATGTGAGATTGCTCGCTACATTATTAAGGAAATTCGATGTGCCCTCACCCGGACGCAATCCCGGTATGAATCCACCCTGCCTTTTGAGATTATCCGCAATATCCTTAGAGTTAAAAACAATAGAGGCATAAAAATACGCAAAGAATACTACCAAGATAAACATCAACGCATTATATGTGTAACCATCTGGTCTTAAAATATCTGCGATGCTTTGAATGATTGTGTTTGATGACGCCTGCAATATAGTGGAGGGGAACACGAGCAAAGCAGATGCAAAAATAGGCGGAATCACACCACTCAAGTTAAGCTTCACAGGAATGTAATTCATAATACGCTTATTTTGATTTTGCATAATCACCTTACGCGCGTAAGAAACAGGTATGCGTCTTTCGGCTAATTCAATATAGATAATAACACCAACTGTGATAATAATTACAGCAAGAAGCACAAGGAGCATAAAGACATTAAGCTGTCCTGTATTGACTAGATTAAAGGTTTTACCTATACTTGATGGAATCCCGGAGACAATACCAGCAAAGATAATGAGGCTGATACCATTACCAATACCCCTTTGGGTGATTTGCTCACCAATCCACATAAGCAACATCGTGCCTGTAAGCATTGAAAATACAGATACAGCAATAAAGAGATTCAAATCAATCTTAATCGCTCCATTACTCATACTATTAAGCCCAATACTCACGCTCACTGCCTGAATAATCGTAATGGCAATAGTTACATAACGCACGATTTGCATATATTTTTGCATACCATCACGTTCTTTTTTCATTTTAGCAAGATTGGGGAAAGTCGCAGCAAGAAGCTCCATAATAATGGAAGCAGTGATGTAAGGCATAATGCCAAGTGAGATGATACTAAATCTCTCTACTGCATTGCCACTAAACATATTAAATAAGCCTAGCGCATTGTTTGCATTATCATCAATAAATGATTTAATAAGCCCAACATCTACGCCCGGCACCGGCACATACGCTAAAATTCTATACGCAAATAAAAAAGCAAGAGTGATAAGAATCTTATTTACAATGCTTTTTGTCATTATTTGTTTCCGCTTGTTGTGATATTAGAATCTTTGATTTTAGATACTAAACCTTTCGCCTTTGAACCGATAAGCTTTACTCGAGTCGCATTCTTTGGGATACTAAAATGAGCGCGTAAAACCTCTACATTGATTTCAGCAAGAGAATCAAAAACCTTTGCCTTATCTACATTAATCACAATAGGCTTTTCCACGCGCGAAGTGAATCCCACCTTTGGCAAACGTCTTTGAAGCGGTTGCTGTCCGCCCTCAAATCCTCTTTTTGCTTTATAACCTGTGCGGGCAGTTTGCCCTTTTCCACCTCTCGTAGAAGTCTTGCCCATACCGCTACCTTGACCCCTACCCACGCGTTTAATATCCTTTGTGCTTCCCTCTGCAGGTTTAATCTTTTCTAGCATAGCCACTCCTTAGGCTTTGATTTTAGCGAGTGCATCAATCGTTGCGCGCACTACATTGTAAGGATTATTCGAACCAAGCGATTTTGTCAAAATATCCTTAATTCCAGCAAGTTCAATCACAGGACGCGTAGAACCACCAGCAATCACACCTGTTCCCTCACTCGCAGGTTTTAAGAGAATCTTGCTCGCATTGTATTTATACTCAATGTCGTGGGCAATAGTTGTGCCTTTAATATTGACTTTAATGATATTCTTAAACGCATCATCAATAGCCTTTTTAATCGCATCTGGCACTTCTTTTGCCTTGCCAAGCCCAAAACCTACAAGCCCATTCTTATTGCCTACCACAACAAGCGCATTAAATCTAAATCTGCGCCCACCTTTAACAACCTTTGTAACCCTACCAATATTCACAACAACTTCGCTAAATTCTTCTCTATTAATTTCCATAAATATCCTTTATTATAACTTTATGCCATTTTCACGCAAAGTATCGGCAAATGCCGCTACAACGCCGTGGTAAAGGTATCCATTTCTATCAAACACCACTTCTGTAACATTAGCCTTTCTAAGGGCATTAACAAATTCACTTGCAATTTTCTTTGCGTCCTCTTTGTTGTTTCCCAAACCAAGCTTTTTACCATCAACACTTGCAAGGGTTACACCAATCTCATCATTAATCGCTTGAGCATAAAAATACTTATTTGACTTAAACACACTCACGCGCGGTTTATGTGCCACTCCGTAGATATTACCCCTTGTGCGTAGCTTTCTCTTTGTCTTAAGAAGCTGTTTTTGCTTTAATATTTTTTCTGTCATAGCACACCCTTACTTTTTAGAAGTCTTGCCTGCTTTACGCAAGATTGTTTCATCGCTATATTTAATCCCTTTACCCTTATATGGTTCTGGTGGTCTAAACTCGCGAATTTCAGCCGCAATCTGCCCTACTTGTTGCTTATCAGCGCCTTTAATTGTGATTGTATTCTTATCTACACTCATCTCAATGCCCGCAGGGATAGGATAAATCACAGGGTGAGAAAATCCTAGAGCCATTTCAAGATTCTTACCACTCACACTTGCTTTGTAACCAACACCATTAATCTCAAGCACTTTTGTGAATCCTTGAGACAAACCAATCACAATATTATTCGCCAATGCACGATAAGTTCCCCAATATGCACGAGACTGCGCTTGAGAATCAATACATTCAAAGCTTAACGTATCACCTTGTAAATCAATCTTAACACGTCCGTGCGTTTCAAGCTCTTTTTGCTCTTTAGCACCCTTAAACACAACTTTACTCCCTTGTAAAGAGACTTCAACACCCTTTGGGATATTAATAGGTTTTTTTCCAACTCTTGACATATCTTTCTCCTACCATATACTGCAAAGTGCTTCGCCACCGACATTAGCACGATACGCATCATCATTAGAAATCACACCTTTGCTCGTGCTTACCACTATCGTGCCATAGCCATTTTTAAAACGTTTTAGCTCATTTCTACCCTTATATACACGTCTTCCGGGTTTGCTAATGCGCTTAATCTCACTAATCGCGCTTTTACCGCGCTCATCATAAGCAAGCTGCACCATAATAGATTGTTTGCCATCTTTATCATTAACCTTATAATCCTTAATAAAACCCTTTGCCTTAAATACTTCTAGCACAGATACGACAATCTTTGCGTAATACAATGTAGTAACCTCTAGTCTCCTCATAGAAGCATTACGAATACGCGTCAAAGAATCTGCAATAATATCATTTACCATTTTCTCTCCTTACCAACTTGCTTTACGAAGCCCGGGTATTAAACCCTCATTACCCATTTTGCGTAAGCATACCCTACACAAACCAAAATCTCTATAAACAGAATGCGGTCGCCCACACACTTGACATCTCGTATAGGCTCTCGCGCTAAACTTTGCCTTTCTTTTTGCCTTTGCAATAATTGATTTTTTCGCCATTTTATCGTCCTTTCGCAAAAGGCATACCAAGAAGTTCAAGCAACTTGAAAGCCTCTTTATCACTTTGAGTAGAAGTTACAAATGTAATATTCATTCCGTGAGTTACCATAATGTCATCATATACAACCTCTGGAAACATCAACTGCTCATTTAAGCCAAAGCTATAATTGCCTCTTCCGTCAAAACCATTGCGCTTCACACCTCTAAAGTCTTTCACACGAGGCAAAGCTATAACAATGAGTTTTTCAAGGAAGTTATACATCATTTTACCACGAAGCGTTACTTTCACACCCATAGGCATTCCCTCACGCATTTTGAATCCTGCGACAGATTTTTTTGCGATAGTGATAACTGCCTTTTGCCCTGCGATAAGCGAAATGGTATCTGCGATATTTTGCATCACTTTAGAATCTTTTGCATAATCTCCAGCACCAACGCTAATAACAATCTTTTCTAATTTTGGTAAAAGCATAGGATTGCTGATATTAAGCTCACTTTTAAGCTGTGGGATAATCTCATTTTTATATTTTTCTCTTAGAGCAAACATCAATTATCTCCTTGTGCTTTTTTCACATTCGAAATACTCATTGGCATTTCTTTTGTGATAAAGCCACCTTTTGGATTTTTCTCACTTGATTTTACAGATTTTTTTGCGACTTTACACCCTTCCACGATTACCTGTGCTTTTTTGGGTAAGACTTGCAAAACTTTCGCCTTTGTGCCCTTATTATCGCCCGCAATGACTTGCACCATATCACCTTTTTTAATTTTAAACTTTGCCACTATAACACCTCCGGAGCTAACGATACTATTTTCATAAAATTCGCGTATCGCACTTCTCTACTTACTGGTCCAAAGATTCTTGTGCCAATAGGTTCTTTCTTCGCATCAAGAATCACCGCCGCATTATCATCAAAGCGCACTAAAGAACCATTTTCTCTATGAATCTCTTTTTTTGTTCGCACGACAACCGCCTTGACAACCTGTCCTTTTTTCACCTTTCCATTGGGGATAGCTTTTTTCACAGATGCGACAATCACATCACCCACACGCGCATATCGTCTATGGCTACCGCCTAGAATCTTAATGCACATAATTTCCTTTGCACCGCTATTATCTGCAACATTTAATCTTGTAAAACTCTGTATCATAGCTCTACTCCCGCGGTAATAATTTCTTTAAATCTAGACGCCTTTGTTTTAGAAATAGGCTTACACTCAATCGCACTTACCACATCACCGATTTTTGCACTATGATTCTCATCGTGTATAGTGTATTTTTTGAAACGTTTAACAATCTTACGATATTTCGCGTGAACCACCTTGCGCTCCACCAAAATAACTATACTCTTATCACCAGCTTTGCTGATAACCCTACCTTGAATCACTCTCTTATGTGCTTGTTTTTCACTCATATTCAATCCTTCTTCGCACTTAAGGCTGTATTAATTCTTGCAATATCCTTGCGGATTATTTTGATTTCGCCAGGATTGGTAAGCTGCATTGTTTTAAGTTGCAATCTTTTTTCAAAAAGCAACGACTTTTTCTCTTTCAACATCTTTTGCAATTCTGCAATGTCCTTATCTTTCAAATCAATAAATTTCATTTTCACTCTCGCTGGTTATGATTTTGGTTCTAAAGGGAAGTTTGCTTTGAGCCAAAGCTAAAGCTTCTCTTGCTAAAGCTTCATCAATTCCCGCCATTTCGTATATCATACGACCGGGCTTGATGTTCATTACCCATTTTTCTACACCACCTTTACCTTTACCCATTCTCGTTTCAAGTGGTTTAGCGGTAAGTGGTTTATCGGGAAATACGCGTATCCACACTTTTCCAGCTCTCTTAGTATGTCTTGTCATAGCAATACGAGCAGATTCGATTTGACGAGAGTCGATTCTGCCGTGTTCTACAGCCTTAATCCCAATATCTCCAAATGCTAGCTTCGCACCGCGGAAAGACTTTCCACGATTGCGCCCTTTCATTTGTTTTCTATATTTTGTTCGTTTTGGCATTAACATAATCTATTGTCTCCCTCTTCGTGATTTAGGACGTGATTCTTTATCGCCACTTTTGCTTTCCTCTTTTTTGTCTGGCAAAATACCCTTGTGTAGCACTTCACCCTTGAAAATCCATACCTTCACGCCAATAATTCCATAAGTCGTCATCGCCTCGGCAAAGCCATAATCAATCTTTGCGCGAAGTGTGTGAAGAGGTACACGACCTTCCATATACCACTCTGTGCGAGCCATTTCAGCCCCAGCCAAACGACCCGAAACTTTGACTTTGATGCCCTTTACACCAGCTTTCATTGCTGCTTGCATTACCTTTTTCATTGCGCGTCTAAAGGCTACGCGTTTTTCAAGCTGTGTTGCGATATTTTCCGCTGCAAGTTGAGCATTCGCTTGGGGACGCTTCGCCTCTTTAATATTAATGAATACTTCTTTATTAAGAATCTTTTTCAAAGCTTCTTTATGTTTATCAATATCCACACCCTTTTTACCAATAATCAAACCCGGACGAGAAGCCACAACGGTTACGCGAATCTTATTTGCCGCACGCTCAATAATAATTTCGCTCACCCCCGCATAATACATCTCACGTTTTAAAAACTTGCGAATCTTGTGGTCTTCTAAAATATTTGAAGGTGTCGTTTGAGACACTGAAAACCATCGAGAAGACCAGTTACGATTAATGCCCAATCTCAAACCTATTGGATTAACTTTTTGACCCATTGCTATTTTTCCTCACCTTCAGTTTTTTTTGTGCTTACCTTCTTGGCATCTTCTGTTTTTTTCGCTGTTGTTTTTGCCTTAGATTCAGTTTTTACCTCTGCCTTTGGCTTAGTAGCAGTTTTTACTTTAGTGGATTCTTTCGCCTCTATTCTTTTACCTGAATCCTTTTGCTTTGGAGCTTCCACACTTTTCTTTGCTCCCTTGCTTGTGCCAACTTCCACTAGGATATGTGCCGTTGGTTTGCGAATAGGAGTAGCTCTCCCCTTTGCGCGAGGCATAAAGCGTCTAAGCACAGGACCAGCATCAATACGACAAGAAGTAATAATCACATCTTGTGCATCATAACCACCATTTGCCACTGCCGAAGCAATTACCTTTGAAATTAATTTTGCTGCTTTGTTTGGAGTAAATTCCAAACTTGCAATCGCAACTTCAGCATTCATACCTTGCACTTCTCTTGCAATAAGTCGCGCCTTTGTCGGGGATAATCGAATATATCTTAATAATGCTCTACTCATCTCAACCCCTTACTTCCCAATTTTCTTTTGGACACTGCCCTTGTGTCCTTTGAAAGTGCGTGTGGGTGCAAACTCGCCAAGCTTGTAACCAACGTGGTTTTCAGTAATATATACAGGAACGAACGCTCTACCATTATGGACATTAAAAGTCAGCCCTATCATATCAGGCAAAATAGTGCTGCGTCTTGACCAAGTTTTGATAGGTTTATTATCCTTACCTTGCTTTGCTTTCTCAACTTTCTTGACGAGGTAATCATCAATAAATGGACCCTTTTTAATTGATCTTGCCATATTTCCTACCTTATTTTTTCTTTCTTGAAATAATCAATCTATCACTCGCTTTTTTCTTACGAGTTTTAAAGCCTTTTGCCGGAGTTCCCCAAGGAGATACAGGATGTCCGCTAGAACCGGTTTTACCCTCACCACCGCCGTGTGGGTGATCCACAGGGTTCATAGCACTACCACGCGTTTGTGGGCGAATACCACGATGACGATTGCGTCCTGCCTTACCAATAGAGATATTGATAAAATCCTCGTTGCCAACAACACCAATAGTCGCCATACATTCTTCTAAAATATACCTCATCTCACCACTTGGCATACGTAAGATAATGTATTTACCTTCGCGTCCCATAATCTGCGCACTCGCACCCGCACTTCTAGCGAGTTGTCCGCCCGCACCCGGGTACATTTCTATATTATGCACGATTGTCCCAATAGGTATGCTTTTTAGCTTCATCGCAAAACCTGTCTTAATATCAAGTCCAGATTCCGCAGAAAGCACTGTATCGCCTACATTTAAGCCACTAGGTTGAATAATGTAGCGTTTATCACCATCAGCATAATTGACAAGAGCAATACGACAATTTCTGTATGGGTCATACTCTATTGCAGCTACTTTGCCTTGTATGTTGAACTTATTGCGCTTAAAGTCAATAATTCTGTATAACTTTTTCGCACCACCTTCTTTATGACGACTTGTAATGCGCCCATTATTATTACGCCCTGCAGTTACAGGAAGCTTTACAAGCAAACCTCTTACACTTGCTTTGCCTGTAATATCACTTGAGCTAAGATTGCTCATAAACCTACGACTTGGGGTATAGGGCTTATAAGTTTTGACTGCCATATTTTCTCCTTACACCGATAGCGCATCAAGTTTTGCGCCCTCTGGAATCTTTACATAAAATTTTTTAAATGAAGTCCTTTGACCAATCTTGCCCCTAAATCGCTTTACTTTGCCTTCTTGTCGCAAAGAGTTGATTCTAAGAGGAGTAATGCCAAAATACTCTTTAAAAATTCCTTTCAATTGATTTTTGCTCACATTTGTAGCAGTCTGCACAACAAGCACACCGCTTTCTTGCATCGATAGCGACTTTTCAGTATAGAGGATTGACTTAATATCTGTAATATCTGCCATTTTATTTCCCCTCCTTTCCTGTGATAATTTCATCAAAAACAGCCTTTTCAATCACAACCGAGCGGAATGTAGCCACCAAATATGCGTTTAGTTCGTTTGCATCAGCCAAATAGCATTGTTGCAAATTTCTAAAAGCAAGGAAAGTTTGCTCATCACTAAGCTGTGTAACAAACAAAGCATTGCGTTTGTTTAATGCCTTAAACATCGCATACGCATCTTTTGTCTTGCCACTTGGTAATGATATAGAATCTACGACAAAGAGTGCGCCCTCTTGTGCCTTTTGATACAAAGCGCATTCTAAGGCTAAACGCTTTTGTTTTTTGTTGATTTTAAGATTATAGTTTTTATCATTACTTGGTCCGTGTGCTACACCACCACCTACAAACACAGGAGATGTGATACTTCCTGCACGAGCGCGACCACCACCTTTTTGATTCCACGGCTTCTTACCACCGCCACTTACTTCACCTCGTTTTTTAGCATAAGCATTGTTTGCTCGAAGTGAAGCGAGATAAGACTTCACATACAAATACAAATTGTGCTCTTTTACTTGTGAATACTTTTCGGGCAATGTAAGCTCACCACTCTGTGCGAACTTTTCATTTAATACGATTACTTTACTCATATTGCTACCTTATTTTATGATTTGTATTCTGCCAAATGCACCATTGTGTCCAGCCACAGAGCCTTTAAGCACCAAAATAGCACTTTGCTTATCAAATGATAGAACATCATTTTTTGCACTTACAAGCTCATTCCCATAGTGTCCAGCCATTTTTTTACCCGGCTGAACGCGTCCGGGCCACTCGCGATTTCCAATAGAGCCTAAACGTCTGTGGAATCTACTTCCGTGCGCGCCGGGACCACCTTGAAAATTCCAACGTTTCATAGCACCGCTAAATCCTCGTCCCTTTGTCTTAAAGCGTACTTGCACGCGCTTTGCCTCGCCTAAATTACTTGTATCAAGCTCGCCTAGCTCTTTATTGCTTACCTTAAGTGTTGCGAAACGATTAAACTCTTTGCTAAGATTATATTTCTTTTGTTGCCCCGCAATGGCTCTATTATTCACCTTGCCTTGTGAGTAAGCCACAAGTGCTTTGCCATTATCATATATCTCGCATACTTTCGCCCCAAGCACACGCAAAAGCGTTACTGCTTCACTTTTTGCGCCTATGGTGCGACTCATACCGATTTTTTCAACTATAAATTCCATATCCTCAATCCTTACATCTTATTTACTTACTCATAGACATTACTTCAACATCTACTTCCGGTGCCAAATCAAGCTTCATAAGGCTATCCACGGTATCAGGAGTCGCTGACATAATATCAATAATGCGATGATGCACTCTAATTTCAAACTGCTCACGCGAATCTTTATTGATATGTGGCGAACGCAAAACGGTGTATCTCTTCTTTTTGGTAGGAAGTGGCACGGGACCTCTTATCTCTGAACCTGTCCTTTTAACTGCTTCTATAATAGATGCGACCGATCTATCAAGAACTCTATGGTCATAAGCTTTAAGCCTAAGTCGTATTCTTTCCATATTTTTTCCTTATATCCTTAAAGAACTCATCAAAATCATTTTTGATGTTTTTTTGAGCGCGTGATTATAGTCAATTTTGCAAAAATAAGTCAAGCATTTTGCCTATTTTTGCCTACTTTTTCATTTTTTAACTTCCTTAGTATAAGGAAAATAAAACATTGCTCTTTTCACTTTTACAAAGAATCTTTTAAGGTAATATTCAAACATTTTTTCTCCTTGATTAACAATTTTCAAATTTCCATAATGTTACACTAAATCCTAGCTCTTTATCAAACTCTTGGCTAAATCTTTCGCACCTTTGAAATCCACCTTACCCGAGCCAAGCACGGGGATAGATTCCACTCTTAGAATCTTAGATGGCTTAAAAAGTGCTGGGATTTGCGCTTCTTTGTGCAAAACTTAGGCAATGAAATCAATGAGAAGTTTTTTGAAGCACTTGGCTTTAATCCTGAAACTAGGGGTTCTAGAGATAACTTTAATGAAAAAACAATTGATATATTTTTTAAGGAGCTTTTAGCACACTACCCTAAAGAAATTTTCACTGATAAAAAAATGTTGGGTTTTTTTATTAATACGGATTTAATTTACATACTTTTTAATAATGGCATAGAGGTGGATTTACAAGGGGTGGAAATTAACCCTAGAGCTATTGATTATTACCTTGATAAATACTTGCCAAAATTTTTAAAATTTTTAGAGCTTCATCTTTTACAAGCAGATACTATAGTTGAACATTATATTTATTATCCAAGAGATACTTTCGTGAAAGTGAGTGTTTTGCTTTTGTTTCTCGATGAGTTCAAAAATAAACTTACAAACAATAATATCCAAAAAATCTTAAAGCAGTTTGCAAAAAATGGTATAGATGTGAAAAAACTCGGCACTTATGAAGGAAAGAATCTCTATGAGATACTAGAGGATAGTGAGCATAAAGAGGAGATTTTATCCTTACTAAAGATAAAATGATGTAATCCTTTACATTCACACATTGAGGAGCTTTTGTGCTAAATCTTTCGCACCTTTGAAATCCACCTTACCCGAGCCAAGCACGGGGATAGATTCCACTCTTAGAATCTTAGATGGCTTAAAAAGTGCTGGGATTTGCACTTCTTTGATAATTTTTTCTATTTTTTCATATTCTGTCTTTTCACCGCTCACAAGAAGAATGACACTCTCGCCCTTTTTGCTATCATCTATCGCTGTGGCAACATATTTAAGCCCATCATCAATCTCATATTTTTTGATAAGCTTTGCAATCTCTTCCTCAATCCCACCAAGACTTACCATTTCCCCACCAATTTTTGCAAAACGCGAATATCTATCCACAATATGAATGAATCCATCGGCATCTAAATGCCCCTTATCGCCACTTTTATACCACCTAATCCCATCAATTTCTACAATCACCTCTTTGGTTTTTTCCTCATCATTGAGATACCCTACCATTACTTGATGTCCGCCGATAAGTATCAACCCGTCCTCGCCCACAGGCATTTCCTGCATAGTATTTGGCTCAACAATTCTAATGGCACTTCCGGGCAAAGGCATACCCACGCTGCCCTCCTTACTTGCTTTATGTAATTCCCAATTATCCACATCAAATTCACTCGGTAGATTCACACTTGCCACAGGTGTAGTCTCTGTCGCACCATAGCCTTCATAGATTTCTTTATTAAACTTCATCACAAAGGCTTCTTTTACATCTTTTTTGAGTTTTTCCGCTCCCGCTACCACAAGTCGCAAAGAATCAAACATAAGCTTATCTACCTTATTACTACGCGCATAAATACCCAAAAACGTAGAAGTGCCGCACATCACACTCACTTTGTTTTTTGCTATTGCCTTAGCAACGCCTATTGCATCAGTTGGGTCTGCGTGTGTAACAGAGAGCATACCCTCAAGCAAAGGCATAAGTGTAGTAACGGTTAAACCAAAGGCGTGAAATGGTGGCAAAGACGAAAGCATAGAATCCCCATCGCGCGCGTGAATGACATCAGAAATTTGCAAAATATTGCTCATAATATTTAAATGTGAAAGCATTACACCTTTTGGCTTACCCTCACTCCCACTACTAAAAAGAATTGCGGCTATATCTGTGTTTTTCTGCGCTTTTATATAAAACCATTTAAGCATAAAAGAGGGCAATAAAATCGCTTGAGCCATTTTACACACAAAATCAAGCTTATTTGCTTTAACCTTATCAACTAAATCCTCCATATATAACACTCTCACATTTTGCGAGAAATTTAAACTCACGCCCTTGCCTTCAAGTTTATCCATAAATTTTTGTGAAGTATAAATTGTCTGAATTTGTGCGGATTTAATAGCAGCATCAATCGCCTTTTGTCCAGCCGTGAAATTAAGATTCACAATGGTTTTTGTCGCCATAAGCAAAGAAAGATTACATAATGCACTTGCAAGTGAGGCAGGAAGTATAATTCCCACATTTTGCTGCTCCTTTGTCTGCTCTGCAAAAAGCTTAGAGAGAATAAGTGTAAGGCTAAGCATTCGCGTATAACTCATAGAACCACTTAGGCTATCTATAATAGCCACTTCACTTCCCCACTTCTTTGCAGAATCTACCCACGCCTTGCCAAGTGTAGGCAAGACTTCGCATTGAGATTTCCACGCACTAAAAGATAACTCAAACACTTTAGCCTTAACCTGCTGTGCGTTAGAGTGAATATCTAAAGATTCTCCAAAAGCAATCGTGATATTGCGTTTAGCAAAGCTTTTGCGTCTTTCTTGGAATCCTTGATGAGAGTGTGAAAATGCACTCCCCCATAAACCGCGTATATAAAAGGGCAATATTACAGCTTGATTTTCATTTACATTTTTAGCAGCAAGTTCAAAGCCATTTTTAAAGGTATTTAAATGCCCGTGTCGCGATATTGCACCTTCCGGAAAAATACATACCATATGCCCTTGTATGAGTTTTTGTGCAATAGATTCTAAAGCTTTTCTGCTTCCGGCATTTGAGACAGGAATCACACCAAAAAAATCAAGAAAAATGCGTATATACCACCTATCATAATAACTCCGCTCCATTACAAAATACACCTTACGCGGTAGTGCCAACTGCACCATAGCCCAATCTATGAAAGATATATGATTGCCAAGTAATAATACGCCGCCTCGTTCAGGGACATTTTCAAAACCCTCTACATTTAAGCGGTATCTTTGAAAAAATGCAAGAGTAACAAGCATTCTTACAAGCGAAAAGGGCAAAAGCTTCACAACATAAATTGCCCCACACAATGCGACAATCATACAAAAATAAAAAAGATACACTACATCAATATTACCTAAAGATACAAGAGTGCCTATAAGCAAAAATAAAAGCATAGCAATATTTTGCACGAAATTATTACCTGCTAGAATCTTGCCTAACTCACCCTCTTTGGCGTGGAATTGTATTAAAGCATTAAGCGGAACTATAAAAAGTGCGCCACCCACACCAAAAAAGAAAAAGAGCACAGCATAAGATGTAAGAGAAGAAAAACTTAAAATCAGCATAGTAGTTATACAAATAAATCCTGCCCCAATAGGGATAAGCCCTGTTTCAATATATTGCTTTGAAAATCGTCCCGCAATAATAGAGCCTATAATAATTCCAAAGCCCGAACAAGCAATAATCATCTGCACCTTAAAGGTATTTAACTCCGCAAAAGTCATCTTTACATAAGTCGGAAAAGTCGCTAAAAGTAATTGAGAGATAGACCAAAATACAGCTATGCCTATTACAGATAACCAAATATTACGATGAGAAGTGAGTAATTTAAAATTTGCTTTTAATAAAGAACCTCTCAAATATGCTTCCTTATCAAAAACCTCTTGTGTGCGTTGCGTAAGTGTGGGAAGGGTATAGCATAAATATAATTCTATTAGAGCACACGCAATAAGCACAAAACCAAGCGGAGCAACACTTTGCAAAATCTCACCTTTTTGTGCTAGGAATCCTAAATCACTCAAAGCATACAAAGATTCAAATAGAAGTGAGAAAACGCTCATACCTGCTAAAATAGCTACAATCGCTACTGCCTGCATCACACCATTTCCCCACGCAAGTAAATCCTTACCTACCAAATCTTTGATAAAGCCATATTTTGCAGGAGAATAAATCGCCGATTGAGCTGCCATAAACAAAGTAGCTATAAAAGCAAACCAAAAATAACCCAAAAAATAACACAACGCAATAATGATACTAAGCAACAAGCCAAACCACGCACATATACGCATAACAACATTTTTAGGATATTTATCAGCCAAGAAACCAGAAGGAGAAAAAAGAAATATAAAAGGAAGTAAGATAAGTGCGTTAATAATGCTTGTTAAGAGTGTAAGTTCGCTTCCATCATAGACTTTATAAATTGTATTTTGAATAGTGATTTTATGCCCTAAATCCATAAAAGCATTGATAAAAGCCACAACGATAAATGGCAAAAATCCCGTGATTTTCCATAGTCTATTCATACAATCTCCTTAGTTTATTCACTCTGCTACGCATTTTATTCTATTCTATCCAAGATTTCATAACATAGAAGATTCTATTTGAGTTTAAGAATCTCCCACCCAAATGCGCATTTCAAACCATAATATTTATATGATAATTCAAAGCGATTGCAAGTTTTTAGCATCTGGTGAGAAAATTTATAACTTTAGATTACACAAAAGCACCCATATTTATTTCACTAACCACGAAAACTAGATTCTAGCGTGTAAGGCGCGTATTGCTATTTTGAAAAAAATATACTATAATCACGGCTTTTGTGTGTGGGCTACAGATATCATAGATGTGGCTTAAGATTCTTAAAATAAGATGATTCTAAAATCAATTTAAGATGTGTTTTTTAATGAGGATTTACAAGATACGAGAATTCTCATTGCGCTATTTGCACATTTTGGGTTTCCAAGCACACAATCAATAAAAGCACAAAACAAAGGATTTAAAAAATGGCATTTTTTAAGACTACCCTACCCATTATCCCAGACAATGTGCCAATCCACCACATCGACAACACGCCGCAGTTAAAGAGAGCTAAAGGATTATTTATCGCTGTTTTGATACTCAATATACTCTATATATGTTTTGCCTTTAGTTTTGCACTTAGTAGTATCGCTACTGCTGAGGGAATATTATTGAACTATGAAGAGGTAATGAAAGATGTGATGTTTTACGCATACATTGTTAATTTTATATCAGTCATTGGCGTTTTTTTTGCTCTTTTTTACATATCAAAGCTAAGTTTGAGAAGGAGAGCTTTTAATCTCTACATAGCGTTGTTTGTCATTTCAGCTATTATAAATTGTATTAGCTTTTTTGGTAGAAACGACTTATACACGCTTGAAAATATGGAATTAAATACTTTTATTGTGTTGTATTTGATTTTTATACTTATCGCAATCCCTGTGTGTATTTATTTGCAATGGCAGCTTAGCAAAGAACTAAGCTTTGTTTTGCACGATGGATTATTCTTTCAAGGATTTAAGATACTTATTGTGAGCGTCATTGGTCTCATTTTGATGTATATTGTTATGATTTCTGTGCTGATTTTTGATAGTATGGCAATACTCGTGATTGCTCTCATTGGACTTATGAGCTTTAGCATACTTGCTATTGTTGGTGGAATTATGTTTCTTATCGCTATTTTTAGAATCCGCCAAGTCGTAGCCTATGGCGAAAATATACGCAATCCTATCTCATAAGATACAGCAATGCAACAAGAAACATTAAGCGTAGATATTTATTGTAAGAAAGAGCTAAAAGACTCTATTGTAGATATGCTATTAGAGGACGGATATGATGATTTTTTTTATATCCAGTGTGAAAAATATGCCTCAAGCTCATTCCTTAAAAGCACCATAGAGCAAGTAAGTGGTAGGCAGGAATATGGACTATTTAGAATGTTTCTAAGCGACCAGCAAGGTGTGCGTTCTGTAATAAATAAGCTTTTCCAAGCCTTTGGCACAGATAATGTGAGAATCTACACACATTCTGTATTTTCGCCTTTGGAGTTCACTACTAACGCGAAAGAAACCTAAAGTCTAGATTCTATATGATTATACCTCTTTAACCCAAGTGAGACAAAACCAAAACATTTCTTTTTGTGGGGGGGGGCAGAACTAAGTCTTTTTAGGGCTAAAACTTTTATAAGTAACCTTTTATCCTCTCAACACTTTTGGTAGAGTTATCCCAATCTGCCCTTGATACTTACCATTCTTATCCTTATAGCTTACCTCACAAGACTCATCGCCCTCAAGGAAAAGCACCTGCGCTATACCCTCATTGGCATAAATTTTTGCCGGAAGCGGCGTAGTGTTGCTAATCTCAATCGTGATATGCCCCTCAAATTCGGGTTCAAAAGGTGTAACATTGACGATTATCCCACAGCGCGCATAGGTGCTTTTACCTAGACAAATCGCCAAAACATTGCGCGGGATTCTAAAATATTCTATTGTGCGTGCAAGAGCAAAGGAGTTTGGAGGCACGAGGCAAAAGCCCTCCTTACTTGCATCTACCTCCACAACATTGCGTTCATCAAAGCTTTTAGGATCAACCAAAGTTGCGCCGATATTTGTAAAAATCATAAATTCGTGTCCCACGCGAATATCATACCCATAGCTTGAAAGTCCATAACTTACGATATTTTTTCCCACTTGCTTTTCACAAAATGGCTCAATCATACCATTTTTACTCATTTCTTTAATCCACAAATCCGACTTTAACCCCATTGCAAACCTCACTTTTATAAATTGTTTTTTTTAAAAAATCGTGTTATTATAGCAAATTAAATTCACTCTAAAAGGTGCGACAATGAATCTACAAGAAATAAAAAAAATTATGGAACTTTTTGATAACAGCAACATAGCGAAGTTTCAGCTTAAGCAAGAAGGTATCGAACTCAAGCTCCAAAAAGCTACTGCTTGTAATGTAGTGCAGTCTCTCCCACAA